>NZ_JBHOFX010000009.1:0-2220 GCF_043419765.1 Psychrobacter nivimaris | reverse complement strand
CAGAAGTGAAACATCGTAGCGCCAATGGTAGTGTGGTTCGCCCATGTGAGAGTAGGTCATCGTCAGCTCTCTATTCTGAATATCCCCCGACATTAGCTTGTCGGGGGATTTTCTTTGTGCGCAGTTTGGTGCCAGTGCTAGGTGCTGGACTCTTTAGCGCTAGATGCTTCGGTCAATAATTCAAAATTTCCTACAAACTAGTTTGATGTGATACTATTTATTCACTTCTAGAATCTACTATTTTTCATTCATTTTGGAGCATATTATGGGCGTTTCACTCTACTATACTGCTGAACGTTCTACTCTCTTGACTCAACAGGAGCAAGAGAAAGTTGCATCAATAGTCGATGACTATAATGAAAACTTTAAGCATGCAGATGATGCAGAGACTTTCGATCTCTATGCATACGATGATAGTGAATCAGAAGTAATACTAGCAGGAGCTACAAAGTTACCTGTTAGTATGGATGTAGAAGATCTTATGTATACCTTAGAGCATTGGCTACAATGTTTGACTGAGATTCGCCTTGTGGTAACTGATGCAGAATGGCATGTACATCTAGATGATAACGATGCTGTATGGGTAGATGATAAGTGGCAGATGGAAGAGTAGCGCTTCACCACTATTATGATTTGTATAATTGCTTAGAGCAGCTTCTATGAATTTATAAGATATTTACACAATAAAGCTCTCAACTGGATAACAGGCTGAGAGCTTTTTTATGAGAAATTATTTTAATCTACTTACTTTTTACTATTACCTATATAAACAATTTAAGTATTAGAAATATATCTATAATATGAATATATCCTTTATAATCTGCTCAAAATGATTTGACTTCTATCATTATAGCTGCTAATTTTAAACAGTACTTTTATTACAGGTATGTAAAAAATATATCTAAACCTTGTAGACAATTTAATCTAGGATGAATCGGATTGTCTGCTCGTAACATCTTACTCCTATCCCCATAATTATCAAAAGGAATTGATAATGAAGTTAGCTCCTCTTTTTTCAATTGGTGCTTTAGCCGCTATTAGTCTTCTTGGCTGTTCTAACCAATCTGCTGATACGACTGATGGCTCATCAGCCACTTCTCAAGAAACTACCGTGCTACGGTTTTCGCATTTTTGGCCTGCAACCTCATCTATCAGTAAAGAAGTCTTTGAGCCTTGGGCAAAACAGATAGAAACAGATTCTGACGGCCGTTTAAAAGTTGAGCTGTATCCATCAGCGGGCCTCGCTAAAGCAGATGTTACTTATGAATCTGCTGCCAAAGGTACGATCGATATCGGTTCACAAGCGCATGGTTATACCAATGGCCGCTTTCCTCTGACTCAGATTACTGAGCTTCCAGGTTTATCAAACTCAGCAACCCAAATGGGCTGTATGCTACAGACCCTATATGATGACGGTACTTTAGCGAGTGAGTACGAAGATACTCATTTACTGTTTATGTACGGTGGCGGACCTGGTGCACTTCATACAACGGATAAGTTAATTCGTACGCCTGCAGATATGAAAGGTATGCGCATTCGCCGTCCTTCAGCTGTGGCAGGTGACATTATCGAAAGTGCGGGCGCTTCACCAGTAGGTCTACCTGCAAACGATATGTATACCTCTCTACAGCGCGGTGTCGTTGATGGTTTAAGTTTCCCTTGGGAGGCGGTAACAGCATTTAAGATTGATGAGATTACCAAATATCATACCAACATTCCTTTCTATAGTTCAGCGCTTATGGTCACGATGAACAAAGACAAATACGACAATTTACCTGACGATCTAAAACAAGTTTTGGATAAAAACTCAGGAATGGCGTTGGCCAGTAAAGTTGGTGAAGTATTTGATAAGCATGACCAGATGGCAATTCAAGCTGCTAAAGATAAGGGTGATGAAATTGTCGAAATTCCTGATCCGCTAAATGATCCAGATTGGAAAGGGCCACTTGAAAGAGGAACCCAAAAATATTTAAGTGATGTTAACGCTTTGGGTTTAGATGCTGATGGCGTCTATGAAAAAGCAAAAGCTGCCAGTGCTGCCTGTAAGGTCTAACCTAATTGGAGGTGTCACATGGCATTTTTAGTCAAGCTCAGCGTCTTAATCTCTAGATTATGCCAGTTTATCGGTGGGGTGAGTCTCATTATCATCGTCCTAACCACCATGCTCGACGTCGTCGCACGCTACATATTCAAACTCACCGGCGGTGAGTTTGGCTTTAC
>NZ_JBHOFX010000008.1:0-5702 GCF_043419765.1 Psychrobacter nivimaris | reverse complement strand
TGGAAGTAGCTAGTGTGTAGATTACACATTAATAACCCAGTTAACTTGTTGAAACAAATTAAAAAAAGAAGTTGACAGACTATTAAAACATGATATGATGGTCAGCTCGCTAAATAGGATAAGCCACATTGGCAGACTTATTTAGTTTGAAATACTAGCACTGGACGACAGTGTCAGACATTATTTAAAAGCATAACTAAAGAACAACTTGTGTGGATTTTTGCTGATTCAGAATGCTAAAAAATAAAGTTGACTATCTTTTCTTTTCGAAAAGATTATTAACTATAAAAATTATCATTTAAGACAGCAGAAAAACTCAAAGTTAATTCATTACGAACATAATTTTTAGCGATTTTGCCAGATTAAATGAGCCAAGTTTAGAAGCTTCTTTAAAGAGCTTCATAGCAAGATTAAACTGAAGAGTTTGATCATGGCTCAGATTGAACGCTGGCGGCAGGCTTAACACATGCAAGTCGAGCGGAAACGATGGTAGCTTGCTACCAGGCGTCGAGCGGCGGACGGGTGAGTAATACTTAGGAATCTACCTAGTAGTGGGGGATAGCACGGGGAAACTCGTATTAATACCGCATACGACCTACGGGAGAAAGGGGGCAGTTTACTGCTCTCGCTATTAGATGAGCCTAAGTCGGATTAGCTAGATGGTGGGGTAAAGGCCTACCATGGCGACGATCTGTAGCTGGTCTGAGAGGATGATCAGCCACACCGGGACTGAGACACGGCCCGGACTCCTACGGGAGGCAGCAGTGGGGAATATTGGACAATGGGGGAAACCCTGATCCAGCCATGCCGCGTGTGTGAAGAAGGCCTTTTGGTTGTAAAGCACTTTAAGCAGTGAAGAAGACTCTTCGGTTAATACCCGGAGACGATGACATTAGCTGCAGAATAAGCACCGGCTAACTCTGTGCCAGCAGCCGCGGTAATACAGAGGGTGCAAGCGTTAATCGGAATTACTGGGCGTAAAGCGAGCGTAGGTGGCTTGATAAGTCAGATGTGAAATCCCCGGGCTTAACCTGGGAACTGCATCTGAAACTGTTAGGCTAGAGTAGGTGAGAGGGAAGTAGAATTTCAGGTGTAGCGGTGAAATGCGTAGAGATCTGAAGGAATACCGATGGCGAAGGCAGCTTCCTGGCATCATACTGACACTGAGGCTCGAAAGCGTGGGTAGCAAACAGGATTAGATACCCTGGTAGTCCACGCCGTAAACGATGTCTACTAGTCGTTGGGTCCCTTGAGGACTTAGTGACGCAGCTAACGCAATAAGTAGACCGCCTGGGGAGTACGGCCGCAAGGTTAAAACTCAAATGAATTGACGGGGGCCCGCACAAGCGGTGGAGCATGTGGTTTAATTCGATGCAACGCGAAGAACCTTACCTGGTCTTGACATATCTAGAATCCTGCAGAGATGCGGGAGTGCCTTCGGGAATTAGAATACAGGTGCTGCATGGCTGTCGTCAGCTCGTGTCGTGAGATGTTGGGTTAAGTCCCGCAACGAGCGCAACCCTTGTCCTTAGTTACCAGCGGGTTAAGCCGGGAACTCTAAGGATACTGCCAGTGACAAACTGGAGGAAGGCGGGGACGACGTCAAGTCATCATGGCCCTTACGACCAGGGCTACACACGTGCTACAATGGTAGGTACAGAGGGCAGCTACACAGCGATGTGATGCGAATCTCAAAAAGCCTATCGTAGTCCAGATTGGAGTCTGCAACTCGACTCCATGAAGTAGGAATCGCTAGTAATCGCGGATCAGAATGCCGCGGTGAATACGTTCCCGGGCCTTGTACACACCGCCCGTCACACCATGGGAGTTGATTGCACCAGAAGTGGATAGCTTAACCTTCGGGGAGGCGTTCACCACGGTGTGGTTGATGACTGGGGTGAAGTCGTAACAAGGTAGCCGTAGGGGAACCTGCGGCTGGATCACCTCCTTATAGACGCATTCGGTCAGCAAGAATTCACAACAAGTTGTTCTTTAGTTTAAGCTTACGTTTTTAACAAACGTATTAGGGTCTGTAGCTCAGCTGGTTAGAGCACCGTGTTGATAACGCGGGGGTCGGTGGTTCAAGTCCACCTAGACCCACCATTTTACAATGGGGCCATAGCTCAGTTGGTAGAGCGCCTGCCTTGCACGCAGGAGGTCAACGGTTCGACTCCGTTTGGCTCCACCACTACTAAGACGGTTAAGTAAGCTTTAGATGCTAATAAATAAATAGGTATTAAATAGAAACAAGTGATTTGCACAAGATTACTTCTTTCTGTTTTATACAGAATCTGTGACTCGACGAGAGCATAGAGACTATTTAAAAACATAGATATGAGTCTGGGTTAGGAAGAGCGTGTTCACGCGCACTTCTTAACCTTAATAACTCACCTCTTAACGACATCAGTTGTTATCCCAGGGGTGAGTTATTAAAAAAGTAAAGAGAACTGAATCAAGCGTATAAACATAGGTGATATCGTTATCATAATTAGATTGTATGACACTTAGAAGTCGAAAGACTACTTGGGGTTGTATGGTCAAGTAATGAAGCGCACATGGTGGATGCCTTGGCAGTCAGAGGCGATGAAAGACGTGACAGCCTGCGATAAGCTTCGGGGAGGCGGCAATATCCTGTGATCCGGAGATTTCTGAATGGGGAAACCCACTTACCATAAGGTAGGTATCCTAATTTATTAGGAAGCGAACGAGGGGAAGTGAAACATCTCAGTACCCTTAGGAATAGACATCAATTGAGATTCCCCTAGTAGCGGCGAGCGAACGGGGAGAAGCCGATTAATTCTAATGTAGAAGAACAGCGTGGGAAAGCTGACCGTAGTAGGTGATAGTCCTGTATTCGAAACATTAGAGTTAACATATTAAGTAGAGCGGGGCACGAGAAATCCTGTTTGAAGATGGGGGGACCATCCTCCAAGGCTAAATACTCCTGACTGACCGATAGTGAACCAGTACCGTGAGGGAAAGGCGAAAAGAACCCCTGTGAGGGGAGTGAAATAGAACCTGAAACCGTGTGCGTACAAGCAGTGGGAGCCCACTTGTTGGGTGACCGCGTACCTTTTGTATAATGGGTCAGCGACTTATATTCTGTAGCAAGGTTAACCGTTTAGGGGAGCCGTAGGGAAACCGAGTCTTAATAGGGCGTTTAGTTGCAGGGTATAGACCCGAAACCGAGTGATCTATCCATGAGCAGGTTGAAAGTGCCGTAACAGGCACCGGAGGACCGAACCCACTGTCGTTGAAAAGCCAGGGGATGACTTGTGGATAGGGGTGAAAGGCTAATCAAACTCGGTGATAGCTGGTTCTCCCCGAAAGCTATTTAGGTAGCGCCTCGGACGAACACCATTGGGGGTAGAGCACTGTTTCGGCTAGGGGGTCATACCGACTTACCAAACCGATGCAAACTCCGAATACCGATGAGTGATATCCGGGAGACACACGGTGGGTGCTAACGTCCATCGTGGAGAGGGAAACAACCCAGACCGCCAGCTAAGGCCCCAAATTCCTAGTTAAGTGGGAAACGAGGTGGGAAGGCATAGACAGCTAGGAGGTTGGCTTAGAAGCAGCCATCCTTTAAAGAAAGCGTAATAGCTCACTAGTCGAGTCGGCCCGCGCGGAAGATGTAACGGGGCTCAAACTAGGAGCCGAAGCTGCGGATTTGAATTTGTTTTCAAGTGGTAGGGGAGCGTTGTGTAAGCCTGTGAAGGTGTGTTGTAAAGCATGCTGGAGGTATCACAAGAGCGAATGCTGACGTGAGTAACGATAATGCGAGTGAAAAGCTCGCACGCCGGAAGATCAAGGGTTCCAGTCCAACGTTAATCGGGGCTGGGTGAGTCGACCCCTAAGGCGAGGCCGAAAGGCGTAGTCGATGGGAAATCGGTTAATATTCCGATACTTGTTTATAATGCGATGGAGGGACGGAGAAGGTTATGTCAGCCTGGCGTTGGTTGTCCAGGTGAAAGGATGTAGGTTTATAGCTTAGGTAAATCCGGGCTATTCTATACCGAGATCTGATAGCAAGCTGTACTTGTACAGCGAAGTGGCAAATACCATGCTTCCAGGAAAAGCTTCTAAGCAATAGTTATAAACGAATCGTACCCTAAACCGACACAGGTGATCAGGTAGAGAATACCAAGGCGCTTGAGAGAACTCTGCTGAAGGAACTAGGCAAAATGGTACCGTAACTTCGGGAGAAGGTACGCTGTTGATGGTGATAGGACTTGCTCCTTGAGCTGTTGGCAGTCGCAGATACCAGGCTGCTGCAACTGTTTATTAAAAACACAGCACTCTGCAAACACGAAAGTGGACGTATAGGGTGTGATGTCTGCCCGGTGCTGGAAGGTTAATTGATGGGGTTAGCGTAAGCGAAGCTCTTGATCGAAGCCCCAGTAAACGGCGGCCGTAACTATAACGGTCCTAAGGTAGCGAAATTCCTTGTCGGGTAAGTTCCGACCTGCACGAATGACATAATGATGGCAGCGCTGTCTCCAGCAGAGACTCAGTGAAATCGAAATCGCAGTGAAGATGCTGTGTACCCGCGGCTAGACGGAAAGACCCCGTGAACCTTTACTACAGCTTTACATTGAACTTTGACCTGACTTGTGCAGGATAGGTGGGAGGCTTTGAAGCCGAGACGCTAGTCTCGGTGGAGCCAATCTTGAAATACCACCCTGGTCATGTTGGGGTTCTAACTCAGGTATAACAATACCGAGGACAATGTATGGTGGGTAGTTTGACTGGGGCGGTCTCCTCCTAAAGAGTAACGGAGGAGTACGAAGGTGCGCTCAGACCGGTCGGAAATCGGTCGTAGAGTATAAAGGCAAAAGCGCGCTTAACTGCGAGACCCACAAGTCGAGCAGGTACGAAAGTAGGTCTTAGTGATCCGGTGGTTCTGTATGGAAGGGCCATCGCTCAACGGATAAAAGGTACTCTGGGGATAACAGGCTGATACCGCCCAAGAGTTCATATCGACGGCGGTGTTTGGCACCTCGATGTCGGCTCATCTCATCCTAGGGCTGAAGCAGGTCCTAAGGGTATGGCTGTTCGCCATTTAAAGAGGTACGCGAGCTGGGTTTAGAACGTCGTGAGACAGTTCGGTCCCTATCTACCGTGGGCGTTGGAAATTTGAGAGGATCTGCTCCTAGTACGAGAGGACCAGAGTGGACGAACCTCTGGTGTTCGGGTTGTCACGCCAGTGGCATTGCCCGGTAGCTACGTTCGGATGGGATAACCGCTGAAAGCATCTAAGCGGGAAGCCCACCTCAAGATTAGATTTCCCTAAAGAGCCGTTCAAGACTAGGACGTTGATAGGCAGGGTGTGGAAGCGCAGCGATGCGTGTAGCTAACCTGTACTAATTGCTCGTTTGGCTTGACCATACAACACCCAAGTGGTTTGTATACAAGTCTAATTAATCTATCTTGTATGACTGTAGTGGTCATAACGAAGAAAGTATATTTCGATATCACCTTTAACCTTGATTCAGTTAGGTTACAAGTTGATCGACCATAAACTAAATATTTATAGTCAAACAATAAAAACAACAGACTCATATCTAACCCCCTTTGCTGACGACAATAGCGCGATGGCCCCACCTGATCCCTTCCCGAACTCAGAAGTGAAACATCGTAGCGCCAATGGTAGTGTGGTTCGCCCATGTGAGAGTAGGTCATCGTCAGCTCTCTATTCT
>NZ_JBHOFX010000007.1:0-91292 GCF_043419765.1 Psychrobacter nivimaris | reverse complement strand
CCGATTGTACCGACGTTGACGTGTGGCTTGTTACGTTCAAACTTGGCCTTTGCCATGGGTATTTCCTCTTTTTTTGGGGTTCAAGACTTAACTCATATAAATATGATTATTAAGACGATTTTGACCACATTAAGATAATTGTTAAAAGGTTGCACATACTAATGTGCAGATATTATAAGAAAATCGCGGCCAATAACAAGTCTTTTAACAAGTTATTGGCGTATTCTTTAGTGACAATACACAGACGTACTCTATATTGTCACTTTCAGTAAGTTTTATTTACTCGTCATCATCTTTAGAGTTGAACTTAGAGATGATTTCAGCAGCAACTGATTTTGGAATTTCAGCGTACTTTTGGAATTCCATTGAGTAAGTTGCACGGCCTTGTGACATAGAGCGCATTTGAGTGGCATAACCAAACATTTCCGCTAATGGTACTTCAGCACGAATCTGTTTAGTACCGCCAGGTAGATCTTCCATACCCTGTACCAAACCACGACGACGGTTAAGATCGCCCATGATATCACCCATGTAGTCTTCAGGTGTTTCAACTTCTACTTTCATTACTGGCTCAAGTAGCGCTGGATCAGCTGCTAAGAAACCTTTTCTGAAGGCCATAGAACCAGCCATCTTAAATGACAATTCATCAGAGTCAACGTCATGATAAGAACCATCATACAAGGTCGCTTTTACGCCAACTACTGGGTAGCCTGCAAGTACGCCGTTTTTCATGCGCTCTTGGATACCCTTGTCAACAGCACCGTGGAATTCTTTTGGTACAGTACCACCAACAACTTCTTCAGCGAATTCATACTCAGTGTCGCCAGCTGGATCAAGTGGCTCAAGACGTAACCAAACGTGACCAAACTTACCACGACCACCTGTTTGACGTACGAATTTGCCTTCTTGTTCAACAGTGTTACGAATCGTCTCACGATAAGCAACCTGAGGTGCACCGATGTTTGCTTCAACGTTGAATTCACGCTTCATACGGTCAACAAGAATCTCTAGATGTAGCTCACCCATACCACTGATGATCGTCTGACCAGATTCTTCGTCAGTGTGTACACGGAACGATGGATCTTCTTTTGCCAAACGGCCAAGAGCGATTGACATTTTTTCTTGGTCAGCTTTGGTCTTTGGCTCAACAGCTAGAGAGATAACTGGATCTGGGAATTCCATACGCTCAAGAGTGATCACGTTGTCTTCATCACATAGCGTATCACCAGTAGTCACATCTTTCATGCCGACTAGAGCTGCGATATCACCAGTACGAATCTCTGCAAGCTCTTCTTGAGAGTTTGCCATCATCTGTACGATACGGCCAACACGCTCGCGCTTCATCTTAACTGGGTTATAAACACTGCTACCCTGCTTCATTACACCAGAATAAACACGTACGAAGGTTAAGTTACCAACGAATTTGTCATTCATAATTTTGAACGCTAGTGCTGAGAAAGGTGCTTCATCTGATGCTTCACGGCTGCCTTCGCTTTCGTCTTTGTCATCAAGAATACCTTTAATAGCAGGTACGTCGATTGGTGCAGGTAGATACTGAATAACGGCATCTAGCATCTTCTGTACACCTTTGTTCTTAAAGGCAGTACCACAAAGAAGCGGGATGATTTCGTTATCGATAGTTAACTGACGAATAGCACCGTGAATTTGTTCTACAGTCAATTCACCGTTTTCTAGGTATTCGTTCATCAACTCTTCGTTTGCTTCAGCAGCGCTTTCTACAAGGTGCTCGCGGTATTCTGCTGCTTTTTCTTGTAGTTCAGTTGGGATTTCGCGCTCATCATACTGCATACCTTGAGACGCTTCGTCCCAATAGATAGCTTTCATGGTTACTAGATCAACAACGCCTTCGAAGTCATCTTCTTTACCGATTGGGATAACCAATGGTACAGGGTTACCACCCAAACGAGTTTTGATCTGTTCGATAACACGATAGAAATCAGCACCAACACGATCCATTTTGTTTACAAATGCAAGACGTGGTACTTTATATTTGTTCGCCTGACGCCATACGGTCTCAGACTGTGGCTGAACGCCGCCTACTGCACAGTAAACCATGCAAGCGCCATCAAGTACACGCATAGAACGTTCAACTTCGATCGTGAAGTCAACGTGACCTGGGGTATCGATGATGTTGATACGGTGTTCGTCAAACTGTTTAGCCATACCTGACCAAAAACAAGTTGTTGCCGCTGAGGTAATAGTAATACCACGCTCTTGTTCTTGCTCCATCCAGTCCATAGTGGCTGCGCCATCATGTACTTCGCCAATTTTGTGGCTAACACCGGTATAGAATAAAACACGCTCTGTAGTGGTTGTCTTACCAGCATCGATGTGCGCTGAGATACCAATATTGCGATAGCGTTTTAGGGGAGTTTTACGAGCCATAGTGTTTTCCTAGGAAAAGTCGTGTATATAATAATGTATTGTGTCTCTACCTCATACTCTATGACAAAGCGTTCAGCTTCGTAATATTACTTACTGATTATTGAGCCTAATACGGACAAAAAAAGAGCAAATACTAAGAATAGTGCGGCATCAAATTTGGGATGCTCTCCAGCAAAAACTGTATTTGTTAAGAGAGACATCTGGATAGATGTCCGCCACCTCAGTCATCAATAAATAACATTTATATATGACCGAATGATGATGGCGGCAATCAATAGAATAAACAACAATGTAAGATTAAATGGCATGAGCCTCTAATCTCAAGCTACTATTAAAAAGTAGCTTAGAAACGGTAATGAGAGAATGCTTTGTTAGCATCTGCCATGCGGTGAACTTCGTCACGCTTTTTCATAGCAGCGCCTTTGCCATCAGCAGCATCATTCAATTCGCCAGCTAAACGCAAAGCCATTGATTTTTCAGAACGCTTAGCAGCAGCTTCAGCTAACCAACGCATAGCCAATGCAGTACGACGGGAGGGGCGTACTTCCATTGGTACTTGATAGGTTGCACCGCCAACGCGGCGAGCTTTTACTTCTACCATTGGGCGTACATTTTCTAGCACTTCTTCGAAGAAAGATACTGGATCTTCAACTTTACGCTTCTCACTTACTGTCTCAAGTGCACCGTAAACGATACGCTCAGCAGTAGATTTTTTACCATCACTCATTACATGGTTGATGAATTTTGCAACAGTTTGGCTACCAAACTTAGGATCCGGTAGGATCTCACGGGCAGCAACGACGCGACGTCTTGGCATAATAAATTTCCTTATCTTCAGGAGTGTCTAACATTCACAACATCGACTACTTATCATTAGGATATAGCAGTGAGTTATCAGTTAGCCTTACTGCATGGTGGTATGTTTTAAGAGCAAATCACAGATATATATTTATATAAAAGCGATATTACTACTGACACCAAACCCATGCACAGTTATTGGGTAGTGCAAAAAGCTTAGTTAATAACGTTTAGTTATTAAACTTTAGGCTTCTTAGCACCGTACTTAGAGCGACCTTGCTTACGGTCTTTAACGCCTGCGCAATCTAATGCACCGCGAACAGTGTGATAACGTACACCTGGTAGATCTTTTACACGACCACCACGGATTAGAACAACACTGTGCTCTTGTAGGTTATGACCTTCGCCGCCGATGTAGCTTGATACTTCATAGCCTGAAGTCAAACGTACACGACATACTTTACGCATGGCAGAGTTAGGTTTTTTTGGCGTGGTAGTATATACACGAGTACATACACCGCGACGTTGTGGGCACGCTTCCAACGCAGGAACTTTTGACTTTTCCTTGATGGTTTTGCGACCTTTACGAATCAATTGGTTAGTTGTTGCCATAAGGCATCCTTCTCCCGTTTGGTATAAAACAAAAAAATGGGCCAATGCACCATCTATCTGACAATAATTGCAGATTTCGGGGCACCCATTTTTAGGACAGTGTATTATAAAGAGTTGTTGCTGCTATTTCAACCACTTATGAATGGTTTCGCTTTACAACATTTGATAGATATGCATTCAGCCTCTCATTGTATCACTTTATAGATTTTTCGCCGAAAAATAGCGTAAGAAATAAAGTAAACAAAGTGAGCTCAAGCATCATTAAGAAAAGATGTTTAACATTGAAATGGTACTTGATAGTAACTAAGTGGTGGTATTTATCCTAATTTTCAAGTCGTGTTGCTCAATCAAACTAAGATAAATACCATTGCGCTTATAAAGCTATAACCCCACTAGCAAATAATATATCTATTACTTGGCTTTTTTATCAGACGTTTGCTTGTCTGAGTCTTTTTTACTGCTAGTTCCTTCTTTACTAGTTTCTTCTTCATCAGTAACTTTTTCTGAATCACTGCTTTCTTCTTTGCGCTCTGTGTCTTTTTTCGCCTCATCAGTATCAGCTTTTTCTACTTTAGCCTCACTGCTACTGTCATCAGTAATAGCACGATTGGCCAGTTTTGCCTCTGGTGCAAAGGTCGCTTGAGCAACGCCAATAACTTCGTCGATCAATTGGCTGTTATAGTGCATGCCGATCGCTACTGCGGTGACAGGAATAAAACGACGAACCCATGATAAGTTGATCTGATCTAAATCCACACCTACCTGACTGGCGACTTTGTCTATTTGCGCAGCATAGAAATTTACATTTTTATTTTTTAGACCGAGATTTTTAAGTTCACTATGTAATCCGTTGCTTTGAGCATTATCGAGCAAACCTTTACCGATACCTAGACCAGCTAGTAGCGCTTGTTTTTCTTGCATTTTGCTCAAATCAGCGTTTGATAGTAGTTCGTACGCCATCTTGACGCCTTGCTTACCTGTCAGCGGCTTATTATATACAGCAGCAATCTGATAAACCGTACGTAATGAAACCAGTAATAGCCATAATGTATCAGCGAGCAGACCTGGTAGACCTGCTAAACCTGTCAAACCACCCATCATTGCAAGCGCGCGGTTTTGATTAGCAATATCAGTAGCTAGCGCATAACGCTCTTCGTCATCTAAAGTAGCAATATTGGCAAAGCGATGTTCATTAGGTAAGTCGAGTTGACTCCAGTTGGCAGCGAGGTTAGCCACTTGGGCAAATGCACCATCAACTGTCGATTGAAAAAAGCTATTCGGCACGACTTTTTTGGCATATTTACCATAAGTAGCGAAGCGTGGTCCTAAAAGTTGCTGCGTAGCCTTTAATGTTTGCTCACGAAACAAATCTTGTTGGTAGTCTTCATCGCCTAGGTCTACGGCTTTATATTGACGCGGTTTGCCTGTTTTGGCATTTACGCTGTCAATCATAGCCCCTACGCGCTCTAGGTTGTTTCGAGTAAAAGAGCCAATGATATTGATGCTTTTAGAAAGAGTACTACGCTTTGCCATCGTGATGTCCTTAATATGATGAGTTGGTTTTTAATATAGTTGTATTTTAATATGATAGTTAATTATTAATAATAATGAATCTATTATTTTAGCCAGTTATCGTAACTGGTGTCAGTGCGAACAATGTTATTAGAATCACAAATTTTGTATCTAAAGTATAATTCCGTCCATAGCCAGTAGCTAGGCTTACTTGTCACTTTTTCACTCAGTATTGGGTCATAAGCGCTATTTTGTCGTTATTTTGCACTTGCGCAAAGATTTCGAAAGCTTGATACGTTATCATGTGCCATAATTCACAGTACACTTGTACTTTATTTACAGATTACCATTTATAGATCATCGATTTTGCTATGATTTATATAATGGCGATAAAGTACGACGGCACTTAACATCGATTGATATAACCAATATTTGGTTAATAGTACCAATATTTAAAAACGATTATTGAAAGCAATTCTGAAGGATTGTTACTCATAAGGAATAGAATATGCGTCGCGTAGTTATTACTGGAGCAGGGATTGTCTCTTGTATCGGACATGATTTAGACACTGTCACCTCTGCCCTCAAAGAAGGTCAGTCTGGCATTACATTTAACGATTCTTATGCTGAACACGAGTTTAAATCACACGTGAGCGGTAGCATCAATCAATCAGAACTTGATACCAGTGGTATCGATCGTAAGCTTAAACGATTCTTTAGTGACGCCAGTCTCTATGCTTATGTTAGTGCGCTAAATGCGATTGAGCACTCAGGACTATCACTTGATACTATTAATAACAACCCACGAGTGGGTGTGGTGGCAAGCTCGGGCGGCGCATCAACAGAAAATATCGTCAATGCTATCGATGCTATGCGCGAAAAAGGTTTACGCGGTGTCGGCGCAATGGCCGTACCAAAAACAATGGGCAGCTCGGTATCAGCCGCTTTAGCAACTGGTCTAAAAATCCAAGGCGTCTCCTACTCGCTCGCCTCTGCTTGCGCGACTTCAACACACTGTATCGGTCATGCTGCTGAGCTTATCCAACTGGGTAAAGCGGATGTGATATTGGCTGGTGGTAGTGAAGCTGAGCATTGGACGCAGTCTTGTATGTTTGATGCAATGGGCGCAGTTAGTACTCAGTATAACGACACACCAAAACTTGCCTCAAGAGCCTATGACAAAGACCGTGACGGTTTTGTGATTGCTGCTGGTGGCGCGATGGTGGTTGTAGAGAGTCTGGAACATGCTCAAGCACGCGGTGCCAATATTTTGGCTGAAATTGTTGGCTATGGTGCCAGCTCTGATGGTGCAGAAATGGTTGCGCCAAGTGGTGAAGGTGCTGTTCGCTGTATGCAACAAGCCTTGGCCGAAGCGGGTCTAGAAAGTGTTGATTACATCAATAGTCATGGTACTAGTACACCACTGGGCGATATTACTGAGCTTAAAGCGATTGCTAAAGTATTTGATAATGACGTCAGTAAAGTACCTGCTATCAGCTCAACCAAATCAATGACAGGCCATAGCTTGGGTGCTGTTGGTGCACAAGAGCTGATTTACTGTCTGCTAATGCTACAGGACGGCTTTATCGCTCCAAGTATCAATGTTGATAACTTAGATCCTGCTGCTGAAGGTTTCGATATCGTCACCGAAATGCGTGAAGCAAATCTTGAAACCTTGATGAGTAATAGCTTTGGCTTTGGTGGTACTAACGCTACGCTAATTATCAAAAAGTTTGACGCTTAACCCATGCTTGTATCAAATCACAATACAACTGAGCAGACAGATTCTGCGCCATCGCCAGCTAGCAAACCTAGCTGGCGTTTTGGTGATTTGTCTGCTGCAGAGCTGATGCCGCAGCTACAGCGTCACTTGCTCGACCAAGATATTAAAGCAAACTGGCAACTTGTTTGGCTTAATAACGATGGTCGACCAGTAATCGGCTTACTCCCAAAATTCAGCTGGTCTGTATATCCCAATGATGAGCAAGCTTCTAGTGACTTACCCAATATTTATAAGGTGATTAAAAGTTGCCGTGGCAATGGCGTGCGTCGCGATACTGATGTAAATAGCGATAATAATAGCTATGCTAGCACGACATCTTATATGAGCTATCTAGAGTGGCAAGAAGAGCTAATCGCTTATAGTAACGCTCAAGAAGTTAATCACGACACCTCATATATCAATAACGAAGAAAGCCCAAAATCCAGTTATCATCATGGGCTAATCGGTTTTATTGGTTATGATATTGCAGCTCTCGAACTAAGTCCTGCCGATAGGATTGAATTGGCAATGCAGCCGTGTGCTTCGTTGGCACATTATGATATTTATCTAACACCTACGGCACATGCTGATACAGGTTGGGCGTTAAAGACTCATCTAACCAATGCTGACGTTTCTGAGAATATCTTTTATAAGACAAACGATAATTTTATAACGACTCTTACCTCTTACCTAGACGAACTGGATCGAAAACTGTCTGATAAATATCTCAATCAATCACAGTTCGAAGATTCATCAAGTATCACTTCCCTAGTTTTAAGTCCGCGATGGAGCAAGCTTGAATATCAACAAGCATTTAGTCGCACACAAGACTATCTACAGCAAGGCGACTGCTATCAGATAAATCTGACACAGAAATGGTCTGGCAGTTTAGCGTGTAAAAATAACGATGTTCAATCAGCCTTTTCGCTTATTGACTATTTGCCTGCGCTATATCGCAATACAAAAGCGCCTTTTGCAGGATATGTGAGCGTTAAGGGCAATGATGGTGATTACCTAAATAGAAGCAACAGCTTTAACGCAGACAGCAATCATTTTGAATTGTTAAGCTGCTCACCTGAGTTATTTTTTACATTCACTAGAGAAAAAGACACTGGCAAACACTCTATTCGTACTAAGCCTATCAAGGGAACCATGCCGCGAGGTACGACTAACGAGCAAGATGAACTGTATAAGCAGCAACTGGTCAATAGCGAAAAAGACCGTGCCGAAAATGTCATGATTGTAGATTTACTGCGTAATGATTTGGGTAAATACGCCAAAATTGGCAGTGTGAAAGTACCGCAATTATTTGCGATTGAGAGCTTTAGCAACGTGCATCATATGGTGAGTACTATTACCGCTGAGCTAAAAACTGATACTCATCCATTAGCTGTATTGTTTGGTAGTCTGCCTGCTGGTTCTATCACTGGCACACCAAAAAAACGCGCTGTCGAAATCATCGCTGAACTGGAATCTACGCCACGCGGTGCTTATTGTGGCACTATGGGTTATATGAACTTTGATGGTAGTGGTCAATGGAACGTTTTGATTCGTACACTGCAAGCCAATGCTTCGTCCAATAATATCCTTAATAAAGAAAGACACGTTAATCTATGGGCAGGTGGTGGTATTACGGTCGCGTCTGATTGTGATGCTGAATACCAAGAATGCTTAGATAAAGTAGGTAATTTATTATCAGTCTTGGCTCAGAATATGTAGCCTGCTAAAGTGAAATGTCATTACTAATTTAGAATTAAAAAAGCCTGCCAACGTTACGTTAGCAGGCTTTTTTTGAGACTTATCGATAGTGTTTTACGTGATGAGTAAAGAGACGCACCTATCAATATTCTATATTAAGCTATCAATATAATATTATTCAGCAGCAACGCTAGCATCGACTTGCAAGGCTTTTAGCGCATCAATCAAACGGTTGTTCTGCTCTGCCGTACCGATAGTAATACGCAAGTACTCTGCAATACGCGGCTTATCAAAATGACGAACGATAATCCCCTGCTCGCGTAACGCAATCGCAACAGCACTTGCATCGCCATCTTTTGGACGAGCAAATACGAAGTTGGCATGCGACGGCAGGACCTTATAGCCCAATGTCGTCAACTCTGCTGTTAGCGACGTACGTAAATCAATGACTTGCTGACGGGTCTGCTCAAAATACTCAGTGTCTAACACACTCGCAGTTGCTCCAGCCTGAGCCAACTTATCCAATGGATAGCTGTTAAAGCTATTTTTCATCCGTGTCAGTGCTTCAATCAATGATGCATTGCCAAAGGCCATACCAACCCGCAATCCAGCAAGCGAGCGTGACTTTGAAAAGGTTTGGGTCACGATAACGTTATCACATTCATTGATTAAGCTCACCGCCGAGACTGGAGCATCTGCATTGCTTTCATCTATCTGAGCAAAATCGATATACGCCTCATCAA
This sequence comes from Psychrobacter nivimaris, assembly GCF_043419765.1. Taxonomy (NCBI): domain Bacteria; kingdom Pseudomonadati; phylum Pseudomonadota; class Gammaproteobacteria; order Moraxellales; family Moraxellaceae; genus Psychrobacter; species Psychrobacter nivimaris. The sequence continues at coordinate 81,761 of NZ_JBHOFX010000007.1, read as the reverse complement.
TCACAATAACAGCATTAGAATGCTCACTCGCAAGTTTACGAATGTCAGCAAGTGACAGCAGTAAGCCTGTTGGTGCATTAGGATTAGCGATGATGATACCGCTACAAGGCTGACGATAAGCATCAGGGTCAATGCTGAAGTCTTCCTCTAGAGGAATCTGTACGAGCTCTACTCCAAACGTCTGCGCATATACAGGATAAAAACTATAACCAATATCAGGTGATAACAGCGGACGCTCTTTTAAAAAGAAGCTCGCAAATACTAACGCCAAGACTTCATCTGAACCATTACCAACGAATACTTGATTGATATCGAGGTTGTATGACTGTGCCAATGCAGCACGTAGGTCATTAGATTCAGGAGCAGGATACAAACGTAACTCATCAGCTTGCTGTTCCAAAACTTTGGCAATAGCCTCCCCTACTTTTGGCGAGGGTGGAAATGGGTTTTCATTGGTATTTAGTTTGCATAGATTGTCGTGTTGCGGCTGCTCACCTGGAATATAAGGTGACAAGTTGCGCGCTTTAGACGACCACAGTCTGGTGTCTATCTTTGACTCACTCATAAATTATCCTACTATTAGCCACAAAGACTATTAAAAATAAATATCAAAAGTAAAAGGTAAAAATTCAAAATCAATTACTGATAACGATAACGAGCTGAACGCGCATGGGCTTCTAAGTCCTCACGCTGCGCTAAAATATCAGCTGTCTCAGCCAAAGGTTTACTGCCAGATTCACTACAATAAATGATGGATGATTTCTTTTGAAAATCGTAAACACCTAACGGCGAAGAAAAGCGCGCAGTGCCTGATGTTGGCAGTACATGGTTCGGCCCTGCACAGTAATCCCCAATAGCTTCAGGCGTATGACGACCCATAAAGATAGCGCCGGCATGACGAATATCATTCAATAGTGCGTCAGGATTATCAACAGATAACTCTAAATGCTCAGGAGCAATACGATTGATAAGCGCCATACCTTCGTTACGATCTTTTACCAAAATCAGTGCACCGCGGTTCTGCAATGAGTCACGCGCGATATCTGCTTTTGGCAGCTCAGCTAGAGCTTTTTCTATCTCAAGTGCTACTTCGTTGAGCTGCTCTTCGCTAGTCGTCACAAAGATAGCTTGTGCAATACGATCATGCTCAGCTTGAGACAATAGATCCATCGCTAGCCAGTCTGCTCTATCTTGTGCTTCGCCTTCTGCATATACCAATACTTCTGAAGGTCCAGCAATCATATCGATACCAACTTGACCAAATACCGCGCGTTTGGCTGCTGCGACATATTTGTTGCCTGGTCCTGTAATTTTGTCCACGGCTGGAATCGTCTCAGTGCCGTAAGCTAAAGCTGCTACTGCTTGAGCGCCACCAATAGTGAAGACGCGATCGACTTGGGCCAGATGAGCCGCTGCCAATACTAACGAATTGAGCACGCCTTTAGGCGCTGGTACGACCATGATGACTTCAGTGACGCCAGCCACCTTAGCAGGAATAGCATTCATCAACACCGAAGAAGGATAAGATGCCAGACCGCCTGGTACATAAATCCCAACGCGATCAAGTGGCGTGACTTTTTGACCCAATCGGTTGCCTAGCTCATCCTCATACTGCCATGTTTCTTGTACTTGGCGCTCATGGAATGTCTGTACCCGAGTCGCTGCTGTGGTCAACGCTATCTTTACTTTTTTATCAAGATTGGCAAACGCTTCAGCAAGCGCTTCTTTAGACAGCTCTAACTCTTGCATCGACGTTGCTGGATGCTGGTCAAACTGCTGAGTCAATGCCAATACGACGCTATCACCATCAGCACGTACTTGGGCGATGATATCGTCGACGGTATGTAGTAGTTCAGCATCATTGACTGTTTCAAAGGCAAGCAACTGTGTCAATTGACTATCAAAATCGGCATCTTGGGTACTTAACTGGCGCATGACCTAATCCTATATCTGAGCGTAAAGTAGTGCTAAAAATGAACGGTTTGGAACTGAGTAAAGTAGGTTTATCTTTCAAAATATTGCGACTTATTCGATGTCTTCTTGTCTGAATTTTACGGTGATTTTATGTTTTCGCAAGCTAAGACAACAAAACCAGTTTAGCACGCTACGTCACTCATAGCCTGCTAAACTGGTTTAAAAATTTGTATAACCATGCTTTATATTACCAATGACTTGCACTGGATAATTAGCTATTGGCGATACTATTTTTAAAGCTATCTAAGATTGGTTCTAGTAGTGCAAATTTGCGCTTATAACTCACTTGATTGACAATCAGACGTGAGGAAACATCACAAATATGATCACGTGCTTCAAGTCCATTAGCACGTAGCGTGTTACCTGTATCGACCACATCGACAATCAAATCACCTAAGCCGACCAATGGCGCAAGCTCCATCGAACCGTAAAGTTTGATGACATCAACCTGCTGACCTTGGCTTGCAAAATAAGCACGAGCGACATTGACATATTTGGTCGCGATACGCAGGCGACGATTTGGCAGCGGTGCATCTTTCACACCCGCAGTCATCAATTTGCACTGAGCAATCTGCAAATCGAGCAATTCATAAACATGATTGGCACCATGCTCAAGCAGCACATCTTTACCTGCCACCCCAAAGTCAGCAGCGCCGTGTTCAACATAGGTCGGCACGTCACTGGCACGCAAAATCAATACACGCACATTTGGATTTGAGGTTGGAAAAATAAGTTTACGTGACGCTTCAGGATCTTCTAAAAGATCAACGCCAGCTGCACGTAGCAGTGGCATGGTTTCTTCTAGAATGCGGCCTTTTGATAAAGCCAAGGTTAGACCTGAAAACTCATCGTTTACTTCGTTTAATAAACCGCTGGCTGGTAAAGATTTGTTTGTCTCAGTCATAATGACATCGTGTCCATGTACAGTCCCCTATTGAAAGGGGAATTTTTAATTTATAACGTAATATGGGTAACAGTCGATATTGAGTCAATCAATATTAAGCGTTGGTATTAATACGCTCGATGTTCACGCCTAAGCTACGCAGCTTGTCTTCAACATGCTCATAACCACGGTCAATGTGGTAAATACGGTCAATTAAGCTCTCGCCTTCAGCAGTCGCCGCTGCCATTACCAATGACATAGACGCGCGTAAATCTGTCGCCATGACTGGGGCTGCAGTAAAGTTTTCCACACCTCGTACTACCGCAGTGTGACCATCAACCTGAATAGACGCGCCCAAACGATTGAGCTCTGGTACATGCATATAGCGGTTTTCGAAAATATTTTCAATAAAAGTACTCGTACCGTCCGCTAAGCAAGCAATCGCCATTAGCTGAGCTTGCATATCCGTTGGGAAACCAGGATGTGGCTGAGTACGGATATCAACTGCCTTCGGACGGCCTTTCATTTGCGCACGAATCCAGTCATCACCGCTCGTGATAGTTGCACCCATGTCTTCGAACTTCTCTAGCACTGGCGTCAATAATAGAGCAGATGTTTTTTTGGTCAATACATCGCCACGTGTCATCAAGGCACCAGCAAGGTATGAGCCTGTTTCGATACGGTCAGGGACTACTGAGTACTCACAGCCGTGTAGACGCTCTACCCCTTCGATGGTCATCGTTGATGTACCGATACCGCTTATTTTGGCACCCATTGCAACCAACATATTGGCCAAATCTACCACTTCTGGCTCTAACGCACAGTTGCCTAAGACAGTTGTGCCTTTAGCCAATGCTGCTGCCATGATGACGTTTTCAGTACCGCCAACGGTAATCATATCAAATGAGAAATTACAGCCTAATAGCTTGCCACCTTTTGGCGCTTGGGCTTTTACATAGCCATTCTCTACACTGATTTCGGCACCCATCGCTTCAAACGCTTTTAGATGCTGGTCAACAGGGCGTGAACCAATCGCACAACCACCTGGCAATGAGACTTCAGCTTCGCCAAAACGTGCCAGTAACGGCCCTAGCACCAAGATTGACGCGCGCATGGTTTTTACTAAATCATACGGGGCATAAAAATTATCGATACTTTTGGTATCGCAAGTGACCGTATCATCTTGCTTTTGGATTTTGATACCCATGCCACCGATCAATTCAATCAACGTTCGCACGTCTTGTAGTGACGGCACGTTATGCAGTGTCGTTGGAGTCTCAGCCAATATCATAGCTGCGAGTAACGGCAAAGCGGCATTTTTGGCGCCTGAGATGGTGACTTCCCCTGCGATACGACTACTACCAGTGATTAAAAATTGATCCATAAAGGTGACAACCTAGCGATGAGTATAAAAAATTGTGAAAACCAGAACTATAACTCTCAACCATGCATATGGCCGATTCGGTAATATCTAGTCATATAGACAGCTATTTGATTAGCCTTTTGATTGAACGTCCCACTCAGCAGGCGTCAGCGCTTGGATATTGAGTGCGTGAATATCGCCACTCGCAATCTTATCATTGACTAACGCATATACTGCTTGCTGACGCTGAACCGCGCGTTTGCCTTCAAAGCTGGCATCGACCACGCGTACGTCAAACTTATTACCTTGGTTGGCAGCTTGAATAAAAGCGTCTGGGAAGTGAGTCTGTAAAAATGCGATCAAATCGTCAGCGTTCATGCTCATAGAATGGTCTGCCTTAAAGTTTAGAATAGGGTATAGATTTAAAGTGATGACATTATAACAAGAGTTTGCATATCTTACAGTACTGTCTTACTCAAGTATGTTTAAGCATTAAGACAGTGCTATCAATTAAACAGTCAAAAGTCATCGATATGCATAGTAATAAGCTATTTGAGCGTTTTATCCAAGTACGTCAACACTTGCGCACGCACATCATTGACCCAGCGTAGCGGCGGTGCCATCGCACCAATACTGGTTGCGTGACTGGCCCCTTCGATTTCGCCCGTTTCAACGGTTACGCCTGCTTCTTTAAACGCTTCTGTCATTTTGATTGTATTCGTCACATGTACAATTTTGTCTTTTTCCGCCGTTAATAATAGATACGGCGGCTGCGCACCTTTAATCTGACGATCTGGCATCACCTCATCAGGTGTGGCATCGGGGCCAAACGCTGTTGCACTACTGAACTTGCGGAAATCATAGCTATAAGGACCCGCAATTCCGATAACGGCTGCAATATCTGTTGGCTTAATACCATAAGGCGCCAAAAAGTCTTCGTTGGCAACGGCTGCTACTGCATTAAACGCGCCAGCAGAATGACCCATCACTGCTAGGCGTGACGGATCTGCATGGAGACTGGTCGCATTTTCAATACTCCAAGCAATTGCCTGAGCTGCATCTTTGACATAATCAGGATAGACGTGCTCAGGCGCTTTACGGTAATTAATCACTGCGGTGACATACCCTGCTTTGGCTAAGCTCTGACCGACAAAGGCGTATTGTTCTTTATTGCCGCTCTCCCATGAACCACCATGGACAAATACCACCATAGGATAGCTAGTGTTAATAGCACTTTGAGATTTCATTGCTTGTGCTAGCGGTTTTGGATAATAGATATCTAAGTCTTGTGAAGGCTGATCACCGTATAAGATATCCTTACTCACCCCAACGCCACCACTAGAAGTAATGCCATTGACGATAGCTAACGGTGATAGTGCCTGTGCGTTTTGTGTGGCTAACGCGATACTACCCAATGCCAATATTGCCGCACCACCAAATTTCAACGTTCGTGTTTTCTTATGAGAAGGCTTGTTATGTACTCCTACATTACCAATGACGCTTGTTTCTTCATTTGGTTGTATATTTGCCTGTGAATCCTTCATGACCAGTATCCTATTATATTTATTTATCAATCAGTAGTAACAGACTCACAGCGATAATGGTTCATCCATTAGCCAATGATGTGTTTGATATTAGTATCGTTGGCTAATGCGCTGACTCTGCTACGTTTTACTATTGATATAGTACTCACTGGCTGAAAATTTCTCGTGCCTTTACTGTTATCACTATTTAGGCTTATTGTGATTAACGTCATTTATCGCTTAGTGAACTAGAGTGCCTACTGATTCTGATAAAGGTCGATATAAGGGCTTGAAGACGACTGCGTAGTAGTGGCCTCTTCTTCCGTTATGACGATAGGCGTTGCCGTACTGATAGTAGTATCTTGGGCAGCTGGCGCTACTGCAGGATTGGCCAAATTATTCTCATACATGATGTCATCATTATTTATTTTGACACCTCTATCGTCGACGACAGTTGTCAGCAATACCAACTCGGTGACCCCAACAGTGCCATTGGCGATATCAATCAAATGGCTCTGCTGAGTGGGTGTCATACGGCCCATAATATAGACCACACCATTATTGGTAACGGCTTTAATTTGTGACGCACTCACACCATCGCTAGCGGCTATTTTCGCCAGTAGTTTTGAAGTGATATAACCATCATGAACTGTTGAGCTATACCCTTTTGACGCACTGACTTCCATCTCATTATAAACACGGCGTACATCTGGCATAGAGCTAACGACTTTTTCTACTTCTGCTTTGAGCGTTCCAGTTGGTACTTCACCTGTAAGCAGTACTTCGCTATTGAAGCTATCGATACCCATACGGCTGGTTTGCTGCAGGTCTTCTTTTAGCCCGTATACATTGATTTTGGCAGTATGTTCAATACTACGATCGAGCAGACGCTGCGGAATCGTGCGCTCAGTCATTGGCACGCCGTAAGTCCCTTCTGTACTGTTGGTCAGATAGTTGGTGGCACAACCTGTACTGACAACGCAGGCAGCAATCATAATGCCAGCCGTAATACGGCGTGATGAACCAAAAATAGCAGTGCGCAAATGCATCCGTGTCATTATTTACCTCTTAGAACATGGTTGTGACAATTTTATAAATTGAACAAATCTTAATCTAGGCCGTGTTTTTATTTTGGAGAAAACACGCTCTAGTAGTGACGAGCTAAACGTAGCTGTAGGCTAATACTGTATCTAATTTATAGGAACTTGACTATAACCGCTACTTTACTTAATTTTGGCCATCAGCGGTTAGCTTTTTAGTAACGAACCTTACTTGTCAGATATGGTTAGATGCTTCATTTGGCAGCATCTACCTTATTTGCTCTATCACCAAGCACTGGCTATAAAAGCATTTTGAATCCATTCTGGTTGATGGTCTAACTGCTCATTTCTTGAATTTGACTTACTCATCGTGTTGTAAGCAATGACATCAAACCGGCAATCATAATGAGCATACTCAGGATACTGCTGCAAAAAGGACTGCGCTGTCTTAATAACTTTACGCTGTTTGCTGGCTGTCACACTGAGTGCTGCATCGCCATAATTCGAGAACTTGCGCTGGCGAACTTCAACAAATACCAGTGTTGACCATGCTGAACCTGTCTCAATCATGACCAGATCTAACTCACCTACTTTTGGCTGTTGCCAATTTTGTGCGACTAACCTTAACCCTTGAGCTTGTAAATACTCACACGCCTGCTGCTCAAACCGACTACCTTGACGCTGTTTTGGTGAGGTTAAGATTAAAGGCTTATGGTTCGGCATAAGGTTGATTGGTCTGATTAACATTTGAGAATTATCATAGCACAACATGCTAAACTAGCCACTTCTGCGCATTCTACTCTCAAAATCTATTGGTTCCCTCACTCATTATTTGACTGAAAAACTATAGATAACGACTGTACCTATTAGCGAACTATTATTTTTTCACGTCTTTTTAACGACCCGAGGTTTTCATGTCTACCCCTACTGCGATGCCAGCTTGTCTCTATATCGTTGCCACGCCGATTGGTAATATGTCCGACATGACATCACACGCAATTGATGTCTTAAAGCAGGTCGCCATTATTGCCTGCGAAGACACCCGCACCTCAGGTAAACTACTGTCACATTTTGGCATCGATACCAAAGGCAGTAAGGCTGACGAGACAAAAGACTCAGAGACTCGTCCTGCCAAAAGTAGTATTGAAAATGATGACACGACGACAAAGCAAAAAGGTCACAATAAGCTATGGGCCTATCACGAGCATAATAGCGCCATTCAAACGCCTAAAATTATTGAAATGATTGAACAAGGTCATTCGGTTGCCTTGATTAGTGATGCGGGTACACCTCTGGTCAGCGATCCAGGTTATCAACTGGTACAAGCCGCGCATGAAGCTGGCGTGACCGTATCACCTATCGTTGGGGCTTCTGCTGCAATTGGCGCATTGTCAGTAGCAGGGCTACCATCTGATCGATTTAGCTTTATTGGGTTCTTGCCTGCCAAAACTCACGGTCGTCAAAAACAGCTGAGCGATCTAATCGCACGTACCGAAACTTTAATCTTTTATGAAGCGCCGCATCGTATCGTATCTAGTCTAGAAGACATGGCAACGATATTTGGTGCAGACCGCGCGGTGACTTTTTGCCGGGAATTAACTAAGACGTTTGAAACGGTTCATAAGAGCACCCTTAGCGAGTTGGTTGAGTTTGTCAAAGCAGATGACAATCAGCAACGCGGCGAGATAGTCGTGGTCGTCGCTGGCGTCGGTGTGGCAAAAGATACTGACGATATCAGTACGCATGATAAATTGCTACAGCGTTTGCTAGAGGATTTGTCAGTCAAAAAAGCAGCCGCACTGGCCTCTGATATCACTGGTGTAAAGAAAAATGCGCTTTATCAGCGTCTACTAGAGTTGCAAGCTGACTAGTTTTTAATAATAAAAAGATAACCATTTATAAATGAATTGAGGAGAGACAAGCAATGTACGATGTAATGGCAATAGGTAATGCGTTGGTGGATCACGAATATGTGCTGTCAGATGCGGCACTAGAAGAGACCGAGCTGACCAAAGGTAATATGACGCTGGCTGGTATTGAAGAGCAGCAGCAACTACTGGCTTACTTTAAACTGGCTGAGATTGAGCCATCAAAACAAGCAGGCGGCGGATCCGCAGCCAATACTATGTTTACCTTTGCCAGCTTAGGCGGTAAGCCTTTTTATGCTTGCCGCGTTGGTGATGATGATCAAGGGGCGTTTTATCTCAGAGACTTGCACGAAGCAGGTGTCGCGACCTCAGACAAATCTATCCATGCAGGCGGTGTGACCGGCTCATGTGTGGTTGCCGTTACCGAAGATGGTGAACGCACCATGCAGACCTATCTTGGTACTTCAAGTGAGATTGTCGCTGACAATGTTGATTTTGACGCATTGACGCAAGCAGATTGGCTATATATCGAAGGCTATCTAGCGATGTCTGAGAGCATCCAACCAGCAATGACTCAATTACGTCAACAAGCTGGCATTCATAATGCAAAAATCGCGGTGAGCTTTGCTGACCCTGCGGTAGTAAAATTTGCCAAAGATGGCTTGCTCAATATGCTCGGCAACAAAGTCGCAGTGATATTCTGTAATAGCGAAGAAGCCAAGCTATTCACCGATAAAAAACAAGTCAAAGCAGCAGCGCGTGCCCTGCTTGAATACTGCCAAATTGCCGTCGTCACTGATGGTGCCAACGGTGCAGTCATCGCCCACCAGCCTAATGACGAAGCAGAAATTGAAGTCCATGACGTTGCAACGCCAGTAGTGGCCGATGTCATTGACACCAATGGCGCAGGCGATAACTACGCTGGTGCTTTCTTATATGCGCTATCGCAGCAGTATAGTCTGCCAGAATGCGGTCGTCTTGCCAGCGAAATATCAGCACAAGTTATTCAGCAGTTTGGACCGCGTCTTGCCTCGCAGGATTATCGAGATATCGCGCAGCGTGTACTTTCTGCTTAATTGTTAAACACATCTGTTGGACACAAAACAAAAAGCCCATATCAAATCGATATGGGCTTTTTTTATATCATTCAGACTTGTTCAAACAGTTTGCTCAATTTAATAAGCTCTTTGTATTAAGCAGTAGCTAATGCTTGCGCGAGATCGGCTTTGATGTCTTCGATATGTTCGATACCAATCGACAGTCTTACCATATCCGTACTAACGCCTGCATTTTCTAGCTCTTGCTCATTTAACTGACGATGGGTCGTCGTCGCTGGATGACAGGCCAATGATTTTGCATCACCGATGTTTACCAAACGAGTAATCAGTTGCAGCGCATCGATAAAGCGCGCACCAGCTTCTAGTCCACCTTTGACGCCAAAGGTCAAGATAGCAGAAGGCGTGCCTTTCATATATTTTTTGGCAAGCTCGTGCTCAGGATGGTCAGACAGACCTGCGTATTTCACCCAAGCAACTTTATCATGGTCACGCAGATATTCTGCGACGGCTTGTGCGTTTTGCACGTGACGCTCCATACGCAGACTTAGCGTCTCCATACCTTGCAAGATACCAAAGGCATTTAGCGGGCTAAGTGCTGCGCCAGTGTTACGTAGTGGCGCAACGCGGGCACGGGCAATAAAGGCTGGCGCGCCTACGTCTTTTACGAAATTTACCCCATGATAGCTATGATCTGGCGTATTCAACAGTGGGAAACGCTCAGGGTAATCACCCCAAGCAAACTTGCCACTATCGACAATCGCACCACCGATTGAAGTACCCGTTCCGCTCATATACTTGGTTAATGAGTGAACTACGATATCTGCACCGAACTCAAATGGACGACATATCGCAGGCGTCGCCACCGTATTATCAATCACGACAGGTACGCCGTATTCATGAGCGACATCACTGAGCGCTTGAATATCGACGATATTACCTAGCGGGTTACCGATACTCTCTGCAAACACCATTTTGGTCTTGTCATCAATCAAGTCACGAATGGCTTCTGGGTCTTTATGATCGAAGAAGCGCACTTCGATACCTTGACGCGGCAATGCATGAGCAAATAAATTGTAAGTACCGCCATATAGCGTTGATACAGCGACGATATTGTCGCCTGCTTCGCAAATAGTCTGAATCGCATAAGTAATGGCAGCCATACCAGAGGCTACGGCAAGCGCACCGATGCCGCCTTCTAACGCAGCCACACGCTCTTCTAGTACCGCGTTGGTCGGATTCATGATACGAGTATAGATATTGCCTGCAACCTTTAAATCAAACAGATCTGCACCATGCTGAGTATTATCAAACGCATATGAACTGGTATGATAAATAGGCACGGCGACTGCTTTGGTCGTTGGCTCTACACTATAGCCTGCATGAATAGCTAAGGTCTCAAGACGTTGAGGGGTTTCTAATGGTTGGGCTGTCTGCTGGTCTGCTGATCCATCACTCATAGTACATTTCCTTATTTTGATAAAAGATGATTTGTTGACGACGTATCGCTCAAAAGTCATCTTAAAAAACTGTCTGCTAAATCATAGCAATAAAAAAAGCTGAGTTCATCATAACTCAGCTTCTTTATTAAAAGAATAGCAAAATACTCATCTCTTCATGACAAATATTCATAAGCAGCAAACCAAACAGGCATATCTATAATAGAGATAATGGCCACCTTTATAGCAGCCACTTTGCTTTTAACTATTTTTTATTTTATTTGTAGTAAGCATTCTCTGTACGAGTATGGTCAGTTTCATCAACCACTTGGGTCAATTCTGGAATTTGCTGTTTTAGCTGCACTTCAACGCCTTGACGTAGAGTCATATCAACCGCTGAACACCCTTGGCAACCACCACCGAACTTTAATACAGCGGTCAGACCAATACCTTCTTCATCAATAAGCTCAAGCAACTGTACGTCACCGCCATGCGCTGCCAAGCCAGGGTTAATCTCTGACTGCAATACATAGTTGATGCGCTCTTCGACACTGGCATCAGCGCCTACTTTAGGCACTTTAGAGTTTGGTGCGCGGAAAGTCAGCTGACCACCGAAACGGTCTTTATTATAATCAATGACCGCGTCTTCTAGATAAGGTACTGACGCTGCCTCAATAAAGGCAGAAAAGTTTTCATACGTAAAACGTAAGTCAGCGCTGTCTTCTTCGCCCGGCTGGTTATAAGCCATGCAGCACTCTGCACGCGGCGTACCAGGATGCTCAACGAAGATACGCACACCGATACCATCGGTATCTTGCTTAGACAACAAATCTGCCAAGTAGCCCTGAGCTGACTCAGTGATAGTGATGTTGCTTTTTGCTTCAACTTGCTCGGTATCTAGGGCTGATTCATAGCCAGCAGTTTGGTCTCGTTGGTTATCAGCTTGGTTTTGCTCACTCATAATGTTTCCTATGCGTTATGACACAAACGCTATATCTATTATGGCTACTGTGTCGTGAATTTGGATTTTTAAAATGTTTACGATTTATATAGGGCATGCAGACTGGCAATGATTGGTATTTATTATTGTATGACATTGGTCGACATGAGTATAAAGTTTAATCCGTCTATAGCAGTCATTATACCTGAATCAAGCATCAATTCCGACCACGCTACTGTGAATTGGACTGAGGCTATTGTAAATGGTCGTCATTGGTTTTTTTAATGATGCTAACAGATGGCAAAGTAACTCAATATTTAAACCATGACAGATAAACACGCTGAATGATTGTGTAGGCTGCCAAGTTATTCTCTATATAAAGACAGCGGTACCATTTATCAAGCGCACTCAGCGTTTTCGATATGCCATACCGTTCACATCTAGTCCGAGCAAGTCATCTGGTTTTGACGTAGTATTGATAATTTGAGTGGTTTTGCGCAGTAGCGTTATGAGCATGGTAGCTTTTAATCGCCTTGTACAAATATCAGCTTGTATAAAGATTACGTATTTTTTGGATAGGATCATTTTATGATGACACGGACGTTGCACCTAGTAAATACTAAGGATGATGAGAAAATTGCCGTTTGGAAAGTAGTCGATAATCCAGACAAAGATACGATAGCTAACACGTCAGAAAACAGCCTGCCTGACATCACACCGCAAAACATATTTTTGACGCATGGTACGTTTTCTGACAAGCAAACTTGCCTCAAAATCGCCGAATATTTTGCAGGGCTTGGTCATCACTGCTACATCATGGAATGGCGCGGACATGGTGATAGCTCGCTACCGAAAGAAAAATTCAACTTTGAGACCGTCGCCACTTACGACTATGAAGCGACTTTTCGTTATTTCTTTGAAGAATTAAAATTCGATAATATACATTGCGTCACTCATAGTGGTGGCGGTGTTGGCTTGACCATGTTTCTCGTCCAAAACCCAAGCTATATCGATAAGGTCAATAGCATCAGTATGTTTGCCTGCCAAGCTTTTGGGGCGGCGCAAGACTCGACCAGCCACGCAAAAATCCTTACCGCCAAGATAGTTACTCGATTGGTCGGCTTTATACCCGCTAAGCAGTTCAAGGTAGGCCCTTTTAACGAAAGCTACTATACGATGACCCAGTGGTACGATTGGAATTTGCGTAAAAATTTTAAAAGTAGCTTTTTAAAAAAGGCTCATTTTGATAAAGGCAGGACGAATACAGACGAAGTGAACGAAAACATTAATCAGCAGAAAAGTACTGGTGATGACTTTATCGACTATCGACATCATATGGCTCAGATTACCATTCCCGTTTATTCTATTAGCGCAAAAGGTGATAACTTCATATCCCCTACTCACGGCTGTCGTTTGTTTTTTGATGGCTTTAACAATTCAACCAATATCTTTCGAGAGTATTCGCTTAGTAATGGCAATTTAGATAACTATACGCACAGTCGCATTATGGTTAGTCGTAACGCAGCCACCGAGATTTGGCCAACGGTGACGGCATGGATAGAGAAGCATGCCAGTTAAAGCAGAGATGTCGTTTGGACGATTTCGATAATGACACACCCCTAAACATCTTTATACTTGTCAGAAAGTCATGGGCTGTGTCAGTATTAGCGTCATTAATTTTTAATCAATAAAAATAAGTCGTAGGAAATTGGCGTCTATGAGTGAATTATCAGAGCAACAGTCAGATAAGCAAAACCTAGATCAAAAAAGCAGTAAGCACTATCGTTATCTGGTCTTTATTGGACGCTTTCAGCCGTTTCATGCTGGGCACAAAGCCGTCATCGATGAGGCACTAAAACGCTCAGACGAAGTGATTATGCTGATCGGCTCAGCCAACTTGCCACGTAGCTTACGCAATCCGTTTAGCGTCGCTGAGCGTGCCGCAATGATTAAAGGTGCCTACTCTGAAGAAGAAGCCGCACGCATTCACTGTGTTGGCTTAGATGATGCACTCTACAATGACACCCGCTGGCTACAGTATGTGCAGGCAGGTGTGAAATCTGTCACTGGTGACTTGCTGACGGACATTGGCTTGATTGGTCATTCAAAAGACAGCTCATCTTACTATCTGTCATTGTTCCCCAACTGGGACTCTGTGTCAGTGCCCAATTATCATAACTTATCAGCCACGCCTATTCGTGACAGCTATCTGATGGGGGCCACGCCGACGCCCGAGCGTACGCCTGAGTCTACGCGCAACGTCCTCGATGCATTTAAACAAACTGACGACTATCATCAGCTGCATGAAGAAGCAGACTTTATTGATAAATATAAAAGACAGTGGGAGTCCGCACCATACCCGCCGACCTTTATGACAGCCGATGCATTGATTGTACAGTCAGGCCATATCTTACTGGTTGAGCGACGCAGTATGCCAGGTCGTGGACTCTGGGCGCTGCCAGGTGGATTTCTAAATCCAAAAGAGACGCTGTTTGATGCTTGTATCCGTGAGCTACGTGAAGAAACTCGCCTCAAAGTGCCCGAGCCAGTATTGCGCGGCTCCTGCCATAGCCAGCATACCTTTGACGATCCATATCGCTCAGCGCGTGGTCGCACCATTACTCAAGCGTTTTATTTTCAGCTCAAAAACGATCCAAAAGGTCTGCCAAAAGTAAAAGGTGGCGACGATGCGACCAAAGCATTTTGGCTACCCTTAGCTGAGCTCGATGCGAAGATGATGTTTGAAGATCACTATGCAATTATTACTAAGATGGTTGGGTTGTAGTTCGCTGCTAATCATTTTTTCTAGTAGCTTTCTTTGGTAGTCTTTTTTAGTAGCTTTTTCTAATAGCGACTTGAGCAAATTATCATCAATAACAACTATCACTAAATATCTCACTAATAACCTGATTCCAACGCCGATAGACGGCAATCAACTGCCGCCACTGTTCTTTTATTAAGACAGCTGCGGCAATTCAAAGCAGAGGAGTTCTGTGATGTACACCAGTAATCTAAACAATTTAATTTTAAATAGCGACAGCTATAAGACCTCACATTGGGTGCAATACCCAAGCGGTAGTGAGTATCTGTCAAGCTACATTGAGGCGCGCAAAGGTGATTACGATGTGGTGTTCTTTGGCTTGCAGGCCTTTATCAAAGAATATCTAAGTACTCCTATCACTCATCAAGATATCGATGAAGCCGAAAAGGTCATTCAAGCACATGGCCTAACCTTTAATCGTGCTGGCTGGGAGCATTTGATCGAAAAACACGACGGCTACTTGCCATTGCGTATCCAAGCCGTGCCCGAAGGCAGTATCGTGCCAGTGTCCAATGTAGTCTGCCAAGTAATCAATACCGATCCTGAGTTTTACTGGCTACCCAGCTATATCGAAACAGCATTATTGCGTGCGATTTGGTATCCATCCACGGTCGCTAGTGTCTCTCACTATTGCAAAGACATTATCCGTCAAGCGTTAGAAAAATCAGCGGACAATACAGAGTCCCTACCTTTTCGCTTGCATGACTTTGGTGCGCGTGGGGCATCGAGCCAAGAAACGGTTGCACTGGGTAGCTTAGCGCATTTGGTCAACTTTGCTGGTACTGACTCGATGACAGCGCTTATTGCTGCTAGTCGCTGGTATCAAATGGGTGATGATATGCCTGCATTCTCTATTCCAGCAGCCGAGCACAGTACGATGACAGCTTGGGGACGTGATGGCGAGACTGCTGCTTTTCACAATATGATCGAGCAGTTTGGCGGCGAAGACAAAGCCTTTTCAGTCGTTTCAGATAGTTATGATTTATGGAATGCCATCGACAATATCTGGGGCGACGCCTTGAAAGACGAAGTCAAAAATATGGGCGGCACTTTGGTCATTCGACCAGACAGCGGCGAACCTACCAAAGTCGTCCGTGAAGCGTTGGAGCGTTTGGCAGTGAAGTTCGGTACGACGGTAAACAGCAAGGGCTATAAAGTGCTGCCCGACTACGTACGCATCATCCAAGGTGATGGCATCAGCTCGCAAAGCTTAAGTAAAATTATTGATGTGGTCATCAAAGCGGGCTTTAGCATAGAAAACGTAACGTTTGGTATGGGCGGTGGTCTATTGCAGCAAGTCAACCGCGACACCATGAGTTGGGCGATGAAATCTAGCGCTATCTCTATAGATGGTGCATGGAAGGATATTTATAAAGATCCTGTCACCAGCCGCTCAAAACGCTCGAAAAAAGGACGATTGGCACTGGTAAAAGACGACAGCGGCCAGCTAACAACCGTCAAAGAAAATGAGATGAGCGACCCAACTGATAATCTATTACGTGATGTCTACGTCGATGGTAAATTGTTAATTGAAGACAGTCTCACGACTATCAGGGAACGTGCAGGATGGTAGACACTAATAAGCTGACATCGGTTGCAAGAGACGTCTTACTTGCCCCTGTCTACCTCTATCAAGGTCGCAAAATCAAGCGTGATACGGTTCGCTTGCCTGAACCACATGGCGAAAGGCACGGCGTAATTGAGCTGCCTCAAGCGAAAGATGAAGTATCAACGCGAGACGCTAAGACATTTAACCTCATGGTCGTCGGTGATTCGGCAGCAGCAGGTGTGGGTAGCCAAACGCAACAAGAAGCGTTGGTCGGTAAGCTCATCCCAATACTTGAGCAAAACAAAGCTATTCAAGCAAACTTTGCTCGACTCAATTGGTCATTGCAAGCGACAACAGGTCATACTAGCTTTGATATTCTACGCAGGTTATATGTCCTACCGGCTCCTGAGCAGTCTATTGATGTGATGTTGCTAAGCGTAGGGGTCAATGATACAACGTCCAATGTCTCTGTGCATAAATGGCAACAGCAAATTGAAGACATTATCAATATCGCACAGCGCAAATTTGGCGTACGAGAATTGGTTTTTTTAAGTTTGCCGCCGATGGCGCAAATGCCTGCAATCCCTGCCCCGCTCAATAACTTTGTGGGTGCAAAAGCATCGGCACTTGATGGGATATTGCAGCAGGTCTGTGCGGCTCATGCTGGTGTTACGTATATGGCAACCGACTTTACACGGATGCTAGAGGAGCATGCAAATGGCTCGGCTATCGATATCAATGTGATGTTTGCCAGTGATGGATTTCATCCTAGCAGTCTGATGTACGGCTATTGGGCGCAGCAAATCGTAGAGACTATTATTCAGTTACTAGATTCTATTCAGATATTGGACTCGTCTACCACTGAGTTTGAGCGCTAAAAACTTGATAGCCTGATTTTTAGATAATAGAAAATTAAACCAAAAAAAACCGCTGAATAATCAGCGGTTTTTTATTGCTTAGCGAAATATATTTACACCATAAGTGTAAATTATTCAGCAGCGTCTGCAGCTTTCTTGCTACGGCCACCAAATGCGCCAAAGCGTTTGTTGAAGCTTGCAACACGACCTTCAGTAGAAGTTTTACGTTGCTCACCAGTATAGAATGGATGCGACGCACTTGAGATATCAAGTGGGTAGTATGGGTATTCTTTACCTTCGTATTCACGAGTCGCTTTAGTTTTAGCAGTTGAGCGAGTCAAAAAGAACACGTCAGCGTTAGTGTCGTGGAACAAAACTTCTTGGTAATTAGGATGGATATCTTTACGCATAATATACTCTCTAGGTCCGATGTATGTACGACGTCTAAATACAGCATCATCGATGATGTATCAAACAAATAATGACATACGTAACTGAGGCACTAAGGACATTACAAGTATGGCAACTGCGTCACTGGCTTATTCCAGCACCCAACACCACCCTTCTGTTCGCTTAGCCTTTCCCCAGCGGGAAAATTAAACCGCGATTTTAACGGTTTTTGACGTAAGACGCAAGGAGCAGTTGTGATAGAGATATGTGATAAGTTGTCACTGAAAGCTCGAGAGTGTTGAGATAGGCGATTGATTTTAGTACAGTAATAAAGTTAGTTAAATTAATCAATGATATATACTATTGTAGATAATCTAACCAAATACAACCTTAGCTCTTAATTGTACATAGTATGCTTAAAGGGTACAGCTACGCGATACAAACTCCATTTAAACATCGCTACTAGCAACTAATTTACTTCTCAATCACCCACAACTTAATTAGATTAAATAAGGACCATTTAATGATAAACACTAAAATAAGCACGGCCACCAAAGCACTATTTATTAGCTCAGCATTAGCAGTTACTACCATGGCAAGCGCCGCCCTACCGACCCAATGGCAGCTAGATGACTCACATACTCGCGTCGGATTTTCTGTCAGTCATATGGGATTCTCGACCACCATGGGTCATTTTAGTGATGTCAAAGGTATGGTGAATTACGACATCAAAGCACCCGATAAAACCAGCATGAACTTTACCATTGCGACTGACAGTATCGATACCAATTGGGACGCCCGTGACAAGCATCTAAAGACGGATGAGTTTTTTAATGTTGCAAAGTATCCAAACATGACTTTCAAATCTACTCAGGTCAAATTCATCAATCCACAACAGGCCAAAGTAACCGGTGACTTCACTTTACTTGGTCAAACCAAACCACTAACCTTAGATGTCACGTTAAACAAAATCGCTAATAGCCCTCTTACTAAAGAGCCAGTCGTTGGTTTCCGTGCCACTGGTACACTTGATCGCGCCGCTTATGGTATGACTGCTTACGCTGACGGTATCACTACCAACGTCCCTATCCAAATCGATGGCGAGCTAGTAGAAAAGAAATAACAGTAAGCTTATAGCTCTCTAATAACTGTCGACAAGAACAAGAAAAGCAGCCCTGCCCTCATTTATAGAGGCAGGCTGCTTTTTTATTTCCTATAGATTCTTCTATGCTCTAAACATACATATATTCATTATTTTACATAAAAGGTTTTTATGTACTTGAAGGCTTCATACTTTGTTGTTATATTCGTATATACGGATTTACGAATATATAACGCAACACTGAGGGAGCAGCAACGTGGATACAGTACAAGTTGATTACATAGCGATAGATGCTGAGTGGGATAAGAAGGTATCAAATCATCATTTTGATATATACCACTTATCTGGTTGGATTGCGGCCTCAGCTGTCATCGACAAGGGCAAACCTCAAGGAATCATCGCTCACTATAAAAACAAGGAAGTATTGTTACCCATCATAGTTAGAGACATTGACTCAGAGCACTGGGATGCTACTTCCACTTATGGTTACGGTGGTCCGTTGATGGACAAAACCCTCACTGATGCTGAGTTAGACGTCGTACTAGATGAGATAAGAGCCTTTCTTTGCGAAAGAGGCTGCGTGTCTTTGTTTATGCGGTTGCACCCGATTATTAATAAAGAATGGATACCCACAGTTGGCAAAGCACTGACTCACGGACTGACCTTGATGTCTGATTTAAGTAAGTCTGAAGAAGAGCATTGGAGCGAAACACAAAATCGACATCGCCGCGGTATCAAAAAAGCCATAAAAATGGATGTCGTGACAAAAACAGAATTCTTAACTCGGCAGAACGCGATGGTGTTTTCAGACATTTATAAAGAGACAATGCGACACGTCAAGGCCAGTGATTATTACTTCTTTGATGATGATTATTTCTTTAATTTGCTTGAGAACCTTCAAGAAAAAATACTGCTGATAACTGCCTATCAAGACGATAAAGCGATTGGGTCTTCTATATATACGCTCTGCCAAGAGTCTGGCATTATGCAGTTCCACCTTGGCGGCACGCTGAACGCCTATACGCATCTGCAACCTTCTAAACTTATTACTCATGTCGCTCGCAATTGGGGACGAGAGAACCGTTATGAAGTGCTACATCTTGGCGGCGGCGTTGGTTCCAATTTAGACTCTTTATATGAGTATAAAAAAGGCTTTAGCTCGCAAGAGTTACTATTCAAGTCTTATAGACTCGTCGTCAATGCAACGAGATATACAGAGTTGGTGGCGGATATCTGGTTCACGGAAAGTGATCTGCTCTCAGACTTTTTTCCTTTATATAGAAAAGAGCCTAGCAAAGAAGAAGTGTTAGAGACCATTCAGGTTGAGCCTTTAGCAAAGGTGACATAGGACAGATTGCATCTAATACTAGAGAATATATGAACGCTACTGTTAATATAGTAAAAAGTAACCCCAAGCAAATAAAAAGCAGCCTGCCTCTATAATTGAGGACAGGCTGCTTTTTTGTCTTAACGTTTTCGAGTTAGTTTATATCTAACACCTGTTATTTACTTGGGATAACGTGCCAAGCGCCAAGTTTATCATCACCGTCTTTGTCACCAACTTTTGTATCGTTAGCATAGAAGTATAAAGGCTTACCATTCATTGCCCACTGATATTTGCCATCTTCACGCTTGAATGCAGCGAACTGACCTGAGGCTTTGGCATTACTGGGTGCTTTGAAAATTGGCCAAACAACTTGGCAGGCTGCACCGCAATCTGACTTGTCCATAGAGTCTTTATCAAACGTATATAACGTCATATGGTTAGTAGCATCTACCAACACCCCATTCTTGCTAGTGACTGGTGCGGTATTATTGCTCGTTGCCTGTACTTCATGCGTACCCGACATATCATTACCGACTACGTTTTTTAAAGTAGTACAGCCAGTTAGTGCCAATACACCTGTTAGTGCCGATAACATCATTATATTTTTCATCATAACTTCCTTGTAATTTTAGTCGTATTTTTTATAGCGATAAGCTTGTGGTTGTTTACTTTGTCGACTGTCCCTTTTGTTAATTCTGATATTTGTAATTTTGAACAGTCATCAAAACAGAACCTACGCTTATTGTTAAGCAAAATAAATATAGCATATGGTTTTATATTATCTTGATAATCAATATACACGCTTACAAAAGTGGTCGAATTTTACAAAACAATAAAACGAGCTTATTTTCGATTTCACAAGTTTGCCACCTCTCTCGTTTACTCTATTTTCAGACAGACTTGTTTCTCTGAAAAACTTCACACATATAGCGACTCGTTGACAAAACTCATGCATCTTCTTACGTATTTCCCATCATATTGTCTGTAGTTCTTCGTAAAATAATCCTATAGAGATGAAGAATGGCTAAACAATAGAAAAGGTGACTATTGAAGTTTAGATTTGTGTGTTGAACTTAATTACCTTCGCACGCATATCAAGAAATATAGAACATTGAATAAATATACCGAGCACGGCCTAATACAGATGCTATTAAGGATACAACGACGACAATGACTCAGTCTTTTGATAAAAATTACTCTCAATCCTTTAATCGTGATGCTCATTCTGGGGTGTTATCTTATGGGGCAAAAAACACTCAACCTAAAAAGCGCGTTGGCATTTTGGGCGGTGGTACTGCGGGATCGACGATTGCGATTCGACTTGCTGCATTAGGATTAGAGACCTACTTATTCGAGAAGAAAAAATCACTCATTGATGGACCACCTATGTGTCATTTGCATGCAGGTGGTAATTTGTACCGTGAAATACCTGACGAAGATTGCGTAGCGCTGCTCAAGCAATGTATCGATATTTTACGCTTATATCCGCACACTATTGACGTTCGTCCTACTGTGTTTGCCGTACCGACACGTGACGAAGGATTGCCTGAAGATTTACTACCGCGTTTAGACATTTTGACTGATGCTTATCAAGAACTGATCGAGCAAGATGCTAATAATAAGGTATTGGGCGAGCCTGAAGATTACTATCAGCTTTATAGCCATGAGCAATTGATTGAGCTGTCTGAACGTGAGCAAGTCGCTGTACCAAGCACAGTTGATGAGTGGATGATTCCAGTCGCTAGATACTTGGATTTGAACAAGGTTAAATTTCCGTTAATTGTTGTCCAAGAATATGGTTGGAACATTTTTCGTCTAGCCGCTTCTGCCAAGCTTGCACTTGAAGAGTACGACAATGCGCACGTATTTACCGAAACTGCTGTGCAAAAAGTCGTGCCGGTAGATTGTGAGAACTGTACCAATGCTGACCATCATGTCACCAAATGGCGTATCGACTATCAACAAATCCATAGTCAAGAACACGCCTCTCAGCCTGAGTCTATCGAAGTTGATTACCTAGTCAATGCTTGCGGATTCCGTACGGGTATTATTGACGATATGGTCGGTGTCGAAGTCACGCGTATGGTTGAGTTCAAATCGTCTTATGTGACCCATTGGGGCGATGCTGGTGGACAGATACCAGAGATTATCGTCTATGGTCAACGAGGTACGCCAGAAGGTATGGCACAGCTTACGCCCTACCCTGATGGATATTTTCAGATTCACGGTATGAGTAAAGCTATTACCTTGTTTGATGATGGTCTTGTCGCATCAAGTGAAGACAGTGCGCAGCCCAAACTACCACAGCAATACGTACATTATATTGAAGACGGTTGGGATAAAGCGCCCCTACAGGCACGTAGTCAGCAAGCGATTGAATATGTGGCGGAGTTTGTACCGACATTTAACAGCGCACGTACTGTTGGTAACGCGCTATACGGTGGGCAGCAGATTCCTGGACAAGATGATACGCTGCGAGTCGCTGACGTGAGTTTATACTCTAATATACGCTATGCCCGTGCAGAAAACGTCAAAGCATCTTCGACCTTGATTGCCGCTGATCAAATCGTTAATGAGCTGACAGATCTAGGTTTGATAGAGAACGATACACCTCTGAATCGTAGTCGCTATGCCCATGAATGGTCATATCTTGTCCATAACGATAGCCTCGCTGTCGATGAGGTTGCACGTGAGCTCGCTGAACAACGTGGATTTCCAATCGCTATGGCTCATGTCAATCATAGTATTCGTGAAGTAGCATTGGACGATCTCACGCCTGCTGATGCCTAATAGACGTGCTTCGCTGATAGGTTGTTAATACATATAACAAAGGAGCAGATAACCGAGATTTGGTTGTCTGCTCCTTTTTTGCAATAGCTTTTGATATTTAAGCATTTGCTGTGTATGAATAGCGATACGGCTTAACTATTACTGCCTGCCATTTTCTCTGTATCCACAGCATCATCTATGGTCACTACTGTTTGTAGCATATCGATCGCTTCGCTGATGGTATTACACACCACTAGACGATCTAAATCTTCCTGCTTCATAAAACCTTGCTCAGTGGTATATTTCAAATGCTCAATCATACGGTCATAAAAACCATTGATGTTCAAAATGATCATTGGCTTTTCGTGTTGGTACAATTGACGCCACGTAGCGATTTCCATGATTTCTTCTAATGTTCCTAACCCGCCTGGTAGCGTGATAAAGGCATCGGCATACTCTGCCATGACGGTCTTACGCGTGTGCATAGTGTCAGTCAAATGCAACCGAGTCAGCTGCTCGTGAGCGATTTCGTGCTTGAGCATAAAGGTTGGAATCACGCCCACTGCTTGCGCGCCGCCATTGATTACTTCATCTGCAACTGCGCCCATCAGACCGATACTAGCGCCACCATATACTAGCCCCATGCCATTATTTGCCAAGGCACTGCCGAGCTCGCGTGCTGCCTGTTCATAAACGTCACCATTGCCCAAGCGTGAACCGCAATACACAGCCACGAGCGGCATTGATAGGGCAGACTTGTCGACTGCTTTTTCAATATTGGTAATGTCTTTGCTTGTGATTACATCATAAGTATCATCGTTGATTTTCATTTGCATATAGCTTCCTTAATTACCTGTCAGTTTTTATTGAGTGCTTGTTATTAGTGAGGGCTGCATACCGACACCTATCATTTATATTGTCATGCACATGATTCATAAGACAAACTCAGCCAAGCTATACGAAACTTGGAAGTCATATTTGAGCAACTGTCTTGCCAGCATTTATCTTAACATAAGCAATGCTACCACATAGTCACAACGATTTATCACTACGCAACGACTACACTTTCAAGATGCGCATTTATTGTTCATCATAGCTTTATATTCATTATCTACTAATAAAAATACTAAGGTATACCCATGGATAATCACAATGCCTCTCCTACCGCCGAGCTATCAAGCTCTGTGGTTAATAGCACTCTCACTAATAAAAGTAATGTGCATGACGCGAGTAATATTGATATTTACTCATTAAGCATCATGACTGATCGCAACCAAGCATTGGCGGCTACTGTCTATCGCCCTAAAGATGCAACAAAAAAAGCAATCATGATGGCACCAGCCACAGGTATTAAGCGCCGCTTTTATCATAACTTTGCGACCTACCTAGCAGAAAGCGGCTTTGGGGTGCTGACCTTCGATAATGAAGGAATCGGTGAGTCACTATCGACCGATCTGGCAAAATGTAGCGCTTCCTTGATCAGTTGGGGTCGCCATGACATGCCTGCCGTACTTGATGCCTTACAAGATGAGTTTCCTGAGGCTTCTTATCATCTTATCGGTCATAGCGCAGGTGGTCAGCTCATCGGCTTGATGCCTAACTATCAAGCGATTAGCTCAGTGTTCAATGTCGCTTGCTCGTCAGGGCGTATCAAAAATATGGGCATGCCATATAAGCTCAAAGCCATGGGTTTTATGGATGCGTTTATTCCATTCACTAATTTAACACTGGGCTATACACCTTCAGACAAAATCGGTATGGGTGAGCCGCTGCCACGCGGCGTGGCTCGTCAATGGCGTGAATGGTGCAATGGCGCGGGCTATATCAAGACCGCATTTGGCAAAAGCATACACACGCATTTCTACGATGAGCTCAGTATGCCAGCACTGTGGCTTGGCTTTAGCGATGACGATATCGCCAACAGTGAAAACATGGACGATATGATAAGGGTATTTACAAAAATGCCCGTAGAAAAGCGTTTCTTAGATCCTGAAGATTTTGGGCTAAATCATATCGGTCATATGCGCTATTTTAGCAGTAAGACCAATATCAAAGCGCCGCAGCTATGGCAGATGGCGGTGACATGGTTGCACGACCAACCATAATCTTATCGTCACGTAGCCTCTTATATATTAGCTACGTAATAACTTAGATTACTTTTTCGCGTTTTCTGCTTCATCCAGTTGTAAGCGTTTAGTCAGTGCCGAATACAGCGAAGGCTGCATGTTATGAATATTGCCTATCATCCATTTAACATAGCTGATGGGCACGTCTTTAATCGGCTTGCCTTTATGCTTACCAAACGGCATTTTGCTCACAGGAGTCGCTTTATTAGAGATAGCATGTGCCGCTGCAAAATCTGTCGGCGCAATCTCTAGACGCTCACAGCATGCTTGATACAGCAGATAGCACATTCGAGCATCGCCAAGCGCGTCATGAGCGGCAATTGTCATTGCACTCGCCTCACCCTTACCCAACAGCTGCTCGATACACTTAGACTGACCGTAAGCACGCCATTCTGGAAAAGCTGCCCGCGCAAGTCTCACTGTACAAATCAGCTTAGCAGAAGGACTGCCAATCACTCGCCAATCAAAACGTACGTTATGGCCAATCAAGTATTCTGGCAATTCAAACTGCTCCAACTCAAAGCGCTCAAGTCCAGCCACATCATCATCAGTAATACCATGCACCTTTATGACAATGGGTGAAATAGATCGACCACTGTTAAAGTATTTCATCCACTCAAAACCAGTTGCTACATTGATAGTAGCAACTTGAATGGGTCTGGGATCACTGCCCTGATCTGTTTCGGTATCGATAACCAGCGCTGTTGTGTCGCGCGTGGCAGAAATATCAGCAGGCTTAAAAGCATCATTCATAAAATATTAACCATCAGTAGCAACTGTCTATTCTCAGCAGAAATGTTAAGTAGATAAAAATATATTTGCTGTCTATATCCTTAACCATAATGATATCTATGGGGGTAAAAACGATAGATAACAATGCGATACATATGTTGTTAGACGAAGCTCTTATAATAAAAACTCAAATGACATCAAATATATATGAGACATCAATGCTAGCAGATGGAAATAACCAGCCTCCCAGACCTTCTTTTTTCAGTCGTTTAATAAGCCTCTTAATTAAGGCTATCGTATTGCTAGCACTGTTATTTGTCTTTGATAAACTGCTACCCAGTATCAGTCAACAAACGCAATCATTTGTGGTTGCCAAATGGCAGCAATTGAGTCTATTGCAACAAGAGCTACCGACCGAAAATAGCTTGCCCAGTCCACTACCAGAACGAAACCTGACAGATACTTGGGGCGCGGCACGTAGTCAAGGCCGCTCCCACGAAGGTATCGATATCTTTGCGCCGCGTAATACTCCCGTGCAGTCAACCACACAAGGCGTGGTAAGCAAGGTTGGTGAAAACACATTGGGTGGGCGCGTAGTCGTGGTGGTAGGGCCTGGTGGCGCAGGACATTACTACGCTCATCTAGAAGACTATGCTGACATCTCCCCCAATGACTGGGTCAATCAGGGCGATGTAATCGGTTATGTAGGTGATAGCGGTAATGCAAAAGGGACACCGACACACGTACATTATGGTATCTATATTAATGGCAGTGCGGTCAACCCTTATCCGCTTTTGCAAAAGGATTAACGAATACAGAAAAGTATATCGTTGCCCCGAGCTGAAGTAGTGCTAAGTTTGCATTAATCACAAAACTGAAGCCGAAAAACCAACGCTAATACAGACTAGAAATCATATTAATTGGCTGTGACAGATCTGACGTAATTTGAGGGAAATACCACACTAAATGTCGACCCTTCCCCTTCTACTGAATCGATTTGCAATTGCGCTTCGTGCTGGTGTAATACATGTTTTACAATCGCGAGTCCCAACCCCGTACCACCTGTCGCACGGCTGCGACCTTTGTCGATACGATAGAAACGCTCTGTCAAACGGGCGATATGCTCTGACGCAATACCGATCCCATCATCTTCAACCGCGAAACGGCAACCATCAGACGTCCTTGTCCAGCTGATAGTGATATTGCCACCCTTTGGCGTATATTTGATCGCATTGATTACCAAATTGGATAGCGCACTATTTAAGTACATCTCTGACCCGTACAGCCCATCATACGTATCTATATGCAAATGAATGATGTGTTTGTATGCTTGGTTGTAGGCCTGTGCATCGTCGTAGATATTGGTTAGTAGCTTAGTCATATCTATGTAATGCAGCTCGTGTGACTCTTCGATTTCAATCTTAGACAGTAGCAGTAAGTCGTTCACAATTCTGTTCATACGGGCAGTTTGCTGCGTCATCAGCTCAAAACCGCGACGCCATTGCGGCGGCATATCTGGCTGATCGGAGAAATTTTCCAGATAGCCCATCATCACAGTTAATGGTGTTCTAAGCTCATGCGAGACATTCGCCACAAAATCTTGACGCATTTGCTCTAAATGCCGCAGGCGGGTCACGTCATATACAAACAGCAGTTTTTCATCACCGAAAGGAGTCAGTTCACACTTCAAGTAGCGACTAGGATCTCGCCATGATTCTATATGGACGCCATCGTTGGGTATCGTTGTACCTTCATAGTACTGGCGGAACTCAGGTACAGTAATAAAGTCAAAAATATTTTGACCTTTGTCCTCTGGCTGTAGCAGCAATAAGTCTTGTGCTGCCTGATTCCACCACTCTAAACCGTCAGTATTATTGAGCAAAATCACTGCATCGCGCAAGGCTCGTAGTGCACTGCCGATTTTTTTGAGTTGCTCAGCTGTACTTTGAGTAGATATTTGCTCTAATAGAGCTGATTGCTCACGTTGTGCTGGCGCTATCTTGTCCATTTCTTATCCTTACCACTATCCGCTGCCTCAATATCGCTGCGGCATTATTTGTACAAGATTAACTTGGCTCAATCAGGCTAGAAAATCGGTAGCCTGTCCCGCGTACTGTCTGTATCAATGTATCACAGTCATAAGGTCGCAGTAATTTACGTAGACGTTTGATATGCACATCGATGGTTCGGTCTTCGATATATACATTGCCGCCCCATACCTGATCGAGCAGCTGCGTTCGTGTATAGGCGCGCTCAGGGTGACTCATAAAAAATGCCAATAGACGATACTCTGTGGGCCCAACATCAACGATTTTACCTGCAGCTGTCACGCGCTGACTCTTGGTATCTAGACTTAACTGTCCAATTTCGATAGGTTTGTCGCTGCTCATCGCGCTACTGCGGCGTAGTACGGCTTTGATTCTAGAAATCAGCTCACGAGTCGAAAAAGGCTTGGTCATGTAATCATCTGCCCCTGCATCAAGACCATGCACCTTACTGTCTTCTTCACTTTTTGCCGTTAGCATAATGACTGGTATTTCAGAGAGCAGCTCATCGTTTTTGAGCATACGACAAAAATCCACACCGCTCTTGTCACCTGGCAACATCCAGTCTAACAGTATCAGTGACGGTCTATGATCGACCACTTGCTGATGCGCCTCTGACACGTCAGCCGCTTGCAAGCTATCAAACCCAGCCATCTCTAGCGTCATGACAACCATTTCACGAATCGCAGGCTCATCTTCAACAATCAAAATTTGCTCATTATACATAGGACATTCTCGGTGTTAGAGGACAAAATCTAGCATGTAAAAAGGCGATATATACTCACCAGTCTCTACCTATTAAACGGATTAATTATGACAGCTTGATGACACTCTAAAATCAGATTTCTAGTAAAAAATTGAGCGGCCCATCATTGACGCTCGACACTTGCATATCCGCACCAAACTGACCAGTTGCCACGTTAGGGTGCTTAGTTTTGGCATAGTCGACCAATTGTTCAAATAACGCTTGCGCCGCAGCAGGTACCATTGCTCCACCAAAGTCTGGTCGGCGCCCTTTGTCTGTTTTTGCCATTAGGGTAAATTGTGAAACTAAAAGCAACCCACCAGCAACCTGCTGAACGTTTTTATCCAGTTTACCAAATTTGGCCGGATCATCGTCATTTTCAAAAATGCGATAAGTCAGTATTTTGTCAATCATACGCTGGGCAGCGGCGAAATCGTCTTCATGCCCTAAGCCAATATATGCCAATACCCCATGCTCAATCTCGCCAATACACTGCTGATCGACGACCACACTAGCGTGCTTCACCCGCTGTATGAGTGCTTTCATTTACTAATTCCTTAACAGATTATGGCCATACAATAATATGCTGTCCATGATAAAATACCGTCATTAACTTAACTATTATTAGGGCGTGTTTGATATTCACAAATAGGTACTGCGGATCGCTAAAACTGTTCCAGACAAGGCGTAAAACGACGATAATGCTCATGCCTTATCTAGATCTACAACGTAGTATGGCGCAATTTTAGCCACTGTCAGTGCCATGGTCGAATTTCCAACACGCCCCCATTACATTACACCTTATTTTGGTAGCCTTATTATGAATGTATTTACCACCTTACAACAGCTTGTGCCGCAGCAAAAGCTCAGTAAAGTCGCTGGACGTTTGGCCGCCAGTCGCCATCCTTATGTCAAACGCACCTTTATCCGTAGCTTTGCCAAAGCTTATAATATCAGCTTAGACGAGTACGAACGCCAAAGCCTTAACGCTTATGAAAGTTTTAATGACTTTTTTACCCGCGAGTTAAAAGAAGACGCTCGTACTATCGACGCCACTGCAAACGGTATCGTGAGTCCTGCGGACGGTATTATCTCTCAGCTAGGACAAATCGAAGACCACAAACTACTACAGGCAAAAGGTCGTCACTATGATGTCGGCCAACTACTTGCTGATAGTGAAGATGGCAGTTATTTCGCTGATGGCAGTTTTGCGACTATCTACTTGGCGCCTAGCAACTATCACCGTGTGCATATGCCATTTACTGGCACATTGACTAAGACTCGCTATGTGCCTGGTACACTGTTTTCGGTCAACAATACTACGGCGGCTAACGTGCCAGACTTGTTTGCGCGTAATGAACGTCTGGTCTGTATGTTTGATACCAAGTATGGCAAAGCAGCTGTTGTGATGGTTGGTGCTATGATTGTCGCTGGTATCGAAACCGTCGCGACAGGCAAGATTGCTCGTACTGACGACATATTCGAGTCTGATCATGACATGCAGTTTGTAGCAGGCGAAGAGCTTGGACGCTTCTATCTAGGCTCAACGGCTATCGTAGTATTACCAAAAGCAGCAAAGGCTGACTGGCTAGATAGTATGCAAGCCAACGGCGTCGTGCAAATGGGACAGTTGCTAGGAATGGCGAACGCTCAATAACACGCCTGTATAAAAATAATTAAAACATCAGCCTAATTAAGCGTAAATCATAATGCTTAATTGGGCTTTTTTTATGCCTGCTACTTATGTAGATTTACGCATCAATTAACCAGCCTTTCTGAGTTGCGTATTCAATATTATGTGAGAGCCAATCATGGATAGGAGGAAAGCTGTCTTTGATAAATGCATGAGCACCCGCCACTTGCGAGCGCGTAACGCCAAGCTCAATCCACGTTTTACCATCGGTATTTAGATTGAGTAAAAACGGCAATAAGCGATCAACCACTCTGAGCAACTGGCTCTCTTTGCTACTTCCTGTTTCTTGCGCTTCCCAAACCTCACTCAAATCACTAATGCCATTGCCTCGCTCACGTTGCAATCTGGCAATACCTGCACGCTCTTCGACGTGTGCATCAGTACGCGTATCGGCATATAAAAAAGTATCGCCCGCATCAATCTCACCTAAATCATGGACTAACGCCATCTTCAGCAATTTTTCATGATTAACATCTAGCGCAAATAATTCAGCAATCGACCAACAGGCCATCGCTAAATGCCAAGAGTGTTCGGCAGAGTTTTCTTTGCGAGTGGTCTGTGTCACATAGCTGCGGCGATTCACGCGTTTGAGCGCATCTAACTCCAATAAGAAATGAGTGACATCATCGATTTGGATATGTGAAGTAGATTCGGAGTTAGTGAGTGATATAGAGCTGGCTTGCGACATTGATTTTCTCTGGTTTTCTCTAGTTATTGGTTTTAACGCTTATAAGTTCTAGCGATTTTAAGTTTCATTGCTCAAGGTATTATAGTTAGTTTGATATCTAGCAATGGTTAAAAAACTATTACCGTTATCAAAAAAATAGCGCTTATTTTACCAAGCGCTATCTATTATAAATTAGAAGATAAATGGTTAAATTGACATTTATCCAAGTCTTTAAGCAACTAAAGCTTAACCACCTACTTAATCAAATTAATAATGGTTTTAAACGCAGGATCTTCGCGGCTACGGCACAGTTCAAACAAGATTGATTCGACAGTACTAATCACCCCACCTGCACGGCGAATACGGCGAATGGCTTGCTTTTTGTCATAAGGAAAACGAGAACCCACCGCATCCCCAATAATGACAGGCTGCATACCATTATCCAATAAATCCAGTGCCGTCTGCATAATACAGACATGAGCCTCAGCACCAAAAAGCAGAACAGTACTACGGTTCTGCTGCGCTAGATGGTGCCATGAATCATTATTATCGCAGGCACTAAAGGTAACCTTTTCAAAGCTCTTGGCATTATCTCCTTCAAGTACGTCGCGCAGCTCTGGTAAGGTATCGCCCAAGCCTTTTTTATATTGTTCATTGAGCATGATTGGAATATTGAGCGCTTGCAGCCCTTTAATCAAGGTAACGGTTTTTTTGACGATATTTTCGTGGTCATAGATATGCGGCGTTAAGCGCTCTTGCACATCAACAATCATCGCTTGGGTATTCTCACGAGCGATTCGATAGGTGCGATCATTAATCATAGTAGACATAGTACACTCCTTGTACGGCTGACAGTTGCAACTAAAAACTATTTTAGAATTATCATAAACAGTGCCATGGTTCATCTTTCTCTTATTTAGTCATAGTTTCATGAATGCGTCAATGGAGATAATTTTTAATCGCCGTAATACTGTGTTTTTCAACTCTGTGATTTACTAACTGGCTAACTATTAATTTAACCCATAAAAAAACCTCTAGCCGTTATGACTAGAGGTTTTCCGTTAGCGAGTAGCTACTTATTAAGTGTTCAAATAATCTTGTTTATATAAATAAGACTAAACACGCTCAATAATAGTAGCAATACCTTGGCCAAGACCGATACACATCGTTGCTAGACCGATTTCAGTATCCGACTGCTCCATTGCGTTTAGCAAGGTAACCGTGATACGAGCGCCTGAACACCCTAGTGGATGACCCAGAGCAATCGCGCCACCATTGATGTTGACGATGTCTTGCTTGTCAGATAGGTTTAGACCTTTCAATACTGATAGACCTTGAGCAGCAAACGCTTCGTTTAGCTCGATGGTTTGCATGTCATCGATGCTCATGCCAGCACGCTTCAATGCTTTTTGGGTAGCAGGTACAGGACCATAGCCCATGATAGCAGCGTCACAACCAGCAACAGCCATACTACGGATACGAGCACGTGGCTTTAGACCTAGATCTTTGGCTTTTTGTGCGCTCATTACTAGCATTGCTGACGCACCGTCAGATAATGCAGATGAGGTTGCCGCTGTTACTGTACCGCCTTTTGGATCAAACGCTGGACGTAGCTTTTGCATTTGTTCCATCGTTGCATCTGGACGAATCACTTCATCAACCGTACATAGTTGCAGACGACCAGCAGCATCATGACCTTCGATACCGATGATTTCATTGTCGAAACGACCTTCAGTAGTTGCAGCCCATGCACGGCGATGTGACTCAAGACCAAACGCGTCTTGCTCTTCACGTGTGATATTGTTCATACGACCTAGCATTTCAGCAGTCAAGCCCATCATGTTTGACGCTTTTGCATAATGCTTAGAAGCAGCAGGGTTCAAATCAACACCGTGCATCATGCCGACGTGACCCATGTGCTCAACACCACCGATGATGAATACATCACCTTGGTTGGTCATGATTTGTGCAGCGGCAGTATGTAGTGCCTGCATAGAAGAACCACATAGACGGTTAACCGTTTGGCCACCAGCAGTCTTTGGGATACCAGCTAGCAAACCGATGTTACGACCGATGTTCAAGCCTTGCTCTAGCGTCTGATTGACACAACCCCAGATAATGTCTTCGATATCATTGGTATCAAAGTCATTACGTTCTACTAGCGCACGTACTAGTTCCGCTGACATGCTATCAGCACGTACATGACGGAACATACCGTTTTTGGTTTTGCCCATTGCCGAGCGTACGCCATCTACGATGACCACATCTTTTGGACTTAAAGTTGTCATACCATATTCCTTTTCAATTTTTATTGTCAGTGTAGTCAGTCCAATTTACGACTATTACCTTGTTAACCCCGCTCAAAGTACAGTAGGTACATTTGCGCTTGATTTACTCGTACTAGCATTAAACTAAACCAACTATAATCGTACGTTCGCTATTGGAGACTATTCATGTCTCAATTGCTTTCATGCAAAATAGCAAACGTACTGCACTTCATCCTAGTAATGACTGACTATTACGCTGTTGCGTAAAAAGTCTCGCCTGCGGCTGCCATGTCGCGAATCTTTTGTGGCGCTTCATAAGCTTTGCCAAGATGTGCGTATTTTTCACATAATGCCAAGTAGTTATCTAGACCCATTTGGTCGACATAACGGCAAGGGCCACCACGGAATGGAGGGAAACCTACGCCCATGATCATCGCCATGTCGGCCTCGCTTGGTGTGCTTACGATGTTATCTTCTAGGCAGCGAACGGTTTCGTTGCAGAAGGCAATCATAGTGCGATCAATGATTGCTTGATCGTCAAACGTTTGCTTTTCACTGTCAGTTGTGGCTTTTAGCAACTCGTAAGTGGCTTCATCAGCAACTTTCTTTGGCTTGCCGCGCTTGTCCATTTCATATTTATAGAAACCGATGCCGTTTTTCTGACCTAGACGCTCATTGTCATATAGATGCTGGATAGCACCTTTATAATCAGGCTTCATGCGATCAGGGAAACCATCAGCCATCACTGCTGCGCCATGTACACCAGTATCTAGACCAACCACGTCGATTAGGTATGCAGGGCCCATTGGCCAACCGAATTTTTCCATAACTTTATCGACATGAGCAAAGTCAGCACCTTGCTTCAGTAGCAAGTCAAACGCACCAAAGTATGGGAACAATACACGGTTTACCAAGAAACCTGGGCAGTCATTCACAACTACTGGCACTTTACCCATTTTAGAAGCAAGGGCAACAGTAGTCGCGATGGCTTCTTCAGATGATTTCTCACCGCGGATAACTTCTACCAATGGCATACGATGTACTGGGTTGAAGAAATGCATACCAACGAAGTTTTCTGGACGCTCAAGCGCTTCTGCTAGGAACGTAATAGAGATAGTCGAGGTGTTTGAGGCTAGGATGCAGTCGTCTTTTACTAGACCTTCTACTTCTTTTAGTACCGCACGCTTCACGTTTGGATTTTCTACAACGGCTTCGATAACGATATCAGTCTCAGCAAAATCACCATAGTTCAAAGTAGGACGGATACGGCTTAAGGTTTCACCCATTTTTGCTGGAGTCATCTTGCCGCGTTCTACCATTTTACCAAGCAGTTTGCTCGCTTCGCCCATACCAAGGTCTAATTGCTCAGACTTGATGTCTTTCATGATGATTGGCAAGCCTTTGCTGGCTGCTTGATAAGCGATACCGCCACCCATGATACCAGCGCCTAGTACAGCGGCTTCGCTGATGTCGTGTGCTTGCTTGCTGTGTTTTTTGGCCAGTTTTTTGACTAGCTGATCGTTTAAGAATAGACCAACCAAGCTCTCTGCTTGTGGCGTCTTAGCGGCTTTTGCAAAACCAGCAGCTTCTACTTCGATCGCTTTGTCACGTGATAAATTAACGTGCTTTTCAATCGTTTCGATAGCGATTGCTGGTGCTGGGTATTGCTTAGGATTGGCTTTAGCGAAAATAGCACCTTTGGCACTGTTGAACGCCATCGCTTGCTCAAGCTGGTTTAGCTTAACTGGAGCCAGTTTCTCTTCACGTTTTGCTTTCCAATCAAGCTCACCTGAGATACATTTTTTGACTAGGTCAATCGCTGCATCTTGTAAGTCGTCAGCAGGTACAGTCGCATCAACCAAGCCCAGCTTCAATGCTGCCAATGCTTTCTTTGGGCTACCAGTCGCGATCAGCTCAAGCGCGTTATCGATACCGATGATACGCGTACTACGAACTGTACCGCCGAAACCTGGGAAGATACCTAGCTGAGTTTCTGGCAAACCGATGATCGCTTTGTCACTCATGACACGGTATTCACAAACCAAAGTCATTTCACAACCGCCGCCCATCGCCGCGCCATTGATAGCCGCAACTTTCGGGAATGGTAGGTCTTCAAAACGATTGAAAGCGTCATTAACATGAACGACCCAATCTTTGATCTCGCTTTCTGATTTTTTGAAAGAACCGACGAATTCTGTGATGTCAGCACCAGCGATAAACACGCCTTTGGCTGAAGTAACGATAAGACCTTTTACGTTGTCGGCTTTTTCTAACGCACTAACTGCTTCACCAAACTGCTTATTGGTTTCGGCATCAAATTTGTTCACGCTCTCATTTTCGGCGTTGTACTGCATATTGGCGATGCCATCCTCTAGCATTGTCACCGTGATGCGATTTCCTTGGTATACCATTTGAAACTCCTTTCTATATAACGAAAGCTACGTTTTGAATTAAAATAAATAGCCAGTTACTGTTAGTAAAATGGGTAATAGCACTGTGCGCTTGTCATGTTATAAAGACAAACATATAACCAGCTCACAAGTGAAGATGTCTTTATTATCCAGCGTTCATCATGATGCACGTATTTTGCGTCTCTTGCATGACATCATATGACGCTTCATTTATATACTGCTGTTGCAGGTACTGATGTTCAAAATATTGACTGAGACTTGGTCTAACACTCGGTATCGACGATTGAACATCCTGAGAAAAATCCCAGTAGGGTCACCATCAGACCATTTTCACGTCAATTAGTGTAGGGGATTATGCCCCTAACTGTCACAAGCTAATACCATACTCGCAAGTCACTCTTAAATCACTTGCAGGCATTTACCTTACGATAAAAGTGTTTTAGTGAATAAATGTATACTGAATTATTAATTTAGATTTGTTTCGTGTTGTTGGCTCAACGAATGCCATCTTTGGAACGATAGTCCGTTGGTGCTATCTAATAAGTGCCAATTGATCGATGCTACTTGGTCAGTGCTAACTATTCAGTGTCAGCATTCAGTACCATTTTTCTACGATAATTAGATGAACGTGCCAGCCTAGCTTGCTCTTTTATCAGAACATATTCAACCAGAGAGTGACATCATCCATCGGTAACGAAATCTTGTCGTTATATTGCAGCTAAGATTGCTCTACTTTCGAATAGACTTCGGTAGAAAAATGCAAAAAATAATCAATTGATACCGTGTGTCACATAAGCGATATGACCTATCATGCTACACTAATAGCGTTTTTATCTTATCCCTAATAAGTTTTATTGTATCCCTGATAAATGGTTGGATTATGACTGTTTCCCTTACTTCTAGCACTACCTCTACTGGCGTTATCCCTTTTGACTTTGTTTCTTTTCAAAGCACTGAGCAGTTTCATGGTGCTGTGCGCGAGCAATTGGCGCAAGATATCGAGGTGTTGTTCGCTTATGCCAAGCTCCCTAGCCCGCTAGTAGATGCTTGCCGCTATGTCATGACTGGACAAGGAAAACTGGTACGTCCACTGATGGTTGCCAGCGCTTTTGCCAGTATTAATAGCAGTAATAATGAACGTACAGATGAGCCTAATGATGATATCGATACTCTCGATACTGATCTGGACGCGCTACTAGAAAACGACTCAGACTATGATATGTCGCGCCGTGCTGCATTAGCAGTAGAGCTACTGCATACCTACTCACTGGTACATGATGACTTGCCATGTATGGACGATGATGAGCTGCGCCGTGGTCAGCCGACTGCGCATATCGCCTTTGATGAAGCGACGGCTCTGCTGGCAGGAGATGTATTGCAGACACTAGCGTTTGAAGTATTAACTGCAGAGATGCCAACCTTTGCGCCATTCGATGCAAATATCGCAAGTCAGCTCATGGCAATATTTGCGCCGCGCGCCAGACGCATGGTATCGGGTCAAATGCTAGACCTCAATGCCGAAGCCAGTGCCAGTATTGCGCAGGATGATTTAGAAGCCATTCACCGCGACAAAACAGGCGCGCTGATTGAAGCGGCGATGCTCATGGGCGGCGTCTGTGCTGGTGCAACGGCCCCACAGCGCATGGCACTACAAGAGTGCGCCCAATATATCGGTCTAGCCTTTCAAGTCCAAGACGATGTGCTAGACGTCACGATGACGACCGACACCCTTGGCAAGCCTGCGGGTAGCGATGAAAAACTAGACAAATCTACCTACGTAAAACTGATGGGTGTCGATGACGCGACCAGCTATGCGCAATCGCTATTTAACGACGGACGCGCAGCCATTTCTAATGAACTACATAGTCGTGAGCTTGGTGCTAGCATCGATGGCGTTGGTACAGATAATGATGCGCTACTGGCATTGATTGAATGGCTCTGGTCACGTAAAAAGTAGCTTTTCACATAAGCGGTGATAAATATATCGTAATAAATTTTATTACCCAAAACGGCAGTGAGTGGTCAACATGGACAGTTCCCCTACCCCGCGCATTTACCTCGGCACTGGTGGCTATAGCGATACCGATTTGCTCGGTACGCTGTATCCCACCGGTACCAAAAAAACCGACTTCTTACGTGAATACGCCAAACAATATGGCGCAGTCGAAATCAACAGCACCTTTTATGCGCCCATCGGACAAAAAGCCTTTGCTGGGATGGTTGATAAAGCTTATGCACAGGCGGACAGTCAGTTGAAGTTCGCCGTCAAACTGCATCAAGACTTTACCCACGCTCGCAAAGGCACTGCTGAGCACGCACAAGCATTTCTAAATGCCTTATCTCCACTTATCGAAGCAAATGCTTTAGCGCCATTATTACTTCAGTTCCCACACGGCTTTGATCGTACTCGTGAGCATCGTCTCTATTTAGCAAACCTCGTCAGTTGGTTTCAAGACTACCCACTCACCATTGAGTTTCGTCATAACGGCTGGCACACACCGCAAGTGGTCGATAGTTTCCAGCAGCAAGGTCTCATTTGGTGTAGCGTCGATTATCCCAAGGTAGGCGGATTACCGCCGTCACGGTTGATATTCACTGAACGCACTGGCTACCTACGTATGCATGGCAATAATACAGGCTGGTGGGATGCGATGAGCGCGGCTGATCGTCATGACTATCGCTATAGTGAAGCTGAGATGCAGGACTGGGCGCAAGCGATTGCCAATCAGCGTCAGCACTTTGATACGCTCTATATCTTCTTTCAAAACACTGTCAATGCACACGCTTACTATAATATTGCGATGCTGCGAGAAACGTTGGGTAAGTTTGGGTTTGAGGTGCTATAAAAAGCAAATAAAGAATCAACTTGGAAAATGTTTACAACGTAGCTTATGCTTCATGCTAGCCTACGACGTTATAACTGTAGAAAACTTATCTGATAGATAGGCTAATTCATCAAAGGAACTGATAAATGTCTAAAAACATCAATGTAATTGAACCAATAAAAGATAGTGTTGTGTTGTCTACAGCTAAAAATAAAGTTCCTATAACAGTAAATGCAACACACAAAGGTGTTATGCATATAGGTGGTATAGACCTTGAGTGTTATGTACTTGAAGATGGTAGAAGAGTGTTTAACAAAAAAGGAATGGCTAAAGCTATTGGTTTAAAATCTGATGGTGGTAATTCATTTATGCGGACTATAGGTCGTAAAGGGTTAGGATCTGAAATAGATGACAGACTACAAAACTCTATTGAAAATCCTATACTTTTGAATTATTTGAGGTCAGATCCAAACCATGCCTATGAAGCTGATGTACTTGTAGAAGTTTGTAAAGCAATTAAGCGCGCACATGATGCGGGAAAACTTACTTCGACTCAAAAAGATCTTTACTATCAATCAGTAGCAATATTAAATGCTTTTGCCAAAATTGGTGTCGTAGCATTAATTGACGAGGCTACGGGATACCAAACTGAACGTAGCCCAGATGCACTGCGCTTACTTGTTCAGCAGTATTTAGAAGAAGAAAAAAGAGAATGGCAGAAAGAATTTCCTGATGAGTTTTATAGAGAATTAAACCGAATATACGGTAGTCAGAGTACTGCCACAAGGAAGTCTGGAGCTATAGTCATTAATAAGCCACAGCATTTTGCAAAATTTACTAGGTCATATGTTTACGAGCCTCTTGAAAACGGGGCAGTTTTAGAAGAATTAGATAAGTTAAACCCAAAGATAGATGACAAAGGAAATAGGAAAAATAGATTTCATCAACATATGACAGAAGAGTATGGTGTAGAAAAGCTTAGACTCCAAATGAGAGAAGTTTTAACTTTATTAAAAATTTCTGACACAATTACCGAATTTAAAAGAATGTTTAAAAAGCGCTTTCCACAATCTGGTGATCAAATGGATCTTTTATAGAAATATAATTTGAATTGAAGCTTTCGAACATAATAAAAAGGACACCTCACCGTGTCCTTTTCTTATCCAAACCCTAAATAGCTAAAAACTCCCTTTCAACGCTAACCTCTTAAACTCTATGCTTTACATCCGCATAGACACAATAGATAAATTTATCCAAAACAAGCATACAGAATCGCTCTACTTATTCGTTTTGCACACTGGTAACTTATAATCCTATGAATCAAGAGACATCAGTCAAAACGCAATATAAGCGTACTGATATTCACTTATACTATTGGAGAAAGTATCGATGACAACACTAAATAATAAAGTCGCGATTGTAACCGGTTCATCAAAGGGTATTGGCGCACAGATAGCCTTATCACTTGCAGAATCAGGGGCTAAAACCGTCATTAATTATGCAAATGATGACGTAGCAGCCAATGATATCGTCAACCAGATTAAATCCGCAGGCGGTGAAGCAATCGCCGTTCAAGCTGATGTCAGCAATCCCAAGCAAGTCGAAGCAATGTTTGATGCCACTATCAGCGCGTTTGGTAAGCCAGATATTTTGGTCAATAGCGCAGGTATAATGATTAATAAACCCATTGCCGAGACCACCGATGAAGACTTTGACCGTATATTTGCTATCAATGTAAAAGGCACGTTCAATACGTTGCGTGAAGCTGCGACTAAACTCAATGACGGTGGCCGCGTTGTAAACCTCTCAAGTACGACCACTCGTATGCTACTACCTAATTACGGCACCTACTGTGCGACCAAAGGCGCGGTCGATCAGCTAACCCGTATATTTGCCAAAGAAATTGGCGAGCGCAATATCACGGTCAATGCAGTATCTCCCGGCCCTACTGACACTGAGCTATTTCATCAAGGTAAAGCAGATGAAACGGTAGAGAGACTTGCCAGTATGTCACCGTTTAATCGTATCGGTGAACCAGTCGATATTGCTCATGTGGTAGCATTTTTGGTCAGTGAAGAAGCGGCTTGGGTTACTGGACAAAATATCGGCGCAAACGGCGGTATTGCCTAATAGCGTAATGGCGATGCTCTATCAGAAATATGTTTTAATCAGATATCAAAATAGAAAGCTATTATAGAAAGTTATCACATAAAAAAAGGACACCTCGCGGTGTCCTTTTTTCAATCAAATACTTAGTCGTTAAAGATTACTCTTCAACGCCAGCATCTTGACCTTTGTATTTTGCGTTTGCGTAGTCCCAGTTCACTAGTTTGTCTAGGAACGTGTCAACATAGTCAGGACGACGGTTACGGTAATCTACATAGTACGCGTGTTCCCATACATCACAAGTCAATACAGCTACTTGGTCATGTGCAAGTGGGGTGTCAGCATTAGCCGTTTTGGCGATTGACAATTTGCCACCGACTTTATCAGCAACTAGCCATGCCCAACCTGAACCAAACTGAGTCAATGCTGCGTTTTTGAACTCTTCACGGAATTTGTCGTAG
Source organism: Psychrobacter nivimaris (assembly GCF_043419765.1). NCBI lineage: Bacteria > Pseudomonadati > Pseudomonadota > Gammaproteobacteria > Moraxellales > Moraxellaceae > Psychrobacter > Psychrobacter nivimaris. Next base: position 40,783 of record NZ_JBHOFX010000007.1, on the reverse strand, counting down.
CTACCGAAATCTTCTTCGATTTTTGCTTTTAGATCGCCAGTAGGTTCGCCGCCGCCGTTCGTTGGCGTCATGCAGTTCCAGTAGAACGTGTGGTTCCATACTTGAGCTGCTTGGTTGAACATACCTTGCTTGCTGTCATCTTTAGCAGTCGCTACGATGATTTCTGGCAATGTTTTGTCTTCTAGACCAGAACCTGACAACATGTCTTTTAGCTTGTTTACATAAGCAGCATGATGCTTGTCATGATGATACTCTAGCGTTTCGGCACTGATATGTGGCTCTAGTGCGTCTTTTGCATATGGTAGGTCTGGTAAAGTAATGTTTGACATAATTATTTTATCCTTGCTGTTTAGCCGTTAGTTTATAAAAACTTGCTTATAGAAACTGAATTTTACGCTATTTTTACACCGCAAAAAACACTATAAAATAGCGGACTAAATTGGCTGAGTTTATTGTTTGAAATGAACTTTATCGCTTGATACACGGTACTGCTCAATACAATATCACGTATCATTATGAATCCAAAATTAACCTAGCGGTTACTTATTGCTATTATTCTTCGCCAAAAAGCCAAGTCTCTGACTTTATAGACTTTTATTAACTTAATATTCACAAGCTATAAGATATAATTCACTGTAGCTTGGTATCTATTATAGCAACAGTGACCAATAATATCAGTTACCAAATGTTATAGCCCGTACAATCTGTATAGCGATTGGTTATTTATTACGCGGTAACTACATTCACTCCAAACTCATGCGTTATCATTATTAGCATAACTACTTCAATCGTCAAACAATTTACCGATTAGCACTGCAGAAGATAAATAAAGCCCACGCGAATAATAATTTTTCATCATTTTTATATAACGGACTGACTCTATGAGCACCACTGATACCTCGTTAACTGCTACCCATCCGACATCTAGCAACCAATGGGTACTGGCTAGCAACAATAAAGGCAAATTGGCTGAGCTTAAACGGCTATTTGCCGAAGCGAACTTGGACGTAACGATTGTCCCGCAAGGTCAGCTCGATATCGAAGATGCCATCGAGGATGGTCTAAGCTTTGTGGAAAACGCCATTATCAAAGCCCGTCATGCGAGCCGTATCAGTGGACTGCCTGCTATCGCTGATGATTCGGGACTGTGCGTGCCTGCACTAGGTAATGCGCCAGGTATCTACTCTGCTCGCTACGCTGGTGAGCACGGCAACGATAGTAAAAATAACGCCAAGCTCATCGCCGACTTGCAGCCTATCCGCGCAGCAAATCCAGATACTCCGATCAAAGGTATGTTCGTTTGCGTACTGGCAATGGTGCGTCATGCTGATGATCCGCTACCGATTGTCGCCCAAGGATTATGGCATGGCGAGATTTCAGAGACAGCGCATGGTGATGGTGGCTTTGGCTATGATCCATTATTTTGGTTACCTAACTTGCAAGCCAGTGCAGCTAGTCTGAGCGCTACTGATAAAAACAGCATCAGCCATCGTGGTCAGGCAATCCAGCAGTTATTGGCGCAGCTACCTTTATAAATACTTTATAGTTGTTCTATTTATAACTATCTACAAGTGCACTTGATACTCATAATACGTTTACAACCTTATCGCTGTTTTTTATCCGTTATCTTATTTATTGATTATGAATATGGTCAAATCTTTATATAAAATCAAGCCATATAAGAGCAAGCAACATAAGGAAACATGCCATCAAAGAGATAATTTTTACTTTAATAAACAGATAGATTATACTGTTCTACTTTTAAAATTTTGTTGAAATCCGTTATTTGGCTGTATAATTCACCAAAAAGCGTTATTATGCGGTGCATTAACGGTTTATTATCGATATTTGATAGCATGGACAACCTCAGCAGGTTCACCTTTTAGTATCAGCGGCGATTGCTACTGGCACTGAATTTGATGTTGTGCGCTATCGCTATCCCCTATTTATTTCAACGGCAGCCCGTCGTACATGCCCGTAATTTGAGGCGCGGTCTGTCTATTACAATTTAACCCTAAGTACTATTTCATTAATCAAACGTACTACTTAATCCTAAAGGTGTAATTAACATGGCTACAGATTTACAAGTCACAACCAACAAGCTATCTAATAAAGAAACCCAGCTAACGGTTAAAGTGCCCGTTGAAAAAATTCAAAACAAAGTTGAAGGCCGTATTCGCCAAGTTGCGAAAACTGCCAAGATTGACGGTTTCCGTAAAGGTAACGTCCCTATGTCACACATCCGCTCTCAGTACGGTGCTGGCATTCAACAAGAAGTTATCAACGATGTGATCCGTGATACTGTGTTTGAAGCGATCAAATCTGAAGACATCCGCGCTGTTGGCATGCCTAACATCGACGACGTAAAACTTGAAGACGATTTCTTGGTATATCAAGCCACTGTTGAAATCTTCCCAGAAGTAGATGTACAAGGTATCGATGAGATCGAAGTTGAGCGTCACACTGCACAAGTGAGTGAAGAAGACGTTGACACTATGATTGAAAACCTACAAAAGCAACGTGAAGAATTCGTTGAGAAAAAGGGCATGGCTGCAAAAGACAACCAAGTGACTTTTGACTTTGAAGGCTCTATCGACGGCGAAAAATTCGAAGGCGGCTCTGCTGAAGACTTCAAACTAGTTATCGGTAGCAACCAAATGATTCCAGGTTTTGAAGCTGGTATCAAAGGCATGAAAGCTGGCGAAGAAAAAACTATCGACGTAACTTTCCCAGAAGATTACCAAGCTGAGAACCTAGCTGGTAAAGAAGCTCAGTTCAAAATCAACGTAAAATTGGTTGAAAAATCTAAGCTACCTGAAATTAACGAAGAGTTCCTTGAGCTATTCGGCGTGAAAGAAGGCGGCGTTGAGAAGTTGAAAGAAGACGTACGCAAAAACATGGAACGCGAAATCAAAAACGCTGCGCGTAGCCAAGTTAAGCAAGCGACTTTTGACGCATTGCTAGAAAAGAACGAGTTTGATGTACCAAACGCGATGCTAGAGCAAGAAATCGAGCGTCAACGCAACATGATGATGCAACGTTTTTCTCAGCAGTTCGGTGCGAATGCTGATAGCTTCGATAAAGACATGCTACCAAATGAGCTATTTGAAGAGCAAGCGCTACGTGCTGCCCGTCTTGGCATCATCGTTGCCCGTGTTATCGACACTAAAGGCTTAGAAGTAGATCAAGAGCGTGTTGAAACCTTCATCAAAGAAGCCGCTGAAAACTACGAAGATCCAGCAGAAGTTATCGAGTACTACACCAATGACAAGCAGCAGCGCGCTAACATTGAGTCTGTTGTACTAGAAGACCAAGTAGTAGATTACTTGATCGCTCAAGGTAAAGTAACTGACAAAGAAGTTAGCTATCAAGACTTGCTAGCCGCTCAGCAACAACAGCAGCAAGCAATGTAGTTGATACGACAAGCTGTCTTTTTAGATATGCTGTAGTCGGTTATCAAAACTAAAATGCGCCCCCGACCTTTTGATCGGGGGCGCATTTTTTATGGCGTTCGATAGCTAGATAAAATCAGCCACAACTATCTAACTTACAAGCATCGTACTTGTACTATAAAGCGCGCTTTACACCAACACAGGCGCAAATATGGCGCTCAATCCTAGCAGTACTAGCCCGCGCTGTAACCACAGGCTATCGCTAAAGCGTTGCTGCAACTGCTGACTAACCAGCGTACCAACTGCATATAGCGCTAGCATCGTGACCATCATCCCTGCATAAAAACCTAGCTGACCGCCTACACCGACATTCGCTGGTACTTCCATCGCGTGTGCCATGCCATGAAAAACCGCCAGACCACCAAAGCCAAACAATGATAACTGCTGAATACTTGGCGTGCGTGCTGTATGAGTCTGCGCAGAGAACGCTTCTTGTCTACTTTTTTGGCTCATTAAGATTATAGCCAATACAACTACCGACAGTGATATCGCCACTTCAATTAGCCCAGATGATGCAGCAAATGCGATACCACCAATCAGCACGCCAGCCGTGCCCAATATCGCGCCTAACGACAACCCAGCTGTCAACGACATCATGCCTAAGCGCTGCTTTTGTAGTCCATAAAACAACATGCCCATGCCTACTGCCAAGAACAGATGATCAAAGCCAGTCACTGGATGCATCAGTCCTGCTTGTAACGTACCTAAAAATGATGGCGTTTGCGCGGTAGTCGAGTGAATATGTTCTGAATGCGCCTGCGCCAATGACGGTAGCATTAGTGATGTCATCATCACAGCCGAACCAGACACGATATGACGAGCTGAGAGCACTTGTGAAAAGCGAGAGTTTTCGATGTGAAGACCTTTTGTAAACTGTGTCATGCAGTTTTTCCTTATTTTTTATATTTTAATAGTAAAAGCTCAGCTGTTCTTTAGGCAAGCATGCCATGTTCTTTAATAAAGGCGATAATCTCGTCTAGCCCATCACCTGTTTTCATATTGCTAAATACAAAAGGTTTGTCGCCACGCATTTTTTTGGCATCGCGTTCCATCACTTCCAGCGAAGCACCAACCATTGGTGCAAGGTCAGTCTTATTAATAATCAACAAATCAGATTTGGTAATGCCTGGGCCACCCTTACGAGGTATCTTATCGCCTGCAGAAACATCAATGACGTACAAGGTCAAATCAGACAACTCTGGGCTAAACGTCGCGGCTAGATTGTCGCCACCTGACTCAATGATAATCAACTCTAAACCTTCAAAAGTCGCTTGTAGCTCAGCAATCGCAGTCAGATTAATAGACGCATCTTCGCGGATAGCTGTATGTGGACAGCCGCCCGTCTCTACACCGCGGATACGCTCAGCAGGCATGGCATCATTGCGGGTCAAAAACTCTGAATCTTCTTTGGTATAGATGTCATTGGTCACGACTGCCATATTGACCGTATCACGCAGGTTTTGGCATAGCCTTAACGTCAAAGCAGTCTTACCACTACCAACTGGCCCACCAATACCAAGGCGTAAGCACGATAAAGTAGAAGACGGTTTCTGGCTATCACTATCAGTTTGTACGTCTGATGCAGCGTGAGAATTTTTTGATTTAAGCGGAGTTAGAGACATATTAATTTCCTAAAACAGTTTGTATATTAATAATCATAAATAGAAATAAAGGTACAGTTATGAGCGGAACAACCGACTGTATTGCTCCTCATGCATACTCGAGAGGATAGCCAAATTGGGCAAGTTATTAGAGATATTAAGCGATTCATAGAGGTCTTGGCATAGCTGCTGACAGTCCGACTCTTCACTATTACCTAAAGTATTAGCCGTGTTTGTCGACATAACTAAGGCATCAAAAGCCTGTTGTACATCATCGCTTAGAGCTTCGACCTGAGCACCCAGATCGCTTTGCAATTGCCACAGAATACGCTGACCTGCCATTTGTCCTAGCGGCACTGTCTTGACAGCGGCGAGCACCATGTTCTCTAATTGCGCAAATCCATAAGTAGTCATCGACTGCGCTAGTGGCAGTTGCCAATGCTGAGCAACATGAGCAAATAGCGGCAAAAATCCATCTTCAGGTATTTCGGCCGGTATGCCAAGACTCAATACTTCGTTGAGCCAAGATACCATCGCTTGTGCCAACTGCTGCGACTCCAGTACAAACTCTTTACTCTCGAGGCCAGCGTGATAATCGTGTGCTAGATTTGCCGCTAGTGCTTCATGACCTTGGCTGAGCGCACACATTATCAGCCCTAACACTGGCAGCTCGTAGCCAACCACTGCAAGCGATAGATAGTCTTGCATAAATGTAAGCGTACTGGCTTCATCAGATACAACCCCTGACTCAATCGCTGACTCCACACCTTGGGAATAGGTATAGCTACCAATCGGCAAATTGCTCGATGCCAGCATCAGTAGCTGTCCAAGTTGGACTGAATCAGTAGACTGAGCACTGGTATCAACCATCATTTGAACGACCTACAGGCGCATCATGATGGCTATGGCTTTCATCATGGCTATGGTCATGACTTTCCTTATGACTATGAGAGTCACTATGCGAATGTGCATGTGAGTGAGAGTGGCCATGCGCATGCCCTTGGCCCGTTTGATAAGCGCCTGTCTCAGGCTCAAATGGCACTGAGGTAGACTCGATATGTAGACCGAGGTTTTCTAACATTTGTGCAAGTACATGATCATTTTCAAAATATAGCGCATAGCCTGCATCACCCTGATCAAAACTGTGGTCAAACATTAATGGCACATGACGGTTGCCCAAATGATAAGCGCCTTTCATTAGTAAAAAGTCATTAGCAGCAGTCACCTTAGTCACGGCTTGTGGCTTGGCGATAACTTGCATCAACTCTCCAGCTGCATTGATAAGCACGTCATCTCCTTTTAAGACGCCTGTACGAGGTAGGTCAACACCAACTGCCTCACCTGAAACAGTAATGGCTCTAAAGCGGGAATGCTGACGAGTATCAAAGTCTAATAGCAGGTAATCATCGGCTTGATACTGTTCTGCCAATTGCGCTTTTTGAGTATCGCTAAGCGTACTTAAACGGGTACTAAATATTTTCATTATTGTTCTCTGGCTGTTGTTGCTCAAACTATTGTCAATAGTATTGATGGTAAAAATGTTGGGAATACAGACACGATCTCACTCAAGAAACCAACTGACTATTGGCATACATGGTTTATGGCTCACTGTCCTAGAGCTCCTATAAACGTGCATCATAAGCTCTAAAATAAAAAGTAACGCTGTGCCATGGGTAATACATCAGCTGGCTCGCAGGTCAGTGTCTTACCATCGGCACGTACTTCATAAGTCTCAGGATTGATGTCCATATCTGGGCAGTAGCTGTTAAAGCGCATATCGTTTTTACGAATTTTACGGATACCGCGTACTGGCTGAATGACTTTGGTCAATCCAAGCTGTTTATCCACTTGTTTATCGATAGCCGCTTGCGACATAAAGGTAATGCTGGTTTGAGCAATCGATTTTGGATAAGTAGCAAACATAGGACGATAATGCACAGGCTGAGGGGTAGGAATAGAGGCGTTGATATCGCCCATCGGTACCGCAGCGATAAGCCCGCCTTTTATAATGCACTCAGGTTTTACCCCAAAAAACTTGGGCGACCATAGCACCATATCTGCCCATTTACCCACTTCAATTGATCCGACCATATCGCTAATACCGTGAGTAATCGCAGGGTTTATTGTATATTTTGCGATATAGCGCTTGATACGAAAGTTATCGTTGTCCGTGCTTTGGTCATAGTCTGTCAAAGTGATGAACTGTTGCTCATCTTCAATGGTCGCTGTTGCATCTGGTGCAAGATGGCCACGTTGAACTTTCATTTTGTGCGCGGTTTGCCATGTACGGATGACTACTTCACCCACTCGTCCCATCGCTTGTGAATCACTACTCATCATCGAAATCGCACCTAAGTCATGCAAGATATCTTCTGCGGCGATGGTTTCTTGACGAATACGGCTTTCAGCAAAGGCCACGTCTTCAGCGATAGCAGGGCTCAGATGATGACAAACCATCAGCATATCGAGATGCTCATCAATGGTATTGACGGTGTATGGGCGCGTTGGGTTGGTAGATGATGGCAAAACATGCGACTCGCCAATAGCCTTTAGAATATCGGGCGCATGGCCACCGCCTGCCCCTTCAGTATGAAAAGTATGGATACAGCGGTCTTTAAAAGCAGCGAGCGTACTTTCGAGATAGCCACTTTCATTTAAAGTATCGGTATGAATAGCCACTTGCACATCATAGTCGTCAGCGACACTCAAGCAGTTATCGATGGCTTGCGGGGTTGTACCCCAATCTTCATGTAGCTTTAGCCCCACGGCACCTGCTTCGATTTGTTCAGCAATGGGTTCTGGTACACTTACATTGCCTTTACCTAGCAGCCCAATATTCATAGGGATACTGTCGGTAGATTTTAGCATTGAGGCAATATGATACGCCCCTGGTGTACAGGTAGTGGCAAGCGTACCTTGAGCTGGCCCTGTGCCGCCGCCCAGCATCGTCGTTACCCCTGACATAAGCGCTGTCTCACACTGCTGAGGCGCGATAAAATGAATATGACTATCGACGCCACCTGCTGTGAGGATTTTGCCTTCGCCAGAGATGATTTCGGTAGCACCGCCAATAGGAATATCAATAGCAGGCTGGATATCAGGATTGCCCGCTTTGCCGATGGCACTGATACGACCATCTTTGATACCAATATCCGCTTTATAGATGCCTGTATAGTCAACGACCAATGCATTGGTAATAACTGTATCGGCAACTTCTGCACCCAGCAATTGTCCTTGACCCATACCATCACGGATGACTTTACCACCGCCAAATTTAACTTCTTCACCTTTAATTTCAATAGGCTTGCTGCTGCTTTCACCACTTTGCGACGTATCCGCTTGGTCAACAGCTGTATCTTTATGACTGGTTAAATCCGCTTCAACCTGTAGCCAAAGCTCGGTATCGGCAAGACGGACTTTGTCACCTGTGGTAGGGCCAAAATGCTCAGCATAAATGCGACGACTGACTCGTTTTTGCGAAGTAGCAGTTGCCTTTTTATCAGTGGCGCTCTCTGATGCTTCGTCGGGATGAGCGGCGCCCATGACACGCCCAGCAAAACCATATACATCTTGCTTACCAGCGTATGCTACCAATTCGACTTCCCGCGATTGGCCCGGCTCAAAACGTACGGCGGTGCCAGAGATAATATTGAGACGAAAACCCCGAGTCTGCTCTCTCTCAAAGCTCAAGGCATCATTAACTTCATAAAAGTGATAATGCGAGCCGATTTGGATAGGTCTATCACCAGTATTACTGACACTGATCGTCTGCACCTGTCGCCCTTGGTTTAAGATAATATCGCCATCTTGGATATGGTATTCGCCTGCTTGCATGGTAGCCGCCTTATTTTATAGTGAGCATTTCAGTGCTATAACAATGGTATACAGCGTTACACGATGGGATTATGTACCGTGACCAGTTTGGTGCCATCGGGAAAGGTCGCCTCGATTTGTACTTCATCTACCATCTCTGCGACACCTTCCATGACATCATTAGCAGACAAATACGTAGCACCCTCACTCATCAGCTCGGCAACTCTTTTGCCATCTCGTGCGCCTTCCATCAATAGCATACTGATATAAGCGATGGCTTCGGGATAGTTAAGCTTAACACCGCGATTTTTGCGACGCTCAGCCACCATACCAGCCGTAAATAGCATGAGCTTGTCTTTTTCTGTTGGGGTCAGGTGCATGACGATTCCTTGTTGTACTTATCATTATATTTATAGCAGATTAGAGGTTTTCAAAGCATTAGATATCGATTAAAAACAGTCGCAATATATCTTAATTTCATTATTTAAGGTGGCCGTATTAGGTGTCCCAAATACGTGGACGACAAGGTTCAAGTTGCCACCAATGATCTCGCAAGACTTCTCTCAGCTGATAAAACGCTTCAAAACAACCACGTACATCTGAGCCAATATAGCGGATATTGATCGCTTGGCAATTATGAGTGCAGTAGACAGGCAGCTGTGCTTGAATAATGACTTGGCGCAATGCTGCTACGGTATTGTCTAGATAGCGGGTTAATGACTGTTTGATAGTTGCTTGGGCCGTTTCGGTCGATTGCGTGGTTTGTGACGCGGAGAGTGCAAGATTGTCATGGACGTCGCTTAAGCTTGGGACTGCCCAAAACGATCCATAAATATGCTGGTTCGCTAATCCTAAATTTGAGGTAAACCAGCGATTTTGTGCTGCCTGCGCCACTCGCTCAGCAACGATTACTTTACCTTCTCGATAAATATTCAATCCAGTATGATAACGCCCTTGCAAAAACTGCTCGTCGTAAGCTTGCCGTCCAAATACGCTAATCTCCCATGTCAGTAGACTAGATGAATCCGTCAAATCGAAGCGGCTCGCTGCATGCATATTGGCTTCGTTATAAATGATACTCTCTTGCGGTAGCCATTCTAAACGGGTCTCTGCCGCGAGGTTGGCCTTTACATGTTGGCTCGCATAGGCAGCTATTTCATTTTGCCCCATATTTTGGTGAGCATCGTCGCTGCCCAACGGAGCTTTATGTTTTTGGCTAACACTGTCTTTGCCGTACCACTTACCTGCCCCTGGTGTGGTGATAACAGCATGGCTACCACTATCCAAATTTAGGTCTATAGTCAGCGTATCGCCACCTGCGATACCAGCTGGCGGGTACAATATCAGTATGTGACAAATACCCTGCTGTACGCTTGGCTCAGGATACAGAGCACGCTGTACCATCAAGGCACCTGTATGCTTACGATGATAAAGTCGCGTTTTTGAGTTATCAGCCGTACCTTCTTTGGCCGTACTTGTACTGCTAACAGTGTCAAAGCTTAATGCTAAAGAAGAGGCCCAACTCATTTTATATACTCATTTACCAATTAAATATGTTTCAGTATTTTGTATGACAGCTATCATTTGCTATGTGTTAAGACTCTATTACCAATCGTTAACTACAGTTCATTAGCGACAGTAATATCAGAATAATAACGGAGGGATACAGCCTACACCATTTATCGTGCCTAGCGCACCATGATAAATCAAAGCGTCAATGTTTTTATTGATACAAGCACTGTGCCAACCCTTGATAGCAGATAATCAAATAGACAACCTTACCGGCTCAAAACTTTGATTTGTCTGCGCTTTTTCTTTTTTGGATTAGACGATAAAAACAATCATATATTTCCAGCTATTTTCTAAACGTTTTTTGAGCCTTAATTATTTATAAAATTAGCAGATCTTTGCACCAAAACAGTACATTTTGTCCATAATAGTGCGTTTTTTAGCGTTATTGTTAGCGCAATATCCTCTGAGGACAGTAGATAAGCAAAAATACTAAACGCATAACTATTTGCAGGCTTAGTCAGTAAGATAGGTGGATTGTAGGGCTATTAATCAGGTATTCTATGTTAAAAAGTCAGGTTAGACATGATTTACGCTATTTGTATCGATATAGAAACTGTCGATACAGGTACTATCAATATCTGTACGACTTGATAATAGATAAGATAGTATTTATCTACTTCTAGACGTATTTTTAGTATAAGTTTCAATATAAGCAATGAGTCCTAGACATATCGGAGAGTCACTTTTTCAGCTATTTTATGCACAAACCCGTTTTATAGGCTTGAATAGTGAGCGCAGCCCCCTTATAAACAACCCATTAGTCAAAAACTACTAGACAATAAAATCATTCAATCCATTTTTATTTTATACATTTATCGATAGGACTTTTCTATGACAGATTATGATCGCATCACTGCCAACCCGCATTTTGATATGCTGATGAGTGCGCACAAAGAAGTACAGACCACACAAGCGGCTTTAGTACCTATGGTGGTTGAACAGTCCTCACGCGGTGAACGCTCGTTTGATATCTTTTCACGTCTATTACGTGAGCGCGTTATCTTTTTGACCGGTCAGGTCGAAGACAACATGGCTAACCTCATCGTTGCCCAGTTACTATTCTTAGAAGCTGAGAACCCTGACAAAGATATCCATTTGTATATCAACTCACCAGGTGGTTCAGTAAGCGCTGGCTTGGCTATTTTTGATACCATGAACTTCATCAAACCTGAAGTATCTACTATCTGTATGGGCGGTGCTTACAGCATGGGTTCATTCCTATTGGCCGCTGGTCAAAAAGGCAAGCGCTATTCACTTGCTAATGCTCGTGTCATGATTCACCAGCCATCAGGCGGCGCGCAGGGCCAAGCAACTGATATCGAAATTAATGCTCGTGAAATCCTTAAAACTCGTGCACGTCTAAATAGTATCTTAGCTGAGCGCACTGGTCAGCCAGTAGAAAAAATCGAAAAAGACGTTGAGCGTGATTATTGGTTAGATGCACAAGAAGCCAAAGAGTATGGTTTGGTTGACGAAGTATTAGAGCGTCGTCCTGAATCTTTGTAATCTAAGCATTAACGTGATGCCTCTTCATTGAGAGTGCAATCATAAGACCTTTTATAGTTTATTTGCCGTACAGTAAACCGTTATCAATGTCATACCTGACCTATTGAAAGATATGACCATTGAATGAATACGATAATTGACATACTACAAATAAACTAACCAGTTTTAAATTTTAGGAGCGCCTTTTATGGCAGAAGATAATACCCCGCAGTGTTCGTTTTGCGGTAAAGCCAAAAGCGATGTACAGCAACTGATTGCTGCTGACGATGCCAATATCTGTAATGAATGTATCGAGCTATGTACTGACTTAATCGCAGACAGCGCAGAGCACGGTGATGACGATAGCGAAGTAGATACCTCTTGGGTCAATAAAAAACTACCGACGCCAAAAGAGCTGCGTGCCAAGCTTGATGAATACGTCATCGGTCAGGACGCTGCCAAAAAAGCATTGGCTGTTGCCGTCTATAACCATTATAAACGCCTAAAAGTTAGCCAGACGTTAGCCAACGACAGCAAAAAAGCCAAGATCGGCGCTGACGATGCAATGGTAGAATTGGCTAAGAGTAATATCTTGCTAATCGGTCCGACTGGTTCTGGTAAGACATTGCTTGCGCAAACCTTGGCTCGTCTGCTAGATGTGCCTTTTGCGATGGCTGATGCCACTACCTTAACTGAAGCTGGTTATGTTGGTGAAGATGTTGAAAACATCGTACAAAAGCTACTTCAAGCTTCTGACTATGATGTGGCCAAAGCTGAGCAAGGTATCATCTATATTGATGAAATCGACAAAATCAGTAAAAAAGGCGACAATCCATCTATTACCCGTGATGTATCAGGTGAAGGCGTACAGCAAGCATTGCTAAAGCTAATCGAAGGTACTGTGGCTGCTATCCCGCCGCACGGTGGTCGTAAGCACCCACAGCAAGAGCTGATCCAAGTTGATACCAGCAACATCCTAATCATCGTTGGTGGTGCATTTGCTGGACTTGATAAAGTCATTCAGCAACGTACCGAAAAAGGCGGTATCGGCTTTAACGCTGATGTCAGCTCAAAAGATGACAGCCGTCGCAGCTCAGACTTGCTACAAGAAGTCGAGCCAGAAGATTTGATCAAGTTTGGTCTGATTCCTGAGCTAATCGGTCGTCTGCCAGTACTTGCGGCACTGCAAGAGCTAGATGAAGCGGCCCTAGTACAAATCCTGACCGAACCTAAGAACGCACTGGTAAAACAGTACAAGTACTTGTTCGATATGGAAGGTGCTGAGATTAGCTTTACCCAAGAAGCCCTAGATGCCATCGCCAAAAAAGCAATGGAGCGCAAGACAGGTGCTCGTGGTCTACGTTCTATCGTAGAAAACGCCCTGCTTGAGACTATGTATGAGCTACCTTCTATGGAAAATGCTAAAACTGTAATGGTTGATGCGGACGTTATCAATGAAGGTAAAGTGCCTAAAATTGCTTAATTTATAACTGATATAAATAGTCCGTTATCATTAACGGACTACTCAAAAAGCGCCTTGCTGAATAAGCTAAGGCGCTTTTTTTATGCCTATTATTTAACCAATTTGTCTGTTGGATAGCTTGCCTGTTAGATAACTTGATACTAGATAACTTGCCTACTGAAAATTGGCGATTTCCATTACACCTGCTCTGAAATGACAGCAGCGTTTATCAATCGCTAGCAGACATCAGCACAAACCATGCTAATGTAGATAGACTGTTTTGACCTTTATACTTTATTTCTATATACCACTATATATAGTCCGTACAACTCATATGATTAATAAGACAAAGGATTGTTTATTATGCTCAACCATGTGACCGCTATGGCGACTTCATTGCGCCAACATTTACCGTTTTCTTCTAACCATACTTCATTGGATGACTCAGACATTGCATCCTACTATCGCAACCATGTCGCTGCTATTACGGGCGCAGGCTCTGGTATGGGGCGTGAGCTGGCCATTCATTTAGCAAAAATGGGCTGTCATGTTGCACTATCAGATATCAATCCTGAACAGCTGGCAGCGACCAAACAGTTACTTGCCAATTATGATGTCAACGTCACTATGACCGTACTCGATGTGTCAGACAATACAGCCGTAGAAGCATGGGCTGATAGTGTGATGAGCGATCATGGCAAAGTAAATTTCATCTTTAACAATGCAGGTGTCGCACTCTACTCTACCGTCGAAGGCAGTAGTATTAGTGAGCTTGAATGGGTAATGAACATTAACTTTTGGGGTGTGGTTTACGGTACTAAGGCGTTTTTACCGTTAATCAAAAACAGCGTGAAACAGAGCCAGTTTGGCGAGCATGGACATATTGTCAATATCTCAAGTCTGTTTGGTTTGACCGCTCAGCCATCACAGTCAGCCTACAACTCTAGCAAATTTGCCGTACGCGGCTTCACAGAGAGCTTACGCCAAGAGCTAAACATCCAGAACTGCGGGGTATCAGCAACTTGTATCCATCCGGGCGGGATCAAAACCAATATTGCCAATAGCGCGCGCGGTAATGAGAGTATCCATGATATTGGCATGAGTACTGGGCCCAAAGCCATCAGAAGTTTTAATAAATTCTTAAAATTCGATGCCAATGAAGCGGCTTGGATTATCCTACAGGCAGCAGCGACTAATCAGCAACGCTGCCTGATTGGTAACGATGCCAAGATGATTGATGCCATCCAACGTGTATTTCCCTCACATTATAGCCAAGTGCTGAACGACTTCCATCAACTGTCCCGCAAACTAAAACCACGTCGTCATAAAAAGCTAAAGACCGTTAAATAGTATGTTATCAACATTCCCTCTATCATGAGAAATTGATGAATTTATATATAAAAAGCCCAGCTATAGTCGTAGCCAGGCTTTTTGAAAGTTGCCATTATTGATGAAGGATAAGACTGAATTTTGAGACTGGTGATGATATTTTAGCTCAACCTTCTAAGCATTAAGGCAGCTTCATATCACCAGCGACCAACCAACCCATACGGCGCATAATATAAGCCACTAACCCTGCAATCACTGCAGGCAAGACAAACATCAGGAGAATAATCGCTGCCCATAATTGACCAGTGCTCATAATTGCTTGTGACGCTTCAATCACCCCAAACACACCGACCAAACCAGCAGTACCCATACCCGCACCTGTCGCGGTACAAGCTAATCCAAAACCAACGGTCGCGATAGGCCCAACGATAGCACTAGCAATGACAGCAGGGAGAAGAACAATAGGTTTTCTGAGCACATTAGGGATTTGCAGCATACTGGTACCCAAGCCCTGAGAAATGACACCACTAACGCCATTGTCTTTAAAACTTGCAACAGCAAAACCAATCATATGCGCAGCACAGCCTACCACTGCTGCCCCGCCCGCCAATCCACCAAGCCCAATGGCAATACAAATGGCTGCACTCGACGTTGGTAGGGTCAATAAAATACCAACCACTACGGCGATGACGATACCCATTAGCAGTGGCTGTAATTCAGTAGCGGCATGAATACCCTGACCGATAGCTGCGACCCCTGCTACGATAGGTGGATTAAGCAGTGCGCAAACTAAGAGAGCAATACCGCATACAATTAAGGGCACCAATAAAATATCAAGCTTCGTCTTCCCAGCGATCCAAGTACCAGCACGATAAGCAAACACAGAAGTCAGATAAGCACCGATTGGATTGCCCGGCAGTGCTACAAAAGTTGCAGGCCCACCCACTTGCGGCGTAAAGAGCGTGCCTGCCATTAGTGCTTCAGAATGGGCACCAAGCATACCCGCTACTAGGCAGCTAAGCATCACTAGCGTTGGCGCTTTTAAGTAGTAAGCGATACCTACACCGATACCAGCACCCATCAATATCGAGGCAAGCTTCCCGACCGCGACCAATGCTGGCAAATCTAACCAACCACCGATTTGCGAGATAATCAGACCTGCGATCAACGTGACAAATAGCCCGAGAGCCATACCAGTAAAAGCATCGATAAAGTATTTTTGAAAGAACGCTTTAATAATGCCTGCTTGCGGTGTTACTGAGTTAGATACGGTCATAACCATACTCTTAATGGACGTTTAATAGGGTAAAACAGCTAGAAAGCTTTTGATAAAATAAAGAGATAAAAAAAGCGTCATTACGACGCTTTTTTTGATAAATACAATAACTGTAAACGACTGAATCTAGCGACGCTGTTCAACGATAATAGAATCTATACCATTGTTCTGTAGGCGCTGCTGTGCTGTCGTTACTGCTTGACGGTTATTCAAAGGACGCGAGATGACTTGATAAATTGGCAAGCCATTACCCGTCGTGTTTTTGACCACGCGAGCATCAACACCCGCCATTAGTACTTGCGCACGGCGACGATCCGCTTCATCTGCATCACTAAAGCTATTAATCTGCAAGATATAGGTCGCTGCAGGTTTAGCAGCTTGGATGCTGGCCGTACCTGCTGCTGTATTATTATTGCGGGTTGTAGCGTTGCTAGTAGCAGGCGGCGTACCATCATAAGTTGCATCTTCTTCAACGACAACGATATCCTCACTAGACCCAGCATTATTACTACCAGCAGGTTCGACAGTCGCATTTTCCGAACCACCGAAGCTGCCGGTTTCTGTACTGCCTGCATTACTCTCTGGTTGAGTAACGACGACGTCTGGTTCAAACGCACCGATATCACCTATTTGATCATTATCAATATCAGCGATATCTTCATCAGGGATGGTTGCCATCTCTTGATTTGGCAAAATATCGTAGAACTCATAATCGCCATTGTCGGTATCAGTATCCACACGTGGCTGTACTTGGCGATCAGGGTCATTCTCAGCACTACCATCAGCGGGGCTGAAATTGAATAATGGTGAGAGGTAGATAAACACCCCGATCATAAGGGTCAATACGGCCCCAACAAACATCCACAATAAGCCTGATACGCTACTTGATTTGCGCTTTTCTGTTGCGCCTTTAGGTTTTTTGGCTAGCATGGATCTCGTTCTCCCTACTGGATTTAACTATCATCATCGAATTAATGCTATCAGCTGTCTATACTCATGTCACATTTTAGAAAAGTACTACATGCTAGACGGTGCAGACAAGCCTAGCAGACTAAGGCCATTTGCTAATACCTGTCTAACGGCTTTTGACAGACGCAAACGTGCTTGCATTAAGTCTAGCTCATCCTGACTTGGCGTTTCACCTGACGTCAAGCTCATTGGCAAGATACGATTGGTGTCATACCAACCATGGAACAATGCCGCCAGCTCTTTTAGGTAGTTGGTCAAGACGTGCGGTTCATAACCAGTCGCTGCACGAAGTAACGTCGCTGGATATCCTGCTAACAGTTTAATCAGCTCGTCTTCGTTTGGCGCACTTAGCAAGTCTTGATGTGCCAAACCAATGGCATCATCTACGGTCAAATCGTAGGTTGCCAATTTTTCTAACACGCGGCAAACGCGCGCATGAGCATACTGAATATAATACACTTGATTGTCTTTGCTTTGTGATTTGGCAAGTTCTAAGTCAAAATCTACATGCACTTCAGGCTTACGCGCTACATAGTAGAATCGTGCAGCATCGTTACCGACTTCTGCACGTAGCTCACGCAAGGTCACAAACTGACCAGAACGCGAAGACATTTGTACTTTTTCACTACCGCGCCATAACGCGACAAACTGTACAAGCACTACATCTAGACGTTCTGCATCGATACCAAGAGCCAGTAGCGCTGCTTTTACGCGTGGGACATAACCATGATGATCTGCGCCCCAAACGTTAATGACTTTATCAAAGCCGCGATCGAACTTATTTTTATGATAAGCGATGTCAGAGGCAAAATACGTCGACTGGCCATTGGCACGGCGTACAACACGGTCTTTCTCATCGCCGAAATCGGTCGATTTAAACCAGATGTTGCCGTCTTTTTCGTATAGGTAGCCCTTGTCATCTAGTATCTGTAGGACAGGCTCAATCTCGCTATCGATAGATCTTTCGCTAAACCAGCACTCGTAGCTCACGCCAAAGTCATTTAAGTCGTCTTTGATATCCGCCAAAATACTGCTCAAGGCTGCGTTTAAAAATAACGCGTAGCTGTCACCTAACAAAGACTTACTATTGGCAATCAAGCCATCAATATGCGCTTCTTTATCACCTGAGATAACGGTTTTTTCGCCATCAGCATTAATCTCAAACTGAGCGTCTTCTGGCACATCTTTGGCAACGTCTGCAAAACTATGTACGTAGCTATCGCCATGCTGTGTTTTTAGCGTCTGGGCGATGTCACTGACATAGTCACCTTGATAGGCGTTAACTGGGAAAGTTATCTCTTCACCATTTAGCTGTAGATAGCGCAAATATGTACTAGTCGCTAAGATGTCCATTTGACGACCAGCGTCATTGACATAATATTCACGCGTGACGTCATAGCCGATGGCTTCTAGCAAGTTAGCAACGCTCATGCCAAATGCAGCACCGCGACCGTGACCGACATGCAGACTTGAGGTTGGATTGGCAGAAACGAATTCAACTTGGACTTTTTGACCGTCAAACTGATTGCTCAAGCCAAAGCGATCTTGCAATGTGAAGATATCATCCAAGACAGAAAATTTAGCTTCCGAGTTTAAGAATACGTTGATAAACCCTGGTCCTGCGATTTCTACTTGGCGAATATCTTGATTGTCAGGCAATGCGCTGACGATTTTTTCAGCAAGTTGACGCGGATTAGCCTTGGCCGCTTTCGCTGCCGTTAGCGCGATATTACTGGCAAAATCACCGTGACTTAAATCTTTCGTACGGGTAATTTGACTGTTATTTTGCCAATCGCTTGGTAGCGTACCATCTGCTTGTAGGGTTTGAATTGCATCGTTAAATAGGGATGCAAGCGTATCAATTTGGGCTTGTGACATAGGAATTTGAACTCAATTAAATAAATAACAAAAACGGTGCGAATGCGAGCAATCGATAACGGCTTATTATAATAGCGACCGACATTGCAGGGATAGAATAATGTAAAAAGATAAGTAACCTGTAAATATAACAATCTTTGCGCTTTATTGCACCATTTGCGCCAAAATTAGCACTAAAATCTTACCGTTATCAGGATTTGGACTGACTAATATCAATGATGCAAAACTGATAAATAACTCATAACGTGAATTGTAGCGTTACTGTTGCTCAATACTGGGCAGTCGTTTATACCTGACTGCTTCCACGTTATAATGATGGTTTGTACGGCTCTTCTAAAATATAGAAGACGCGTTACTACTCTATTATAGGATTACGCCATGTTTGCTATTGCCGCCAGTACTGTCACCAGTTGGGGACTGTACGTCTTGTTGCCGATATTCATCGCTTTCTTGTTTTTTATTATGTGGGATATCTCTAAAACGTCTGAAGCTGGACGCGCTGGTACTTTTTGGATATTTCTAGCCCTAGGCGCAGGTTCTGTTGGTTTTATCCTTAAGATAGTCATGGAAGTCGCTTTCAAAAAATGGTTAATCTAATTAGCCATTTTCATCACTATTCTTTGATATCGCTTAGGACATGAATAGCAAAACTAAAAATGTAATTACGACTTATGACTGCTGCCCTTTATAAGGTGTCAGTCATTTGAATCAGGGCCTTTTAAATCAAGGCTTCTTAGATCAAAACCCTTTAAATAAAAGAAGCTACTGAGCCTTAGCATTATTCTCTATAACCTGACTCACATACGTTGGTAGGTCCCACGCTCCACCAGCAAAACCTCGGCACATTCCCGTACTAGACTCTTCGCTCTTAGCAAACGTTTCACCATTCCATATCCATGCAGTACGGCTCCAGCAATCACCAATGCCTCGATCTTTATGAGTGGCCGAAATCTCACCATCAAAATAATCATTGCCCGCTGTCGTGATAAGCGTAGGTTTGCTAGGCTTTGCATTATCAATAAGCCAATAGCCATTACTAGAATTGTAAGCACCTAGCCAGCACGTATGCGCGGCTAACGTATAGCTATCATCAACTGGTATAAAGTCCCAACCAAGCATCGTAGAGCCATAATCTGACATTCGCTGATATGTTTCAGTTTTTGGGTTAATCAGCTCACAGTCGCCCATCGCGTCCTTGGACCCTATAAGCTGCTCATCATTAATATCGACCCACTTATCAATATTTTCCTGAAAATATGCCAGCTTTGATGGAGCAAGTGTTTTGTTGTCTTTTGCTGAATATGCAAATGCTTTTTGAATGATTGGTTTTGGTAGAGCTACTTTAGGACGTTGACGATTTGGATTATGCTTACTGACCGATGCTATCGGCGTCCCTACCCGACCTTGTACATCGTCTAGTTTGAGCAATACTGCTGACATGCCTTTATCGCTGATCTGCCAGTAGTTGTCGCCTGCTCTAATTTCTATCTTGGTCGCGATACGAGCATGATCAAGTAGTGCTTGGGTCTGCTTGGCTGATAAGTCGTATAGTAGACTGTCTTCTTTATTGGGTTGCAGCACACCATAGTTCTTATTATTCAGCCAAAGCTCAGCAGGCTTAAGATCATCTAGCGGCACTTCTGATATAAACTGAATTTGCGCTTGTTGTAGAGCTACTTTTGGCAATGCTGTGAGCAATATTGAGGCAGGCTCATCTATTAGTGATTCACTGGCGTATCCAGCAGCTCGACAAGTCCGCGTATTATCACAAACCACTTGCCAGTCATTTTGTACAAAGCCCCAGCCTTCAGATACAGTTCCATAACCTGCCATAGCAGGTAGCGATAGCAAGCTGGTAGTAGCTACAATCAAAGTCTTTGATGTCTTCATAGTGCTTTCCTTATGTTAGCTACCACCATCAATGCTACTTTTTGGCAATCAGAGTCGCACGCATGGGAGCAGGATATCCTTCGACGGTCTTAGTCGAGTCATTAGGATCTAAGAAGTCTGCTAACGAATGATAGGTCATCCATTCGGTTTGTCGTTGTTCCTCAGTCGAGGTGACTGCCACATCGACGCAGCGCACATCTGAAAACCCTGCTTTCTCTAACCAGCCAATTAATGCCGCCACCGATGGTAAGAAATAGACGTTATTCATCTGCGCATAGCGATCGTGCGGTACCAGTACAGTATTGGCATCACCTTCAATCACCAGCGTCTCAAGTACCAGCTCACCACCTTTGTTCAATTGTCCTTTAAGCTGTTGTAAATGCTCAAACGGTGACTGACGATGATAAAGTACGCCCATGCTAAATACGGTATCAAACAGCTGACTGTGCTCAGGTAACGCTTCAAGCGGTACAGGAATATAATGCGTCCGATAGCTACCTGTATCACTAGCGTCTGCGGCACCAACAAAGTGACGAATCGCCATAAACTGATGATAAAACAAGCATGACGGATCAATAATAATGACCGTATCCGCGCCAGCCCCTGCCATGCGCCAGCCGTGATAACCAGAGCCACCGCCCACATCCAATACGCGGCGACCGTCTAATCTACTTAAATGCGGCGCAACGCGTTTCCATTTCCAATCACTATGCCACTCAGTATCGATCTTAATACCTGACCCATCATTGCCGATTTGACCGCCAATCTGAAATGGGCCTTTACGCCACGGCATCAACTGCTTTAATAGTGCCGTTGTTTGTTTGCGCTGAGACTCATTTAGATCTACCTCAATCGTCAATGTATCACTATTTAGATCGACATTATTGACAGTTAAGTTTGGCAAACGAGCGACTGACGCTTGGTAAGCAGGCACGTGCGCATAGTTGGCTTTGTCTTTTATATCACCTAGCCACGTTGGTAATTGCTTGAGCCACTCATAAGCGCTCGGCTGCTGCTGTGCCAGCTCTAGCAAGGTTAAATACAGTTCACGTTCGGCGTTGATGATAGTGTCGTTGAGCATAAAAGCAGGTTACCGTATTGATTAATATTCAAATGAATAAAATTAAAAGGGTTAAAATAAAGAAAGATAAGTTTTAATATGTAAACTCTTTGAAAGTCGTGAACTACGCATGTCCTTGCAGAATTTCCGCTTCACTACGAAAGTCCTCATATTCAAAAACACCATCACTATTATCCTGACTTTTGAAAACAATTTTGCCTTCTTCTAACCAATGTAAGACATTTTTAGCATCCTCAATAATCTCGGGATAAAACTCATTTAAGATACTATCCATACTACTGTTTGATACCGATGTATCGATGTCTGTTAGGCGAACTCCATATACCATCCCTAGCCTATTGAGAAAATTATAACCATCGTAATAGAGGTGGTACATCATATAAATCACATCACAACACTTATCATCTCTATCAATAATTGAGTTTAAGTACCCTTTTATGCGATCAGCTTCAAATTTATAAAAATGGACGTATTGCGCAAAACTATCATAAAAACGGTAATAAAAATTATCTTCAGAACTATAATTAAATGAAATCAGTTCAAGATACAAATCAGGGTTGCTAGACTCTAATACATCATCTTCATATAACCATTGCTCAAATGATTGTATGCTCATTTTTTGTGTTAATACTTGATGAATATTTTGTTCAGCTATAGATGGAATCATATTAGTGCCTTGTTAGCTCCCAAAATCAACTCTATTTAAACGCCACAATAGAAACAAAGTTCAAAAACTGAAACCATGTTAGATGACGCGCAAACCCAACATTACTCAACCGTACATGATGCTCATCTAATGTGTCAGTAATCAGCACATTTTCTAACGCATTGCGCTTGCCACTGATTTCCATTTCGGTATAGCCATTGGCACGTTTAAAGTCGTAATAACGCTCTACTAACCACGCATCATATTGCTCATCAAAGGCATGGGTTTTTTCAGTCAGTACCAATATGCCGCCTTCGCTCAATGCCGCATAAATCTTCTCTAATACTGCGACCCTATCAGCAGCTGGCAAAAATTGTAACGTCAAGTTCAAAATCACCATGTCGCACGGCTCAAGCTCAATATCGCGGATATCTGCTGTGATTACTTCGATATCGTGCTCAGGATAATTCTCACTCAGTAGCGTGGTCGCCTCGGTCGTCATCGCTGGTGATATGTCAATTGCTTTAATCTGCAAGTCTTGTGGGTCGAACTCACCAGCTAGCGTCATACTGGCTGCACCCAATGAACAGCCCAAGTCATAAACGCGACTAACGCGCTGACCACTATCGCCCTGCTGACGATATTTGCAATGACGACGGGCGAATATAGGCAGCATCGCCAATACCTGTCCATAACCAGGCACACTGCGGCGAATCATGTCAGGAAAACAAGCCACCACTTGCTCATCAAAGGAAAAGCGTGCCGCCTTATCCAATGGTGTGGTAAACGGTTTATCAAATAGGGTGTCATGTTTGATAGCAGGCTGGGATTGGCTCATGGGACGACTCGTTTTTAGAATAGAACTGAAATTAAGAATTACTTGGTGTTTTGCTTGGTAGTTCGCTTGTCATTATCAGTTGATAAAGAAGCAAGATAGCAAAAGCCCATTATAACATTACTGTTTGTTACTTATCGCCTTTGGCTTGCCTGCTAAGCTGAATAAATAGTGCCAAGGGTAATGAGACGTTTGAAAGAAGCATTGAAAAACGAGAGCATCACTACCAAATATAGCGCTTAACCCATATTTATAATAATAGGAAAAAATTATGCAAACGATCGTATTAGGTGGCGGCTGCTTCTGGTGCACCGAGTCTGTATTTTTATCGGTAAAAGGTGTGCAATCTGTCGTCTCAGGCTACATGGGCGGCGATGCTGTCTCTGCCAATTATGAAACTGTCTGTAGTGGTACAACTGGCCATGTCGAAGTCATCAAAGTCGAATTTGATGAGTCTATCGTCCCGTTAGAAGTGATACTCGATGTCTTCTTCGCCACGCATGATCCCACCACGATGGATCGTCAAGGCAATGACGTCGGTAGTCAGTATCGCAGCGTAGTCTTTTACACCGAAGACAGTCAAAAACCGACTGTTGACCGTACCATTAACAAGTTACGCGATATGGGTGTCAATGTGGTGACGGAAGTACACCCTGCCGTTGAATTCTATCAAGCAGAAGATTCACATCAAGATTTCTTCAACAGAAATCCAGGACAAGCTTATTGCAACTTTGCAATTCCACCAAAGCTTGCCAAACTGCGTAAAGAATTTAGCAAATATATGGTTAGCTAAATTTAATAAAACATTATTTATCCGAACAGTCTTTTAGCCTAATGTTAGATACCAGCCAAACACTTATACTATAGGTGTTTGGCTTTTTATTATTTATTCCTTAGATATATCAGATAAAGATTAGAACCCTATATATAGAAACTTGCAAATAGAGGATAGCAGCATGAACCCTGAGTTTTGGCAAAAACGTTGGCAAGAAGGTCGCATTGGATTCAATCAATCTACGGTCAATCCATTGCTGACTGAGTACTTTAACCGCCTCAATCTAACTGCGGGTAGCCTCATTTTTGTACCGTTATGTGGTAAATCTATTGATATGATTTGGCTAGCGACGCAAGGCTATGACGTGGTGGGCGTTGAGTTGGTCGAAACAGCCGTACAAGAGTTTTTTGCTGAGCAAAACATCGAACCTATTGTCTATCAACAGGCAGACAATCCAACGATTAGATACTATCAAAGCCAGTTGTCGGGACAAACCATTACTTTATGGGTCGCTGATATTTTTGCGCTGACGCCTAAAGATATTGGCTCTATTGATGCAGTATATGATAAAGCGGCATTAATCGCCCTGCCCGCCGATATGCGTATGAGATATAGTGAGCAAGTGCGGAAACTTAGTAGCGATACCAGTAAAGTCGATGTTGCTAACAATGAAATAACACCGCAGCTTTTACTCACGCTAAATTACGATCAGCGTAAAAAGAATGGACCACCCTTCTCTATTAATAACGAACAACTAGAGCAGTATTATAGCGCTCACTACCAAATCTATGAGCTAGCAAGCGTGCCTTCTTCTATAGGTTCTGCACCTGATATCACCGTCACAGAACAGGTTTGGCTATTGAGCAGTAAATAAAAAACTCATATAACCTTTAACAAGCTGCTAAATGGCAATGGAGAAATTGAATGAAAATGATAGTCGGTCTAATGAGTGTAATTGCTGCTCTGCTAGTCGCTCTGGCAGGCCCATTGTATAAGTTTGGCATTGTAGAATTAGGGACTGCGTTTACAGGGTTTAAATTTGGGTTATTTGCTGGTATCGCAGCATTGGTATTGTTAGCTATACAGCTATTATTTAAACGCAATACAGCCAGTATTGGGAGCACACTAGCCTCAGCCGTATTTGCTGCTACTGCCATAGCTATTCCGCTCGGCATGATGAATACGGCCAAAAATGTACCACCTATTCACGATATTTCTACCGATTTGGTAAATCCGCCTGAGTTTGTCGCGATTGCACCACTACGTGCAGATGCACCAAATCCCGTAACGTACGCAGGCGCAGAAGTAGCTGAACAACAACGTGCAGCCTATCCTGATTTGCAGACATTGACCTATACTCAATCGAGGCCTGAGTTAGTTGAAGCAGCTAAACAAGCCATAGAAAATTTAGGGTGGGAGCTGGTCAATACTGATGCAGACAAAGGCATCATCGAAGCAACAGAGACGACTGCTTGGTTTGGTTTCAAAGACGATGTGATCATTCGTGTGACTGACAACGATAGCGAGCGCTTAGTTGATATCCGCAGTAAGTCACGAGTTGGACAGAGCGATTTGGGCAAAAATGCCGCGCGGATTCATAGCTTTACAGAAGAACTAGATAGTGTGCTAGCTAAATAAACAAGTTCTACTTCCTGAAAATAGTTCTCTAAAGGAATAGTACTCGAGTTGAAATACTGTTTAACGCTTTGCATTTTCAGCTCCACGAAATCCTCTTCTAATCTCACGGCAGCGTCAATTTATCGTAACCATTTATAACCTTGGTACTGCGACAGCTTTTCTTTACTGTTTAGATTGGTTACTCTACGTTAATATCACTTT
Organism: Psychrobacter nivimaris; assembly: GCF_043419765.1. Lineage (NCBI taxonomy): Bacteria > Pseudomonadati > Pseudomonadota > Gammaproteobacteria > Moraxellales > Moraxellaceae > Psychrobacter > Psychrobacter nivimaris. The sequence continues at coordinate 14,880 of NZ_JBHOFX010000007.1, read as the reverse complement.
TTACCTTTTGATAACTATTTTAACGTTTATAGGATATTTTCATGCGTTTGACTCCTTTTTCTACTTTGTCGCTGCTTAGTGTTGCTGTCGGCATCAGCCTTGCTACCACTGCTCAAGCCGCGCAGCCGCCAGCACCTGATTTATCCAATAGCGAGTTTCAGCAGTGTTTAGACAATCTAAAAAATTCTAGCAAATTTAGCGGTGTTGATGGTTATACCTTTAATAACTATCGCCCAAGCCAGCCTGATCCTAGTGTCATTCAGTCACTGAATTATCAACCAGAGTTTCAAAAAGACGTTTGGGACTACTTATCAGCATTGGTAGACAAAGAACGTGTTGAGGACGGTATCCGAGCCAAGCGTCAATGGGGCTCTACACTACGTCAAATCGAATCGCGTTATGGCGTAAAAGCTGAACACGTGCTCGGGGTCTGGGGCGTAGAATCTAACTTTGGTCAAACGCTAGGTAAAAAACCATTATTTGAGTCTTTGGCGACCCTATCTTGCTTTGATCGTCGCCAGAGCTACTTTCAGGGCGAGTATGCCAATGCTCTAAAAATCGTGCAAAATGGCGATATCACACCAAACGATATGACAGGCTCATGGGCAGGTGCCTTCGGACAGACGCAGTTTATGCCGAGTACTTTCTTAGAGTTGGCAGTAGACTTCGACGGTGACGGTCGCCGTGATTTGGTCAATAGCGTACCTGATGCACTCGCTTCTACGGCAAACTTCTTGGACAATCGCGGCTATCGTACTGGTGAGCCTTGGGGCTATGAAGTCAAACTACCTGATGGGTTCTGGGCCGCATCTAATCGTAAAGACAAAAAGTCAATAAGCCACTGGCGTGACCAAGGTCTGACGTTGGCTAATGGCGGTCCGTTACCATATGACTTGAGCAGTGCAGGCTTATTATTACCAGCTGGGATGGAAGGCCCTGCTTTCTTGGTGGGCAAAAATTTCGACACTTTCTACTCTTATAATGCCTCAGAAAACTACGCACTGGCTATCGCACACTTATCAGATCTAATCACTCGCGAAGACAGCAGCAAAACAGACTTTATCACTGCGTGGCCGACAGATGATCCTGGTATCAGCCGCCAGCAGGCCAAAGACATTCAGCAAGCGTTGCTAAATGCCGGTTATGATATCGGCGGTGTAGATGGCATCATCGGAGATAATACTCGTACCGCTATCCAGCAATACCAGACTAGTCGCGGTATTTTCCCAGCTGACGGACGCGCAGGTCAAAAGTTCTATCGCGCCATCGTTGGTAATGCAGCGCCGAGTCAAACTCAATACAGCCAGCCTGCAAACAGCCAGCCCCTGAATCCTGCACCTGCCGATCGCATGGGACAATTAATTCAGCAGCAAACGACTGCTCCTAGTAGCTACTCATCTCAGCCATCAGTGAGCTCCTCAACTTCTAGCAATACACGTTATCGCCGCGTTACTGATGCCGATGGCACTATCAAGCTTGTTCGTATAGACCAAGGTTCATAGTAGCAAGATAAGTAATGCTATTTAGACGCATCAAAAAAGCCACGCTAACGATAGCGTGGCTTTTTTATTTATAGATAGTAATTAGAAGAACTTATCCAATTGACTCAAAATACGTATCTAGACGATAGGTGGTGGCTTAGGCTGACCATTATCACCATTCCAATTTTCACGAGCTTTGTCGTCTAAATCGGCTGCCGTTTTTGGCTCCCATTTACCATTTTCTTTCCAAGTCGCATCGCCCCAATCTTCATCTTCTGCCTTACTGTCTAAATCTTTGTAGGCCTTGCTAGGATCTATACCGCGACGTTTCATATCTGCTACTTGCTCTTCTAACGTATGAAACTGATCAGCATCATGCATAGACTTTTCTAGACCATCGATCTCTCTTTTTAGTTCGTCATTTTTAGCATTGCTCATCGTACGCTCTCCCTAATTATTAATATTATAGTTGTCATTCTAAAACAGTTAACGTTGTCAACATAGCTAACTGACTGACTTCATTATTACGGGTCTGAGGAAGATTCACAAGCATTGCACGTATGCTTTGTATTACAAAACGTAGTCGTGATGCCTAAGTGAACGTTTTAGATGACTATTATTGAACACGCTAGCGAATAATTACTCGTCTTGTTTGTTCGTACTTACGGTATGATTTTGCAGTAGGTTTTTTGCGTAGAAGGTAAGCTTCCATAGCTCTTGTGATACCCGCGTGCCATAAGTCATTAGTTGTATCCAATTTGCACCGACTAGCTTACGTTGCAAATTATTGATATCAGCTTGAGAGATTTGGCAACGTGAGACAGCATGAACGTTTGGCATCTCTTTTTTGATGTCTATTTCCGCTTTAGCAGTAATCAAACGATTGATGGCATTTTGCAAGCCATAGCTCGAAAAAGTAGACGGTATTCTCATGAGCGTCATAAGTATCTCGTGCCACGAGAGGGTTAGTGATCGGGTCACGTCCGTTAGATTGCCGCCCTCATAAGCTTGGGCACTATATTGAATCTCAAAAAACTCTGTTAACTCAATTGGCTCGCTAACCTTATCCGAGATAAAATCTTCGTCATCAGGACTGTTGTTCTCTACCTCGGTAGTACTAGGTAATATATCGACGGTCTTCTCATACACGACCTTTTTACTAGTCGTACTCTCTTCGTCATTCGCTCTGACCCAGCCACCTATCATTTTATTATTGGCGACGGCATTATAATGAGCCTGTACTAGCAATGGCTCAATATCTTCTTCCGTATCATAGTAATGTAGCTGGTTGTCTTGCTTGGTGACTAACTTAATAAACTCTTGAAGTTGTCGGCTGATAACAGCGTCTGGAGAGTGGTTTTTGACCAGAACAATTAGCGGCTTAAGCTTCGCTTTGGCATTTAGATAACTCAAATGCATCTGGCTAACGCCGTTTTTTTGTACGGTCCCGTAGCTGTCGCCAACGATCATGACTGCGTAATCACAAGAGTCAATACACTGACGCCCATAAAAAGAGGCTTTAGATAATTTACTAGAAACATCATAGGTCAGAAATGCGCGCGCCTGAAAAAATATCGCTAAGCTGTCTAGAACCAACAACTGGTCGTTGTCAGCGCATATAATATGAATATGATAGCGACGATTCGGCACAATTACCTCTAAGCGTAGGTCGTGACATAAAAAGGATAGGATGTAAAATAGAACACAAAAATCTTGTCTTGCTCAGCCTAGCATACTCTTGGCTTGAAAAGATGCACTCAATTTATTTTAACTGAGTCAGCGTTGCATACAGCGTATTGATATCACTAGCTTTGATAATAACTAGTGAGAGTAGTATTGCAATGCCATTTCTGTACCGAGTAAGCGCTCAACTAAAGCGCATAGTCTATCACTATATTTAGTGGCGTGAAAAGTTAATGGCGGTCTAGTAATGGTATTCTTCTTACTGGTTTTTTGTGACAGATTTTCTTGTTTTTCACTCATCAATGATGCAGACAAGTTATTTGCAATCAATAGCTGTCTAACCCGTTCAGCAATCGCTTGACCAGAATCAATGACTTGTATTGATAACTGCTGCTGTGCAATCTCATCTAACAAGAATGTCTTAAAAAACGGATAATGTGTACATCCCAGCACTAACTGATCGACACCTTCATTAGCAAATATTCGTACCTGTTGACGTAATCTTTCAGCGGTCTCGTCTTGTTCTGACATACCTGCTTCTACCCAAGGAACCAATTGCGGATCAAAATACTTAGTGACTATTATATTGTTGGGTTTAGCAAAATTGACAATAACATCATTTAATAAAGTGCCATTCAAAGTCGCTTTGGTTGCCAGCACCGCTACATGACCACTCTTACTGGCTAGTACCGCAGGCTTCAATGCAGGGACTAGACCCACAATAGGTATATGTGGATAGCAGCGTCGGGCGGTATCTAGCGCATATGCTGAGGCACTGTTGCAAGCAATAACTATTAGCTTACAGCCTTGCTGATGTAACCACTCTACGGCTTTTAGTGTTAGTGCTTCAATATCTTCGCTGTCGCGATTACCATAAGGTACATTTAGCGTATCGGCGTAATATACGTAACGCTCAGTAGGCAGCTGCTGTGCTAAATGCAAGTAAACAGACAAACCGCCAACACCAGAATCAAACACGCCAATGGGCGCGCTACGGTTTTTATCGCTTACAACTGTATTACCAGCATGTTTATTGACACCTACTAGATCAATAGTTTTGAGACTCTGGTCAACAGATATATCGACACACGGTCTGAGTTTTTCGACGGTCTGGTTTTTGATATCCATCTTTATGCTAATGCCATTATCATATTATTCATCAATCTCATTACCCAGTTAAATGCGCTATATATATGTTGCATGTATGTCGTTATTCTACGTCGGCTCTCTATCGACTACCTTTATACGATAATGATTTTTTAAACCAATAAAGAATCAGGCGACATTATAAAATTATAGCATTCATCGGCGTACAGCAATTAATAGATAAACATAATACTTAATCAGTAGGCATCGATAACGAATAAGACTGACCACCACTCTGTAGCGTCAATATCGTCTTGCCATTGTCTTCTGATAACGCTCCAATTTCAGTTAGGTGATAAAAAGTATTACGCCCGATAAGTGCGGTTAAGCCATTTCTAACCATCATGTAAGGGCGTACCTGTTCTGTAGACGCTAATTCCTGAGAATCTGCAACATCGTCAGCGGTACTCACTTGATTCGCTTGATCGCTTTCACTAAAGTCACTGTTATTAAAGTCGCTGTCGTTAGAATCGCTCTTATTAGAATTATACGCCTTTAATACAATCGAATGCTCATCGTCTAAGCGGACCACATCTCCTGTCGTCGTTGTAAACTCCAACCAACTCATATCATTTTCATTGACAATACCAACATCATTTATCAGAAGTGGTGCATCTTCAACTTGGATACGGATTTTCTGTACAGGGGTCTTGAGGAAGTACTCAGTAATGCCATTATTTTCTTCTTTCCATAGTATTGTGGCAAACAAGCTGACCAATGACTCACGGGTCATTTGACCGCCTTCATGCCACCACTCTCCGTTTGCCTTGATAGTCAAATCCATATCAGCAATATCTTCAGGATGCCATTTTTCAAGTGGTGGTATCGCACGCCCTTCGCGAGTGCCTTTCGTAGACTTAATATACTGGCTTAGTTCATCCAAATTATCTAAGCTATCTAGGCTAGAAGTCTTACTGATCGGGGCTTCCGCTATTCTTTCATTGCTGTCTTCAGTGCTGTTATTATCGTTATTCATTATTAATTCCTTTCTTTAGTATTCAAAGTTTGGCTTATCTATTATTACTATAAATTTTTGTTTCAGGTATGATGAAACTTTATCGTTATAACAACCTCATTTTCTTAACATTACCTTAGCATCGATACTCATAAATGCGTATCGTGTTTGTAGGACTTTTCTTTTATAATGAGTAACGATTTTTTATTGAAATGGTCAAGTGGGTGTTGTATTGATGACACATCTTACGTTATGCGTTGATATTCTTAGATAAATTGGTATTAACCATGACGGGTCAATTGATGCCGCAAAGACAGTTTTATCGGGCAGCCATATGTCTGAGTGACGTTAGCGCCGCAAGTCTATTATTCAGTTGTTAAGCTAATGATGCCCTGAGATAAGCCACTAAAAGTTTAGGAGTAGGTATGCAAGAGCAAGACAATCAAACGCCAGTTATTGATGGTAATACTGTGAATGCTGACGCACCAGTAGTGACAGAGACCGCAACGCTAGATAAAGCAGAACCAGTCGTAGCGCCAGTTGCCGCGGAACCTGAAGTCGAACGCGAATCAATGGAGTTCGATGTCATCATCGTTGGTGGTGGACCTGCAGGTCTGTCTGCTGCCATCCGTTTGCGCCAGCTCGCAATTGAAGCTGGTAATGATGAGTTTATGGTTTGTGTGGTCGAAAAAGGCTCTGAGTTTGGTGCCCATACGTTGTCTGGTGCAGTCATCGAGCCACGCGCTCTAAATGAGCTGATTCCTGACTGGAAAGAAAAAGGCGCACCGCTTAACGTGCCAGCGACAGAAGATCGTTTTTATTATTTAAACTCTGCCACACGCTCAACTAAAGTGCCTGACTCTTTGATTCCAAGTCCAATGCACAATGATGGCAACTATATTGTCTCGCTAGGTAATGTCGTTCGTTGGTTGGCCGTACAGGCAGAAGAGCTTGAAGTCATGATGTTCCCAGGCTTCCCTGCCGATGATATCTTATACAACGACGACGGTTCGGTCAGAGGTGTATTAACTGGTGATATGGGTGTGGCAGCCAATGGTGAAGCCAAGCCAAGCTTTGAGCCTGGTTATGAGCTTCTTGCCAAATACACTATTTTTGCCGAAGGTAGCCGTGGGCATTTAGGCAAACGCTTAATCAGCCGTTTTGATCTAGATAAAGACTCTGATCCTCAGCATTATGGTATCGGTCTAAAAGAGCTATGGGAAGTTGAGCCTGAAAAGCATGAGCAAGGCGTTGTTATGCATGGTCTTGGCTGGCCATTGACTGAAACTGGCTCTACTGGTGGCTGGTGGTTATACTTTGATGAAAACAACCAAGTAAGCTTTGGTCTTGTGGCGGATTTGTCTTACCACAACCCTTACATGTCTCCATTCGATGAAATGCAGCGCTTGAAAACGCACCCTGTTATCAAAAATGTTCTAGAAGGCGGTAAGCGTATTTCTTACGGCGCACGTGCGTTGACCAAAGGCGGTCTAAACTCATTACCGAAGTTCACCTTCCCAGGTGGCGTGTTGGTAGGTGATGACGCTGGTTTCTTAAACCCAGCAAAAATCAAAGGCACACATACCTCAATGAAGTCAGGCATGCTCGCAGCCGAAGCTATTTTTGAGGCGTTGCAAGCTGAACGTCAGCATGATGAAGTGGTTGCTTATAGCACAATGTACAAAGAGTCATGGTTGTATCAAGATAACTATGAGTCGCGCAACTTCTCACCGGCGATTCACCGTATGGGTCTGTTCATGGGCGGCGCTTTCACCTTTATCGAGCACAACTTGTTAAAAGGTAAAATGCCATTTACTTTGCATGACAATATCCCAGATTACGATCAGTTGGAGCGTGCTAATCATGCTTATCAACCAACCTATCTTAAGCCTGATGGTAAGTTGGTATTTGACAAATTGTCGTCGGTATTTATCTCTAATACCAACCATGCAGAAGATCAGCCAACGCATCTAAAACTTACTGATCCGACGGTACCTATTTCAATCAACTTACCGTTGTATGCTGAGCCTGCACGCTTATACTGCCCAGCCGGTGTGTACGAAGTGGTCAAAGACGCTGAAGGCGCTAAGTTTGTCATCAATGCGCAGAACTGTGTGCATTGTAAGACCTGTGATATCAAAGACCCTTCACAGAACATCACTTGGGTAACGCCAGAAGGTGGCGGTGGTCCTAACTACCCAAACATGTAAATCAGGATAATTCTGGTTTGAGCTGGTACAGTTAATATCATTAAAACTGTACTCCAATAAAAACCGCCTTTCTCTGCATAAGAGTCGGGCGGTTTTTTAATGCTTAGAACAAGCAACTTTTACCAATCAATGATGCTTAGTCTGTCCAAGCATCACGGTTAGCTTCATCTCTGAGTTTTACAAAGTTATCAGGATCAAACTTTATCTGATCGCCTGTTTTACCCTCTTTTACCTGACGCTCATAATCACGTAGTATTCTTAGTGCCACAGGAGACAAGAGCAAGATAGCGACTAAGTTAACCAAGGCCATCAGACCCATAGACAAGTCAGCGAAGTTCCATATAGCAGGTAGACTGGCAACAGAGCCGATAAATACCATACCTAACACTAGAAAGCGGAAAATCATAATCATTACTTTGGCGTTTTTGGCACCAGAGATAAACTCAAGATTTGACTCACCGTAGCTATAGTTAGCGATGATAGATGTAAATGAGAAGAAGAAAATCGCAATCGCCACAAACACCACGCCTAGGTCACCCACATACTGTGATAAGGCTAGCTGAGTTAACTGAATACCTTCTTGCTCGACATTAGGGTCGACCACGCCAGACAAGATAATAATCGATGCCGTTGCGGTACAAATGATAAGAGTATCCATAAATACACCTAGCATCTGCATAAAACCTTGCACTGCTGGGTGATCAGGATGACTCTTTGCCGTTGCTGCAGCATTCGGCGCTGAACCCATACCTGCTTCGTTAGAGAACAAACCACGTTTGATACCGTTAATCATTGCCTGCGCAATACCATAACCGATGACACCGCCTGCCGCTTGCTCAAAACCAAATGCTGATTTTACAATCAACGCGATCGCCGCTGGGAATTGACTAAAGTTAGTCACGATAATGAATAGCGCTAGCAAGATGTACAAGATGGCCATCACTGGTACGATTTTACCCGCGATACGAGCTACTGAGCGCAAACCACCGAATACCACTGGCGCTACCAGTACTACCAATACCAAACCTGTCATCCACGTTGGCACACCAAAGGCTTCATTAGTCGCTTGAGCGATGGTGTTGGATTGTACGCCATTGAACGCCAAGCCAAAGGCCACTAACAAACATAATGAGAAAAACACGGCAAGCCAGCGTTTGCCTAGACCTTTTTCGATATAATAAGCTGGGCCACCGCGGTACACATTATCGTTGTGCGGTACTTTATATGCCTGTGCTAAGGTTGACTCGATAAAGCTGGTCGACATACCGACTAGTGCCGTCATCCACATCCAGAATACAGCACCTGGTCCACCCAAATAGATGGCAATTGCCACACCTGCCAAGTTACCAGTACCAACACGCGCGGCCAGCGACGTCATCAATGCTTCAAATGAGCTGATACCACCATCTTTGCGTCCTTGATTGGACACGCGTAGCAACTTCCACATATGACCAAAATGACGAAACTGAATAAAACGTGTCACGACGGTGAAGTAAAGACCAGCACCAATTAGTAAGAACATCAGTAATCCATACCAAGGGTTGCTAGCAATCAGCCAGTCATTGTTACCCCAGATAATACCGACACCATAATTTACGATGTTATTAAACCAACCTACTATCCCTTCGTTCATATGGGCTCCTTATTCATTCTTTATACGCGTTACTTAAGTTTCATATCGATATCATATTTTGATGGCGATGGACTATATAAGCCTCTGTGCAAAATACCTGATACCAAAAAGACACGTGCATGATATAGATATTGAGCGACATGTGACCATCACGTTTACTTATCGACTTCATATAATTATTTTTAAAATAAATAATGCTTATGTTTCAGCTTATATAGAATAGATTAAGTGATAATTTAATCGCACAAATTACACGGTTGCCGTACCGTTTCCGTAACGTTAGGTTTTTTAATGAATGCCAAGCAAACTAATTTTTAGTAATTTACTTATTATTTATGCGCAGTAGTTTGCAATTATCTTTATTAAACCGTGCTAATATGAATTCTATATCCGTTTAGACTGTTTTATGGTTATCGAAGCTATCAAGCAGCACAACAGGTTAGCGTGTTAAAAAGATTAAAACTCTTGTCAGGAAGACGAGATTGTTAAAAAGACACTGGATAGTCCACCCTTCTGTCTTCCTCAAGAAACGTTATTTTTGCCATTCGATGGTTTAAGTCAATGCGATGCTTAAATAGTTAACTACTTTTATTTGAAGTAGAGAACTATCGAGCATTAAACGTACTATCACGCATCATCGTTTTCACTATATAAAGCAGTACCTGACTATTTTTTATACTTTTCGTGGTAAGAAATAATCGCAGTTCTTTTTATATTGTTGGTATTTTTTAGGGAAGACAAAAGGAGTTGTCCTATGAAAGATCATAACGATCCATCCGGTTATTGGCGTGCCAATGTCCGTCTCATCTTAGGTAGCCTAGTAGTTTGGGCACTATGTTCTTATGGTTTTGCTATCTTATTGCGTCCTCTTTTAGCCGGTATCAAAGTCGGCGGCACTGACTTGGGATTTTGGTTCGCTCAGCAAGGCTCCATCGGGGTGTTTATCATTTTAATTTTCTTCTACGCATGGCGTATGAATAAGTTAGATAAACAATATGGCGTAGATGAGGAATAGACCATGAGTCAGTATTTAGTTAATATTATTTTCGTAGGCCTATCTTTCGCTCTGTATTTTGGTATTGCGATTTGGGCTCGGGCTGGGACAACCAGTGAATTCTATGTGGCGGGCGGCGGTGTACATCCAGTAGTTAACGGTATGGCGACAGCTGCTGACTGGATGAGTGCAGCATCTTTTATTTCTATGGCAGGTTTGCTTGCTGCTGGCGGTTATGGCGCATCGACCTACTTGATGGGTTGGACAGGTGGTTATGTACTACTAGCCATGCTACTGGCTCCTTACTTACGTAAATTTGGTAAATTCACGGTGCCTGATTTTATTGGGGATCGCTTTTATTCAAAAACGGCTGCAATGATTGCCGTGGTTTGTTTGATTATTGCGTCTACCACGTACGTTATCGGTCAGATGACAGGTGCTGGGGTCGCATTTTCACGCTTCTTAGAAGTAGATAACAACACAGGTCTTATTATTGCGGCGGTTGTTGTATTCTTTTACGCAGTTCTTGGCGGTATGAAAGGGATTACCTACACGCAGGTTGCGCAGTATGTGGTTCTGATGATTGCTTATACTATTCCTGCTGTCTTTATCTCACTTGAATTAACCGGCAATCCAATTCCAGGTTTGGGCTTATTTTCAAACCATATCGAATCTGGTGTCCCTATCCTAACCAAGCTTGATCAAGTCGTGACCGATTTGGGATTCACAGCATATACGGCTGACGTACCTAACAAGCTAAACATGGTGCTATTTACCTTATCACTCATGATTGGTACCGCTGGTCTACCTCACGTTATTATTCGCTTTTTCACCGTTCCTAAGGTTGCCGATGCACGTTGGACTGCTGGTTGGACATTAGTGTTTATTTCTTTATTGTACTTTACAGCACCTGCTGTTGGCGCAATGGCACGTTTAAACCTTATTGATACTATCTATCCACAAGGTGTTGCAGAGCCTGCTATCGACTATGACCAACGTCCAGACTGGATGAGGACTTGGGAAGATACTGGCCTGATTAAGTATACTGACCTTAACAATGATGGTCGTATCCAGATGTATAATGATAGTGGACTGGGCGCTGCAGAAGTAGCTCTAACCAATGCACAGACTGAAGGCGGTGACGTAGGCGCTGCAACAACTGCGGTTGAGACAGCACGTGCTGCACATGACCTAGAACTTGATGGTCGCTTTGCAGATGCAGGTTGGGCTGGTAACGAGCTCGACGTCAATGCTGATATCTTGGTATTGGCCAATCCAGAGATTGCACAACTGCCATCTTGGGTAATTGGTTTGATCGCTGCAGGTGGTTTGGCAGCAGCACTATCAACTGCTGCTGGCCTATTGCTCGCTATCTCGTCAGCGATTAGTCATGACTTAATCAAACGAAACCTCAATCCAAACATTACTGACAAAGGAGAGCTCAAGGTCGCACGTATCACGATGGGTATTGCGATTGTGGTTGCTACTTATCTAGGTATGAATCCACCAGGGTTTGCGGCACAGGTAGTTGCATTGGCATTTGGTATCGCTGGTGCGTCCCTCTTCCCTGCACTAATGATGGGTATCTTCTCAAAACGTATCAACAACCTTGGCGCTATCGCTGGTATGTTGACAGGTTTGATCAGTATCTTGGTTTACATTTTCGTCTTCAAAGGTTGGTTCTTTATCAGCGGTACTGCCAACTTCCCTGATACAGCAGAGTACTGGCTGTTTGGTATCTCACCACTATCGTTTGGTGTGATTGGTGCACTGCTTAACTTTATCGTTGCATTCATCGTTTCTTATGCGACTAAAGCGCCACCGCTACACATTCAAGAATTGGTTGAAAGCGTTCGCTCACCACGCGGCGCAGGCGGTGCAGTCGACCATTAACCTAACGAATGATGAGATGTCTTCTGTTACTATACATCACTCACTGGCTGCCACTGCTGGTGAGTGATTTTTTATCTAATACTTATTAAAATAATATTTAGATAATGGTTTTGCTTTGTCCAATTGAACATACCTGACTAAAAGTGCCTAGCGCATTAAGGAATATTTTATGCTTTTTGAGTTTATCGCTACCATAGCTGCTGCATTTGGCATGGCTGGATTGGCACTGATCATAACTCACCTCTGTAAACTGTCAGGTAAGCGCGCGCCAAAGTGGCTGATTCCGTTGTTTGCTGCGATTGGTATTTTTGGGTTTCAGGTACATCAAGAATACAACTGGTATGATCAGCAAGTCCGTCAGCTACCAGATGGTGTTGAGGTCATAAAAACTGCCGAAAGTACAGAATGGTTTCGCCCATGGTCTTATGTTAAACCGCAAGTTTTGCGCTTTATTGCAGCAGATACGGGCAATGCCAGCATGCATGCTGACAATCCAGATATGCATTTAGTTAATTTGTATTTGTTTGAAAGACGCAGAAGCGTGCAGAAGATTTTACAGGTAATAGACTGTACTACACCTGCACGAGCGGACTATGTGATACCAGAAAAAGGTAGCACGCTGACGGTTGATGAACATGTAAAGCAAACCACTGCATGGCGAGAGCTGACTACAGATGATCCTTTATTTATCAAAATATGTACTGATGCAAGCGTCTAATCCAATAATGCTTGGTACGACAACGCTGGTTCATTAGATGCCGATACCTAGTTGCTTTCAATAGCGTTGAGAAGCGGCTGAATAAGTATGCTTTGAATTCGCGCCTAGCAATAGCCCAGCGCACAAACCACCAAAATGTGCCGCAAACGAGATACCTTGTTGCGGCATCAATCCTTGCTTAATGGTCAGCCAATAACCAGTTCCCATAACAATACAAGCAATCAGATAACCCCAGCGCCGCGCAAATATAGCCCCGCCTATCATATAACCTAACATTGCAAAGCAAAGTCCTGATGCGCCAATATGGATAGAAGATGGCGACCCGATGACCCAAGTGACCAGTCCTGAGGCGACAACCAGTTTAATTACCGTGCGATAAGCATTCTTCTCAAACAGTCCAAACAAAAACAAAATCTGTAATAGCGTCACTGTATTGCCAGTCAAATGCGACAAATTGCCATGCATGGTCCATGAAGCAAACACCCCTATCATACTACCTACATCTAAAGCACGCGGTACGATACCAAAGATATTCCACATACCAAATAAGGCCACCTCATTTAGAAAAAACATGCCCCACATCGGTATAAGTACAAAAGCATACAGCCCAATGACCTGCTTTATCCGTACGACAATTAAATTAAGCAACTGCTGCCAATTCATATACCATCCTATCCTTATTACCTAGATTTTTTATATCTACTTAATGATTTATAGCAAATAGTGGATGCACAGCAGGTTTGAATGATAACAAAGATGCATCCTCATCAGCAGTCAAATAGTTGTCACCATGCAATAATGACGTCGAATGATACGGAACCAAGGCCGTAGGAATAAAGCGACGTGCTGCATCAATATGCTTGATTGAATCGTCAAAGAAGATATGCGGCGCAAATGTTCTGAGTACCGCTGTTTTCTCTAATCCCCCCAAAAAAAACGCCATATCAACATTCACGCCCCACTCTCGCAACGTCTTAATAGCACGCAAGTCAGCTGGTGCATTGCGCGCGGTCACCAGCGCAATTTTTATTGGCGAGTATTTTAAACCAGCAGGGAGGCGTTCTTGCAGATTTGACAATTTAATCAACAATTCAGCATAAGGGCCTTTTTCAATCGGCAAATCACGCATTTGTACTTCACGATCATGAAAGGCTCGTAGCCCTTTTTGTTTGTATAGCAGTTCACCTGAATCATCAAAAAGCACCGCGTCCCCGTCAAAGGCAATGCGCAGCTGCTCAGTATCCAGCTCATAAGTATTCACAGGCGTCGCATCTAATATGGCACAGGCACAGATATTGGCATCTGCAACTTGTTGAGCATCTTCACGATTAGTGGTCAAGAACAGATCAACGTTAAAGTCTTTGATATAAGGCGCAACAGGGCTACCTGAAACAAAAGCAGAACGGGAGATATTAATATCATGTTCTAGAATTGCATTAAGCACCTGAATACCAGTGTCTGGACTGCTTTTTGAGACGATAACAACTTCGACCAATGGTGTTTCAATGTCTGAATCTCGTCCATCGCTATTATCAGAATACTTATTTACGTTTAATAATGCTTTAATCAACGGATAACCTGCACCAATATTCAAGGGATCATTTTCACGCTCGGTCATGTACTCTCTAAACTCTTTTATAGCATTTGCAGGTCGTTGCTCTAGCAGCTCTAGCAAATAGTTTTCTGATTCAGTCAAATCAAAAAGTGCCGTTGCAGAAATTGCGACGATAAGCGTATTACTAAAATCGACAGCCATGACTATCTCTACTTATAAAGTTATATAGGAAAATGAATGAAAACCAGTTTACTACATTCATAAGCCTTTATAACACTAAGAAAAGTTACCATCACGCAGCATCGCAGATTGTAAGTTTGTAAAATGTTCCTCTCTTAATTCTTAGACAAAATATCAGACACTAAAAAAGCCACACTGCTTTATTAGCAATATGGCTTCATACAATAACTCTATAAGCTATGGTTTAGGTTCAGCCTACCCGAGCAGCACAAGTGAAATCGCAGGGAACATCACCAAGATAACCAAACGAATCACATCAGAGACAATAAATGGTGCCACCCCGCGGAACATATCACTCAGCTTAATGTGCGGTGCCATCGCCTTAATCACAAAGATATTCATCCCCATCGGCGGCGTAATCAAACCAAGCTC
>NZ_JBHOFX010000006.1:171905-173257 GCF_043419765.1 Psychrobacter nivimaris | reverse complement strand
TGTCAACTTCTTTTTTTAATTTGTTTCAACAAGTTAACTGGGTTATTAATGTGTAATCTACACACTAGCTACTTCCAACTCGTCTTGATGAGGTGCGTATTATAGACGCTATATTTATTTAGTCAAGAAGTATTTTCTATTTAATTCAAACAATTTACATCGTCCAAATCAGTAATCCACTTCCCTTTCGACTGGGTGGCATTATACGGAGTTTTAGATAGAAAACAAGAAGAGTTTTCAAAAACATTTTAACTTGATAAATTGAATTGATTGAGCCTACTATTAAGGAAAATAGTAGGCTCAAGTATTTCTCTATTTCTCTATTTCTCTATTTCTTAGATCTACATATTAGTCGAAAGTATAGCTTACGCCAACATTGCCACCATTTTGGCTGCCACTACCACCAAAAGCACTACTGATAGAAAACTGTCCGTCAGATGTAGTGTAACCGACACCAAATGCGTACCCTGTCTCACCTTCCCATGTACCACCGCCCAGACCAACACTTACTTTACCTGGCGTGTTGGGATAACGTAGAGCACCGAAAGCAAGCGCACCCGCTACTGCTGAGTGAGTCTCACCTTCTAAATCATTTATTCTTCTATCTGTATAACCAAAGGCTTCCGCACGATTTTGGTTAAGCTGAGAAACGTTAACTGCATCATTTGAAGTAATACCAGCGGCAACATTGGTAATTCGACGCTGGTTGTTTGCACTGCCTACCGATACGGTATTATCTGCCGTTGATTGTGAGTTTGCTCCTAATGCTACCGCATTGCTATGAGTCGCACTGCTATTAGCACCGATAGATACTGCATTAGCTGCTTGGACGTTCACCGACTCACCGATAGCAACAGAGTTTGAGGCATTAGTCTCGTTAGCAAAGGTTGGTGCACTATTAGTACCAACTGTGGCCGCTGTAGCACCAACTGTCGCATTACTACCTAACACTACTGAATTACTAGTAGTATCACCGATAATGTTGTCGTTGCCAACTGCATAATTAGCGCTTCCACCGATAATATTTGGGTCTCCAAACGCACCTGAGCGATCACCTGAAACGATGTTGCCATTACCCACGCTGGTAGATTGATCTCCAGTCACCGTATTGTTAGTGCCCATAGCGATGCTGTCCTTACCTTTAGATTGAGCATTAACCCCAATTGCTATTGCACCGTCAGCAGTAGCGCCATTGCTGTTATAATTGCCTGCATCTTCACTGTCACTAGAGCCATTAACGCTAAAGAAGCGAGCTTGGCTGTCTTCGATTTTACTTTCTAATTCAGTTTTAGCTGCTTCGCTAATACCTGAGTCGCCTTTATCACCTTTAGCACCGTCGATACCATCTTGAC
>NZ_JBHOFX010000006.1:0-171805 GCF_043419765.1 Psychrobacter nivimaris | reverse complement strand
CATTGATGCCGTCAGATCCTGCTGGACCTTGCGGACCGATTGGTCCCTGTAAACCATCAACACCATCTTTACCGTTAATGCCATCAATACCATTTAAACCGTCAACACCATCCTGACCTGCTGGACCTTGTTCACCCTGAGGACCTTGCGCGCCATCTTGACCATTGATGCCGTCAGATCCTGCTGGACCTTGCGGACCGATTGGTCCCTGTAAACCATCAACACCATCTTTACCGTTAGTGCCATCAGTACCATTTAAACCGTCAACACCGTTTTGACCCGCTGGTCCTTGTTCACCCTGAGGACCTTGCGCACCATCTTGACCATTGATGCCGTCAGATCCTGCTGGACCAATTGCTCCTGTATCGCCTTTAGGCCCAGGTGTTAGCTCGATCGTATTTATCTGTGTTTGCAAATCTGTCAACTTGCCATCAACTGCAGCAAATGCAGCACCCACGTTATTGTAGTTCGCATTGCTTATTTTATATGTAGGTGCTTGGAACACACCTGTATTACTGAACTGTGCACCCCCACCTAAAGCTGTTGCTACATTACTAAAATAAGAAATGCCTGTTGTTTCTAATTTTTTTAACTGAGCAATATTCACTGCATCAGTATCGGATGTGCCTGCTGCTACACCCGTAATTTGGCGAGTTTTCCAATTATTTGAGTCAGCACTAGACGTATCGCCAACACTAAGTGCTGCCAAAGTAGATTGCCACGTTGAACTAGTATTACCGTCAGCTGAATAACCTGCTACACTTGCATCTACAGTAGTGACGCTTCGCTCTCCTAGAGCAATGCTGTTATCAATATTAGCGGTCGCGTTTGACCCTACGGATAAGCTATTGGCGCCTGATGCCCTACTAAAACTACCTATCGCTGAACTAGAAACACCTGATGCAATATTGTAGTTCCCCAATGCTGAACTTCTTTCTGCTAACGCTTGATTACTAAAACCCAATGAAGAGCTATCGTTAGCTGAGGCTGTATTATTGTAGCCTACTGCTGAACCACCTAAACCAGATGCTATATTGTTGTAGCCTACTGCTGAACTATTATTACCTGATGCAGCATTATTGAAGCCTATTGCTGAACTGTTGTTGCTCAAAGCCTGATTATTGCGACCTAACGCTGAGCTACCCTCCCCAGAGGCATTATTACTAGAGCCTACTGCTGAACTATCATTACTTGATGCAGTATTACCATACCCCACTGCTGAGCTACGTTCTCCCGAAGCAGTATTATTAGAACCTAGCGCTGAACTACGCAACTTAGAAGCTACGTTTAGACTACCAACTGCAGTACTACGCTCCTCAGCGGTTGAGTTGTCGCTACCTATTGCTAAGCTATAATCCCCTGCAGAGGTATTGACGAAACCTACTGCCGAACTGAATCGGCCAGAAGCTACGTTCTTATGCCCTGCCCCTAAAGCCATTTGCCCGTTTACTGTATTACTAGAACCTACTGCCGTACTATAAGTATTGTTCACATGGTTTAGTATGCCTAATGCTGAACTTCCTAGGCCATCAACATTGTTTTGCGAACCTATGGCTGAGGTGACATTACCTTTAGCGATGTTATAAGAACCTATCGCTGAACTACCTTCACCAGAAGAGATATTTATAGTACCGACAGCTGAGCTATAAATATTTGAAGCTGTGTTGTCATAGCCTATTGCAGTGCTACGAGTGCCTAATGCCTCGTTTAAAAACCCACAGGCTATAGATTCAGATGATGCAACACTGTTACTTGGCATGAAATTTTCTGTCAAACACACTTCTGCCTGACTACTCATCGCCGTCAATCCTAGCACGCCAGCAATAGCAACCCCTATAGCACTCCGGCGTAGTGAGTTGCCTAGTTTCGCAGCTGGCACTGTGCCCACTTGACCTGATCTATTGTTAGACTTTCCACCCGACTTGCTGATTTCACTAACGGCGGTATAGCAACCCGTAGAACGATTAAAAACAACGCGGTAAACATGGTTTAACATGAGAGTATCCTGTATATATAAAGTCGCTATTAGGGCAACTATATGATGGCTATATAAATAGACTGATAGTTAAGCTATCGCTATTAGACATAGACGTTAGTGTTGATAAATAGTTAAACAAGGAAGCTATTAGTTAAGTGTTTCTATGAACGGCCTATCCACTAGAAAATTGAAATATTATTCTTGAAGTTTTGAGAGCTAAAACTCTCATCTCTAGAAATATTTCTGTGTAATTTTTGATATAAAAGGGAACATTACAAATACATAATGAAATATTATATGTTAATTGTAAAGTTCTTGTTTTGAATTTGTAACTTATAAATATATTCTTTAAAGAATATATTATGAGGTTGGAACAGAAAATACTGGCTAATATATATGTTTGACGAGTATTGGTTTGATGGAGTTATCTATTACATGTAAATGAGATTACTCATTAACCTACGTATGACAGTATGCAAGTCATCAAGAGAATAATAATTTTTCATAAGACACAAAAAAGCCGCTTATCAATAGATAAGCGACTCTTGTAAGATATGTTTAGAGTTGTTTTAGTATTAACTAACTTAAATGGTTAAAATTTGAAAATAACTCATAGCAATCTAAAATAGCATATGGAAGATATCAAATTTAGTGTTTAAAATTTGCTTTAATCGTAGTCACGATACCTGATAACGCATAAATAATACCGATCGCTAAGATACCAACAGGAATATCATAGAGCACGATGCTCATGACTAGCACCCCAATGATAAGCACTACAAAAGGCACTTTCTTTTTATCAAATTCTTTAAAGCTATAATATTTGACATTGCTGACCATCAGTAGACCGCAAGTGACGACCCAAGCCGCAAACAGTAGCATGACGGCTGTATCGTATTGACCAATCCACTCATTATGATCGACTGCGACCATTACAGCAGACGTCACCAGTATAGCGGCCAGTGGACTTGCTAAGCCAACAAAGTATTTTTTATCGACAATGCCAACCTGAACGTTAAAGCGTGCAAGGCGAAAAGCAGCACAAGCGGTAAAGACAAATGCACAGCCAATGCCGATACGACCTAACGGCTCTAAAGCAAAGCTATAAATCAATATAGCAGGCGCAACACCAAATGCTAGCATATCTGCTAAAGAGTCATATTGCTCACCAAATGGACTTTGCGCATTGAGCATACGTGCGACACGACCATCTGCGCCATCAAGAATAGCGGATAAGAAGATAGCCAAAGCTGCCTTATAGAACTCGCCTTGGGTACTCGCCAAAATCGAGTAGAAGCCTGACAATAGCGATAAAGTAGTGATCAGATTGGGTGCCAAATAGACACCGCGACTAACAACTCGCTTACCTTCGGCTACTTCAGCTTCAATCACCTCAAATGTCAAACCATCATAGCTATCGTTATCCGCTAGGCGGATATTAAACTCATGCTCATCGATAAACGGTGGCTGAGTCGCTGCATTATCTTGCAGCGAGCCGTCATTTAAGGACGAATTATTCAAAGGTGCATTATTCGGCTGGCCGATAGGTGGCTGAGTCGTCATCTTAATATCCTTATTGGCCGTTATTGCTATTCGCCGACGAGCCAGCGCACATTGGTCGCACTATCAGGCGTCAAGTTTGGCGCGTCTTCTACTTTTAGTACTGGCTGTAAGAAACGTAATATCTCACGTGCATGGTTATCAAATTGCCATGGCGGATTGATAACCAGTAGACCTGTACCGTTCAGACCAACCGCAACATCATTAGGATAAATATTTAGCTCACAAACCAGCTGACGTCTCATTTCAGTACGTTTGAGCTTTTTATAGAAGAGCTCCACGGCTTCGATGTTTTTGATTGGGAACCAAAGCGCATAAGTACCTTGCGGCCATTTGTTATAAGCCGCGACTAATAAATCGATAAGGCGCGTAAAATCTTTGTGCTCTTGCTCATAAGGAGGATCAAGGAAAATCAAACCGCGCTTTTCTCTTGGTGGAATGACAGCGGTGATACCTTCAAAAGCATCACGATGCTGGATACCAATTGGCAACTTATGTAGCTGATAGTTCAACGCATCGTATTCAGTCGCTTTGGCTTCAAAAGCCTCAGCACGCACGCCAGCATCAGGCTTTTTAGCTGCGGTTTTTTCGACGTGATGGGCCACCCACCATGGCGAACCAGGATAGACTTTATTGTCGTAAGTGAATTTGGCTTGCTTAATGCCTTCCATATAATCTTTGACAGCAGCTGGGGCTTTTTCGGTATCTGCTTTTAGAAAAGCTTGAATACCGCCTTTGGCCTCACCTGTTTTGCGCGCTTCTTCACTGCTTAGTGAATACAGTCCACGACCGCCATAAGCGTCAAGCACATAAAAAGGTTTGTTTTTCTGCCCCAGTTGATTAAGCAGTTGTACCAATAAAATGTGTTTAACCACATCAGCAAAGTTACCAGCGTGGTAGGCGTGTTTATAGTTCATAATCTCAAAAGTTTAAATAAGAAAAATTGCATCTATGGTAGCATAGGCAGAGTAAAAGATAATGTGGTTTTAGTAAGTGCTTTCAATAAAAACGCATTGAATGACGGTATATTGACAGCTGATTGATAATAATGAGATGAAATGACGCAGATTATTAGCAACCTTAACAAGACAGCGTTGGTCGTTGATCATCCGATAGGTCAGGATAATCCACCATTACTGCTGCCTGATACTCATAATGATAGCCAAGAAATTCCTACTCAGCACGTATTGCAAATGTCTGACTTTGCGGTGGACTGGGAAGATAAGCTGACGGATAAACAGCTCGATACCTTTGTCACTGACGGCTGGCTCATCATTGATGACGTATTCAATAGTACTGCCTTATTAGCACTACAAGCAGAAAGCGGTTTTATTGACTATCGTGATGCAGAACTGACCGCTGGTGTTCGCATCAGTGATATTCGCGGTGATAGAATACGCTGGATTACTGAAGACTTTTTTGCAGGCTACTATTATCTGCAAAGCATAAATGCTTTGGCCTCGCTATTCAATCGTAGTTTATTCGCTGGTATTCGCCATAGTGAAGCGCATTATGCGTGCTATCCGACTGGTTTTGGCTATCAATGGCACAGTGACAACCCTGCTGGACGTGATGAACGTGTTATCTCGGCAGTGTTTTATCTCAATGATGATTGGGAATCAACCGATGGCGGTGCAATAGAGGTCGTTGATAAACATGGTGTCCACCATGAGGTTATGCCAGTCGCCAACAGACTGATTATCTTTGACAGTGATTTACGTCATCAAGTACAAATTGCGCATCGTCAACGCTACTCTATCGCCACTTGGATGCGCCGTGATGGTCTTGTACCCTTTGTAGAAGTAGCCATTTAGCATTTATTCTCTACTATTCATTTATATTTACCATTTCAATTTATTATACAAAAGGCTTATCCATGTCTGACTCTCATAACCAATCAAGCGCGTCTCAACACAAAACCCACCAGCAAGAAACCTTAGATTTAAGTATTGCACTGTTAGAGCGCCCTTCAGTGACGCCCGATGACGATGGTTGCCAAGATATGTTGTCAGCACGGTTAGAACAAGCAGGCTTTGATTGCGAGTTTATGTATTTTGGTGATAGAAAACAAAGCGGCGAACATGCCGAAGTTAAAAACTTGTGGGCACGCCGCGGTACTAGCGATCCAGTGATTTGTTTTGCTGGTCATACTGACGTCGTGCCAACGGGTGATGAGAAAAACTGGACCTACCCTCCGTTTACTCCAACTATCGCTGATGGGTATCTATGGGCACGCGGTGCTGCCGATATGAAAACTGGTATTGCAGCTTTTACTGTTGCAGCTGAACGTTTCGTTGCCAATTATCCTGAACACAATGGCTCGATTGCTTTTTTAATTACTTCAGATGAAGAAGGCCCGTCAATTAATGGTACGGTCAAAGTAATCGAGACTTTAGAAGCACGTCAAGAAAAAATCACCTACTGTCTCGTTGGTGAGCCATCAAGTACCGATACGTTAGGTGATATCATCAAAAACGGTCGTCGTGGCTCGCTAGGTGCAGAGCTTACCGTTACAGGTAAACAAGGTCATGTTGCCTATCCACATCTGGCATCTAATCCAATTCATGCAGCGATGTCCGCCCTTGCTGAATTGACATCTACCGCATGGGACAACGGCAATGACTACTTCCCAGCCACATCATTGCAAATATCAAATATCAATGGCGGCACTGGCGCAACCAATGTCATTCCTGAAACGCTAAACGTGGTTTTTAACTTCCGTTTCTCAACTGAAACGACTGAAGATGAACTAAAGGCAAAAACGCATGCTATCTTTGATAAGCACTTTGCCAACAGTAAAGCGAGCTACGATATTCATTGGAAGTTATCTGGTCAGCCGTTTTTGACCCCTGAAGGAAAACTGGTTTCGGCCTGTCAAAATGCCATCAAAAAAGTGACCGATGTCGATACCACCCTATCGACTTCTGGTGGTACCTCCGATGGACGCTTTATCGCGCCAACTGGTGCCCAAGTCGTTGAACTGGGTGTGCGTAATGCGACGATTCATCAAGTGGATGAAAAAGTAGAAGTCGATGACCTAGGAAAGCTTGCGCAGATTTACGAAGGCATTTTGGAAAATTTGTTGCTAGATTGAATGTAGTATTAATTGCGACTGTCTAATTGATGACATCCGCTCAAAGAAAAAAGCGCTACCTGATTTAGGTTAGCGCTTTTTTTGTCATTATTTTATCAAAAATGGCTTGATCAGCTTAAGTTACTTAAGTCAATTAATAGCTTTATTCAATACCAATATAGACATCAACTTGACCGTATTCTAAGTTACCACCGATATAATGCTCAAAGTCTACATTAAACGTTCGGGTATGCTCGCAATCGGGCGCATTGAAATACTCCCAAGCACTTTCCCATGCATTCATCACAGTGTTAGGCATGTAACCTTCTTCAGAAAATACCAAGTACTTTCCTGCAGGAATATCAACCGTCACTACATTACTAGCATTAGCCACATTGTCGCTTTCTGACTGAGCATCTTGCTCGCTGGCTACTTTCCAACTGGCCACAACGTCAAACGCCCCTGCCAGATCATCGCTTTCATAGTTGTGATAGACACCATAAATGTCTTCACCTTCAGGGAGTTCACCCGCGTGATTTTGATAAAACTTTTGCCATAATCTACCAAGTTTGGCAGTGTCATGGCTTATCTCAGCGTTATTAGTGGTACGAACGCTGATACCGCGACAAGCTATCGCTTCTGGTAGCTCTTTAATTTGTGAGGTCATGATGCGGCCTTTTCTGTCTGTTTATTTAGTTTTCTATTTATAGCAATGCTGACAGATCAAATCGATTAATCTGCTTCATCAATCCAATTCATTTGAATGGCTTCTAAGATGCCTTCATTTGATTTTTGTGGATCATCATCAAAGCCTTCAAGCTCAGTTACCCAGCGATGCAAATCAGTAAAACGAATATACTGTGGATCTGTTTCTGGGAATTTCTCATAAAGCTCAATCGCGATATCTAAGCTGTCTGTCCATTTTAATTTTTGTGGGGTCATAACGGTACCTTATTTTTAGTCGTTTTGAGAATCATCATTTTAAAAACGATGCTATCGTCCTAATACTGACGACTTGATGGGCTCTATCCTACCAAAATTCAGCAAATGATTATAGCCAAGTTATTTTACGATATTGTTTTTCAATACTGGGTTTCAATACTAGGTTTCAATACTGTTTTGCGATGTGGCTTAGGCTGATTTAGTCGATCTTACCGCGACTTGATGCTCATTCCATGTATTAATGGTATCCGTCAACTGCTCGCCCATCATATCTAATACTTCTGGTGTGCGCATGCCTTTACTATCTGTAAAAACAAACTTGGTCATACCAACGCCCATCAGCTGATTTTTAACAAAGAACCGATGCTCAAAATACACATATTTATGATCCCATCCTGCGACTGCACTGCTAAGCGTCATTTTATCCAAAAATTTAATTTGCTTAAGATAAATCATCTCTTGCATGGCAATCACCCAATTCAGCGGTTTAATGCCTTTTTCATGACAGCACGCCTTTACCCAGCGTGTCACGTTTAGCTCAATAAATGATAAATAACGATAATTGGGTAAATGATCGCGAAACCCCATATCGTGGGGCAAAATTCGATAATGGCGGACGGTCGGTGCAGTCAATGTCTCTAGACTGATAGTTTCGCTCGTCGATTGATGCTTGAGCTGTTGCTTAAGTAAGCTAACCATAATAAAAAAACGCAGTAACATGTTCATAAATCTTTCTCTTATTTCATCGTATTTATAATTGGTAATCGTCTAACGTTGAAGCTGTTCAGATGGGTTAAAAGGTTAATCAGGCGCAAATCGTATACTGAGTAGATAAAGCACAGTTAATATTATGATTATTAAAAACTCACCGTAATTGGAAATAACCTCAGTCTATAGTCGGCTCATAAATGCCGCCCACTTTAACGCAAAAAAAGCCACCTCAGTGACTTTCTTTATCTAAAAACTTATCTGCAAATAATAATGGTTAAAAACATAGCTTAGAGATTAATGACCGCCGCCATTGATAGTACGTACCATCTCTTCTACCATTTTCTTAGCATCACCAAAGATCATCATGGTTTTGTCCATGTAGAATAAGCTGTTATCCAGACCTGCATAACCGGTACTCATTGAACGCTTGATGACCATGACCGTCTGGGCTTTGCTAACTTCTAGAATCGGCATACCAAAGATTGGGGAAGTAGGATCATCTTTCGCAGATGGGTTTACAACGTCGTTTGCACCGATAACCAACACCACATCTGTACTCGCAAAGTCTGAGTTGATCTCGTCCATTTCTAAAATATCATCATAAGGTACATCAGCTTCAGCCAATAGGACGTTCATATGGCCTGGCATACGACCCGCGACCGGATGAATGGCAAAGCGAACGTTAACGCCTTCTTCTTTTAATAGCTCATATAGCTCTTTTACTGCATTTTGTGCACGGCCTTGTGCCATACCATAACCTGGTACAATGACCACACTGCTAGCATTAGACATGAGGAACCCTGCGTCTTCTGCTGAGCCTGCTTTGTAGTTCTTCGGTGCACCATCATCGCCGCCTACGGCAACAGCTGACGTACCCATACCACCGAATAAGACATTAAGTAGTGAGCGGTTCATGGCTTTACACATAATATAAGACAAGATCGCACCTGATGAACCGACTAGCGAACCCGCGATAATCAGCATCGAGTTGCCAAGCGTGAAACCAATACCTGCTGCTGCCCAACCTGAGAATGAGTTCAGTAGTGATACAACTACTGGCATGTCACCGCCACCGATTGGCGCAATCCACATCCAGCCAAAGATAACGGCAATCACTGCCATCGCATAAAATGCCGGTAATGAGTCAGTGACGAAATAGACGCCGCCGAAACCAATCATCGCAATGAATAGTAGCGCTTGGACCGGTTTTACCCAGCCGCCAACCAATGTTTTCGCCCAACTTTTCGCGGCCAATTTACCAAAGGCAAAGACCGAGGCTGAGAACGTAATTGCACCGATGAAGCAACCGATAAATAGCTCGATGCGAGCAACGGCACCATGCTGTTGTTCAGTGTGTAATACCGTCGCAAGTGCAATCGCAACCGCTGCCAAACCGACGAATGAATGCATTAAAGCGACTGTTTCTGGCATTTGCGTCATCGCGACCGTTTTTGCTTTCCACATACCAACGAGAGCACCCAACACCATCGCACCGATGATCAACCAAAGCACAGGGCCTTCTGCTAAGAAGAACGTCGTGACGACAGCAATTGCCATCGCTGCCATACCAAAACGGTTACCGCGAATCGCTGTCTTTGGACTAGACAAACCACGTAACGTTAAAACAAAGAGAATAGCGCCGACTAGATAGAACCAATCTGCATTTGCTGCAATCATTGCTGAGAAATCGTTCATGCGTCACCTCCGGCATCAGTGGTTGCTACTGGTGCTTTTTTCACTTTCGGTTTAAACATCGCAAGCATACGCTCAGTCACAGCAAAGCCACCGAAGATATTGATACTGGCTAAAAATACCGCAAAGGCACCAAGCAAACTGGTCGGTGTAAACATTGAACCATCAATCGTGACGGTTTGTAGCATCGCACCCACGATGACGATACTTGATAAAGCGTTGGTTACCGCCATCAATGGCGTATGTAATGCAGGCGTTACGCCCCAAACCACGTAGTATCCGACAAAAATAGCGAGCACAAATACAGTGAAAATCGCTACAAATGGTGTGCTACTCATGGCCGCACCGGCTGGCGCTGCAGCTAAAATAGTGGCAATCATCTAATCCTCCTAAAAATTTATTCATTACTGGCAAATGTGTAGTGACAAAATATGTGGTAATAGGCTGTTCAAACTAGCGTTTGGCCAGTCGTACCTGACTATCATGTGTCACTGCCAGTGCGCCCTGAATCTCGTCTTCCATGTCTAAGTTAAGTGCCAAGCTGACTGATGCATCATCGCCAGCAGGTGCAATCAATGTCGTAATAAAGTTAACAAGGTTATTGGCATACAAATCTGAAGACTGTGCGGCTAGCTGTGAAGGGATATTGGCGGCACCAACGATACGTACGCCGTTGTCTGTCGTGATGGTTTCGTTAGGCACGCTGCCTTCGACGTTACCACCAGTACCGGCCGCCATATCGATCAGTACGGAACCTGCTTTCATTTTGGCAAGCGTTGCGCCATGTACCAAGCGCGGTGCGTTGCGACCAGGAATCTGAGCTGTGGTAATAACGATGTCAGCGTTGCTCAATGCTTTGTCCACGACAGCTGCTTGATCTTTGACATATTGCTCTGATGGCGTCCATGCATAACCACCGGTAGACTTAGCTGTTTCAGCCTCCTCTGCGCTCATCGGCACGTCAAGCCATTTACCACCGAGTGATTCTACTTGCTCGCGAGCGGTCGGACGTAGGTCACTGGCTTCTACCACTGCACCCAAACGCTTGGCTGTCGCAATTGCCTGTAGACCTGCGACACCAACACCTAGGATAACGACTTTAGCTGGCTTAACTGTACCCGCTGAAGTCATAAACATCGGGAAAGGACGCGAATACTCATTGGCCGCGAGCAATACTGCTTTATAACCAGCGAGGTTGGCTTGTGATGACAATACATCCATATTTTGTGCGCGTGACAGTGTACGAGGCAATAACTCCATCGCAAAGACTGTTGCGCCTTTGGCTGCATAAGTGTCAAGCTGAGTGTTACGATACGGGTCAAGCATGCCAATGACGATCTGACCAGACGACAAGCTTTCAGTGGCTTCCGCTGGTAGGTCATTGACGGTGGTAATAATCTTAGACTGGGTAATCACCTCGGTACGACTACTGGCAATGTCGGCACCCGCAGCCTGATACAACTCATCAGCATAGTATGCTGCTTGGCCTGCACCTGACTGAATGACGACTTCAAACCCAAGTTTACGCAATTTTTTGACTGCGTCTGGGGTTATGGCTACACGGCTCTCGCTCGTGATATCTGCACTTATTACACCGATTTTCATACCGTCTCCTTACTTACGTCCAATGACTATATTTACGTCTCACGACTACCTTTAATACCCTCAACGCACATCTAAAAAGCACAGGGGACAAAACCCATTGATCATGATTAATCCATTACAGCGACCAAAGGTTATCAATTTAATAAATGATAGCTACTTTACCATCATGCCTTTTTATTATAGAGATATCGTTCATCAAGTTTCATTGTCTAATGATGACCCACAAGTAAAATAAAAATTTAGGTATTTACACCATTGGCATACTTTTTGTTGGTATATTAAAGCCTTTTATTTTTCTGAAAAACGCTTAGCCCTTATAGGTACAGGCCTAACTCCATTTATTTCCTAATGTTAAATCCGTTCTTTTATTAAACAAATAACGTCAATAAACATAAAATAAGCAAGGTGAAGTCAAGTTCCACCCATGCATACCGTATAATAAGAATACTTGACACTCGAAAAAACCCGTCATCGATTCATTATAATAAGGAATAAACATGTATTTTTTGCTCTCCCCTGCAAAATCCCTGAACGAAACAGATGCTATACCATTAAATTTAGGCAACTACTATAGCCAGCCCGAGCTAATCGAGCGCTCACAAGAATTGATGAAAGTACTGAAGTCAAAAGAGCCCGTTGACCTACAAGAATTGATGAGTATATCTGACGATTTGGCTCAGCTTAATGCTACGCGCAATCAACAATGGCATTGGAGCGAAGAGCAACCATTTACTAACGATGCCTCTGATAATGCCGCTAAGCCTGCAGGCTATTTATTCGATGGCGATGTCTATACTGGACTTGATATGTATCATATGGACAAAGATACCGCTACTTATGTCAATGAGCACTTAGGTATTTTGTCTGGGCTGTATGGAGTACTAAAGCCACTAGATCTGATCCAGCCATATCGCTTAGAGATGGGCACCAAGCTGAAAAATGAGCGCGGTGACAATCTTTATGAGTTTTGGGGTGAGGAAGTGACTAACGTTATCAATGCGCGTATGGCTGACAGCGATGACAAAACATTGGTTAATTTAGCTTCTAATGAATACTTTAAGGCGGTAAAAAAGAAAGCACTGAAGGCAGATATCGTCACGCCACGATTTGAAGACGAGAAAAATGGTCAATACAAAGTGATTAGCTTTTATGCCAAAAAAGCCCGTGGACTGATGGTGAAATATGCTGCTGATAATAAGCTGACCAATGCTGAACAGCTAAAGCAGTTTGATTTGGCAGGATATTACTATTGTGAAGATGCGTCCGATAATAAGACGTGGACGTTTAGAAGGGATGCGGCGGATCAGTAACTTGATATAATATGAGTCACAATTATAAAAAACCCATCATAAGCCGAAACTTATGATGGGTTTTTTATTCTCCAACCACTAAATGTTTTAGTACCTATATTCTAAAACGCAACTTATCTCTTGATACATCAAGTACCACTGTTTCATCATAAATATTATAGGTATGGAGACGATCAATATCTGTCTCCCAGTCCGGTTCAATATAACGTACAAAAGTTTCTTTATAAGACGTCGGTGTTAGCTCTTCTACTAGGTACAAACCAATCCTACGCCCGTATCTAATAGTTCCATCTTGAGCAGTACGAAATAACTGACCGTTTTTTCGGAATAATGCGCCTGCTAATCGAGATCCACGCACGTCAATTTTTAGAGGCGCCGAGGGATGAATGGTCCAATTATCTGCTTGCAGCTTGTCAGACGTATAAATATACAACTCTAAATCCATAGTGAATGCTGAAATTGAACCGTGAGTTGTGAAAAGATACCATAATCCATTATGCTCAATCACAGCGCTATCCACGGCCTGAACGTCTGAAACTAACTCATGAACTTTTTCCCACTTACACGGAAAATCTGTCGCTTTTAATAAGCTAATACAATTGGTTTTTGCAGCCTCTGGAATCATATAGACAGCATCTTCATACTCGAATACATTGGGAAAGCTTAAGTGCGTGCTAATACCCAAATCAGCTTGTCCTGAACTAATAACTTGATGGCTTTCATTCAGCTCTATCCACTCTATTCGACCAATATTCTCTTTATAGTTCAGACTCTCAAAAAATATGTAACGTCTTGAGTCGTGTTCAATATAAAAAGGATCAGCCCAAAAGCAGCCTTTCGCAGGCATTATTTCTGTATATGTATGTATTGGTTGATCAACAGATCCAATAAAGAGGCTCCACTGATTGAGATAAAAACTCTTATAAAAAGTTTTGACAGTATAATATTTTAAGAATCTAGGTAAGTGTTTGATGGTCATTGATAAGTCGGGTTTGTGATGAACCGTGTGTTCGCCAGTTGTCTTAATAGGCTTTCCGGTATTAACTCCAACTCTATTCCTATGGAAGTACCAATATAATACCGATGCTGCTATCCCATTTGACTTACGCTTAGTTAAGTTATAATCCCAATAAAATAGCGTGCCATAACCCTCCCCTACAACTTTATCTACATTAAGATGTTCATTTAATAATTGCAGAGTCACGACACTACTTTCCCATTGTTCAGCAAACTGCCAATATAACGTAGGCTTATCATGTTGTATCGCATTGTTGCCATAATGAAAAAAAAGCACGCCATTTTTTGTAATACTTAAAATTTTTCCTGTCAGCGCTCTGAAACCAATATTAAGCAGGTAATCTAAATCCGCCGCTTCGATTTTCTCAATCACTGAATCTTCAATTTCTTCAGTGTACTCACCCTGCTTCGGTATAGACATGATAGTAGGCATTGAGCCATTTTTTGATAAGTCGTGGATAGAATAATGCTTAGCATTACTCTTAGTTCGAGAAAGAGAAGAGAATATTTTTTGATTAATTAGGGGAATAGACTTTAGTACACTGCGTTTTTGTTTTATATTTCGTTGAATAGCGATACAAACCTCGACAACTCCTTCATCCACTAATGACTTAAGTGGTTCAAAGTTGTACCACGCCAAGGTCTTATCTTCTACAAGGATTCCAAGTCTAATCTTCTTCATCGTGATCACATTAAATGGCACACGATATTTTGCGCATTCTGACCCGCAACACGTGTCCAAACTCCTTTTAATTGAATTGTCACTCCATTATATATTTAAATAATAACATATATAGTAGTACATATTAAAAGAAACTCACCATTAAATTAGACACAAAAAAGCCCTGCTATCTTTCGATAACAGAACTTCTAATAGCCAAATAGGTTTTATGACAAAATCATACTTTTAGCGAAACGCGATTCATCGAGAAAGGTGAGAAAATGGTCAATATAAAGTAAAAGGCTGAACAGCTAAAGCAGTTTGATTTGGCAGGATATTACTATTGTGAAAACGCGTCTGATGATAAGACATGGACGTTTAGACGAGATGCGGCGCTTCAGTAGCTTCATATAAAACTACATTTACTACAATCGCTAGAAGTCATTAGAATCATTGCATTCAGTGCTTCTAGCCCAGTCATCACATATCTTTTAGTTGAACATATGAACAGATTACAACAACCCTTCTTGTGCCATCATTTCTTGTATCGAGGCACGGTTTAGCATGGCTTGATAATGTGCGTTTAAATGTGTCCAATCCTGTGCTCGACTCGCATATCGCTGACTCCAGTGAGCAATCATAAATAAATGAAAATCAGCCCCACTTAATTTATCGCCTAACAACCATGGACCATTATTCGCCAATCCCTTTTCAACAATATCCCAACAGTGGGTTAGCACATCATTCGCTTTATCTTTCACTTGCTGCAAATTGTGCTCGTCACTGATGTACTGCTCGGGATGCGCCCAGCGATTAGCAGCTTCTTGCAGTGTAGAAGACATCCAAAACAAATACTGGTAATAGACACCGCGCCTAGGGCATCCTGTGTCAGGTGCTAGCCCAGACTCTGGGTGCTGATCTAACACATACGTTAAAATTGCCACAGACTCATAAATAACCTGTCCCTGATGCACCAACGTAGGTACTTTGCCATTTGGATTAATGGCTAGATACTCAGCTGATTTTTGCATGTTCTTAGACAGGTCTATTTCTATCATTTCATAAGAAACGCCTAGCTCCTCAAAGACAGCATGGGTGGCCATATTGGCACCACCCTTATCCCAATATAAAGTATAAATAGTCGTGTCCTTCTTGCTGTGGCGATTGGTTGATAAAACCATTGCACTGAGCGATAAGAATTATTCTCTAACGTGAAATAATCGACATGATAGCGTCCGCCAGTTGAGGGATTTCCGTCATTTTCAAACCTGCAATATTGATTCTACCATTTGGCATACCGTAAATCGCGAACTCATCTTGCAATATCAGCATTTGATTTTCTGTTAGCGGTAATAGAGAAAACATGCCTTTTTGGTGCGAAATGTCCAAAAACTCTGCAGGTGCACCCCTATCTTGTAATGCTGCGCCTAATGCTTGGCGAATAGTATCTACCCTATCACGGTAGCTTGCTAGTTCGTCTAGCCATGCGTTTGGTTTGTCTAGCAAATAAGAAGCCACTGCGGCACCGTGATTGGGCGGCATAGAGTAGTTAGCGCGTGTGATGGTTTCTAATAGTGTCTGTATATCTGCATGACGCTCATGGTTCGTCGTCATCACCGTAGCAATACCCGTCCGCTCATTGTATAGCCCCATGTTCTTTGAACAGCTGGCGGCGATAAATGCAAAGTCAGCGTCTTCAATCATTAAACGAAGTCCTGCAGCATCGGTATCAGGATCATCTCCAAAACCTTGATACGCCATATCAATAAACGGGACAATATTTTTCTGTTTACATTTATCAGAAAACAGTTGCCACTGCTCTAAAGAAGGATCTATACCGGTAGGATTATGGCAGCACGCATGTAATAACAACACGTCTCCTTCTTTTGCTTTTTCTAACGCAGCAAAACACGCATCAATATCTAACTGGCCATTTTTATTTTGCCAAGGATACGTATTAACCGCTAACCCAGCACCTTCCATTAGCGGACGATGATTGATATAGCCAGGGTCACTGATCCAAACGGTTGAATCTGGAGAGAGCGTGGCGATCAAATCAGCAATGAGTCGTAACGCCCCTGACGCTCCAACCGTTTGAATCGTACATTGGTTTTTTAGACTTGGACTGTTACCCAGTACAAATTTTGCCATTTGCTGGTTAAAATTAGCGTTACCCGATAACATGCCATAAGCCTTCGAATGAGCTTGATGAGCAAGATGTATTTCTGCGTCTTGCACGGTTTTCATTACAGGTGTATTGCCATGCTCGTCTCGATAGACACCAACCAATAGATCTATTTTATGTTTACGTTGGTCAGCACGAAACCTACCTAACAAGGCCCACAGTGGATCACCATTGATAACAGGCATATTATCTAACATCATGATACTTCCTTAATTAATTTATGTCGCTCGATTGGACAAAATGACGCCAATGGTACTGAGTACGATGCCGCATATCATAATAACTGATAGAGACTCATTGAGTATCAGCATGGCTAGTATAGCGGTTAATCCTGGGGATAAAGAGCCAAGTAATAAAGTACGAATGGAGCCCAGCTTTTTGACAGCATAAGAAAACGCAATGGTTGATACCACCCCTACACCAAGTCCTTGTATTAGTATAAATGGAAGCGCTTCATCAAAAGATATAGAACCTATATTGGTCTCCACAATACCAGACAGAACCATTATCAGTGTCAGAAAAAACGAGGTATAAGAGAGCACGATAGCGATAGCTATTGGACTCAATTTGGTGCTTTTTAACCCTAAGGTATAACCCGCCCAAATCAGGCTTGCCATCAACAATAACCCCACACCGTACAGAAGACTATTAGGTATTGACTGTGCACGCCCGCCAATCATCGTAGCGATACCAAAGAGAATAAGGATTAATGCGGCAAATTTCCTCAATGATATTCGTTGACGATAAAAAATAAAAGACAATATTGCGGCAAAGAAGACTGGTGTCCCTGTCAAAATAGTACCAACGTAAGCTGCTGGTACCGTACTTGCACCAAAAGCAGCCAATAAAATAAAAGGCACGCCACCAAGTAAAACGAACATGATATCTGGCAGTCTTATATTTTTGACTTCATGCCAACTAGAGAGTACCCAAGGAGTCAATAAGACCAGCGGTACACTAAAGCGAATGAGCATGACATCCGCAATACTTAGCGACGATGCTCCAACCGCTCGTACAGTCAACGCAAAGCCTGACCAAATCAATAATACGACGCTCATCGCCACATAGCCTTTGGTTAGTGGCGACATTACAAACAAAGGATTTTTGCGCGATGAGGGGTGGAATATCGTATTCATAGTCGTGTCTTATGCTGCTATACAAAGACCAATTATCGATTAAAATACGCGCTTTTATCTCTATTTATTCATTGCAATTTTACAAATATTTGGTGGATAATGCTAACTAAATCAAAATTATTGGCTTAAAAATCCAAAAGGTAAATTATGGACAAAATCGATCGCCATATCTTGGAAGTGCTCCAAAAAGAAGCGCGCTTATCTACGGCGGAACTGTCCGAACGTATAGGGCTGTCGCCGTCTCCTTGCGCGCGACGCCTAAAGCGTTTGGAAGACGAAGGCTATATAGAGAACTATCAAGCGAACGTAAATAAAGCCAAAGCGGGTATTGCGATGAGTTTCTTTGTGGAAGTCAGTCTCAACAGCCACCAAGAAGAATCTATCGCAGCCTTCGAACGCGCTCTGTCCAATATGGACGAGGTGATTAATGGACATGTGGTATCGGGTTCTTATGATTATTTATTAGAAGTAGTGAGCCCCAATCTCGATGGTTATGAGCGGTTCACCCGTAAGCTACACAAGCTTGCTAGCGTAAAAGACATACATACTCATTTATCGGTGAGAAAGGTAATCAATAAGACGACTCTACCTATTTTTGTGTGAGATTCTTTTGTACCGATTAGGAGAACAATGTCTCACTCGATCATTCGTGAGTGGCAAGACCCATAATGAGTTCATTTGAATTTGACAGAATATTGCTATGATAAAGAAGTGTCTGATGATAAGACTTGGGTTTTTAGACGGGATGCGATGGAGCAGTAATGTTTAAATCTTATTTTGAAAGAATCACCCTCAAGAAATGTAAAAAACTTATATTTTTATCAAATTATAAATTACTTCTACTAAATTGTTAATGAACTCCACCGAGTTCTCAACATCATTCGCTTTTATTATCTGAAGTTGATTTTGAAATGCATCAAAGTCAGCTTCATGGACAATCTGATTTCTTCTTATTATTATATTTTTCAACTCAACTTTTATTGTGTTTTGATCACTTCCTAACTGAGAAGCAATGGTCTGCCATTTTTGGCTGTCATCCCAAAAAAGACTTAGAGCATCTGCAATTTTTTTAGGGTCTTGGAAAGATAGGTGGCTATGCTTTCTATCAATTATATCTCCCAAAATTATATCAGGATCTTGGCTAATAGTAGGATTTAGAAAGGTTTTTAAATCACCTATATTAATTTGAAAGTTCGAGCAGGAGTTTGTTAGCTGACGTTGACCATTATAAGACTCGATTATACCTACTTTTACGATATCATGTATAAACCTATCAAGTGCTGAAACCACACTTACTAATTCGCTTCTAAGAATATCAGAGATCATATCATGAGGAAACTTGGAGTTATCTAATAAATGATCATATAAAGAATGCATTGTCTTTATTCTAGAATAAGAATCATCAAACCTACTTTTAGCTTCAAACATAGTTTTCTTTGATATGTAAAATTTGTTCTGCTAAGGAGATAAATAACCTGTTAAAATCTTCACGCTTATCTTGCATTTGCTCTAAAACCTTACCTTTATAGTTGATTTCGCTATCAGTAAGTGCAAATACAGGCACACCTACTTCATTTGATTTTTGTAATAGGCTTTGAAAATCAGGTATTTCAGCTAGACAGTAATCTTTAGGTATAACTCCGTCAGTATACATCTCATCACTTAATAACATTTGATTTTGCTGAAAAGCAGGTACTAATTTTTCAGACACTGCTTTAAGTATTTCATTCATATTGTCACGGAAAGGTTTATTGGGTTTTCCATTCCTTATATTAAACCTTTGGATTAATAGCCCTCCTAATTTAGGGGATCTAACAGGGAAGGGATAGGATGAATCTGCAAACATACCCTGCATTTGAACTGCATGTTTAGTCCAACGTGGTAGAACAGTTGATAAAGTATTAATTGCCATCAGGGAAAATGGATCAGGATTTGTAGGTATTATAAATAAATCAGAAATTGAAAATAAGTTTTGGTTAATGGCACCTAAACCAGGGTTGACATCAAAAATAACAAAATCTATTTGATTTTTTTCAACTATCAAATCTATCAGTGCATTGAATGAACCTGGAAGATTCTGCATAGTACTAAAAGCATTATTTGAGTTCTGGGCAAAGCTTAACTGTGGTTCAAGTTCTGTCAAATTCGGATGGCCAGGTAACAGAAACAAGTTTTCATTTTTAGAAGATTGAACGCAATCGAAACCGATTATAGCTTCAGGTTTACTTTCAAACGCGGAACTAACTCCGTCTTTTAAATTATTACTCTTTGTAGCTTCTTCTATATAATACTCGTCGAAATCATTTTGTAGCATTAATCCTGTTAGATTACACTGTGGATCTGCATCAACAAGTAAAACTCTTTTGCCTAATTCTGCTAACTTCCAACCTAAGTTAAAAGAAGTTGTGGTTTTACTAACCCCTCCTTTATGATTAAACAGTATTATTCTCATGAAGACCTCAATAGAGTTTATATGCTATAAAGTGTTATATAGATTATCAGTTATTTTTATACTTAATTAGATGATATATGCCAAGATAATAGTCGTTCTGTCATTTTTTTACAATAAAAAAAAGAGCTAACAAGAAAAATGTTAGCTCTTTTTGATCAGTGGAAAATTAGTACAGCTTACATCATGCCGCCCATTCCACCCATACCGCCCATTCCAGCACCGCCGCCCATAGCAGCCATACCGTCATCACCTTGCGGTAAGTCAGTGATCATAACTTCAGTCGTTAGCATTAAGCCTGCAACAGATGCAGCATTTTCTAGCGCTGAACGAGCAACTTTAGCTGGATCAAGGATACCCATCTCTAGCATATCGCCATATTCGCCAGTCGCTGCATTGTAACCGTAGTTACCACTGCCACTCTTCACTTCGTTAACCACAACTGAAGCTTCTTCGCCAGCGTTGGTTACGATTTGACGTAGTGGTGCTTCCATCG
The DNA here is from genome assembly GCF_043419765.1 of Psychrobacter nivimaris. NCBI lineage: Bacteria > Pseudomonadati > Pseudomonadota > Gammaproteobacteria > Moraxellales > Moraxellaceae > Psychrobacter > Psychrobacter nivimaris. The sequence continues at coordinate 150,990 of NZ_JBHOFX010000006.1, read as the reverse complement.
CGCGACGTAGGATGTTCATACCAGCGTTTTGGTCATCGTTATCACCGCGTAGTTCAGACAATGCATTCATCGCACGAACTAAGGCAACACCGCCGCCAGGTACAACGCCTTCTTCAACCGCTGCACGAGTTGCATGTAGCGCATCGTCAACACGGTCTTTCTTCTCTTTCATTTCTGTTTCGGTTGCTGCGCCGACTTTGATCACTGCTACGCCGCCTGCTAATTTAGCAACACGCTCTTGTAGCTTTTCTTTGTCATAGTCAGAAGTAGACTCTTCGATTTGACGGTTGATAGACTCAACACGGTTTTCGATGTCAGCTTTGTTGCCAGCGCCATCAACGATAACGGTGTTTTCTTTACCGACAGTCACTTTCTTAGCAGTACCAAGTTGCTCTAGAGTAGCAGTCTCTAAGCTTAGGCCAATCTCTTCAGAGATTACAGTACCGCCAGTTAGCGTTGCGATGTCTTCAAGCATTGCTTTACGACGATCGCCGAAACCTGGTGCCTTAACAGCACAAGTTTTTAAGCCGCCACGCATGTTGTTTACAACTAGTGTCGCTAGTGCTTCGTTTTCTACATCTTCAGCGATGATTAGCAACGGCTTGCTCTGCTGCATTACTTGCTCAAGTAATGGCACGATTTCGCGAATGTTGCTGATTTTTTTGTCAACTAGCAAGATATATGGGTTTTCAAATTCAGCAGTTAGGCTGTCTTGCTTATTAGCAAAGTACGGGCTGATATAACCACGGTCAAACTGCATACCTTCTACAACTTCTAGGGTATCTTCGAAGCTTGAACCTTCTTCAACAGTGATAACGCCTTGCTTGCCTACTTTTTCCATCGCTTGCGAGATCAGTTCACCGATTTTGGTGTCTGAGTTTGCAGAGATAGAACCAACTTGAGCGATTGCTTTGTGATCGTCAGCTGGCGTTGATAGTTTATGGATTTCTTTAACCGCTTCACGTACCGCTTTGTCGATACCGCGCTTAAGATCCATTGGGTTCATGCCAGCAGCAACTGACTTCATGCCTTCTTGTAGGATTGACTGAGCCAATACAGTCGCAGTTGTTGTACCATCACCAGCAACATCATTAGTGCGACTAGCCACTTCACGTACCAACTGTGCGCCCATGTTTTCGAATTTGTTTTCTAGTTCGATTTCTTTGGCAACTGAAACACCATCTTTAGTGATGGTAGGTGCGCCAAATGATTTGTCGATAACAACGTTACGACCTTTAGGGCCTAGTGTTACACGTACTGCATTTGCTAGAACGTTTACGCCGTCCATCATTTGTTTACGGGCATCAATGCCGAATTTTACGTCTTTTGCCATGTTAAATTACTCCACTATTATAAGTATGAGAATACAATTGATTGATTTGATAGTTGCTTATCAAAAGCGATTATTAGAAACTGCTATCAAAATGTGCTGAGTATAAAATAATACTCAAAAGGACTAGCCTTCTAGCACACCCAATACATCAGACTCTTTCATAATCAATAGTTCTTCACCGTCAACCTTTACGGTTTGACCAGCATATTGACCGAACAAAACTTTGTCGCCAGCTTTTACATCTAACGCACGAGTTTCACCGTTGTCACGAACTTGACCATTACCAACTGCAAGCACTTCACCTTGTGAAGGTTTCTCTTGTGCTGAACCAGGAAGCAAGATACCACCAGCAGTCTTTGTTTCTTCTTCTATGCGGCGGACGACAATACGGTCATGTAAAGGACGAATGTTCATCGATATGACTCCAAAAGTTGGTTAATAAAATTAAGGGTTTATTTGAATTAATGGTCTCAATACCAGTATCTATAGGGAACACTGCCAAAAACAACGCTTTATAGATAAGCCTTGAGCTTGTAACAAAAAGTGGGGGCAAGGTGAGTTCGGTTCAAGTGTAAAGCCCAAAAATTTACAAGATTATTTTGCAAAAATTGATCAACCAACATCTAATATCGATGCTTTACGTTTAATAAAGCCGCTATGCTATTCAAATAAGGACAAGAAGTAAGAATATTTAAAATATTAGTGAGCTGAATTTATATTTTGACCAATGCCAAATTAACTATAGAAACATTTGCTACAAGCACTACACGAAGCGGTATGACACCACGCTTGAAAATGTAACAGCGTATGACCATTATAGGTCTGGTAAACATAATAAGAACGAACGAAAAAAATTGCTATATCGGCAATAAATTAATGAAGGGGTATCTATGAGTTTTTCATCAATGCACAAAAAGTCATCAAGCGACAATGTTGATAATGCTAATAACGCAAAACGCAGTCCATCTAAATTTTTATCTGCCTTAGTAACAGGCATCAGTATCTCTACCGTTGGAGCTTTGAGTATGACCGCACCTACCCTTGCCAGCGCAAAAACCGTCCAACCATCAACTGCCGATTATAGTTTTACCGTTGAGGACAAATACAAAGGCACAGCAACTCGTACGCTAAGCAAATCTGGTAATACGTGGAAATATAATGTCAAGGCTCGCGTCGCCGGTGTGGCTAGTGCCTCGCAAAACAGTACTTTTACGCTTAATGGTAATAATGTCAGTCCCACACAGGCAAGCACTACGTACAAACTACTTGGCATGGGTCGCACACATAAACTAGACTTTAACCCAAGCAGCAAAAAAGTCACCAGTAACTATAAGGGCAAGTCGACGACTATGAACATGTCGCAACAAGCCTTTGATGATTTGAGCCTTGAGGTACAGATTCGTCAGGATTTATTAAACGGTAAGTTCTCTGGTAATTACTACATGGCAAAAAAAGACAAAATCGAGAAGACGCCATTTAAAAAATCAGGCAGCACTAAAATTACCGTACCAGCGGGTACCTTTGATACGGTACGTGTTGACCGCGTCCACGATGACGATAGCCGCTCTACCAGCTTTTGGTTAGCCCCAAGCTTGGACTATATGCCAGTTAAAGTTAGCCAAATTAACGATGGTAAGAAAATGGATTTAGAATTAACTAAGATTAATTAATCTACTTATCTTGAAAGTTATAAACAAAAAAGCGGCGCTCCAGATGGGGCGCCGCTTTTCTATGGTTTTAGATTAATGGATATAATTTATTAGGCTTCAGGTAAGTTTAATTATTGGCGAGGTTTCTTCACAACATTGTTCATCGAAGGCAGGCGTTTAAGCAGAATAAATAGCCAAACATTGATAGCAAGCAATAGTAAAAAATCCGCTAAATACACGGCGATTTCTGCCCAGCTACTGCCATATATACGAGTAAATAGCACCACGCCACTCGCGCCCAAATATACTAGGGTAAACATACTGCTTATCAACAACGCATAAGGTGAACGACCGCGCAATATCCATGGCGTCAAAATCAACGCTGGCACTAGCCATAACGCCTGCCAAGCAATACCGCCAACGATATCAGGGCTACTAGGATTAAAGATACTAATAAAGATAGGCAATCCGAGCAGTCTATAAACGAGCCAAATTAACCACGTAACCTTTAAGCGCTGTGCAATAGGTGCGATAGCCTTAACCGTTTTAAGAGGCTTTGTATTAGAGCGGGTTGTGGCCATTAGATATTTTGATTTCCTAAATGAATAATATACTGCTGAATATGAATAGTTAGTGCGTGCTTATAACCGAGTGGTTATAAGCATTGAATCGTAGATTTTGAAACTTAGACGATTCTAGACAGCAGGTTTATAAAAGTTGCTTATAAGCTCCAATTAGCCTGTGCTAATGCAGCCGCAGTAATCGCTAAACGGCGACCCTGCGCAATACCCAAATCTCGTTCGTCAGTAGATATAGGCTGATCATGCGATGCACCGCTGACATGGCTAGCACCATAAGGCGTGCCGCCGCGATGAGTACGGTTCAATGCTGGCTCTGCATAGGGCACACCTACGATGACCATACCGTGATGCATCAACGGCAACATCATCGTCAATAATGTCGTTTCTTGGCCACCATGCATGGAACCTGTCGCCGTAAACACCGATGCAGGCTTGTTCTGTAGGTTCCCTGCCAGCCACAAGGTCACAGTATTATCCCAAAAATACTTCATGGGTGCGGCCATATTACCAAAGTGCGTTGGGCTACCAAGCGCAAGACCGCTACAGTCCTTGAGATCGTCCATCGTACAGTACAAATCACCTTCATCAGGTATCGCAGGCTTGCTTGACGTGGTTTCAGGTGCCACTGTCGGTACCGTACGGATACGCGCGGTCATGCCAGCATCTTCAATACCTTGCGCGATAGCATATGCTAATGTCTTAGTCGTACCGTAATTAGAATAATAAAGCACCAAGACATAAGGGTCGGTCTGACTCATTAGCAAAGCTTCCTTATAAAATCGTTAGTCGTACTGGCCATTAAAAATGCGGCGAAATATACGACTAACTAGCATTGTAGAATATGTGCACATTATGCCCGAGTCATTCACTGTCATGCAAATAACCATGATTGATAACCTGACTTATATTGTATCTGATGTGCTACGTGGTGCACTTTGACACAATTAAACCGCAGATGATAACCGTTCATCTTTGTTACACTATTGTCACTCTTACTTTTGCTTAATGGTCGACATGGAAAAATTATCTCAAAAACTCCCGTTTTTACAGCAGCGCTGGTTTCAGTTCTTACGGTTTTTGACTCGGCATTTTTTTGAAGATAATTGCCAGCAAAAGGCAGCTTCACTGACATACACCACTATGCTGTCGATCGTGCCGGTATTGACGGTATTATTGATGATTTTGTCATCCGTACCAGCACTCGCATCAGTTAGAGCGCAGATTTATGACGTCATTTATAGCAATCTGTTGCCGCAATCGAGCATGCAAGTTAGTGAGTACATTAATAGCTTTGCCGAAAAGTCATCTAATCTAACCATTATCGGTGCCATGATTTTATTCTTTACAACTATCATGACCTTGACTACTATCGAGCGCGCGTTTAACCAAATCTGGCGAGTAGAAGATCGCTCTGGTGGCATTAAAAGCATGCTGCGTTATTGGACTATCGTTACCCTAGGACCGTTAGTATTGGGCACCGCTTTTATCGCTTCCAGTACTGTACAGAGTCTGAGTTTTCTAAATCGTCAAATTGCAGGCTACGGTATCGACTGGAGCTTTTGGGTACAAATGGCATCGATTGGTATTACGATGGCGGGCTTTGTCGGTATGTACTGGTTTATTCCAAAGGCGCGCGTACCAGCGAAGAACGCAGCTATCGCTGGCGTGTTTGTGGCCATTGTCTTTGAATTAATGAAGCATCTGTTTGGTACAGTGATGGCTAACTTTACCAGCTACGAAGCGATTTACGGCGCTTTTGCCGCCTTGCCTATCTTTCTACTATGGATTTATCTGTCGTGGAATTTGATTTTATTAGGCGTTGAAATCAGCTATACCTTGACCATTTTTGAGACAGAAGAAGTCTACCCTCGTCACCCGTTACTCAGCTTGCTAGATATGTTGAACTTGGTTTATACCCACCACTTAAAAGGTGAAGCCGTTAGCGAACAAGCGCTGCGCAATGTCTTAGGTCGCAAAGAGCTGCCGAAATGGTATACCTATATCAACTACCTACAAGACAGCAATCTGATTACCATGACAGATGATGATGACTATGTGCTCAAAAGAGATTTGAGTAGGATGACGTTATGGGACTTTTATCGTACCTTGCCCTATCCACTTCCTATCAAGGACGAGTTGGATGAGATGAAATTGGAAGGTCAGAAGCCTTGGCTGAGTTTATTGGTAAAACGTTTTGAGAATACTGAAGCGTACGCCAAACAGCAACTGCATCTGCCGCTAAACGCTATCTTTGCCAATAGCGAACCGCGGAAACAATCTACTAGTAAGCATGGCGATGACCGTAAACTATTTAGAAAAACCTCTGCCGCCACTGAAAACGTACAACGACATGATAATCTAGATGGATATAGCCAGAGTTCTTACAACGGTAATGATCCACATCTAGAAGCATCACCGCACCTAGAGCCAATGGCGTATGACAAAGACAGTGATATTGAGTATGACGATCACGACAATGAGGCCATCATACCTCTGGGAACTAGTGATAGTCATACTGAGACAGATATGACCAGACGTACGCATAAAAACGCTATTATTACAGAAGCAGATAACCCTAAGGCTCATCACAGTGAATAAAAATGATGGAGACAGCATCTGGACACGTACGATCAATGCAGGTCAAGACAGGCTTAAGCAGTTCACTAAGTTGTGGTCAATACAAACGCTGACCGACTTGCCTGATCGCTTGAGTAATCTGTGGCAGTGGCTGATTGGCTCCTATTGGTTTATCCCAACCGCTTGTGTCATCGTCGGTATTTTACTGGCTCCTTTGCTAGTCGCGATTGACCAAAACTTTGATCGTGAAACGGTAAAAGAGATCTCCTTCGCCTTTACTGGTGATGACGAAGCGGCGCGCGCGATTATGACAGCCATCGCTGGTGCGGTACTGGGTGTGGCCGGTACAACGTTTTCGATTACAATCGCCGTCCTGTCGATGGCATCTTCACAGTTTGGTCCAAGACTGCTACGTAACTTTTTGACCGACACTCCAAATCAGTTTGTCCTTGGCGCTTTTATCGGTACATTTAGCTATAGCTTACTGGTCTTAAAGTCTATCCATAAGTCTGACGTGGCTTTTGGTGTGCCGCAATTGGCAGTGACCTTTGCCATTATCATGGCAATTATCTGTGCGCTGCTTTTAGTTTATTTTGTACAGCATATGGTGCATGCCATTCAAGCGTCACACGTCATTCAAAATGCTAGCAACGATGCGATTGCAAACATTTACTATTGGTATAATGATCGATGTGATATTCAACATCAACGCGATGCTGAGCACCATGATATCGAGCAGTTCCAAAACTGGCCTGCTATGCCTATTTATTCACCAAATTCCGGTTATCTACAGCAGATTTATCTTGAGTCATTGATTGCGCTGTCACAAGATTATGGTGGCGTGGTACAAATGCATGTCAACCTCGGTAATTACGTCACTGACAAAAACGTCATTGGCTACTTTTATCAGCGGCCTGCATCTCATCCAAATAATCAAAAGAAGACAGCGACCCCGCATCTGTCAGTAATACCGCGAGCGCCCGATGGACTGTTTTGGCAACGTCTTGCAGGTTGCCTGCGACTTGAGCAACGATTGGCGCACTCTAACGACATCGCCTATAGCTTAGGTCAGATGACGGAGATTGCTGTACGCGCACTATCTCCTGGTATCAATGATCCAAAGACTGCGGTCAATTGCGTCCAGTCTCTAACCAGCTGTCTGAGTATCATGATGCGTCGTCAGCCACCAAGCCCTTATCATTTTCACATACCGCAGTTGGACACTAACGATAGTTCTGAAACTACTATCAAACAGAAGCGACTGGCCATATTGGCACTAGTCACTCATATCCCCAAAATTTCTGACTTTATCAATGTGTCACTCGGTGAGATACGTCGTTATGCAGCTGCTGACCTAATGGTCTTAAAAGCATTGTGTCAGGCAATGGTCAATCTGAATTATGCACGGGTAAACAGCGCACAGCAGCAAACGCTATTACATGAATTGCATCTGATTCAGCGCGCTGGAGAAGAGAATTTAAATTATCAAGAATTGGTCGATGATTTGGTCGCTATGTGCGAACAAGCCAAGCAATTTATCCTTGATAAGGATGCTCAGCACAAGCATTTTAATTATGTGAGTGATTTTGAAGCTGATATTCGTCAAGCGTTACAGACACAGTCTAGTTAATGATATGACCAATTAACTGTTTAAATAGATGGCCGTATCAACCTTTATAAACACATTACTTATAAGCACAACACCTATAGCTAGCAACACCTATAGCTAGCAACACTTATAACGTCCCTATAAGCCCTGCGCTTTAGATACTTTTTATATTTATATGAGACCTAATTTTTATGGCATCTGCAACCAGCCTAACAATCCTAGAAATCAGCGCCATATTTTTGTCGATTACCGCTTCATTAACTTATATCAATCACCGTTTTATTGGTCTGCCGACCACTATCGGTGTCATGGTCATCTCTATCTTACTGTCAATCGGTGCGATATTTTTAGGCTTCTTAGGGTTTGATCAGCTGATTGATTACGAAGTCAGTTTATTGGAGCAACTTGATTTTACCGAAGTACTCTTAGACGGCATGCTATCGATGTTGTTATTCGCAGGCGCATTACACGTCAATATTGGTGATTTAAGACGCTACAAGCTACCTATCGGCATCCTTGCTGGTCTTGGTACGATCATATCGGCGATGCTCATTGCGACTGCGATTTACTTTATGTTGCCGCTCTTCGGTTTCGGCCTACCGTTTCTCTGGTGTCTGTTGTTTGGTGCACTTATCTCCCCTACCGATCCTATTGCCGTCATGGGTATCCTTTCGTCAGCAGGCGCTCCAAAGAGCATCGAGACTGTCATCGCTGGCGAGTCATTGTTCAATGATGGTATCGGCGTGGTTATCTTCGTCTTATTGCTAGGGATTTTATCTAGCGGTGATATCCCTACTGCCAACTACGTTGCACATACTTTGGCGGTTGAAGCTGGTGGCGGCGTTGTTTTCGGACTGGTACTTGGTGCGATTTTGTACTACTTGCTCAAAAGCATTGATAGCTATCAAGAAGAAGTGTTATTAACATTAGCAGGCGTCATCGGTGGCTACGCGCTGGCCAGCCATTGGCATTTATCAGGGCCACTCGCCATGGTCATGATGGGTCTGATGGTTGGTAATCGTGGTCGCGAGCTAGCCATGAGTGATAAGACACGGCACTATATTGATTTGTTCTGGGAATTGATTGATGAGATTTTAAACGCCATTTTGTTTGTACTCATTGGTCTAGAAGTGGTAATGATTGCTTATTCAGGCAATTTATTTATTGCAAGTGGTTTGACGATTTTAATTGCGCTGATTGCTCGATTTATCGTGGTAGGTATGACGACAAAAACCTTTCATCGTCAGCTTGATTTGCCTACGGGCGCATGGAAAGTCCTAACATGGGGCGGTTTACGCGGAGGTATCTCAGTTGCGTTAGTATTACAGCTACCAATCGGGGCTGAACGAGAGATTTTATTGGCACTCACTTATGCGGTGGTGATTTTCTCTATCTTGGTACAAGGCCTGAGCGTTGGAAAAGTCGCTAAAAGCATTCGTACGGATGAAAAAACAGTAGACGTATAAGCCAAAAATATATCAGGCACAAAAAATCCAGCGTAAGACAAGTATCTTATGCTGGATTTTTTAACTTAAATTTAAATGCTATATCAAGCCCTTTCGTTTCATATTACGATAAACCACGATAATAATAAGCAGATTAGAAACCAATATCCCAAGCTTAAACCAGTCAAACGGGCTAACGATCAGATAGTAGATTTCTATAGGAATAAAAACCCCGTAGCCCAGCACCCCGAACCAATATGCCCATGTTTTGTCATGCCATAAGCCGTAAGCTTCGAGGAAACGCAAACTGGCATATGCAAATATCAATAATAAAAACATCGGCCAGTTTTTACTTGCCTGCTGAGCAATACGTACGGCACTGTCTATTTGCGGGGCAAGCATATGGCCGAAGCTGCGCTGCCAAGTAACAGTTGCCGTCGTCAGCCAATGCTCAAGATTGGTATGCCACCACCATAATGCCCCTGCTCCTAGTAACGCACCAACACCTTTGACTACCTCATAAATGGCCACCGCTTTGATAGACTCGCTCGCCGTACTGCGCGATTTTTCTTGCTGACCATTCATAGTAACCCCTTTATCCTTCAAGGATGGCGGCAGACGGTCATCCTGTCGGGGCAAATTAGCCAAAGAATGTCTCCACAACACGTCCTTGCAACTGCTGATTGAAAAACGGCGTGTTCTTACCACTTGATAGCATAGATTGCGCGGTTACTTGCCACTCAAGATTAGGATCGACCAATACTGCACCGCCAATCGCTTCATACTGCTCGCTAATACCTGCGATTTTTGCAGGATTCAGGCAGATTTTATCTACTAATTGCGAGAGTGTTAAGACATCGTCATTTACCAGCTGACAAGCCAACGCCATAAACGTATCGAAGTTTGAGATACCTGGCGTACTTTCAGCAAATGGTGCTTTTTTGGCGGTACTGTTCAATGGCTCGTGATGACTACAGATAGCATCGATAGTGCCATCCTTTAATCCACGGCGGATTGCCTGTTGGTCAGTATTGCTACGTAGCGGTGGCAACACATATGCCTGAGCATTAAAGCCTTCAAGATTGTCATCAGTTAAATACAGCTGATGCATCGCAACATCACACGTAACCGGCAGACCTTTGTCTTTTGCCCAGCGCATGAGCTCAATGGAAGACTTACATGATAACTGGCTAAAATGAGCAGCGATTCCAGTCTCTTCCACCATCAATAGCTGCGTAGACAGTGCAACAGTTTCTGCAATCCAAGGAATCCCTTGCAGACCATGATAAGAAGCAATATAGCCCTCATGTGCCACGCCATCTCCAGACAGACTTGGCTCATCAGGATAAAAGAATACTTTCATACCAAAAGTCGCCGCGTATTCTAATGTACGTAGCAATACTAAATCATTACGAAAAGGTCTACGCGCATTGGATACTGCGATACAACCGCCCTTTTTAAGCCCTGCGATGTTAGAGGGTCGTTCGCCCTCTAACCCTGTGGTCAATGCACCCAAAATATGCAAGTAAATCCCGCCATCACTTAAGGCGCGCTCACGCAAGCCCTTTAAAAGTGAACCATTTTCTAAAATAGGATTGGTATCAGGAGGTGTGACTACATGCAAAAATCCATTACCACGAGCTGCGCTGCCTTCTGATTTTAGCGTGCCGTGTTGCTGCTGGCCTGGCTCACGCAAGCGCGCGCATAGATCTACTAGTGGTGGCAATAACCACATCTCACGGTCAGAATCGAGTGTAGACAGTTTTTCTGTTGCAGTTTGTGGCAATGCATCTTTAAATGCTTTTGGTAAATGGTCAAGAATGGGTGCATCCGTATTAAGCATGGTAGACATAACGTTATTACCGTATCAATAAAATGAAATAAATGAGAACAAGTCGCGCGGCAGGCTGTTTACTTGCCAGCCGCTTGATGAGCGCGTTGACCTTCCATCGCAAGCGACAAGACCGCCATGCGAATGGCAATACCGTTATTTACCTGCTTTAAGATAACGGATTGTGCGCCATCAGCCACACTAGAGGCAATCTCAACACCGCGGTTCATCGGCCCTGGATGCATAACTAGCGCATCAGGTTTGGCAAGCGCTACTCGCTCCGGCGTGATCCCATAATGCTTATAGTACTCACTCGATGATGCTAAGAGCGGCGAACCGATACGCTCATTTTGTATTCTTAATCCCATGATCACATCACAATCAGTGACACACTCATCCATGTTTTCATATACTTGCACGCCAAAACGTTCGATACCTTTAGGCAGTAGAGTACGCGGCGCACACACACGGATGTCTGTCACACCTAGCGTTTGCAATGCACTGATATCAGAGCGTGCCACGCGTGAATGCTTAATATCACCAACGATTGCGATAGACAGCTCTTCGAATGGGCGCGGTGCCTCACGATGAATGGTCAACATGTCGAGCATTCCCTGAGTAGGATGCGCATGCCAGCCATCACCGCCATTAATAATTGCGATATCAGGCGTCACTTCTGTCGCCATAAAATGCGCGGCACCTGATGCTGAATGGCGTACTACAAAGATATCCGCGGTCATTGCCTGTAAATTCCACAGCGTATCACGCAGACTCTCGCCTTTTTTGGTACTAGAACGTTCGATATCGATATTGAGCACATTGGCACCCAAGCGTTTTTCTGCCACCTCGAATGTCGTCCGTGTACGAGTCGATGGTTCAAAGAACAAATTCATGACCGTATAGCCGTCTAACTCAGGACGATTGATTAGCTGTCCATTGTCATCAAAGAAAGTCTCTGCTTTTGCAATAATAGCTTTGAGTTGTGCTTTATTAAGCCCTTCAACACCTAAGAAATGCCTGATACTGCCATCTGTGTTGAGCTGCGGACGACTCAATGACGTATTGAGCCTTTGATGAATCGTACTGGGATCAAATTTTGCATAATCAGTCGGTGAGACTGGTTGTGTAGCGCTACTATCGATAGAATTTGACATAATGGCGAGTCTTTATTGTGGGTTTATATGAGTCTATAGTAATCACTTATTCATCTTTGTTCGATCATTTATCACTGATAGGCATAGATACAAAGGACATTTTGACGCTTATTTGCTACAATTTACCGTAATCAAATTCGACCGAAAAATAGCCTCAGCAGACAATCAGAAAGCGTGAGTAGACATGCTGTATTCTCATAGAGAATAATTCTGACAAAACTACAAATGAATAACAATAGATATAGTGTAGCCGATTTTGTGGTCGGGACAAAGATGCCGTATGAGCTATTTAAGAATTTACCTATTTCAGGTGTGCTAAATGCCACCTACTTCTTTACTTTGACACCTATCCGTTCTTTTACTTTCCATACCCTTTATTAGGAAGCCTTATGACGACTTTAGCAGACTATCTAAACCAACATGCCACTAGCCCTGCACTCAATGACGTGATTACCACTGTCACTGATGTCGGTAAGACGATTTCACAATTGCTCAGAAAAGGCGCTTTAGCAGATATTTTAGGCGAAGCTGGTAATCAAAACGTCCAAGGCGAAGATCAGAAAAAACTAGATGTACTGGCCAATGACCTACTTCTGGATGCATTGGCAAAAAATACACATTGTGCTGGTGTCGCTTCAGAAGAGCTCGATGATGCCACCTCTGCTAATGACGATGGTAGCCTATTGGTACTATTTGACCCATTAGATGGCTCATCAAATATCGACATCAATATGGCTGTAGGTACGATTTTTTCTGTGTTACCGTATGAGCGCCAAGGTCAAACCAGTGAAAACAGCGACTATTTGCAAGCCGGCAATAAACAGCTAGCAGCCGGTTATCTGCTATATGGTACCTCTACTGTTCTAGCGCTAACCATCGCTGATAAAGTCGTGATGTTTAGCCTAGATCCAGAGACTTCTGACTATGTGCTGATAGAAGACAACGTGCAAATCGATGCCGATACGAGCGAGTATGCTATCAATGCCTCAAATTATCGCTACTGGCGTGCACCGATGCAACAGTACATCGATGAACTTATCGCTGGTGAAACAGGTGTACGTGGACGTGATTTCAATACGCGCTGGGTAGCAGCCATGGTTGGTGACGTCCATCGTATCTTATGCCGCGGTGGTCTGTTCACTTATCCGTTTGATACCAAATACGCTCACAAAGCGGGTAAATTACGCTTAATGTATGAAGCCAACCCAATGAGCCTATTGATTGAACGTGCAGGTGGCGGTGCAACAGACGCCGTCAACCGCATCCTAGATATCGAACCGACTGATATCCATCAACGTGTTCCTGTGGTACTCGGTAGTAAAAACGAAGTCGATTACGTAAAAGACTTACACGTCAATTATTCTGAAAAATAATTGATTGACGCACCTGTTAAGAGTAGCCAACATAATGCTAAATCAATAATAGGCATTATGCTGGTTATCTAAACAACTCCTTTACTCTTCTCTAAGCGATCCACTATGGTAACAAATCCCACCGAGCTGATTACCTCAGATAAGAACACAACAGTGAAGCTTGTAAAAGCACTGTTGTCCCAAGCACGCCAGCGTAAAAAGAACGGTCAGACAGTCATAGAAGGCGTCCATTTGATAGATGCTGCGCTGCGTAGTGACTATCCTTTCGTCCAGATACTACTGTCTGAGTCAGCGCATAGCCACCCTGAAGTTCAGCAGGTATTGACTCGCCTGCCCACTTATACGCCTATTCTTACTTTATCAAACTCACTCTATGAGAGTATTCGTAGCTTGGGTACTGGCATTGATATCATGGCGATAATCAAAGTACCAACGCCTAGCCTATCGATGATCGATGAGGACTGCTTAATCTTGAACGACGTGCAGGATAGCGGGAATGTTGGTACGCTGCTACGCACAGCAGCAGCCGTCGGTATCCGCAACATCCTATGCACCAGTGCGACCGCTCAAGCTTGGTCTCCTAAGACGCTACGAGCAGGTATGGGTGCACAGTTTGCACTGACTATTTATGAAGGCTTGAGTACGCAAGATATTTTAGATCATGTACAAGTGCCGCTTTTGGCGACTAGCTCACATACAGATACTATCATTTACGAGCATGACTTATCTGCGCCTGTAGCATGGATTATGGGTCATGAAGGCCAAGGCGTTAGCGACGATTTGATGCAATGTGCCACGCCGATAGCCTTACCGCAGCCAAATGGTCAAGAGAGCTTAAATGTAGCGATTGCAGGCTCTTTATGTTTGTATGAGACCTTGCGTCAAAGACAATACTCTTAGCCGCCATTTATAACTACTATCAAAACCCAATCTATCAAGCATAAAAAAAACCCACTACCAATTGATAGTGGGTTTTTTTATTATACGTCTACTACTGATATAGTCAAAGAAGTCTAAAACGGACATAAGGCAGCCGACTGCAGATTGTACAAGTAGTACATCTAAGGAGGGTAACGCCGTAGCCGTTTAGTAGTTCTGTGACTATATATTAAACCTTGCTAGTTAGCTCAGGCAATGCTTCAAATAGATCAGCTTCTAAGAAGTAATCAGCAACGCTAGCGATAGGTGCTTCTGGGTCATTGTTGATAGCAACGATGACTTTAGAATCTTTCATACCAGCCAAATGCTGAATTGCACCCGAGATACCAGCTGCGATATATAGCTGCGGTGCGACGATTTTACCCGTTTGACCGACCTGCATATCGTTTGGTACATATCCTGCGTCAACAGCAGCACGTGATGCACCAACAGCAGCGCCCAGCTTATCAGCTAATGGCTCAATGTATTTGGTGAAGTTTTCACCGTTTGCCAATGCACGACCACCAGAAACAACGATACCAGCTGACGTCAATTCTGGACGGTCAGACTTAGCCATTTCTTCGTTAACAAAGCTAGCTTTACCAGTTTCTTGTACGTTATCGATAGTTTCAACAGTAGCTGAACCGCCTTCGCTTGCCACTGGGTCAAACGCAGTGGTACGTACTGTTAGTACGACTTTGTCTTCTGTTGTTTTTACTGTTGCCGTCGCATTACCTGCGTAGATAGGACGCTCAAAAGTTTGCGCATCTACCACACCTGAGATTTCAGACAGCATGCTTACGTCAAGTAACGCAGCAACGCGTGGCATAAAGTTTTTACCAGTCGTGGTCGCAGCCGCTAGAATATGGCTGTAATCACCAGCGATATCAGCAACCAATAGCGCCACGTTACCTGCCAATTGATGCTCATAAGCAGCGTTGTCAGCCAATAGTACTTTAGTCACGCCTTCTGCTTTTGCCGCTTCATCAGCAACAGCTTGGCTACCACTACCAGCAACCAATACATGGATATCATCACCCATTTGTTTAGCAGCAGCGATGGTGTTTAAAGTTGCCTTTTTTAGACTGGCATTGTCATGTTCTGCATATACCAAAATTGCCATGGTTTTAGTCCTTTATATATTCGTATTATCTATTCATGCGGTTGTTTGTGTACAAAGCTATTTGAGCAACTATCATTTAGTATGAAATAAAGCAGTCAAATTTAAAGCCTTGTACAGGATATGCCGTAGCGAAGTATCCAATCATTAAAACATTAAATGACTTTTGCTTCGTTTCTTAGCTTATCGACCAACTCATCAACTGACCCTACTGTAATACCAGCTTTACGGTCAGCAGGTGGCACGACTTTAATAATCTCTTGCTTAGATGTCATATCAACACCGAAATCTGCTGGCGTTTTCTCATCAAGTGGCTTTTTCTTCGCTTTCATGATGTTAGGCAATTTAGCATAACGTGGCTCATTCAAACGTAGATCAGTCGTGATAACTGCTGGCAAATCAAGAGCAACAGTTTGTAGGCCGCCATCGATTTCACGCGTTACGTTTACTTTGTCGCCTTCAACTTTCACTTCTGATGCAAACGTACCCTGACCGATACCCATCAATGCCGCTAGCATCTGACCAGTTTGGTTGTTGTCATCATCAATCGCTTGCTTACCTAATAAGATAATATCAGTGCTTTCAGCTTCAGCGATGCTTTTTAGAATCTTAGCAACTTGTAGTGGATATGGTTTTTCGTCACTTACAACTAATACACCACGGTCAGCACCTAGCGCTAGGGCTGCACGAATCTGCTCTTGTGACTCTTTTGGACCGATTGAAGCAACAATGATCTCATCAATGACGCCAGCTTCTTTTAGACGAACCGCTTCTTCTACCGCGATTTCATCAAAAGGGTTGATTGACATTTTAGTGTTTGATAAGTCAACGCCAGAGTTGTCGGCTTTTACACGAACTTTTACGTTATAATCAATGACACGCTTGACCGCTACTAATGCTTTCATACGTTCCTCGTTTATTAATGTTATGAGTTAAAAATTGTCAGTTAAGAACCAAAGGTTCGTTGTGGTTCAAATTGTCGTTCAAAATACTGCTCAAGGTTATTACTACATCAACAGAATATTGTTAACTAAGAAAGATGAGCCAATATCTAAAAGCATATTAGCATTGTATCTCTTACTAATGAAATCTGCTAAAGCTAAGCCAACCGTTATTATCAGACCTATGTATCTTGCGTCAGCAGGCAGATAAGGTCAAGACAACGCCGTGAATAATGCGTCATAAATTTGTCAACACTCTATAATAAATAGTCTATAAGCACATTGTTTCACGATTTTCATTATTTAACAGCTTAAAATGCTCATACCCTTTATAGCATTCTAAGCCTTAGCTTTACTTAATATTTTGTTATTATTTATCTCTTCAAAGTTAACGGATAAGAATAATTAATCGAGTCAGATCTGCGAATTACCATTCTTACTAGTACCAAGCAATAATTCGCTATCACGTATATCGTCAAATAAAGACCAGTCAGGTTCAACATCATTACTTTTGATAACGCTCATATCACCTGTCGTCTCCATAATTACTGCAAACACTTCTGTTTTCGCTTTGATACCATTTTTACGCAGCACTTCCTGCACATCGCTGGTACTAAGATTGGCTTCTTTTAAGTTATCTTCTAAATATTCACCATGAGCCATTAGGATAATAGCTTGATTATCTATCAAAGCTTTTAGCGGTTTTATCTTGCGTCTGATAATTGAAATAACACCCTGTATCAAGAATAGCACCGCAACAGCAAACAATCCTTGAAGTAGAGAGGGCTTATCTGACAATACCGTCGACGCCAATATACTACCAATACCAACCGTCATCGCAAAATCATGACTTGATAACTTGGAAAAGCTGCGTAAACCCATCAATCGAGTAAACAGCATCAGCCCTATATAAAAGCCTATAGCAGATAAAGAAATTCCGAGCACCTGTTGCCAGTCAATTGAAAGCCAGTTTTCCCACTTCATAGTACAACCTTATCTATTACATCTTTATTAAATCATTGTTCGCTATTACCTGATGATGTTGATCGTCAAAATCAATAGCAGCTTACATTAGCAACACTTTGTCATACCAAAAAAGTCCCATAAAAAAAGCAACCTGATAAGAGGTTGCTTCTTTTTAAAGTCAATACAGTATTTTTATTGTTTTAACAAACAAAGTAATCAATGCATATTGATAATCTTATTGTCATTAAGTTTACTGACAAGCAGTTAACCTAATAATAAATGAGATTAGATAGCTTCGATTTGCTCAGCTTGTGGGCCTTTTTTGCCATCACCTAAGATGAAAGACACTTTTTGGCCTTCGGCTAGAGTTTTGAAACCGTTACCTTGGATAGCGCTGTAGTGAGCGAATACGTCTTGTCCGCCGTTGTCTTGAGCGATAAAACCAAAACCTTTAGCTTCATTAAACCACTTTACAGTGCCTTCAACTTTATCTGACATAAATTTTCCTGACTCTTTAACTGTTGGCGAGACTTGTGTCATCACCGATTAATTGATATATACCCTAATATTTTTTGCTAAATGCGGCGACCAAAAATGCTAAATGTTCTTAAAGAAAATTTGGATTTTTTGCCTCAAATATTTTGAGTACAGTCTGATTATAACAGTTTTCCATGGTAGGAACAGTCTAAATTGCTGATTTTTGTAAATAAATACTAACCATTGTTGCAAGCTAACATCGATAGTAATCAGATCCATATCTTATTGATATAAAATAGTTTTTATTTATAGATGTACTACAATTTCATCAGTAAACCACTAATTAAATAAGTAGAAATAGATGATAGTAGGTTGGAATGTCAGTTACTGCAATGGTGATGTCGGTAGCCATGCTGAACTCAATACGAGCAAACATAACGCAAAAAACACCAATGAAAATGACTGACTATAGGCAATATACTTGGCTGGAATGACTAAGTCTTTAGGAGAGTCAGGGATGCCTTTGCGCTTCAGCAGCTTGGTACCATATATCCAACCGAAGGTCGTGTATATGCCATATGCTGCAGGCACTGCGATAGCTAACGGGGTCAAATCAATAACGTATAAAATCACCACTGATATGAAGAACCATAGAGTATCTAACAATGAACTAACTTTGAAGAACTTAGATTGAGGCAGTTTACCATCGGTCTGTTTGAGCATCTCCCCTTCTATCCAAATTAAAACTGCTACCACAGCGCTAAGAGTAATATATACGAATTGCGGCGTTAGCCAGTCTGAATAAGATATTTGCACAGCATACAACCTATTATCTATAGAAAGTGAGAATGAAGCATCCGCCCGCTTCGAATACTTAGAAACGGGTAAGAACAATGATGAATGTTAATCGCAAAGGCGCTTTGGCCAATGTTAAGGTGCCTGCTTATATTGGGCAGCAATTAATGGTTTTCAACCGATAACCCAGATTCAAATCAAAGCGAAAAGTATCTATCAAATACTTTGCATAAAAAAACCCATGCTATCAAGTGATAACACGGGCTACTGCATCTAAATCAGATTTTTATCTGAAAAAGACTTTTATCTGTATAAAACTTAGTTTTTGTCTTTATCGATGATTTTGTTACCACCGATCCATGGCATCATGCCACGTAGCTTAGCACCAGTGATTTCGATTTGATGATCAGCGTTGTTACGACGACGCGCAGTCATTGATGGATAGTTGGTTGCGCCTTCAGAGATGAACATCTTCGCGTATTCACCAGACTGGATGCGTTTTAGTGCATTACGCATGGCTTCACGTGACTGCTCGTTGATAACTTCAGGGCCAGTAACATATTCGCCGTATTCAGCGTTGTTACTGATTGAGTAGTTCATGTCAGCGATGCCGCCTTCATACATCAAGTCAACGATAAGCTTTAGCTCATGTAGACATTCGAAATAAGCCATTTCTGGTGCATAGCCCGCTTCTGTTAGTGTCTCAAAGCCCATTTTAACCAGCTCTACTGCACCACCACAAAGTACGGCTTGCTCACCGAATAAATCCGTTTCAGTCTCATCTTTGAACGTTGTTTCGATGATGCCTGAACGACCACCACCAACACCAGCAGCATATGATAATGCTAACTGTTTGGCTTGACCAGAAGCGTCTTGATAGATAGCGATAAGATCAGGGATACCGCCGCCTTTAGCGAACTCTGAACGTACAGTATGACCTGGTGCTTTTGGTGCAACCATGATGACATCAAGATCGCCACGTGGTACAACTTGGTTATAATGAATCGCGAAACCGTGAGCAAAAGCTAGTGTAGCGCCTTCTTTGATGTTTGGCTCGATCACATCATTATAAAGCTCTTTTTGGAACTCATCAGGCGTTAAAATCATGATAACGTCAGCAGCTTTTACCGCTTCTTCTACTTCAGCGACTTTTAGACCAGCATTTTCAGCTTTTTTCCATGAGCTTGAGTTTGCACGTAGACCAACAGTTACATCGACGTCTGAATCTTGTAGGTTAAGCGCGTGTGCATGGCCTTGTGAACCGTAACCGATAATGGCAACTTTTTTACCTTGGATAATAGATAGGTCACAATCTTTGTCATAATAAACGTTCATAAATAGAGTCCTTGTTCTCAATCATGGCTTGCCATGGATAGTAAACGCTTATGCTGTAGTCAATATAATAACTAAGATAAGCGCTTTGTTGATTAGATAAATAAATATTGGTTTAAATTGGTTTTGATAAATAATTAAATGCTTAGGGTTTTTTCACCGCGGGCAATACCGATAACACCTGAACGAACCACTTCCATAATGCGCTCACGGCCAATCACATCGATAAAACCATCAAGTTTGGCTTTGTCGCCCACGATTTGAATCGTATATAAGTTCGAATTTACATCGACGATTTGTGCACGGAAAATATCTGCGCTACGTTTGATCTCTTCACGAACACCGCCTGTTGCACGGACTTTAATGAGCATCAATTCACGCTCAACGTGTACGTTCTCCGTTAGGTTAAGCACTTTAACCACTTCAATCAATTTATGCAATTGTTTGGTGATCTGCTCAATTCTTTCAGGTGACGTAATGGTCGTAACCGTTAGACGTGAGATACTTGGGTCATCAGTAGGCGCGACGTTCAAAGTTTCGATATTGTAGCCACGTTGTGAGAACAAGCCGACTAACCGCGACAACGAACCCGCTTCGTTTTCCATCAATACCGAAATCAGATGTTGTTGTTGCATTAGGTACGCTCCCCTTTTGTTAACCACATATCACGCATGGCCTGTCCAGCGATTTGCATTGGATATACATGCTCATTACGATCGACGTAAACATCGATAAATACCAGTTTGTCTTTCATAGCCATTGCTTCAGCCAATTGTGCTTCCATAGTTGCAGGGTCAGTAATTTTGATACCGACATGACCATAGCTTTCAGCCAACTTGACAAAATCTGGTAAGGAGTTCATATAAGACTGGGCATGACGACCTTCATACAGCATATCTTGCCACTGCTTCACCATACCAAGCTGCGCATTGTTAATGTTCAGAATTTTAACTGGTAAGTTATATTGCAAGCAGGTCGATAGCTCTTGGATATTCATCTGAATAGAGCCTTCACCAGTAATACAAACCACATCACGCTCAGGATTGGCAAGTTTGGCAGCCATTGCATACGGCAGACCAACACCCATGGTACCAAGACCTCCTGAATTCAGCCATTGACGTGGCTCATTGTAAGTATAGTAAAGTGCCGCAAACATCTGATGCTGACCGACGTCACTTGTGATAATAGCATTACTGTTAGTCACTTTATCTAGAGCTTGTACGACACTTTGTGGCTTAATGCCATTATCTGTGCTGGTGTCATAGCGCAAGCCATGACGCTTACGCCACTCATTAATTTGTGACCACCAATCGAGCAATGCGTGCTGCTCTAACTGCTTGTCTTGACCAACAATCTCTAGCATGTCCGTTAAGACTGACTTCACATCACCTACGATAGGAATGTGCGCAAGAATCGTTTTTGAAATTGACGCAGGATCGATGTCGATATGAATGATAGTTGCGTTAGGGCAGAATTTTTTAACGTTATTGGTCACACGATCATCGAAACGCGCGCCGACGGCCAAAATCACATCAGCATGGTGCATACTCATATTGGCTTCGTAAGTACCGTGCATGCCAAGCATACCTAAGAACTGACGATCAGAGCCAGGGAATGTACCAAGACCCATCAAAGTATTAGTCACTGGTAAATTCAGACGATGTGCAAGATCTGTTAACTCTTCGTGCGCATTGCTCCAAATCACACCGCCGCCTGCATATACAACAGGACGCTGCGCTGCTAATAGCGTTTCAATGGCTTTTTTGATTTGACCGCTGTGACCTTTGAGTGAAGGCTGATACGAACGTATAAATACTTCTTCTGGATATTCGTAAGCGAATTTTTCGCTAGGCGCAGTCATGTCTTTTGGCACATCAATGACAACAGGGCCTGGGCGACCAGTCTGGGCAATATAAAATGCCTTTTTTACAATCATTGGAATTTCGCTAGCATGGCGTACTTGGAAGCTATGCTTAACGATAGGACGTGATACGCCTACCATATCGGTTTCTTGGAAAGCATCTTCACCGATTAGGCTGCTTGGCACCTGACCTGCGATTACAACCATTGGTACAGAGTCCATAAAGGCAGTAGCAATAGCTGTCACGGTATTGGTCGCACCAGGGCCTGATGTGGCCAACACGACGCCAGTATTACCAGTCACTCGCGAATAAGCATCGGCCATGTGGCCCGCTGCTTGCTCGTGACGTACTAAGATGTGCTCAATATTTTCTTGCTGAAACAGCGCATCATAAATGTGTAAGACCGCGCCACCTGGATAGCCAAAGATGTATTCGACACCTTCGTCAGTCAGTGCTTGCACCAGCATTTCAGCGCCCGATAGCATCACAGGCTGTGCACTACCTTCTGCAAGACGTTGTTGCTTTTGTTCAAAATTTTTGGCGGCATTACCCGTTTGGGTATGTCCCGTCATGTTCGGACTTTGCGTGGTTTGCGTCACTGTCATCACCTTTTTTTGCGGCGAGAATTTGCGGGATTCTATGAGTAAAAATAATTACTTACCGTCGTTATTTTCACTTACTGAATGATCGCTAATTCTTGTCCATATCAAGAATATCTGCGTAATAGGTTTGATTAAAACTGTCTCATAGGACAATACTAATCAAACATAGCAGTGTATTTTAGGTCAGCTTTGTGATGGATGTTTATCGATATACAGTGACAAGATGCGAGTGCATCTATAAAAGAGAGGCTTATTATTGAGGTTCGATACTAGCAAGTACCTATTGTAACTTTATTTGTGTGACTTTATTTGTACAGATGCATCGATATACACAAGCAAAAAAACTTCATAACCAATGCCAAATTATAAGATCTTTAGAACTTACAATAGGCTTTGGGGAAATTTCTTAACGGCGTACTATATCGCGTTTGATACAACTGCTAAAAACACATTTAGCACATTTCAAATAATAAGTTTATCTTAGTCATTGTAGACAGATAAGTCCGGAGACAATGTATCGCTATCAACAGTGGTCGTTGTGCCACCATACTTGCTATATCATTATCACAAAGGAAATAAAACTGCATAAGCTACCGATAAGTAACTTGTAGTTCTCTTTCTCAAGTGCCACGGCAACATCGTAAAAGCCGCTCACTGACCAATCAACTGCTATTATATTCGATGGTTTACGAGTTATTGTCAAGAAAAACTTCTAAAGCCTATCCCAAACTATTAGTTATTAAATAATATACATTGATAAGTATTATTTGCTAGAATCGATAGTCGATACATTATTACTACTAATTAAACGCTCAAGTGTTATATTTACACCTATATACATTTGATTTTTACTACATGAGAGGATTGCTATTATGGCATATGCGTCTAAGATAAATACCGCAGCCAAATTATTAACGAGTACCGCGTGTATGCTAATGTTGTCTATGAACGCCAGTCAGGCTATTCAGGTTTATAAGTCTATCGGAGCGCATGGCGAAGTTAAATATAGTCAACATGCCCCTCAGACCGGTAAAAATATCGAACTGATTGAATTTCGTAGTGACGGTAGACAAAGTAACGCAGGCCAAATGGCAGGAAAAACAGATCCCAACCAGAGTAATAATGCCCAAACTGCAGAAGAGCAAAGAATTGCACAATTGGAAGCACGTATTAAAGAGCAAGATGCAAAAGAAAATGCTCAGCGCTGCCAATCACTACGTAATAATCTAACTAACCTCAATGTCGGCGGCCGTATCTATGAAATGGATGCCAACGGTAAGCGTCAATATCTAGATGGTCGTGAAATTGAGCTTAAGCGCGAGCGTGTACAGCAGGCGATTGATCAATACTGTGCTAACTCTTCTACTTAACTCTTTATCTCAAGCAATACATCAAACTATCATAAGCTGCATTACGTGACGAATGGCTGCTGGCATATCTTGAGCTTGTAGCCCTCGTTGCCCCACTAGCAATGTATTAATATCGCTATTCGCTTGATACACTAATACATCTCCTGCAAACCCATGTATAAGAACCGCTTGATGTAAGCTACGTGCCTCTGCTGATAAATCTTGCTGTGCTAATAGTCCAGCGGTCACTCCAGATAACACATCACCCATGCCAGCGGTTGCCATGCCAACATTCCCTACATCACAGACGTATACTTGCTCTTTTCCCTCTTCTTGTTCTAACACTAACGATCCTGCCCCTTTTAATACCCAGTCACCACCATATGTTGCAGCGCACTGTTTTATAGCTTGCAGTCTATTGGACTCAATCTCACTTATCTTTTGCTCAAGCAATCTAGCTGTTTCCCCACTATGCGGCGTCAAGCAAACCCGATGATCAGTACTGTATTCTCGTAGCTTTGTTATTAGCTCATGATTACCCATGTGCAGTGATGCCAAGTGATAAAGACCATCAGCATCGATCACAATTGATTTTTCATTTTCTATAGCAGCTTGTACATAATCAATAAATAATGCTCTGGCTTTTTCGTCACGGCCAAGCCCCATCCCAATAGCAACGACACTGGCCTGCTTAATCAGACCTTTTACGCCGCTTGCGTCATGCAAATTAATGGTCATCGCATCTGGCAATGAAGTCAATAGTGACCCATGAAAAGACTCATGGCAGGCAACTGTTATTTTACCGGTGCCTGTCGCCATCGTACTGGCCGCAGACAGTATGGCAGCACCGCCCATACCTTGAGAGCCATCAACACGATTTCCGCCAATGACTAGCACATGACCATAGCTGCCTTTGTAGCTGTTTTGGCGACGTGGCTTCATACTATGTGCAGCCGTCAGCAGCATGGCAACTGGCTCAAATACTTGACTGGCATTTTTCAGAGCTATCGTATGATGGCTAGCTGTCTGGTGAAGCGTCATTTGATAAGGTATCAACGGTATATCGATTATGTCTCCGCTATAGTCTGTACCGTCTTTAGTGTGTAGACCAAACTTACGCGCAATCAAACATAGAGTCACGTCAGCTTGTATTGCCATGCGCTCGAACACTTCACCAGTAGAAGCCACTAATCCACTTGGAATATCAACTGCTATTGCTAGGGCGTTATTTTGCTGAGTAAGACTATTGAAGGTATTGATAGCTAATTCATAAATACCTTCTGGTGCACGATCTAAGCCAATACCAAATAATGCATCGATATAAACATCAGCTGGCAAGTTTATTTTATCCGCATCATCGTGACTAATAATGCCCTCAAATCGTTGATAGTTGCAGCTGCTAGCTAGGGCTATCTGTAATGCCTTTGTCGCGTCAGTAATATTGCTACTATCGCTTTGTTTATCGCTAGGAGTTTTTGAAGTTACTGATTGATCATGGATAATCAAATCATCTTTACTAAAGCTAACCGTTATTACTTCTACTTGCCAGCCAGCTTGCTGTAAATAATGAGCGATAAGCCAGCCATCACCGCCATTGTTACCTTTCCCTACCCAGATACTTGCTCGACGCGAATGAGCACTACGGTGATAAACGTTAGTATTAGCAGAATGGCTAGTACTGACGGTTTTTCGATCATAAATCTGCTCTATTTGCTGTGTCATTTGCCAAGCGGCTTGTTTCATCAAACCAAAACTATCGTACCCCTCTGCAAACCAAGCCTGCTCCATCGCATAAACCTGCTCACTATTATATAGCGCAATAGGTTTTGTATTTTTTATAGGTGATAAATTGGTATTATTTCTCATAACTTATCCTTGGTGTTTCTACTCATTTTTTATTTTATCTAAATTTGGTTGCTCATTTCTCATATCAGCTTAGCAAAAGCTTACCTCGACTTATGTATCAATATGAATGTGAGTTTATTTTCTTTTATACTTGCACTCATTGCTCACTGGCTTATCATAGCGGTATTTACATTATCTCTGATTGTCAGATATGAATAATCTGATTAAAACAAACGAGAAAACATCTAATAAGCACCTACTCTCTATGCCTACTGATAAAAACAGAATTACCATTACGAACCCAACTGTATTTGCAACCACAGCTGATGTTAAGCAATGGATCAAAGCACAAGCACAGGCACTAGGATTTGCTGATTGTGGTTTTTTATCTGTGCATCATCCTTTGTTTACTAAGCAGATTGAACAACTACAGAAGTGGCTTGATAAAGGCTATGAGGGTCAACTGCAGTTTATGCATAATAATCATGATCTGCGCGCTCATCCTGATCAGCTAGTCGAGGGCGCAAAGACCATCATCAGCGTACGTATGGATTATCTAACTCAATCACCGACGCCGCGTGCTGTCACTGATAATGATCATCCCAATAAGGGCATCATCGCGCGTTATGCAAGAGGGCGTGACTACCATAAGACAATGCGTAGTCGTCTAAAGCAATTGGCTTTGAAGATAGAAACAATGCTGCCTGAATGGCAACATTTGGATATCGGTTCAGAGAAAGAGTTTGTGTTTAGACCTTTTAGCGATTCGGCGCCTATCTTTGAGCGGCCGATTGCAGATGCAGCAGGTCTCGGTTGGACAGGTAAACATACACTACTTATAAATAAGCAAGCTGGCTCATTTTTTGTGCTCGGTGAGCTGTTTTTGAGCCTTGAGCTACCCGACGATAAACCAGTCAAGGAGCATTGCGGTAGTTGTAGCGCTTGTATTGATATATGTCCTACTCAAGCAATTGTAGCGCCCCACGAGCTTAACGCCTCTGCTTGTATCTCTTATTTAACTATTGAACATGATGGCGTCATCGATACCAAATATAGACGCGCAATTGGCAATCGGGTCTTTGGCTGTGATGACTGCCAGTTAATCTGTCCATGGAATCGTTATGCCAATCTAACTACCGTTGATGACTTCGCACCAAGGCATGGATTGGATAATAGTAGCTTGCTTGAACTATGGCAGTGGCAAGAAGCCGACTTTATGAAGAACACTCAAGGTAGTCCGCTTAGACGCACCGGCTATGTGAATTTTTTACGTAATATCGCTATCGGACTTGGCAATGCTAATGCCAGCTTAGAAGTGGTCGAACAGTTAAAGTCCAAATTGGCTTTACATGGTGACATGCTAGACGAGCATATCGAATGGGCTCTAGCTGAGCAGCATAATAAGCTAGGCTTAACCAATTGACCAATCACTTTATGGCTATCAAATATTCCTGAAATAAAGTGGTTATTTGAAGTGTACAATATAAAAAAAGCCTCTTAATAATAAGAGGCTTTTTTTATTAGAATATCATATTTAAAATATTATTTTTCTATACGCTTTTTCTAGAATTATGGCTTAGGAATGCGTAACACTTGACCTGGATAGATTTTATCTGGATCAGATAACATTGGTTTGTTTGCTTCGAATATCTTCATATAATCGCCAGATGAACCATACACTTCTTTAGCGATTTTAGACAGACTATCACCAGACTTTACCGTATACATCGTAGATTCAGGCGCATCTTCTTCGATATCGATGTTATCAATAACTTTTGCAACGTTTTGAACATTACCGATAGCGATAATGGCTTTTTCACGATCAGCTTGAGTTTTGGCATTACCACTAATTTCTGCAGTATCTGTAGAACCATTATATTTAATTTTTAGGTTACTGATATTGAGGTTCTGCTGCTGAATACGGCGCAACAAAATATTAGCCACTGATTGTGCACTAGGCTCACTGCTTTGTACTGGTGTATTAGCATCTGCTTTTGTCTCTGTCTTAGCATCATGCTTTTCGTCATCACGGTTAAAAATCTTATCACCGATATCTTTTGCAAAGCTAAACATACCCATATATCTACTCCTTGAAATATTATTATTTATCATTCTTTTAATAAAACACATAGTCAGACAATATACTGAAAATCTAACTGGCGTTTTTTTCTACGACTTACTATTATGAGTATAGATAAAGTGAGTCGATGTAGATAGTAATAGTATGTTGAATAATGTTGAATTGACGTAGTCAATGTTAAATTCGATTACTGTGCTTAAAAATAACAATCACGCGCCCATAAAAAAACCGCCTATCTAATAAGATAGGCGGCATTATAAATCTGCTAAATAAGTAGCAAATTATAGTTGGGCTTGTACGTAATCGATTGCTTTTTGAACAGTCGTCAATTCTGCAGAATCTTCATCAGGAATAGTGATACCAAAATCACTTTCAAATGACATAACCAATTCAACTAGGTCTAAAGAATCTGCACCTAGGTCTTCCATGAATGAAGCATCGTTGTTGATGTCTTCAACATTCATACCTAGTTGCTCAGCTACTGCTGCTTTTACTCTTAGCTCGATATCATTACTCATGTAGATCACTCCGTTATCATCTATTATTTTTAATAAACTGCTATATCGCCTTATTTAACGCTATAGCATGGTATATAAAATGCGTTTGCCAGACCAGCAATGCTGTCTGAGTACTCTATGACATGTTATACAGTTTGTCTGATGTCTAATAAAGCCCTGTTATCATACAGGGCTTTGACTCAAAAGTATCCGTCATTATAGCACCCTTTATTATAGTTTACACTCGTTCACACAGTTTTTTATTATAACTATGTAACGCTCGTATATTGACTACATATACATGCCGCCATTGACAGGAATGACAGCACCTGTAATATAGCTGGCCTCGTCGCTAGCCAAGAAATGTACCGCTGCAGCGATGTCTTCTGGCTGACCAAGACGGCTGATAGGTACAGCATCTAACATAGAGTTCAATAGGCGCTCATCAAGCTCATCTGTCATATCCGTTTCGATCAAGCCTGGTGCCACGCAGTTGATGGTCACTTGGCGTGAACCAATCTCACGTGCAAGCGTACGGCTAAACCCTTCTACGCCAGCTTTGGTCGCCGCATAGTTAGATTGGCCTGCATTGCCCATTTGAGCGACGACAGAGGTAATGTTGATAATACGACCACGGCGTGCTTTCATCATACCGCGTACGGCACGTTTGCTCATGCGATATACTGATGTCAAATTGGTATCGATGACATTTTCCCAATCTTCATCTTTCATGCGCATCAGTAGGCCATCTTGAGTGATACCAGCATTGTTAACCAATACTTGTACCGCGCCGTAGACGCTTTCAATCTCTTCAAATAATTTGTCAATTTGAGCAGTATCACGTACGTCTAAAACGCGACCAATACCGCCAGTATCATGAAGGTAATCATCAATAAGCTCTGCGCCCTTTTCAGTGGTCGCAGTTCCAATGACAAAATGTCCTTCTTTAGCAAAACGCTTGGCCACTGCCTTGCCAATACCTCGGCTAGCGCCAGTTACTAATGTAATCGTACGGCTCATGATAACACCTCCAATAATTTTTCTAGACGGGCAGGCTTGTCAGTAGGATAGCTTGCGATTGGCTGCGCCTGACGCTTCGCCAAATTGCTCAGTACATTACCACTGCCACATTCGATTAAGATATTAATTTGCTTATCAGCCAACTCTTGCATGGTTTTTGACCACAATACTGGCTCACTCAGCTGTTCAGTCAATGCTTGCTTGATTCCAACCGCACTGGTTTCAACACGTGCGTAGCGATTTTGTATCACAGGAATGGTTGCCTGATCAAACTTGATACCCGCTAGTATCTCAGCCAATGCATTGCTGGCAGGTTCCATAAGTGCGCAATGAGACGGCACACTCACTTTTAGAGGAACAGATTTTTTGCCAGTATTTTTGACTTTATCAATAACAGCATTAACACCAGCAGCGTTACCCGAGATAACCACTTGTCCTGGACTATTGAAATTGGCTGCCCCAACAACGGCATCTTCGACGTGTTCAGTTGCTTGCTCACACAAGTTTTCAACTCGGTTGTCTTCTAGTCCTAATACGGCAGCCATAGCAGTATCAACACCTACAACGGCCTCTTGCATCAACTGACCGCGCTTATGTACTAAAGTGACTGCATCACCCAGCGATATCACATTGGCAGCACACAGGGCACTGTACTCGCCCAGAGAGTGACCAGCTAAATAACAAGGCGTCTCTTCTATTTTTTGTTGTAGGACACGCCAAATAGCAATACTAGCTGTCAAAAGCGCAGGCTGAGTATATTGGGTTTGATTGAGTTTTTCTTCGTCCTGACAGATTGCCCACAAATCCTCACCAAGCGCCTCACTCGCTTCGGTAAATGTATCGCGTATCTCTGGATAGATTTCGGCAAGCTCGCTCGTCATCGCGACTGCTTGAGATCCTTGTCCAGGAAAAATGACCGCGATACGAGCGGGTTGCTTTTTTACCATATCGGGTACAGAAGCCATAACCAATATTCCTTATCTGATTAGAAATATCCCTAAAAACAATGGGGTGTATTATATTATTAGATGTTATACAAGGCCGCTACTTCAAGTATTTATGCAAGAAAACGGATTGTCAGTAAACTATACACTGACAGACACTATTATCATAGCGGATGCAAACCAAACAGCAAGAGTAACGCTGCTCAAATTAAAGGAGCAGATTATATCAGCACATTTTTAAATCTACTAAAAATAACAAGCGAATTAAGCAATAAGTCTAGTTATAAATAACAAAAAGCCAAGTTATCCAGCCACATAATATATGATAGCGAAATAACTTGGCTTTTTTTAGCTCAAAGCTTATTGACTAATAATAACTAGGCAAAAACAATAATAGTCACCAGTACTATTACTATCTTCGCCTAAGCTATCATAGAGCCAATGTCTTAGGCGTCTTGGCTGACTTTGAACAGTTGACGACCACGGTAGAAACCATCTTTAGTCATGTGATGACGACGATGTTTTTCACCAGTAGTAGCATCTACGCTTAGTTCAGCAATTTCCATACGGTGATGTGAACGGCGCATGTCACGACGAGAACGGCTTTTACGACTTTTTTGAACAGCCATGATATAGCTCCTATACTTAAAAGGGATAAGCTTGAAATTCAGCTTAAGTCGATACTGACAGAGGCTATATAATCATAACAACCTAAGTCTTAAGCATCATTAGTTAAATAGATTGCCACTCACATAAAGCACTGACCAAGGCTGTATTTTATAAAAAATTTACCCAGTCAGTTTCTATCAGCAAGCAACAGGTTGCTCGAATGCAATAAACCGGACATTATACGCATGTTTATTAAATTAATAAAGCCCTGCCTCGCACTCTTCTGTACAAAGCTGATAAAAGGTTTTTTAAATGCATCGATTAGATAATTTTGGCGCTTATAGTTTGCCTTTTAGTGAGGCTAAAGCAGCGAAAGGATTTTCACCTTCCTCTTCTTCTGGTATCTCACCAAACTGCTCAACAGACATCTCACAATCGTCATGCTTTGGCGCCATTGGCGTTTTGAGCAGGATCTCGTCTTCCACCAACTTCTTAAATGGTAACAGACGCTCTGGAGATTGCTCGGTGACGATTTCATCCAGTAATAAATAATCTTGCTCATCTTTAACTAAACGAACCTGACTATCATTTTCGAGTAGCGCGATGTCATAATCATCAGACAAGTCTATCGCGATTGGTTGTAAACAGCGCTGACAAGTTAGCCAAACATCACCTGTCAAAGTAAATGCTAAATGCAAGACGTTGTTGCGACGATATAAGTTAGCGTTGAGCTGTATATCTGACTGCTCATGTTCAGTACTCAAAGTAGTAGCCAGACGATCAAACGAGCTTGGTTTGACCTCTCCTGACCATTCATAACCAGTGTCTGCCCACTTATCTAAAGAGATGTGCTCAGGCATGCCAGTAGATACAGGCGCTTTTTTATTGTCAGCGTGAGGTGCTGACGGTTTAGTTTCTGGAGTGCTTGACATGCGCGGCCTCATTCATAAAAACGGTGTATAATATTGCCTGCCATACTAACGGAAAGTGCCATATTCTGCTAGCGCTAGTATGTTAAGATTTTTTGATAGTAAATTTGTTTAAGCTCTTTTACTACTTACCTTTTACCTAAAGTTTTTTGTCTTTAGTATTTATTAAGTCAATGTCTTCTCTATGAATCTATCCGATAATAAAATTAATTTTTCTGATTTACTTTCTCCTACTGAAGCAAGTTCGTTACTACAACAACTTATTCAATTAAAGAGTCATACTGAAAGGTCATCTAGCAATATACTCTCTCATGATAAAAATGAGTATTTAAAAGAATGCAGAAGTCAGTGGCAAGAATTGTCTAGTACCCAATCTGACGATATTTACTCAGCAGAATCGATAATTGATAGCGAACGATTAGCTACCGACTGGCTCATACAGTTATTTAATATTTTATTTGCTGATCAGCAAGTTATATTGGTTCGTAGCAATGATGAACCCGAGTATTTTCCAGCTCAAGATAATGAACCCGCTCGAATTGAATTCGCTCATGGCTTTTTTGCCAGTGCTTTACATGAAATCAGTCATTGGTGCGTAGCTGGCGACGCTCGTAGACAACTATCTGACTTTGGCTACTGGTATGCCCCAGATGGACGATCAGCGGCGCAGCAGCAGGCATTTGAGCGTGTAGAAATCAAACCTCAAGCATTAGAGTGTTTGTTCACCTTGGCGTGTGGACGAAATTTCCAAGTCTCGCAAGATAACTTGTTTGCCGACTTCGACACCAGTAGTAGCACCTTTGCTAGTGATGTCTATCAGCAAGTCCAAAGCTATATAGCCAAACCTCATACTCTGCCGCGTGACGCTAAGACTTTACTGACTGCATTACTTAGCGCTTGCACTTCTTCATCTGAGATCAGCGCTTAGTTTAAATTACTAAGCGTTCCTACTTATTAACGATTTTCTACGGTTGGTAACGCCTTGCCACTAAACTTATATCTACTTTGAGCTATACTGATAACTGAAGTGGTATTTTGAAAATATCGATCTGCTTTAGTTCTAGAGTAGTTTTTCTAATATATCTAGTAATTGAACCACATCTAATTAATGAAAAGTTTGTCTCAATTAAAAACCAATAATTATAAAATAAGGAACCACTATGGAAGTCTTCTATATTCATCCCGATAATCCGCAGCCACGTCTCATTGAGCAAGCCGCTGACCTATTACGCAGAGATCAGTTAATTATTTACCCAACTGATACCAGTTATGCTTTTGGTTGCCGTTTGGGAGCAAAAGATGCCCTAGCTAAGCTTAAGCAAATCCGTGAACTCGATGATAAGCATCAATTTACATTATTGTGCCGCGACTTGAGCGAAATTGCCAACTATGCAACAGTTGATAATGTGCAATTTAAACAGCTAAAAGCCCACACCCCTGCCCCAATTACTTTTATTCTTAATGCCACCAAAGACGTACCCAAGAAGTTGGCGCATGCAAAGAAAAAAACCATTGGTATTCGTGTGCCTAGCAACCCTATTGCTCAAGCATTGTTAGAAGCGATGGATGAACCTATCTTAACCAGCTCACTTATTTTGCCTAATCGGGACGATATTTTGGATGACCCATTTGAGATTGAAGACTTACTAGGTAACCAAATCGATGGACTGATCAATGCAGGTATAAAGACAACCAAGCTTACTACTATCGTAGATATGACTAGCAGCGTTCCTGAAGTTATCAGACAAGGTGCGGCTGATGTCCATTCCTTATTACTCTAAGCAGCTAGTTATTGCTTTAAACAACTAATAATATATTTAGTCAAATTTAAGACAAAAAAAAGCTCCAATTGCATTGGAGCTTTTTTATGGAATATGTCTTAGGTGTAAAACTAGTCACGATCAACCAATTCTACATAAGCCATTGGCGCATTGTCACCATCACGGTAACCGCATTTTACGATACGCAAATAACCACCTGGACGCGTCTGGTAACGAGGACCTAACGTGCCAAATAATTTGCCTACCATAGCTTTGCTACGCATACGGCTGAATGCTAAACGACGGTTAGCAACGCTGTCTTCTTTAGCCATAGTGATCAATGGCTCGGCAACGCGACGTAGTTCTTTAGCTTTTGGTAAAGTTGTTTTGATCAGTTCATGCTCAAATAATGAGTTAGTCATGTTCTGAAACATTGCCTTACGATGACTGCCGGTACGACCCAGCTTGACTCCACTCTTACGATGGCGCATAGTCAAAAATCCTTAAAGTTTAACGGCTACGATAAGAAAAGCGATCATCAACACGTAAATCAGCTGGTGGCCAGTTATCTAGGCGCATACCGAGCTCTAAATCTTTAGACGCTAATACGTCCTTGATTTCTGTCAATGATTTCTTACCAAGATTTGGGGTTTTTAGAAGTTCAGTCTCTGAACGCTGTACCAAATCACCGATATAGTAAATGTTTTCAGCTTTCAAGCAGTTGGCTGAGCGAACCGTTAGTTCAAGATCGTCCACAGGGCGTAATAGCACCGGATCAACCTCTTCTTTCTCTTTCACAGGCTCAGGCGCTTCTTCAGCTTCTAGGTCAACAAAGATAGAAATCTGTTGTTGTAAAATAGTGGCTGCTTTACGAATTGCTTCTTCTGGATCTATAGTGCCATTAGTTTCAAGCTCAATGATAAGACGATCAAGATCAGTACGCTGCTCTACACGAGCGTTCTCAACCTGATAAGCAACACGAAGCACAGGACTAAAACTTGCATCAAGCTTTAAACGTCCAATTGCTTTAGTATCACCATCTTCACGGCGCTGGTTTGCTGGCTCATATCCACGACCCATCACTACACGCAAACGCATCTTAAGATGACCACGATCGCTCAATGTACCCAAGACCAATTCTGGATTGATGATGTCAACATTGTGCGGCAACGCGATGTCTGCAGCAGTAATAGTGCCTGGACCTTGTTTATCCAAGGTCAAAAATACTTCATTTTGGTCATGAAGAGTAATTGCTAAGCCTTTTAGGTTCAAAAGCAAATCAAGTACGTCTTCTTGCAGGCCTTCAAGCGTTGAGTATTCATGGTCAACACCATCAATCTCAGCTTCAATGACTGCAGCACCAGGTAATGAAGATAACAAGATGCGACGCAGAGCATTACCTAGGGTATGCCCAAAGCCGCGTTCTAACGGTTCGAGCGTGACTTTCGCAATCGTTTCGTTAACCGTATCCACATTAATGGCATTCGGCGTTAGAAACTCAGTTGCATTTAGCATCATGATGTCACCTCGATTTATTAAACTGGTTTAATTAACGTTAATTGCTCAATGCCATTTTCATAACATTGAGCATTACGTCATTACTTAGAGTATAGCTCAACGATCAAGCTTTCGTTGATTTCAGCAGGTAGATCAATACGATCAGGCGCATGTTTAAACGTGCCTTGTAGTTTGCTGTGGTCAACATCAAGCCATTCTGGAATACCACGTTGTGTCGCTAATTCGATAGCGTTTTTAATACGTAGCTGTTCGCG
Organism: Psychrobacter nivimaris; assembly: GCF_043419765.1. Lineage (NCBI taxonomy): Bacteria > Pseudomonadati > Pseudomonadota > Gammaproteobacteria > Moraxellales > Moraxellaceae > Psychrobacter > Psychrobacter nivimaris. Next base: position 115,620 of record NZ_JBHOFX010000006.1, on the reverse strand, counting down.
AGATTTCTCTTGGATAGCGATGACATCACCATCTTGAAGCTGAATTGAAGGAATGTTCACACGAACAAACTCATCACGGCCAGCTTTTTTTACCATAACAGTACGATGACTGACTAGCTGACGTGCTTCTGCGCGAGTTGAGCCAAAGCCCATGCGATATACAACGTTATCTAGACGGCTCTCAAGCATTGCTAGCAAGTTTTCACCAGTAGCGCCACGCTTACGAGCAGCTTCTTTATAGTAGTTCGCGAATTGACGCTCTAGTACACCATAAATACGCTTAACTTTTTGCTTTTCACGCAACTGTAGAGCATATTCTGAGGTCTTGTTACGGCTTACGCCATGCTGACCTGGTGGACGACCAGCTTTCTTCGTTTTTACGTCATACGGTTTAACGCCAGATTTAAGGCCTAAATCCGTACCTTCACGACGTGATAATTTCAGTTTTGGTCCAATATAGCGGGCCATTGTTATGTCTCCTATAAGCTTTTAGTATAAAAAGCTTCGTCTTTAATATTAGACGCGGCGCTTTTTCGGCGCACGGCAACCATTGTGTGGGATTGGGGTTACATCAGAGATGCTGTTAACTTTATAACCCAATGCACCTAGTGCTCTTACCGCAGACTCACGACCCGGTCCTGGTCCTTTGACCAAAACATCGATATTCTTAACACCATATTCTTGGGCCGCTTTACCAGCGACTTCAGCTGCAACCTGAGCTGCAAATGGTGTAGATTTACGTGAACCACGGAAGCCTTGTCCACCTGAAGTGGCCCAAGCCAATGCATTACCTTGACGATCGGTAATCGTAACAATGGTGTTATTAAAAGACGCATGGATATGGGCAATGCCCTCCGATACTGAACGACGAGCCACCTTTTTGCGACTGCGAGTGTCTTTTGCCATCTTTTAGCTTCCTAAGTTAATTATCTTTTGAGAGGGCGTGTCGGACCCTTACGAGTACGAGCGTTGTTCTTGGTGTTCTGACCTCTAACTGGTAGGTTACGACGATGACGGATGCCACGGTAACAACCAAGATCAACTAAACGCTTGATGTTCATTGAAACTTCACGACGAAGGTCACCTTCAGTCATGTAGTTTGCAACTTGTGCACGGATAGCATCTAACTGTGTATCATCTAACTGACTGACTTTAGTAGTAGGGGCGATGCCAACTGCTTCTAAGATTTTCTGAGCAGTGGTACGACCTACACCAAAGATGTAAGTTAGTGAAATAACAGCATGCTTATTATCCGGAATGTTTACGCCGGCAATACGAGCCATTGATTTCTCTCCATTAAAGAAAAATAAGCGTTATCTAGCGATAAGGCTTTACTCTTCAGATTTGTTGCTGTTAATACTAGAGCTTTTATAGTCATTATCGATGTTTTGACTATAAGTCTGCTCATCGATTCTATTATAAAAGATTTTGTATAAACACGGCAAGTGGCGGATGATATCGCATCCGCCGTTATTTTTCAAGTATTAATTTAATTAGCAGCGAAAACTAAATGTTTTCTAATACTAAATATTAACCTTGACGTTGCTTGTGGCGAGGTTCTGCTGTACAAATAATATGTACACGGCCTTTACGGCGCACAACTTTACAGCTACCACAAATCTTTTTAACTGATGCTTGAACTTTCATAGCATGCTCCTTGAAATATCGTACCGCTCATTTAAGGTTGAGTGGGCGATTGAATTAACGTCTGATCATGATATTGATGGGTCATCAAATGCGCTTGAATCTGCGAGATGAAGTCCATTACCACAACCACCATAATCAGTAAAGACGTACCACCGAGTTGAAACGGCACACCAAACGATGACTGGACGACCATTGGCATTAAACAAATAACCGTCATATACATCGCGCCAATAAAGGTCAGTCGGTTTAATACATGATCGAGGTAACGCTGAGTTTGTTGCCCTGGGCGAATACCTGGGATATACGCACCACTACGTTTAAGGTTCTCTGCTACTTCACGCGGACTAAATACCAACGCCGTATAAAAATAACAGAAAAAGATAATCATTGCGCCAAACAGTACTAAATATAGCGGCTGTCCTGGAGACAAAACCAATGCCATATTTTGAAGTATTTTCTGTACAAAGGTAGGATCAGTCGATTGACCAACCCACTGCCCTAAACTTGCAGGAAACAACAATAAAGAACTGGCAAAAATAGCTGGGATAACCCCTGCCATATTTAGCTTCAACGGCAAATGTGATTGCTGCTGAGCATAAATTTTGCGACCTTGTTGCTGTTTTTGTGCATAGTTCACAGGAACACGGCGTTGAGCACGTTCAATATAAACGATACCCGCAGTAACCGCGATACCTAACAGTACAAAAATAAATAGCACAATCAAGTTCATCTGACCTTGATTGACCTGTTCAATAGACTGCGAAATCATACCTGGCGTACCAGCCACAATACTCGCAAAAATGAGCATTGAAATACCATTACCTACGCCGCGTTCTGTAATCTGCTCACCAAGCCACATTAAGAACATTGCGCCTGCTACTAAAGAAGTAACAGCTGGAATATAGAAGGTAAGACCAGTAGATAAAGTAAGGTTTTGGCTGATTAAGCCGGCACACATTCCTAATGACTGTACTAGTGCTAAAGCAAGTGTTCCCTGACGGGTATACTTGTTTAGCTTGCGTCGTCCCGCTTCACCTTCCTTTTTGAGGGCTTCAAGCGATGGCAATACTGCAGACATCATCTGTACGATAATCGATGCTGAGATATATGGCATAATGCCAAGTGCCATGATAGACATACGCTCTAGCGCACCACCTGAGAACATGTTAAACATGCTCAGAATGGTGTTTTCGTTGCGCGAAAACAGATCAGCCAAGTTAACTGGGTTGATACCCGGAACTGGAATATGTGACCCTAAACGATAAACAATCAATGCGCCGATTAAAAATAATAAACGCGTCCATAGCTCATCATACTTACGTATAAATGCGAATGGATTAAGCGGTATACCAGCCGATGACATTGATTGTTTTGACACGTCACTACTCCTCGATGCTACCACCAGCAGCTTCGATAGCTTGCTTAGCACCTTTAGTCACTTTAATACCTTTGAAGGTATAAGCTTTAGTGACTTCGCCTGATAGCATTACACGAGCACGTTTCATATCGTGACGGATAAGGTTAGCAGCTTTAAGTGTTTCAAGGCTAACTACATCGCCTTCAATTTTATTCAGTTCAGAAAGACGTACTTCAGCAGTCTTCATAGCCAGTTTACTGGTAAAACCAAATTTTGGTAGACGGCGATATAGAGGCATCTGACCACCTTCAAATCCTGAGCGAATGCTAGAACCTGAACGAGATTTCTGACCTTTTACACCACGACCACCAGTCTTACCAAGACCTGAACCGATACCACGACCACGACGTTGGGCAGTTTTCTTTGCGCCAACACCTGGTGATAATTCATTTAATCTAAGACCCATTACGCTTCCTCCACTTTTACCATGTAGTTAACGCGATTGACCATACCACGAGTCGAAGGAGTATCTTCTACTACTACAGTATGATTAATACGGCGTAAACCCAATCCTTTCAAGCTCGCTTTGTGGCTCTTTAGGCGATGGGCACCCGATTTAAATTGAGTGACTTTCATTTTTTTCATCGTAACTCACCTAGTCTAAGTTAACCCAAGATTTCGTCTACAGATTTACCACGTTTAGCTGCCATCTTCTCTGGAGTTGACATATCACGTAAACCGTTAAACGTTGCGCGAACAACGTTAGCAGTATTGGTAGAACCATAACATTTAGTCAAAACATCTTTGACACCAGCAACTTCTAATACAGCACGCATTGCGCCACCAGCGATTACGCCAGTACCTTCAGATGCAGGTTGCATATAGACTTTACTAGCACCATGACGTGCTTTGATTGGATGATGCAAAGTTGCATCATTTAGCTCAACAGTAATCATATTACGTTTGGCAGCTTCTAGTGCTTTTTGGATAGCAGCTGGCACTTCACGTGCTTTACCACGACCAAAACCTACACGACCATTGCCATCGCCCACTACAGTCAATGCAGTGAAAGAGAAAATACGACCACCTTTAACAACTTTCGCTACGCGATCAACGGTAACTAAGCGTTCTACTAGACCGTCAGTCTGTTCATTTTTATCATTTTTATCATTTCTAGCCATGATTAAAACTCCAATCCGTTTTCGCGAGCAGCTTCTGCTAAAGCTTTAACTCGACCATGATATTTGAAACCACTACGGTCAAAGGCAACTTTAGTAATGCCAGCTGCTTTTGCGCGTTCTGCGATCATTTGGCCTACAGACGTTGCTGAATCAGCATTACCAGTCGCGCCTGAACGCAAGCTGCTGTCTAAGGTAGATGCCTGAGCAATCACTTCACCACCATTTGGAGAGATAATCTGGGCATAAATATGTTTTGACGTGCGGTTAACCGTTAAGCGATGAACGCCTAAGAAACGGATATGCGCGCGTGTTTTCTTAGCTCGACGCAGACGAGCTGCTTTTTTATCAAACATTTCAACTCACCTTATTTTTTCTTAGCTTCTTTGCGAATCACATGCTCGTCACTATAACGAATACCTTTACCTTTGTAAGGCTCAGGTGGGCGGAAACCACGGATGTTGGCGGCTGCTTGACCAAGCTGCTGTTTATTGTTTGATTTCAAAACAATTTCAGTTTGCGTTGGCGTTTCAGCTGATACACCTTCAGGTAACGTATACTCTACTGGATGAGAATAACCAACGTTCAAGGTTACCTTGTTACCAGTAACTTGCGCGCGATAACCAACACCAATCAACTGAAGACGTCTTTCAAAGCCTTCGTTTACGCCAGTAACATAGTTGTTAACAAGAGCGCGCATGGTGCCAGTGTGCATCATAGCTTCTTTTGAATCGACTGTAGGTGAGAAAATGATAGCATCATCTTCCTGTTTCAGCTCGACCAATTCATGCAGGCGTAAAGACATAGTACCGTTCTTGCCTTTAACTTCGACCTGCCGATCGTTCAAAGTAACGCTTACGCCGTTTGGCAGCGTCACTGGGGCTTTAGCCACACGAGACATAGGAATATTCCTTAAAAAATTTAACTTCTTTATATTAGCGAAAAAACTAACAGGCTAAAAAGCGTGTTAGTTTAGCATAGTTGACTGTGTTAGACATCTATCAATTCAAAATAATTTAATATTACTCAATCAATAGAAGCCTAACAACCATCAAATAGACTTCATCGTCGTATAGCTTACGCTACAAATGCGACGATTTCACCACCGATACCAGCAGCGCGTGCAGCACGATCGCTCATGATACCCTGGCTAGTAGATACGATAGCAACACCCATACCTTGCTTAACAGTAGGGATTTCGTCTTTACCGCGGAACTGGCGTAAACCAGGACGGCTATAACGTTGAATAGTTTCGATAACCGCACGGCCTTCGAAGTATTTCAATTCAATAGTAAGGGTTGCTTTGTTGTTTTCTTGCTCAGTAACAACGGCGCTTGCCACATAACCTTCGCTAACTAGCAAATCAGCAATTGATTTACGTAATTTAGAGCTCGGCATTGCTACCGATACTTTGTTAGCCATTTGTGCGTTACGGATACGGGTTAGCATATCCCCAACGGTATCTTGCATACTCATATAGTTACTCCTTACCAGCTTGCTTTACGAACACCAGGCACATCGCCTTGCATGACACGCTCACGCAGCATATTGCGTGACAAGCCAAACTTGCGGAAGTAACCGTGAGGACGACCGGTGATAGCACAACGATTACGCAGACGTACTGGTGATGAGTTGCGTGGAAGAGCTTGTAGCTCTAACATCGCTTCCATACGAGTTTCGTCACTTGCAGTCATATCACTGATAGTTTCTTTTAGCTTGATACGCTTTTCAGCATATTTAGCAACCATTTTTTCGCGCTTTAATTCGCGGTTAATCATGCTCTTCTTTGCCATAACGTCTTTACCTTATTTAAATGGGAAGCCGAATGCTTTAAGCAACGCACGACCTTCTTCATCAGATTGAGCTGACGTGGTGATTGTCACATCCATACCACGGATACGATCAATCTTGTCAAAATCTACTTCTGGGAATACGATTTGTTCTTTGATACCCAATGAGTAGTTACCACGTCCGTCAAAGGCTTTAGGTGAAAAACCGCGGAAATCACGAATACGAGGAATTGCAATGGCAACGAGACGATCTAAAAATTCGTACATTTGCTCACCGCGTAGCGTTACTTTACAGCCAATTGGCCATTCTTCACGAATCTTAAAGCCAGCAACTGATTTACGCGCTTTGGTGACAACAGGTTTTTGACCAGCAATCGCAGTCATATCAGCCACAGCACCTTCCAACAATTTCTTGTCTTGAGACGCGCCGCCTACACCCATGTTAAGTGTGATTTTAGTGATTTTAGGCACTTGCATCACATTGTCCAAACCAAGATCTTCTTTGATTTGCTGCTTTAATTTATCGTTATATAAAGATTTTAATCTTGCCATTACCATTACACCCTTAGTGTCTTACGCAGTCGCCACTACTTCACCGTTTGAACGATAGACGCGTTGTTTCTTGCCGTCTTCGCCAAACTGATAAGTAATACGGTCTGCTTTTTGGGTTTGCGCATTTAAGATTGCGACATTTGAGATATGCAGAAAAGCTTCTTGCTTAAGAATGCCACCTTCAACGCCAGTTGCCTGATTTGGCTTCTGATGTTTAGTAACAATATTAATGCCTTCAACTTTAATACGATCGTTTTTTACAGCTTGTACAGTACCTTGCTTGCCTTTGTCTTTCCCAGCAATCACGATAACTGTATCGCCTTTACGTAATTTTGACATGGATTACCTCACAATACTTCTGGTGCTAGTGATACAATTTTCATAAACTGATCACCACGTAGTTCACGAGTTACCGGTCCAAAAATACGAGTTGCAATCGGCGCTTTGTTTTGGTTCAACAATACCGCAGCATTGTCGTCAAAACGTAACACAGAACCATCTGGACGACGAACGCCTTTTTTGGTACGTACAACTACTGCATTCATCACGTCGCCTTTTTTAACACGACCACGAGGAATGGCTTCTTTAACCGTTACTTTAATAATGTCGCCAACTGATGCATAACGACGATGAGAACCACCCAGTACTTTAATGCACTGAACTCGCCTTGCACCGCTATTGTCTGCAACTTCCAGCATTGACTCAACCTGAATCATAGCGTTACTCCACACGTATGAGCAATAAAAACCAGTTGCTGCCGCTAGCACAGAATGAGTAGGACGGCATTTTAATATAAATAACCGCGACTTACTCTTAATGTGAGTGATATACGCTCGGCGCAATCAGCATCCTTAAAAAGGCGGCTATTTTAACAGCTTCTGGCTTTTAATGCAATTTACTTAGATTTTTTCTACTTTTTCAACCACATCAACTAAAGTCCAAGACTTAGTTTTTGAGATTGGACGCGTTTCTTTGATGCGGACAAGGTCGCCTTGTTGGCAAACGTTATTCTCATCATGAGCTTTGATTTTCGTAGAACGACGAAGCTGCTTGCCATACAAAGGATGACGAACCAGACGCTCAATCAAAACTGTGATGGACTTGTCCATCTTGTCGCTGACAACTCGTCCTGTCAATACGCTAGCATTGGTAGCTGTTTGATTGTTATCGCTCATGAGTCGCCTCGTTGTTTCTCGTTAATCAAAGTCTGAAGCTGGGCAATCGTGCGACGATTGGCTCTAACTTCATGGGTATTACCCAACTGACCAGTTGCTTTAGCCATACGAATACGGAAAGCATCAAGTTGCTTTTCATCAAGTAACTGGGTCAGTTCTTCTAATGATTTATCACGTAATTCACTGATCTTCATTACATTATCGTCCGCTTAACAATGGTAGTTTTAAAGGGCAATTTTGCTGCAGCGAGCGTTAATGCATCACGAGCAAGCTCTTCAGATACCCCTTCAATTTCATATAGCACTTTACCAGGTTTGATTTCGCATACCCAATATTCTACTGGACCTTTACCTTTACCCATACGTACTTCTAATGGTTTGTTGGTAATTGGTTTGTCAGGGAATACACGAATCCAAATCTTACCGCCACGCTTAATTTTACGAGTGATGGTACGACGTGCTGCTTCGATTTGACGAGCTGTCATACGACCACGCGTCAATGATTTTAGACCAATTTGTCCGAATGCAACGGTGCTTCCACGATGAGCTAGCCCAGTGTTACGACCTTTGTGCATTTTACGAAACTTGGTACGTTTTGGCTGTAACATAGTTTAACCTCTGTCTGAGTTTCGACGGTTTCCACGACCACGGCGTTTTGGCGCACGAGTCTGCTCTTCTTTGACGGGATTATATACACTGTTCATACCGTCAAGGATTTCGCCACGGAAAATCCAAACTTTAACACCGATGGTGCCGTAAGTTGTCTCTGCACGAATTGACGAGTAGTCAATATCAGCACGGAGTGTATGCAATGGCACACGACCTTCACGGTACCATTCACTACGAGCAATCTCAGCACCGCCTAGACGGCCAGACAGCTCAACCTTGATACCTTTAGCACCAGAACGCATGCTGTTCTGTACCGCGCGTTTCATCGCACGACGGAACATAACACGACGCTCAAGCTGGCTGCCGATGCCGTCTGCTACCAAACGTGCATCAAGGTCAGGTGACGTGATTTCTTCAATGTTGACCTGAGCAGGTACGCCCATAATTTTGGTCAATTCTTTTTGAAGTCTTTCGATATCTTCGCCTTTCTTACCGATAACAATACCAGGACGCGCAGTGGCGATGGTAATCTTAGCAGCGCCAGTAGGACGCTCGATCATGATGTTACTGATCATAGCGTTGTCTAGCTTTTTGCGTAGATATTCACGAACTTGAATGTCGTTGATTAGGTATTCTGAGTATTGTTTAGGGTTAGCATACCAGTTTGCGTTATGCTTTTTTACAACACCAAGACGAATTCCGATTGGATGTACTTTTTGACCCATAACTTATTCTCCTACCTTTATAGTGATGTGACAAGTACGCTTGCTGATACGATCAGCACGGCCTTTGGCACGTGGTAGGATACGTTTTAGCGTAATGCCTTCATCAACATAGATAGTAGCGACTTTTAGGTCGTCAATATCTAAGCCGTGATTATGTTCGGCATTGGCGATGGCTGAGTTAAGGCATTTCTTAACAAACACAGCGCCTTTTTTATTGCTATACGTTAGGATATCCAAAGCACGCTCAATAGATTTGCCACGAACTTCATCAGCAACGAGTCTAACTTTTTGTGCCGATATGGCGGCACCGCGTAATTTTGCAGTTACTTCCATGGTAAGCACCTTATCTCTTAGCTTTTTTGTCAATGCCGTGACCACGATACGTACGAGTCGGGGCAAATTCACCTAGTTTATGACCAACCATCTGCTCGCTCACGATAACCGGTACATGAGTACGGCCGTTGTGAACAGATAAAGTTAGGCCAACCATTTGTGGCAGAATCATCGAGCGGCGCGACCAAGTCTTAATTGGCTTGCGTGAGTTGGTGTCTAATGCATTCTCAACTTTAGCAAACAAGTGCGCGTCTATGAATGGACCTTTTTTCAATGAACGAGGCATGAAATTCTTCCTTTATTTCTTCTTGGCGCGACGGCGGATGATCATGTTGTCAGTACGCTTATTGTGACGCGTTTTAAGTCCTTTAGACTTCTGACCCCAAGGGCTGGTTGGATGGCGACCTTTGTTACGACCTTCACCACCACCGTGTGGGTGATCAACCGGGTTCATAGCGACACCACGAACAGAAGGACGAACACCACGCCAACGTGAAGCACCGGCTTTACCAAGTGATTTCAAGTTGTTTTCAGTGTTAGAAACTTCACCAATAACAGCGCGGCAATTTACGTGTACACGGCGAGTTTCGCCAGAACGCATACGTAGAATAGCATAAACACCGTCACGACCTAGTAACTGAACGCTAGCACCCGCAGAACGAGCCATCTGTGCACCTTTACCGATTTTAAGCTCGATATTGTGAATCACAGTACCCAATGGGATGTTTTTTAGCGGTAAGCAGTTACCTGGACGAATTGGAGAAGTCTCGCCTGACATTACTGTATCACCAACTACTTGTTTCTTAGCAGCGATAATGTAACGACGTTCGCCATCAGCATACTTAAGTAGAGCAATATGAGCAGTACGGTTAGGATCGTATTCGATACGCTCTACCGTTGCTGGGATATTGTCTTTAGTACGTTTGAAATCGATAATGCGATAATGTTGCTTATGACCACCGCCAATGTGACGAGTAGTAATGCGGCCATTATTGTTACGACCACCTGACTTGCTTTTTGATTCTAGAAGTGCTGCAAACGGACGACCTTTGTACAGGTGTGGATGCACTACTTTTTCAACAAAACGACGGCCTGGTGATGTTGGCTTTGCTCTTACGATAGGCATGAGTGTAATCCTTATTCGTTATTCGCTGTTTCACTAGTAGAATCAGTAGTATTCGCTACTTCTTCACCAGCATCAGCCATTTGTACATCTTGACCAGCTTTTAAGGTAACATAGGCTTTTTTGTAGTCGTTACGACGGCCGATGCTTTTACCAAAACGCTTTGTCTTACCTTTAACATTCAAAGTGTTTACTTTAGTAACTTCAACACCTTCAAACATCAACTCAACTGCTTTCTTGACTTCAAGCTTAGTAGCATTAGAATCAATTTTAAATACCTGCACACCAAGTGAGTCGCCAAGCATTTGAGATTTTTCTGAGAATACAGGCCCTCTTAAGACCTGATAAAGTCTTGCGTTATTCATGCTAGTGCTTCCTCAAATTGTTTCGCAGCTTCAACTGACATGATCACTTTATCAAATGCGATCAAGCTCACTGGGTCCACTTCATTTGTACCAAGTACATTGACATGTGGAATGTTGCGAGCAGCTAAGTATAAGTTTTCATCAACTTCTTTAGTAACGATTAGTGCACGAGGTGCATTCAAATCGTTTAACTTAGCAATCAGTTCTTTGGTTTTCGGCCCAGAAACGCTCAACTCTTCTACCAAAATCAGACGCTCTTGACGAATCAATTCTGCTAGGATGCACTGCATCGCACCGCGATACATTTTACGGTTTACTTTCTGTGACCAATCTTGTGGTTTTGCAGCGAATGCACGACCACCTGAACGCCAGATTGGGCTACGAATAGAACCCGCACGAGCGCGACCAGTACCTTTTTGGCGCCATGGCTTAATACCACCGCCAGAAACTTCGGCACGTGTTTTTTGTGCGCGTGTACCTTGGCGAGCACCAGCTAAATAAGCGGTGACGACTTGATGCACTAGTGCTTCGTTGAATTCACGACCAAATGCCGTATCAGAAAGCTCAACCGCCGCACCTGTAACTGTTTTTAAATCCACGTTAATCCCCTTGCTTAGGCTTTGACTGACGGACGTACGATAACATCGCCACCGGTGGCACCTGGGATAGCACCCTTGATGACAAGTAACCCTTTTTCGGCATCAACCGAAATCACTTCTAGGCCCTGAACGGTAACACGTTTGTTACCCATCTGACCCGCCATCTTCTTGCCTTTGAATACTTTACCTGGTGACTGGTTTTGACCAGTTGAACCATGCGCACGATGAGACACTGAGTTACCATGAGTAGCATCTTGCATACTAAAGTTGTGACGCTTAACAGGGCCTTGGAAACCTTTACCTTTGCTCTGTCCTGTCACATCAACCATCTGACCTTGTTCGAACAAGTCAGCTAGAATCTCGCCACCAATCTCACGACCTTCAAGATCGCTTTCGTTGGCACGGAATTCCCAAACACCACGGCCAGCTTTAACACCAGCTTTAGCGAAGTGACCCTTTTGTGCAGCTGTTACGCGGCTGTCACGACGAGTACCTGTGGTAATTTGGATGGCTTGATAACCATCTACATCAGTATTTTTTACTTGAGTAATGCGGTTTGCATCGACCTCAACAACTGTTACAGGGATAGATGCGCCTGTTTCAGTGAAGACACGGGTCATGCCGCACTTTTTACCGACTAAACCGATCGCCATTTTAGACCTCTTTATATCTTATATTAATGGGTTGGGTGTTTAATGTGCATTAACCCAAAGCAATTTGAACGTCAACACCCGCCGCTAAATCTAATTTCATTAGCGCATCCACAGTTTTGTCAGTTGGCTGAACGATATCAACCATACGCTTATGAGTACGAATTTCGTACTGGTCACGAGCGTCTTTGTTAACGTGTGGTGAGGTTAGAACGTTGAAGCGCTCAATGCGAGTCGGCAACGGTACAGGACCACAAACTTGCGCACCGGTGCGCTTTGCAGTATCAACAATCTCTTGTGCAGATTGATCAATCAGACGATGATCAAAAGACTTAAGACGGATACGGATTCTCTGGTTAGCCATGCCAGCAAGCTCCTAATATGTGCCTTTGTCATTCTTGCGTCGCAAGACCATGATCAAAAGCAGTTTGGTTAAATATTCACTTAAAGCGGCCTTCTGTTCTTAACCAGAATGAGTTCTTTATCCGAACTTATAGCGTGCCAAAAGCAAAATAGTTTAAAGCCCCGCCAACCCTCCTATTAATTGGAAAGTAGCAAAGGCATAATGAAATAGTGCTAGAAACGATGCTCTAGCTGTCATAGCGCCAGCTTTTTTTATTCAGCTGCGCATATATAATTCAGTGGTGTATATTATACATAGTATTTTAGGTATTGCAAGAGCAATCTCTAGTATGATTAGAGACGCTCTTTCTTAGACTAGCCTTTAGTTAAATAAATATTTTCATCTAGAACTATTATTTATTTTAAATAATATTAATCTAAAACAATATCATACTGCTCTTGAGTGTATAGATTCTCTACATCAAAAGTAATGACCCTGCCCAATAGATACTCTAAATCAGCCACTGTGTCTGACTCTGTTGTAAGTAGTAAATCAATGACTGCTGCATGAGCTACTACTGTGAATTTCTTAGGAGAGTTATAAGTGCGGGCGCAGCGCATGATCTCACGAAAAATCTCAAAGCAAACCGTCTCTGCGGTTTTGACAAACCCTCGTCCTTGACAAGTTGAGCACGGTTCACAAAGCTGCTGGCCCAATGATTCACGCGTGCGCTTGCGTGTCATCTCTACCAGTCCAAGCTCACTAACTTGTGTAATTTTGGTTTTTGCATAATCTTGGGTAAGCTGCGCCTGTAAGCTCTCAAGCACGTCATCTTTATGCTGCTGTTCAAGCATATCGATAAAATCTAGAATAATAATGCCGCCTAGATTACGTAAGCGCAACTGTCGAGCGATAGCATGTGTGGCTTCTAGATTAGTCTTATAAACCGTATCCTCTAATGAGCGACCGCCCACAAAAGAACCTGTATTAACATCAATCGTGGTCATGGCTTCGGTCTGATCGATAATCAGATAACCGCCAGACTTGAGATCGACACGGCGCTTTAGTGCGTCACGCAAGTCATCCTCGACACGATGTACATCGAACAATGACTGCTCAGCGGTGTAATGCACGATACGATCATAGACGAAAGGAACAAACTCTTTGGCAAAATATCTGACTTGCTCATAAATCTGCGTATTATCAATGATGACTTTTTCGGTATCAGCGTGAACCAAGTCACGGATAGAACGTAATGGTAATGATAGTTCCTGATAGATCAGCTCTGAGCTCTGATGATGATTAATCTCTTGGCGACGAGCACAGATAGTACGCCACAGCTGCAATAGATAATAGATGTCCTCTTCTAATTTATCGACAGGCACACGCTCAGCAGCGGTGCGGGCAATCAGTCCACCCTTTAGATTGACCGTCTGCATTAGGCTACTAAGCTCAGTCTTTAATCGGCTACGCTCTTCTTCACCATCGATACGCTGCGATATACCAATATGGTCACTCGATGGCAAATATACTAGATAACGTGATGGTAGTGAGATGTTGGTCGTTAGACGAGCACCTTTGCTCCCTAACTGGTCTTTGGTTACCTGTACCAAAATACGCTGACTTTCATGCAGACGATGCTGAATCAATGTTTTAGACGCTGGTACGATCTCTGTACTTTGCGCACTGACAATAGGCGGTGTCACAGCCAAGCTATCAGCAGAAGCATTGGTAGTTGCATCGTCCTCATTTATCTCGTGCTTAGTGGCCTTAGCCGCTTTGTTTTTTTCTGCAACGGGGCGTGGTTCACGCTGCATATCATTAACATGTAGAAATGCGGTCCGCGACTGACCAATATCTACGAAGGCTGCCTGCATGCCAGGAAGGACACGTACGACCGTTCCCAGATAGATATTGCCGACCAACCCCAGTTTGTGATGTCGTTCAATATAAATCTCGCCCAAAATACCATTGTCTAAAACCGCAACACGGGATTCCATTGGACTAATATTAATCAGCAGCTCTTCGGACATAGTTTTTTCTCTTATCTCTCAGCTTTCTTATTAGACGGTCATCGCCTATTAGATTGACAGTGTAACAAATGCGACTTGCTCTTGCCCATTACCCTACCGTGTCATTATGTGCATATCCCATTATAACGGGTTGACTGTGTCCATACTGCCTTCTGTCATTTCTTTGATTAGTGCCAGTGTTTGTGCCAGTGGCAGACCAACGACATTGGTATAGCTGCCGTTGATACGACTGACCCACGCAGCACCCAGTCCTTGAATGCCGTACCCACCTGCTTTATCAGCGGGTTCGCCACTATCCCAATAATCGCTCATTATCTGTGTCGTCAGTGGTATAAAGGTCACTTCCGTACGCTCAGTGATTCGCTGCTGATTAATAACTTGCAAGCACTGTGTAGATTCTGGTGGGCTTGGTTTTGCTATAGGCAATAGCTGTACTTGAGTCGCTTGGACTGCAGTCCATACTTCGTGGACGTTATCAGACATACGCTGCCACATACTATATGCGTGCTCACGATCGACGGGTTTAACCAATACTGTCTTGTCATCTGACAGCACGCCAATAGTATCAGAGGTCAAAATGATAAATGGTGAGGTAAGGCTATCGTGATCCGCTTGAGAGGTATCGCACAATTTATGTATCGCGGCATCGGCTTTGGTTGCGACCATACGTTCGATATAGGCTGTCGGCGACTCATTATCTAACGGCGTCTCATCAATATCCACGCTTAAGATAGTAAAGTCTAGTTGCGCTCTTTCTAGTAACTCACGACGACGCGGAGAGCCAGACGCTAAAACGATATCCATCGATTTTCTCTTTATTTATAAATTTATGATGTGTGTGGTCATACAGTCTTGTGGACAGAGCAAACTACGCTGTTAATCAGAGTAATAGCTATAGCTAGTGACTCATTAACGCGAAAACTTGCGCAAAGCAAACAGTACGAGTGGCCAGCTAATAATACTCATAAACAATGACAAAGCAGACTGAGCGACAAAGACGTTTTGAATAAACATCTGTAGTATCCATAGATTTAACTGAAAGACAATCAGCCCTAGACTAGCAATTAACCAAGCGCTAACGGTATTCAACTGTCTGACATAGATACTGGTAATTTTGATAACCAGTGCAACCACAACAGCGGCGAACGCTTGTTGTCCTAAATGGGTATCCATCAATAAATCAGCAATTAGTCCAACTGTGAATGCGGTAAAAATGCCGACATAGCGCGGCTGAAACAGCAACCAATAAATCAGTACCATGATCATGACCATGGGACGCAATGTGGCCATGCTTGGGCTTAGTGGATAGACATTGAGTGATGATGCAGCAATGAAACTTAGAACAATCACAACTATCAATAGTACCGTGGCATTCTCAGAATCAGGATACGACATGGGTACTTACCTTAGCGAATGTTTTATGGTTGCGGTTATATTGTTGATTGGATATTGGCAAGGTGAATACCATAAGTGAACAGCTTTAAAAAGTTACTACTGTGACTTACGTCGTTATCTACGGAGCAATAGCAACAACATTGTTCTCATTTAACAGCTTGTCTTGAAGTATTAATACATAGGCATTGTCAATAAAATTGGCTGCTGGAGTAACTTCGATCGTTCTAAAGTTGTCGGTTTGCTCGTCTTTGACATGCGCGATATGCCCTACTCGATAGCCTGCCGGAATACGTCCGCCCAGTCCTGACGACACTAGCTCATCACCTACTCGCACATCTGATGTTTTGAAGACGTAATTGAGACTTAATGAAGATGGAATTCCTTGACCTGTGACGATAGCACGCTGACCAGTACGCTTAACAGTAACTGCAACTGACTGCTGCTCATCTGTAATCAACAACAAACGGCTAGTATTCGGGTAGACATTGATAATCTGTCCTAATACACCGTCTTCATCAATGACCGTTTGCCCAACTTGAACGCCATCTTGCTCACCTTTATTAAGCACGACAATTTGTCTGAGCAAGTTGGTATCTGTACCGATGACTTGTGCCAAATTAAGATCGAATTGCTCGGGCTTGGTGGTAGATAAGATACCTTGCAGGCGTGCATTCTGTGCCAAGATATAATCTTGCTGTTGTAGCTTGGCATGCGCGTGTATCAACTGCGACTTTAGCTGCATGTTTTCGCGACGCAGCGCTTCTTTTGACTGCAGGCTGCCACCTGCCCAGTGCTTGGCATAGCTTGGTAATAGAGACAGCTCATAGATTGGCTGCATGGCGGCATGACTGGTGCTACGTACTGGCTTGAACCAATCAGAGTTTTTGCTATCAAACCACATCAAAATCAAGGCTGCTATCAATACAATAACAGTCTTACGAAGTGATAACGGCTGGCGCGCAAAAATACTTGGAGTCATAAGTCGTCTGATTTAAGGATTCTAAAATGAACAATAGCACTTATTTACAGCATGAGTGTTTATCGAGGATATTGGGTTCTAGCACAAATGAATGCAATTAAAGGTAGCACAATCGGCTACCTTTAATTTTATATATAGTCAATTTTCTATAAATTGGATACGGTGTCAGTCTCGCTCAGCCTACTATTTGTAGTACTTTCGCTCGGCTTCTTTGTATCCAAATTATATTGAACCGACTATATTTATAGTTTCATCATTCACATAAATCATCATATATTGCCAAGACTATATAGCAATTAAGGATAAAGATGACTTAAACAAAAATCATGTTTAAACTTTTGTTATTGATGAAATCAAGCGCGATACCACCACCACGGCTAACGCAGGTTAATGGGTCTTCTGCTACCGTCACTGGCAAACCGGTCTCTTGCGAGATAAGTTTATCTAAGTCACGTAATAGTGCGCCGCCACCTGTCAATACAATGCCACGCTCAGCGATATCTGATGATAACTCTGGCGGAGTCTGCTCAAGTGCTACTTTTACAGCGCTAACAATACCACTCAATGGATCAGTCAACGCTTTTTGCACTTCTTCTGAATTGACAGTAAAGGTCTTTGGCACACCTTCTGCCATGCTACGACCACGAACTTCTACTTCTAGTTGGCTGTCTTCATTCAATGCAGAACCGACTTCTTTTTTGATACGCTCAGCAGTCGTCTCACCAATGACACAACCATGCGTACGGCGTACATGGGTGATGATCGCTTCATCAAACATATCGCCACCGATACGAATCGACTCAGCATATACGCAACCAGATAGTGCGATAACAGCAATCTCAGTTGTACCACCACCGATGTCCACCACCATAGAACCACTGGCTTCATGAACTGGCATACCAGCACCGATAGCCGCAGCCATTGGCTCTTCTAGCAATAGTACTTTGCTCGCACCTGCTGATGATACTGCCTCACGAATCGCCTTACGCTCAACTAGAGTAGACTTGCATGGTACACAAACCACAACGTTAGGCTGTGCCATAAAACGCTTGGCTTTTACTTTAGCGATAAAGTGCTTAAGCATTTTTTGCGTCACTTCAAAATCAGCAATCACACCGTCTTTCAACGGGCGAATTGCTGTGATGTTCGCAGGCGTACGACCTAGCATCTGCTTGGCATCGATACCAACAGCGGCGACGGTCGGGTTCTGAGTACGATTGCTTCGTAACGCGACCACCGTAGGCTCGTCAAGCACGACGCCTTTATTAGGAATAAAAATTAGGGTGTTCGCAGTACCGAGGTCGATAGCGATATTATTTGATAAAAATCCAAACAGGTTCATGACTAATATATCCAGCGTCTTACGAATGAGGCGAATGAGATTGACTGAGGTGTTACTCGTCAGTGTTGAGCAGGTCGTCGTTAAACATTACTTGTGGCAACAGTTAATCATCCCAACAAGTCAAAATCCAAAAAATAATGATGAAATGAAAAAACTGAGCTAAATTATACCGATTTAGCTCAAAAAAAACATAGATATTTGCATCAGTAAGTAAGGATTTTTGTCTTAGACGCCAAAAGTTGTTACAAAGTTTGAAATAGTAGTAAATATCATTCAACTCAATGAAACATCATTTAATCCGATAACTAACAAGGCTCTACAGGCAGATGAATGTTTTGCTTAATAGCAGATGCATACTGTAACGTATTTTAGAAGCTAATTGGAGAGCAATTGAGGAACAATGATGAATTAGGGGGTCAGTTTTGCAATTCTCTGTAAATCATTGTGTCTTAATTGGCATTATGGCTTGTCTGACACCATATCTTATTTAATATTACATCTTTATCAACTCAGCCTCTTGGTTGAGATTGTGCATCAATCAAGCGTCATGCTCTGTAAACTTGAGTCAGATGCTTTATAATAAGCCCACTGATTATTTATCTCTATTTTAGTTGTTTCTATTTTAGCGCTTACGTATTTTCGTTTTCGTAATCAACTACTCTAACAAAAACTGTCCTTAACTGGAGAAACTATGTCTCAGCAGCCAGCAACGTCTGACAGCAACGTCAGCCGTGAAGAAATCCTAGAAGTTGCCAACCTTGCCCGCTTAGGTGTCGATGAAAGTACAGCCGATAGCTATGCTGATGATATCAGTAAAGTATTAAAACTGATGAATACGCTGTCTAACGTTGATACGACAGACATCAAGCCACTAGCCAATATTCATGAAGCTTGCCAAGAGTTGCGTGCTGATGTGGCAAAACACGATATCAATCGTGAGCGTAATCAGTCAGTCGCACCTGCCGTAGAAGAAGGCTTATATCTAGTGCCTCAGGTGATTGAATAATAGTGGCTGAATAATACAATCACGCATTTGTCACTATCCCATTTTATTTTATGCTATTAACATTTTGACGGACGACACCTTATGTCTGAACTTCATTTATTAAGTACCGAGCAGCTCATTACTGGCTTGCAAAACAAACAATTTAGCAGCGCAGAATTAACTGAACACTACATCAAGCGTATCGATGCGCTAGACAGCAAGATTAACAGCTTTATCACTCATACTTCTGAGACAGCACGCGCACAAGCAAAAGCGGCAGACGAGATGCGTGCTCAGGGAGATCAGCGTCCACTACTTGGTGTACCAATGGCGCACAAAGACATCTTTTGTACCCAAGGCGTACTGACCACTTGTGGCTCAAAGATGCTGCATAACTTTGTCTCACCATATGACGCGACTATCGTCTCTAATATCGACAAGGCTGGCATGATTAGCTTAGGTAAGCTCAATATGGATGAGTTTGCGATGGGCTCAGACAATAGTAGCTCATACTACGGTACGGTACAGAATCCTTGGAACCTAGAGCGCGTCCCTGGTGGCTCATCAGGTGGTAGTGCTGCTGCCGTTGCCGCTGGTTTTGTCCCTGTTGCTACCGGTAGTGATACGGGTGGCTCCATTCGTCAGCCCGCTTCATTCTGTGGTCTAACAGGTATCAAGCCTACTTATGGCCGTGTGTCACGCTTTGGTATGATTGCCTACGCCTCAAGTCTAGATCAAGCGGGTAGCATGGGACGCAGCGCTAAAGATTGCGCCTATCTGCTCCAACCAATGATTGGTCATGATCCGCGCGATGCAACTTCTATCAAATATGAGATGCCTGACTACGTACAAGACATCAATGATGCAGAGGCCGCGGCTGGCGATAAACCATTTGACGGCTTGCGTATCGGTGTGGCCAAAGAATACTTCGGTGCAGGGCTTGATAGCGAAGTTGAACAAGCAGCACGTGCGGCTCTGAAGAAATATGAAGAGCTAGGCGCAACGATTGTAGAAGTGAACATCACTGATCCTGAGATCACACTTGCCACTTACTATATGCTAGCACCTGCTGAAGCATCATCGAACCTATCACGCTTCGATGGCGTACGCTTTGGCTATCGCTGTGAGAATCCAACGGATCTTATCGATCTATACACACGCTCACGCTCTGAAGGCTTTGGCCCTGAAGTACAGCGCCGTATCTTGACAGGAACGTATGCGCTATCGGCTGGCTACTTTGATGCTTACTATACTAAAGCACAGAAGATTCGCCGCTTAATCGTTAAAGACTTCGATGAAGCCTTTGCTAGCTGTGATGTGATTGCTAGCCCAACTGCACCGACAGCTGCCTATAAGCTTAGTGAAGACCTAGATCCTGCAACGATGTATTTAGGTGACGTTTATACCATCGCGGTCAACCTAGCGGGTCTGCCTGCGCTCAGTCAGCCAGTTGGTTTGACGACAGAAGGCCTACCTATTGGCTTGCAACTAATCGGTAAGCATTGGCAAGAGAGTCAATTGCTCACGACTGCGCACCTGTTCCAGCAGCATACCGATCATCACCTACAACACTCTACCATCGCAAAGGAGACGGTATAATGAGTACAGCTACTACTGATAACAATGCCGTCCGTGAACACGCCGTGCGTAAAGAGCTATTTGTCGATGGCTATGAAGTGGTCATCGGTATCGAGATTCACTGCCAGCTAAATACGGAAAGTAAGATCTTCTCAAGTGCGCCGACTGATTTTGGTCATGAGCCAAACAGCCAAGCTAGTATCGTCGATTTGGGTTTGCCTGGCGTATTACCAGTGTTAAATGCTGGTGTGGTCGATCGCGCGCTAAAATTCGGTATCGGTGTCAATGCTGAGCTGGGTCTGTTTAATACGTTTGACCGTAAAAACTACTTCTACCCTGATTTGCCTAAAGGCTATCAAATCACTCAGATGGCCAATCCTATCGTGGGTGAAGGCTATATCGATGTCGTGGTCAATGAAGGCGAAAAGAACGAATATCCTAAACGTATGGGTATCACTCGCGCGCATCTAGAAGAAGATGCGGGTAAATCTGTACATGACGCAGTCGACGGTATGACTGGCGTGGATTTGAACCGTGCTGGTACGCCACTAATCGAAATCGTCTCTGAGCCAGACATGCGCTCTGCTCACGAAGCACTTGCCTACATCAAAGCCATCCATCAGCTAGTTACTTGGCTAGGTATCTCAGACGCAGTAATGGCCGAAGGCTCATTCCGCTGTGACTGTAACGTCTCTGTGCGCAAGCCAGGCGCTGATCTCGGTACGCGTACTGAGCTAAAGAACCTAAACTCGTTCCGCTTTATCGAACGTGCTATCAATCGTGAAATCGAACGTCAAATCGATATCTTAGAAGATGGCGGCAAAGTCGTACAAGCAACGATGCTATATGATCCAGAGCGTGATGAAACGCGTACCATGCGTACCAAAGAAGACGCCAACGACTATCGCTACTTCCCTGATCCTGACCTACTACCTGTCCGTATCGAGCAGCATACGGTTGATGCGATCAAAGCAGCAATGCCAGAGCTACCAGTCGCTCGTCGCGCACGCTTTGAAGAAGCGCTTGGTCTGTCAGAATACGACGCTCGTATCTTGACTGGTAGTCGTCAAATTGCTGACTATTTCGAAGATGTAGTGGCTGAAATCGGTCAGCAAGATGCCAAAATGGCTGGCAACTGGGTCATGGGCGACTTGCTCGGCGCACTGAACAAAGATGACACCGACATCATCGACTCCCCTATCAGCGCTAAGCAATTGGCTGGCATGCTCAAGCGTATCAAAGATGACACGCTATCTGGCAAACTGGCTAAAAAAGTCTTTAGTGCTCTATATGAGCGCGAAGGCGGCGATGGTGATGATGCAGCAGATAAAATCATCAAAGACAAAGGCCTCAAGCAAGAAACCGATACTGGTGCTATCAAAGCGATGGTCGAAGAAGTCATCGCAAAAAATGAAGCGATGGTCGAAGAGTATCGCGGCGGTAAAGAAAAAGCCTTTAACGGTCTGGTCGGTCAGGTCATGAAAGCCAGTCGCGGTAGTGCTAACCCACAGCAAGTGAACCAAATTCTAAAAGAATTATTGGGTTAACATTGGCTGCTGAGCGATTATACTGACTATGCTATGCAGAATAATATTGTAGAGTTTGGCTGCTATAAATAGCCCTTGCAATATACATAATTTTGCGTAAAATAGTCAGTCACTCGGGGCGTAGCGCAGTCTGGTAGCGCACTACACTGGGGGTGTAGTGGTCGCAGGTTCAAATCCTGCCGTTCCGACCAAACATAGTAGTAAAGAGAAAAGCCAATCATTGTTTTCAATGGTTGGCTTTTTTTTGTGCTAAATTTGGCTGGTAATTGTATGATGTTTTGATTGAGCAAATAATAATAAAAATCTTGCAAGGCATGATGAATAATCTAAAGCCAGTCATCCATATAGTTTTAGACTGGCTTGTCTTATATCTACTTTGATTTAATGGTGTGTAGAGGTGTGAATATGAGTCAGAGCAAAAAAGAGAAAGCGAGAAACCATAAGTTAATGTATAAGTATTTTGAACTCAATTTATCAAAACCTATGGATAGTCAGATTGCAAAAACGATACTGCTTGATAATGAATGTAGTGAACTTCAATCTGAAAATAACTTTTCCTTCATAAATAGTATAAAGTCTGTTGTTGGCCAATTCTTAAAGGAAAATGAACTAAACTATAAAAATAACAACGACTTTAAAGGCAGCCCTGAATGTGACTGTGATTATAATTGTGAATGTGGTCTTAATGAATTTGTGATGCCAGCTTTCAAAAATATGACTGTTGAATTTGGAGTTTACGTAGAAAGTAATTCTGTAATACATAATGCTTTAAAAGAATTCACATCAGAAGAACAAAATAGGCTTTTAAACTGTAATTTAATGGCAGTAATCAGATTGATTTTATATAAGGGGTTAGCTTATTTAGCTTTCGACCTCAATTTTCATGACGTTTCTTGTTGGCATCATGAAGCTGCGGTATTAATGTATGGAGGTTCGATAGTTGGTGAGAGTTTAAGCCCATCTGAGTATGTAGAAGAAAGCGAAGTTATAGCACGTAATTATAAAATTATTGGAGCTAAGGGAGGTTCACAAAAAGCTCTTAACTATAGAAACTCACAGCAAAAGGCATTGATTTATCACGATAAACACCTCAGTGAAAAGCATGAAAAAGGTAAATATATTTATTCCAATGATAAAGCAGCTAGAGAAATAATCTCTTATTTTGAAAGAAAGTCTGAACATCTCGGTTATACAGAACGCTCATTATCTAACATCATAAGCAAGCATCGTAATAGGCAGACCAAAGACTAAAACACCATTTTACTAGCTAAAATGTCACTTTAGTTGCTCCAATTCTGCAGGTAACTTTTTATTTTATTAGGCTCTATTTATTGACTGTTATACAACATAGTGCAACAGCATAATTGGAGCTATATAATGACTCAGCAAGATTATACCCCACCTAATTTAGAGCAGCCACCGCATAACGCGCCTAGCAATTTATCAAAACGGCTACTCCCTATACTTAGAATAGTATTCAGCATTTTATTACCCTACCTGCTATCACTGCCTGATATCAGCATTCATATTCATCATATTAGTATCCTGTTTTAAAGCCGAAAAGCTTAGCACTACCCTAGCCGATACTCGTACCCTATAGACTTTTATAAAGCAAGCCGTTAGGGTAAATGCTACACCTTTACACTGGTTTACCCTATGATCGAGCCTGTCAATCAGCCCACACCTAACTGCCTCATAGATAACGCACCTTGGGAACGTTACCGCCGACCCTATGTGCGCGATTTAGCTTATGTACTGGCATGTCCCAATGTTTTGACACAGTGGCTAGACTTTACGCCGCACCAGAATACACATACGGTTGCCGTGCATAGCGCACAATTTTGGCAGACACAGTTTGAAGCGTATGAGCAACGATTAGCAGAGCTAGATACCACTGCCGCTTATCAAGATCTGACTCGTTATTTACTCAAACGCCCTAGCCCCAATCGTCTAGGTTTTCATTTTGAAGGCTTACTGTCATTTTGGTTAGAGGATGGATTTGCACGCAAGCTACATCCGTATGAGATACTGGCTAGCAATGTGCAGCTCTATAATGGCAAGCAGACGACTGGTGAGCTTGATTTGATCTTGTATAACCATGCAGAACAGCTGGTTGAACATTGGGAACTGGCGATCAAATTCTTTATGGGATCAGCACCGTTTGAACCTGTGAACTGGGTCGGGATTAACTCCAATGATAATCTACAACGCAAGATGACGCACATGCAAACCAAGCAGTTCCGAGCGGTGTGGGTAGATACAGAAAACCATGGACAGGTAAAAATCGATAAGCGTTATGCCGTGATTAAGGGCCGATTCTTTTTACCGATTAATACAAATGATTGTGGTAATCATGATTGGCCATATTGGCTAACGCCGAGTTTTCCAATACATGAATGGTGCGATAAGAGGGACATGGCAGGTCTTGCAGCGATTGACACTACAGATTTGCGAGCCGCGCATTATATTGAATGGTTCACCAAGCGCGACTTTTATGATGAGCGAAATGCTTATAATGGTCATCAGCAGCCGATAGTTTGGTCAGATAGCGAACTACCTAAAACAGGTTTATATTTTGAAGGTAATCGACCAATCGTTATTTACCCAAGGCAATCAGACCAGATCGATGAATAAATTTAGCTAACCTAAAGTTTTAAAATTAAGCTACTTAGATAATGTTTTGGCCTTAATAATCGAACATCTTTCACAGAATGCTTAATAGCTCTCAATCACTTGCATTAGCTCATATCTAAGCATGTCGGCACTCGGCATACGCTCAGCGTGGAAGCGCACCATCGCAATACCTGCACTGGCAAGCGCTTTGTCTTTTTTGTCATCCGCTTTTTGGCGGGCTTTGCTACTATGTGTCCAGTCATCAAGCTCGATAGCGACCAATGTAGTCTGAGCATCGACATCCACAATCACATAGTCAACGCTCTGACGGCAAATACGATTGAACCAAAAGCTACGCTCTGATGTCTCACTACTATTGGCTTCAATAATCCGTGACAGCTGTACTTGGACAAATATGTGATACTCCGGCAGCGCATTTTTTAACTTATTAAAAAATATTACTTCCGTATCGGTCATGATTGGCATCGGCGCAAATGGCCAGATCGCTAGCTCATCACCGCGCACAGGTTTTGGATCAGGCTCAACGACAGGGCGCTTCGTCAGTAGTGTTGGTAGCAGCTTCGGTAACGTAATCAGCCCCAAAAAGCCAACGGCCAATATTAAGAATATAACACCAAACGACATGGTTCTACCTTATACAATATGAGAGTGATGGGCTACTTGTCATTATTAATAGCAATCAATAATGCGCCAACCACGACAAGGCAACCTATATAGGTTGACAGGTTATACAACAACGGATTATAAAAATGGCGCTCATCTTAACTAAGGCGGCGCAAATCAGCAATCTATAAAACAAAAAACACGACAGTATTTGTCGTGTTTTTATATAAAGTAGATAAAAGCCGAATCCAGACCATTAGAAACGCTCTAGCTTATCGCCAGTAAAGCACCCAAGCACTGGTCGTATTTACTTTGGGGTCACTATTGATTTTATCTTTTAGTGCCAATGCTGCGACTTTGCCACGTTCAGGCCCAACCACAACACGGACACCACGACTAGTAGCACTGGTCTTAACTTGATAACCTGCTGCTCGGAACTTTTTCGCTAACTCATCGGCTTTGGCTTGGTCATTTGCTAGAGCCACTTGTACCCCAAAGCTACCTTTAGCGTCTGTTTCTTTGACTTCTTTACGCGCTTCACTCAGTTTTTGCTGCGCTTCACGTTTGGCATCGGCAGATTTCTTCGCTAGCGCTTCTTCTTGTTGGCGCTTCTTCTCACGCGCTTGTTCAGCGGCAGCCGCTTCACGTTCTAAACGTTGTACCTGTTTGCTCGATGGGATGGTGATGCTCTGACCCAGTTGTAGCGCTGCTGATGGAGATAGGTTGTTGGCTTGAGCCAATACTTCTACAGGCATATTATATTGTCTTGCCAGTTTGATGAGTCCATCACCTTTCTTAATCTGATATTCAGAAGGCGATTTTGGTGGCTCGTTTTTAGCCGCTTCAGCCGCTTCTCTTTTTCTCTCAGCCACTGCTTGGGCTTCAGCCTGCTTTTTTGCTTCGGCTAGTTTCTCTGCCTCCGCTTGTTTTTTACTCTCGGCAAGTTTTTTGGCGGCCGCTTGCTCTTTTATAGCAGCTTGCCTTTGAGCTTCTTGTTGCTCTTGAGCCGCTTTTTGCTTTTCGGCTTCGCTAGACTTTGTAGTATCAGTAGTAGACTGACTCTCAGTACGAGGCTGAACCGTTAGGTCTGTAGTAACGTCTTTTGTAGCCTCTGTATTGGTAGTTTCATCAGTAGCTGGCGCACTATTATCGACATATTGCTGGCTCTCAGCACGTGCCTTAGCTAACGCTTCTGCTTCTGCAACTTCCTGCTCTGTCAAAAACTCTTTTGCACGCTTTTCTTGCTCTGCAACGCGGGCTGCACGTTCTTTTTGCTTTTGCGCAAGGATACGTTTTTCTGTTTCGATATCAGTCGTAAGCGGCTGCGGAGACTCTTGCTCCGAGCTTGATTTGTCAACCATCGCTGACATCGGCTCTGGTTGGTCGCTATCGCCAATCTGTTGCACCATGGCGTATAGCATCACGCTACCGCCGATAATCATCCCAATGCCCAATAAGGCTTGTCTCGAAAAGTTCATCCGTTTACGTCTCTTAGTTGGTAATAAGGTTGATTGAGCGGCGCAGCGACTATCTCAAAGCAGTATATCCAATCGCTTTAATCATAATCTCTTACCGCCAGTTACTGTCAGTTAATGCCATCAGAGTTCAAAATTTGTGCCGACCGTCTTCTACCAGTCTGGCAAATCATTTTGATTATAAAGCATATTTTTCATGCTGTCTGCTATCAGGCTACGACTAAGATTAACATTAAACAGGCACTACTTTAACTTAAATTATCATACGCTAAGGGCACTTAACGCTTCCCCAATCGTATGAAACGAGCCACATACGACGATAAGGTCTTGCGGTTGGCTCGCCTCTATCACTGCATGGGTCGCTGTATGCAAACCATTGAAATCATATATATTGGTGCTATCGATATATTTAACCAATACACCTTGTAGCTGCTCAGTAGTCGCGGCACGAGGGTAATCAATCTCAGCGATAAACCAGTCACTAATTGGTAAGCCTGCTTCAGTCAAACGCTGCACAACCTTATCAATATCCTTATCACCTAACATAGAAAATAGCATTTTTATCTTTGGTGTAGGGATATCCGCTGAGCTATCTTGATTACTTTGCTTGGCTACATGCTGCTGCCAAAATGGTAATAGCTGCGCTAGTAAGAACTCAACGCCTTGCTCATTATGCGCGACGTCAAATAACCAATGACGGCTATGACTCTCACGATAATCGAAACGACCTGCCAGTTTGACAGTTTGTAGTGCTTGCTCAATCGCATCGATATCGACATCTAATGGACTTGCTAATACGGCTGATAGTGCATTGGCCGTGTTAGTTAACGATAGCGCAGGACGTGGTAATTGCAAGGTAACCGCCGCATTACTGTATTGCCAAGTCGTTGAATTAATATCGCGGTAGCTAAAATCTTGTCCTATTTGATAACAAGTCGCCTGCTGGGTATCGATAGCGTGTTGCACGCTAGCTGGCATCTCAGTAGCACCGTAAATCAGAGGAATGCCGTTGCGCAAGATACCTGCTTTTTCGCGACCAATATCCTCGACATTGTCACCCAACCAGTCAACGTGATCGATACCGATATTGGTAATGATTGCCATGTCAGGATCAATGATATTGACCACATCTAGCCGTCCACCCAACCCTACTTCTAATACCCACACGTCACAATCTGCCTCGGCGAATATCAATAGTGCTGCTAGTGTGGTCATCTCAAAGAACGACAACGTCAAATCACACTGTAAACGCGCCGCCTCTACTTTGCTAAAAGCCTCAATCAGCGTCTGGTCGCTGACCATTTCGCCATTGATACGTACACGCTCGTTGAAGGCACTAAGATGTGGCGACTGGTATAGCGCCGTCGTATAACCTGCGGCTTTGCACATTTCGGCGATGACAGCAGTTGTAGAGCCTTTGCCATTAGTGCCTGCCACAGTAAATACATAAGCGTCATCTTTAGCTGACTGCACCACGCCTAACGCTTCTGCAACAGGCAATACACGTGACAATCCCATATCGATTGCAGATACATGAATCTGCTGCATATAATCGAGCCATTCAGTTAGGCTAGCACTTTCATTAGGACTATGGGCGTTGAGGCTGCGAAGGTCAGACATGGATAAAACCTATATAAAATTTAATAAGAGATAAAAATATATGTGTTAGCTAAAACCAAAAATAGCACTTACCGTGCAATGACGATAAATGCTATTAGAGGGTCTTGCACATGCAGTAGATGTTAGCACGCAGCTAAGTCATTATGCACTCAATAAATGATTCATTACACTGAGTCATTTACCTTATCGAGCATCTCATTTTACTGAGCATCTACATTTGGTACGCGGCATAGTTTTGCAAGCAGACGATAAATCGTATCGATTAGCTGATGACGATGTACCACTTCATCCACCACACCATGCTCTAATAAGAACTCAGCACGCTGGAATGGCTCTTCTAACGTCTCACGTACAGTCTGCTCAATTACACGCTTACCAGCAAAGCCAATCATCGCTTTTGGTTCTGCTAGATGTATATCACCCAACATCGCCAGTGATGCAGTTACGCCGCCGTATACCGGATTGGTCAATACCACAATATAAGGAATCCCAGCGATTCTTAGACGCTCAATCGCTGCTGCCGTGCGTGCCATTTGCATCAATGACAATAGACCTTCTTGCATACGTGCACCACCAGAAGCAGCAAAGCAAACCAAAGGTACTTTTTGCTCTAGCGCTTTTTCAGCTGCTTGAACGAAACGATCGCCAACGACTGAACCCATTGACCCGCCCATAAAGCGGAAGTCAAAAGCACAGGCGACGATATCAAGGTTACGCAGTTTGCCATACATAGCAACCAACGCCTCACTCTCACCTGTTTTTTCTTGTGCTTCACTCATACGCGCAGGATATGGCTTACTATCCACAAAGCTTAATGGATCTTTTGCCGTAAACTCTTGTCCTGTCTCGCCGTCTACTTGATCAAGCAACCAGTTCAAGCGCTCACGAGCACTCATCGGTAAATGATGATCACAATGTGGGCACACATAACAGTTAAAAATCAGCGCCGTGTTGGTAATCATTGAATGACAATTACTACACTTAGTTGACGGTTCAGTCTCTACCGCAGACAGTGGCGCAGTCAAATGCTGCTTGATGCCTGGAATAGGACGGTTAAACCATGACTGCCTATCCGTATTGCTGTTTGGCGCGGCTTTAGCAGTATTGTTATCGGGTTTTGTTATTGTATCAGTCATATTATTTGCCATCATAAAAGGCTTATTGACAAGTTTGCTCATTCGCTTGTCATTGAGAGTTTAATGGTTGTCTAAACAAAGCGTCTAATACAGTCATAACATGAGCAATCATGCGACATACTGATAAATAAATCTCGTATGTCGGTAATTTGATTATGCGCTTGTTGATAGATAATATATTTGCCAATCAAAATGACAAATAAATCACTGCTATCAGACACCATATAATAGTGATGTTAGTTTACACTCGTAAACTAATTTTAGCAAAGTCATTTAGTATTGTCTTCACGTAAAGCTTTTAAGTAAAGTCTTAGGTAAACAATAACTGCAATTTGACTTTGCCGTTTCAAATAACTATTTCTTCAAATAACTATCTCTTTAAGTAACAACAATATGAAAGCAATAGCTATTAGGCGCTTAAGCTGTCTAACGCTTCGCGTAGCTCATCCATTTTTGCCATGATGTTCTGCTGTGCATTTGCAACCGCAGCGGTATCGTTGGCATCAATATCGGCAAAATTCTGTACCAATGCACTACCGACGATAACGCCATCTGCATGAGTACCGATCGCTTTTGCAGAAGCTCCATCACGGATACCAAAGCCAACACATACTGGCAGATCTGTTTCTGCTTTGATTGCTTGTACTTGAGTTGCTACATCGTCAGTATCTAGCGTGGCTGAGCCAGTCACACCTTTTAGTGATACATAATAAATATAGCCGCCACAATGAGTCAATACTTGCTCACGACGCTCAGGCAACGTCGTTGGCGATAGCAAGAAAATCTCATTCATCGAATGATCGGTCAAATGCTGAGTGAAGCTGCCCGCTTCTGCTGGTGGCAGATCTACCATCAATAAACCATCAACGCCTGACTGCTCGCATAGCGCCACAAAGTTATCATAGCCAATAATTTCAACAGGATTTAAATAACCCATTAGGATAATTGGCGTCTGCGTATCTGTTTGACGAAACTCTGCAACCATCTTTAATGCATCACGAGTACTCGTACCCGCTGCCAATGCACGCTCGCCAGCCAAAGCGACGACAGGGCCATCTGCCATTGGATCAGAGAACGGTAAGCCAACTTCGATCATGTCTGCGCCGTGCTTGACCAAGTCATGCAGTAGACCGACAGTGGTTGCAGGATTAGGGTCACCTGCCATAACATAAGGAATCAGGGCTTTTTTATTTTGTGATTTTAAGGTTTCAAAGGTACTTTCAACTCGGGTCATAGTGATCTCTTATAATTTTGTTAAATAAATTTTTAGCTTATATAAGTGTATTCTTACCAGCCAATATCCATTAAATTATCGTGGTTGTCTTGCGACAAATATTTAATATCCTCAGTTCTTTGCTTATGAAAAGTATTCATAATATTTAGAATTTCACGCTGCTCTATGTAGTATAGACCGTTTAAAACATTGTACCTCGCGCACAGTGGAATATTTTTATTAAATATTAGACCTTGCACCCTGTTCCCTCGGTTTTTCATCTTTCTACTATATATTTCTGTGTAATCTATCCAAAAACCAACAGTGCTTCCTCGAATTTGGTTAAGATAAAATGCTTCAACGTCATCATAATTTATGACTTTATCGTGCTGAAAATTTTTATTAGCTATATAAAACTGAGACGTCAATTGGATATTATCTTTATTGATTATAAGTATGGGGATATGCTTCCAAGTCCATTTTCTAGCAATCCATGGATTTGGCACAGCAGAATTCTTAGTGATCCTATATATCCAGTAAGATAGTAAAAACAAACCTAAACAACACATTGCCCATACGACCTTAACCTCTTGTATTGATTCATATAGACTCATTGTCTCAAAACTAGCCCACCAACTCATAAAAAATAAAATAATAGTAACTTGTATTATTACAAACATCATTAAGTAGAGAATATAGCTCTGCCAAAAACTGACACTTTCAGTAGGCACACCCATACTTATTGTGACTGGCGCTGTTAGCACTGCTTGGTCTGGATACTTGCCCAACTGGCTAGGCTTACTCGGTATTAAGCGGTTCAAGTTCATGAAGGTATACTATCGATAATTAAAAAATAGTTAGCAATATTGATAACTACTCTACTCTATAGAGTGAAGTAATTATCAATTAGCGTATTGAGATTTATGATACCTAATCGAGTTAATACGCTGCTAAACTTTCTTATACAACCATCTAAACTACTCTATTCTTACTACAACTCAATCCCTTCTGCTTTCATCACTGAATGCAGATCCTTGTCACCGCGACCTGACATATTAACGATAATCGTCTGATCAGGCGTCATGGTTTTAGCCAGTTTCAATGCATACGCGACAGCATGGGCGGTTTCAAGCGCAGGGATAATACCTTCTTTGCGCGTTGCTTCATGGAAGCCTTCTAGCGCCTCTTTATCCGTACAACCAACATACTCAACACGCTTCATGTCTTTTAGGAAGCTATGCTCCGGACCGACACCAGGATAATCAAGACCCGCTGAGATAGAATGCGTCTCTTGAATCTGGCCATCATCATCTGCCATGAGGTAAGTACGGTTGCCATGTAGCACACCGATACGGCCAGCAGCCAATGGTGCTGAATGACGACCTGACTCGATACCATCGCCAGTGGCTTCGACGCCATACATCTTAACTTCAGTATCATTTAGGAAGTCAAAGAACAAACCAATCGCGTTTGAGCCACCACCGACACAAGCAACCAATGCATCAGGCATTTTACCTGTTTTTTCTAGATGCTGAATGCGTGCTTCTTTACCGATAATCGCTTGGAAATCACGAACCAATAACGGATAAGGATGCGGGCCTGCCACAGTACCGATAATGTAATAGGTGCTATCGACATTGGTCACCCAGTCACGCATGGCTTCGTTCATTGCGTCTTTGAGCGTACGTGAGCCAGAAGTGACTGGCACAACTGTCGCGCCAAGTAAGCGCATACGATAGACGTTCATCTTTTGACGCTCGACATCGTCAGCACCCATATAGACGATACATTCTAGCCCTAAGCGTGCCGCAATCGTTGCCGTCGCTACGCCATGCTGTCCTGCGCCCGTTTCAGCAATGATACGTTTTTTGCCACACATTTTGGCAAGCAGTGCCTGACCAATGGTGTTATTTACTTTATGCGCGCCTGTATGGTTTAGATCTTCACGTTTGAAGTAAATTTGCGCACCGCCAATCTCATCACTCAAACGCTTAGCATGATACAGCGGCGTTGGACGACCGACATAATTGACCAAATCGTTATGATACTCTTCCCAGAATGCTGGGTCTGCTTTGACTTTGGTATAAAGCGTTTCTAGCTCTTCTAGAGCAGCCATTAGCGTCTCAGAGACAAAACGCCCCCCATGTACACCGAAATGACCGCGCGCATCAGGATACTGGTTGAAGTCCTGTACGTTTTCAGGATTGGTAAAAGTGTTTACAGACTGTGCGGTAGCAGATAAATCTTTGTTCTCGACATGACTCATGATAATTCCTACTGTAATAAGTGGTATTTTTTAAATAATTTTAGATAACTAGAGAGAAAATAATAAAAGGGATAATAATCTAATAAGATTTAAGCAGAAAATCGGAATAACGATCAACTAAGCAGATTATGTATCGCAAATAGCTAGATACAAACCTACTTAGATGGCGCCAGTGACCGTAGCGTTTTGCCATCGATCGCGCTTAACCGCTTTCATAAAGGCACGCATCTTGGCAGCGTCTTTTTTACCTTTATCAACCTCAATGCCACCACTCACATCGACGCCATAGATAGGCAAATCTAATGTCGCGGCAACATTATCGGCATCGAGTCCACCGGCCAAAACGATTGGTAGTGCGCTGTCATGTGGAATGAGACTCCAGTCAAAACGTGCGCCTGTACCGCCATACTTATGCTGATGATAAGCATCCAGTAAAATACTACTGGCACCTGCGGTCGCAAATTGATTAATTTGGGCGCGAACGCTATCGAGGGTGTCTTGCTCTGTATTGATACGCAATGCTTTGATCCAACGTTTATTGACCATACCTGCCAGCTGTTGGCATTGCTCAGGCGTTTCATCACCATGGAACTGGATAATATCAAAAGAGACGTTGCTTGCTAAGTTAATCAGCTCATCTTTGGGCATATTGACTACCAGTGCCACCACGCTGACAAAAGCAGGTACGGCAGCGCTCAGAGTTTGCGCCTGCGCTATTGTGACCGCACGTGGACTTGGTGGATAAAACACCAAACCCACTGCATCTGCACCTAGCTGTGCCGCAGTCTGTATATCACTAAGCTGAGTAAACCCGCAAAACTTAACGTGCATTTTGTGACCTTGCGTTTCATGGTGCTGAATATGACACCGATTATAGCGGCATCAGATAGGTTCAAGCTAAAGATAAATCGTTAGATGTGATGAGGTTTTGTTAACCAAACGGCAAAGCCATTGCATCCAAAAACTTATCCTAGCATACTTTTATCCTTAGTTTTGTTTATGATTGCGATTGATTAATATAGGGATACTTTGATGTCTAAGACTGCACAGACAGCCGCTACTGATACTGACGACAATGCTACTAGCAAAAATCCACCGCATTACTTGATGTGGTTTCGCCGTGACCTGCGTATCCATGACAATACTGCTTTAGCAGCGCTTTGCGAACGTGCAAAAGAAGACAACGCTTCAGTATCTGCAGTATTCTTTTTAACCCCTGAGCAGTGGCAAGCGCACGATACATCCCTTGTACAAGTCGATCATATTGCCCGCACGCTACCTATTCTAGCAAAGGATTTGCAATCGCAACTGAATATCACTTTAACAGTACAGCTCTGCCCAAGCTTTGCTGACTGTATAGAAGCGCTCACGACTTTATGCAATAACAATGAAATCAGCTGCGTCATGGCCAATCACGAGTACGAAGGCAATGAGATTGATCGTGATGAGCAGTTAAGCAAACAATTTGCAAAAAACGATATCGAGTTCGTCCGCTGGCATGACCAGTGCATTTTGCCACCGCAAAGCATCACGACCAATGATAGCGATAGCATGTATAAGGTCTTCACCCCATTTTATAAAAAATGGCGACATACGTTGGACGTCAGCACCATCCAAATGCATGAAGCATCCGCAGTGGATAGCGATTATAAAATCAAACTACCATCATCGCAAACGTTTGCCAATACAATCGACGATATCAAAGCACTAAATGAAAAAATGCTGAGTGACTATCAGCAGACATTGGAAAAGAACGACTCCTTGCAGCATATCGATATGACAGCTCAGCTTGACCAAGCAAGAGACGCTTATCCTGCAAGTGAGTCTGCCGCTTGCCAGCGTCTAGAAGCATTCGTCGATGATGATATTAATAATTATGATGTAAGCCGTGATGTCCCTCATTTGCATGCAACCAGTCAGCTATCGGCTTACCTCACTATAGGCTCTATCAGTCCTAGATTCTGCTATTTACAGGCGAGCAAAGCACAAGAGAAGCTACACGGTAATGACAGTGATAATGAAGACATCAATCGCTGGATAAGTGAGCTTGCGTGGCGAGACTTTTATCGTCATGTGCTAGTAGAAAAACCAAACATGATCCGTCATAAGGCTTATAAAGAAGATACTGACACTAAGGTTAATTGGTCATATGACAATGATGATTTTATGACATGGTGCACTGGTAAGACAGGCGTACCGCTCGTAGATGCAGCAATGCGTTGCCTAAATGCGACAGGGTTTATGCATAATCGCTTACGTATGGTAACAGCGATGTTTTTGACAAAGGACTTACTGATTGATTGGCGCTTGGGTGAGCGCTACTTTATGCAGCAGCTGATAGATGGGGATTTTGCGTCCAATAACGGCGGCTGGCAATGGAGCGCATCGACAGGTACTGACTCAGCGCCCTACTTCCGTATTATGAACCCTTTTAGCCAAGCCAATACGCACGATTCTAAAGCTCTGTTTATTAAAACTTGGCTACCGGAGTTAAAAGATATTCCTAACAGTATCTTGCACAACGAAGACAAGATGCGTAAAGAATTGGCAAAAGGTGGCAAGTTTGCCGATGTTGACTACCCTGCACCGATGGTCGAGCATAAATCAGTACGCAAGCTAGCTATTGCTGAGTTTAAAAAAGAGTAGATATCAGCTTAGCCATTGGTAGTGACTGGCAATTGACATGCACCTGCACCCTGAGTGGTAACCGTCACTACCGCTCCTGTGAGTGCAAATAGCTGCTGCAATTGTGTTTGCGCATTTTGCAGTGCCATATTCATAACATCACCTCGACAGGCACGCTCAAGCACTTCTTTTTTTGCCATGGTCTGTGCTTGTGCCAATATCTTAGGATCGACTTGCATCATGCCAAAAGCCCCTGTCTGCCAGTCGTAAATCTCAATATCATCCAGATATACTGAAAATATCTCTGTAGGCGGCAAAGTAATATTGATTTGCGGCATAGTGGCAACTGATGAGTTGGTGTCAACTACTTGCTCTTCATCCTCATTAGCTTGAGCAGGTTGCACCACTTGTACCATCTCAGGTGTCAAAGCACTCAGATCAACGCCTGCCTCTACGCGACCATGAGCGATAAACAATGCTTTTTGCTCATCCTGCCATAGTTTCATCCAGCTCCCGGGTCGCTCGCTCGTAATCACTGTATCGACACTGAATGCGACGGTATGTAAGCGATTTAACTGCTGAATTTGCGTAACCACCCCTTCGCGAGTAATAGTTTCTATCGGCGCTTCTTCTGGTTTGTTTTGCGCGCTATAAATAGCAAAGACAATCGCTATTAAGCCAATGAGTAATATCACCCACGACATTGTCGCAATAGGACGTTTCTCAGGCTTTTGAGTGGCTTTAGCGTTATTCATATCAGGATTATCCATAGAAGCTACCTTTATAATGTTGCATCGTTTGGTAAGGCTAAAAGCGTTGTAAAAACGGAACAGATGCTTAGTCTATAAATGCGACTATTGTGCAGTAACTTCAAGTAATGGCTACCATTCCTCTACATAACTTTATGCATAAACCTCTACGCAATCATGTTAATAAACTGTCTCTCAAGTAATCAGTGCTTTCGCTATAAAATCATATGAATAGCTCAATTATTTATCCCTTATTGAACCCTTTGCGTCACGTTCGGTCTGAAAAGACAAAAAGTCATTGCGTCTTAGGCGAACTTTACCTAACATAGTCAGATTGTATGAATAAAATGTCAGTCTTAAAGCATTTATCAGGGTTTTGACCTGAATATATTGCATTTTTGGCATATTGATACATCAAATCAAATTTGCCTCTCTTTTATGAGAGTGGTTTTTACTGATGTGCTTTGTATATAAGCAGGTTGGTAACTAGGAAATACCCTAGATTATTGCTAAGTGATAAAGGTAAGCTTGCGGCGGCAATGAAACGATTAGCCATACGCTCAACATCCTACTATTTCTTATTTTTTTATCGTTGATAAGGTTACGCTTTATTTATGAAAGCCAGTCAATTTTTATTTGCCACACTAAAAGAAACCCCAAGTGACGCCGACATCGCCTCAAGCCAATTGATGGTGCGTGCTGGTCTTATCCGCAAGATTGCTTCTGGATTGTATATTTGGTTGCCTATGGGTCTGCGCGTCTTGCAAAAGGTCGAACGCATTGTTCGTGAAGAGATGCAAAACGTCGGCGCACAAGAAGTGCTAATGCCGATGACTCAGCCTGCTGAGCTTTGGCAAACGACCGGACGTTTTGATGATTATGGTCCTGAGCTATTACGCTTCAAAGACCGTCATGATCGCGACTTTGTGCTTGGTCCAACGCACGAAGAAGTCATCACCAATCTAGCACAAGGCGAGCTACGTAGTTATAAACAACTACCGATTACGTTCTTTCAGATTCAAGGTAAATTCCGTGATGAGATTCGTCCACGCTTCGGTGTGATGCGCGCACGTGAATTCACCATGAAAGATGCTTACTCTTTCCATGTGGATCAAGCCTCATTGGCCAAGACTTACCATGACATGTATGACGCTTATACACGCATCTTTACCCGCTTGGGCTTAGATTTCCGTGCCGTACAAGCAGATACAGGCTCTATCGGTGGCTTTGCTTCACATGAGTTCCATGTATTGGCAGATAGCGGCGAAGACGATATTGCGTTTTCGGACTCATCTGACTATGCAGCCAACGTAGAGCTAGCAGAGTCTGTCAGCACCGCTGAGCGTCAACCACCGAAAATGGAGCGTGAAGACGTTCTAACCGAAGGCATGACCAGCTGCAAAATGGTTGCTGAACACTTGGACATCCCGTTAGAAACTACGGTTAAAACCTTGATCGTTCATGGTCATACCGAGAATGATGAGCCACAACTGATTGCTATCGTGTTGCGCGGCGACCACCAGCTCAACACTATTAAAGCTGAGAAAA
This sequence comes from Psychrobacter nivimaris, assembly GCF_043419765.1. NCBI lineage: Bacteria > Pseudomonadati > Pseudomonadota > Gammaproteobacteria > Moraxellales > Moraxellaceae > Psychrobacter > Psychrobacter nivimaris. The sequence goes on along the minus strand of NZ_JBHOFX010000006.1, from coordinate 77,447 downwards.
TCGAAGAAGCCAACGTACCATTGACATTAGCGTCTGACGAAGAGCTAAAAGCGGCAGGCCTACATAAAGGTTATATCGGTGTTAATTTAGATATGCCTGTATTCGTTGATCGTTCAGCAGCTGCGTTGTCAGATTTTGTTTGCGGTGCCAATGAAGTGAACAAACATACTATCGGTATGAACTGGGCACGTGATACTCGCATTACTCGCATCGTTGATGTGCGCAATGTACAGGAAGGCGACCCGTCTCCTGATGGTAAAGGCAGCCTAAAAATCAAGCGCGGCATCGAAGTCGGTCATATCTTCCAGTTGGGTGATAAATACTCACAAGCAATGAACTGTACGGTTTCTGGTGAAAATGGCAAACCTGTTACCTTGATGATGGGCTGTTATGGTATTGGCGTTAGCCGTATCATTGCCGCTGCTATTGAGCAGAACAATGATGAAAACGGCATCATGTGGCCAAAAACACCAACGGTTGATGATTCAATCGCTCCTTTTGAAGTCGCCATCATCCCGATGAAGTCTAAAGAAGAGACGGTCATGCAGACGGCAACCGCCCTGTATGAAGAGTTGAAAGCTCAAGGCATCAATGTGCTACTGGACGATCGTAACGAGCGCCCAGGCGTTAAGTTTGCTGATCTTGAGTTGATTGGTATACCGCATCGTATCGTCGTGTCTGATCGCAACTTGGCTGAAGACAAGTATGAGTACGTCAATCGCCGTGAAGCCGAAAAGCAAATGCTGAGCCGTGAAGAAGTCATGGCAAAAGTAAGCGGTAAATAGTTTTGTAATTAAAGACTATATAACAGAAAGCGCCTATCTCACATAATGAGATAGGCGCTTTTTTATGGGCTTAAAAACTATTTAACATTGTATTTTTATTAACACTGTATTTTTAGCGAGAACTTACTGGCGAATTAAACGGCTTGGCGTAGGCAATAGACTGATATCACTAACACGGCAAGGATTGATATCGATACCACCGCGGCGCGTATACCACGCCCGTACCATTAGCTCACTTGGCTGATAGTATTGGCTTAAATCAGCAAATATTTGCTCAACACACTGCTCATGGAAGCCATTGTGCTGACGGAAGCTCAATATATAGCGCAGCATACTTGCATTATTAAAAGGCTTATCAGTCGTAATCGAAACGGCCAACGTACCCCAATCTGGTTGATTGGTCACTGGGCAATTGCTACGCAGTAGATTGGAATAAAAGGTATATGGTTGCGTACCCTCATTTGCCACACTTTCATCGCTCGCCTCTACTTCGTTAATACTCAGCAATGACGCGTCAGGATGTTCAGTTAAAGCAACTTTGTCCGTATTGCCTGCTAGTGCCTCATCAATACAAACACCCTCAGGCTGAGCAATCAATAACGCTGTTTCGTTACCATTTATGTCATCGTTTAAACCAAATAACGCTACCTGTACATCTGTTTGCAAACAATCTGACAAGTCTTTCGCAATCAATACTTGTACGTCGTTCCAACTGGCAAACTCGGTAAAATTAATACTATTCAAATATAGCTTAAGCGATTTTGACTCCACGATAAATGGTGAGCTAGCAGGAATACTAAAGCGTGCAATCGCCACTTGCGAGATACCTTGCGGATTTAACCAAGATATCTCAAAGGCCTGCCACCAATCGATACCGACGGCTAACTTGTCGTCATGCCAACCAATCGCATCACGTCCCATGCTGCGCGCAATCGGATATAGCGTCTCTGGGCTATACTCAGTTGGATAGTCTATGGTTTGCTCACCCAAGATACCGTGAATACTCATCTGTCTTCCTAATATTAAACCGTTTAAAATTTGCTTTAAATAATATGCTTAGCGAATAATACACACTACACACTACACACTACACACTACAAACGCACACGCGAACCATTACTTAGCAAGCGATAAGCGATGGTATAAAATATCGCACAGAACACAAAAATAGCCGCCATCGAATACCAAACATTGACATCAGAGTAGCCAAGAATACCGTAACGGAATGAGTTGACCATATAAACGATAGGGTTCAGTAGCGAGATATTTTGCCAAAATGGCGATAAATTCTCCATCGAGTAAAACACACCACCAAGATAGGTCAATGGCGTCAATACAAAGCTTGGAATGATAGAGATATCATCAAATGAGCGTGCAAATACCGCATTGATAAAGCCGCCTAATGAAAACAAGATAGACGTGCCAAGTACCGTAAATACAGTCACAAATAAATGCTCAATACCAAGATCGGTAAAGAATAGCGCCACTATCGAGACAATCACACCGATAGCCAATCCACGGAAGATACCACCACTGATATAACCCATCAAAATAGCATGCTTGGATACTGGCGATACTAGAAGCTCTTCGATACTAGACGTGAACTTGGCACTAAAAAAGCTTGAGACCACGTTAGAGTAACTGTTGGTAATGATCGACATCATGATCAAACCAGGCACGATAAACTGCATGTATGGCACGCCGCCCATCTCACCCACGCGCGAGCCAATCATCTTACCAAAGATAACAAAATACAGGCTCATCGTGATAACTGGCGGTAGCAACGTCTGCGGCCAAATACGTAAAATACGGCGTACTTCTTTGAACCAAATAGTACGAAACGCAATCCACTTCTTACTCAATGACATTGTTTTATTATGATCGATTAGTTCCTGACTCATAATCCCGCCTCCTTCATGCTATCTGCACTCTGAATGTTTTTGTCTACCAAGCGCATAAATAACTCTTCTAGTCGGTTGGCTTTATTGCGCATACTCGCCACACTGATACCCTTATCAGACAACTGATCAAAGACACCGTTTAGTGACTCACCTTCTGTCAAGGTAACTTCTAGCGTTTGCTCATCTGGTTGCGAGACCCCTGTAACTCCTGTCAGAGCCAACTGCTCAGTGAGCGGCGTATCCAAATCAAATACAAACGTCTCTACCGACAACTGCGCCAGTAGTTCTTTCATTTCTGTATTAATACGAATCTCGCCGTGATCCAAGATCGCAATACGCTTACACAATTGCTCAGCTTCTTCGAGATAATGAGTCGTCAGAATAATAGTAGTATTTTCTTCGATATTAATCTGCTGCATAAATTCCCACATCGAGCGGCGAAGCTCGATATCGACACCCGCCGTTGGCTCATCAAGAATCAATAGCTTTGGTTTATGAATTAATGCACGGGCAATCATCAAACGGCGTTTCATACCACCAGATAGCTCACGAGATTTACTGTCGCGTTTATCCCATAATCCTAGCGCGGTTAACAGTCTCTTTGCTCGTGGTTTGGCTTCTTTTGCCGGAATACCAAAATAACCCGCTTGCGTAATCAGGATATCTTCGACTTTTTCGAACATATTAAAGTTAAATTCTTGCGGTACAACACCAAGGTATTGCTTGGCAATCGAAGGGTTCTCTAGCAGATCTGTGCCGAAAATATGAACGCTACCGGTGGTTGGCTTAAACAATGAGCTAATAATGCCAATCATGGTAGATTTACCTGCGCCGTTTGGCCCGAGTAACGCAAAGAATCCACCTTGTGGTACCGTTAAATCAACCCCCTTTAATGCCGAAAACCCATTGTCGTAGGTTTTGGATAAGTTTTTTATGGAGAGTGCTGGTGCATCAGACATGAAGACCTCTTTATTTGTTATCAATTTATATAAAATGCGATTTTAGAATAATAGGCCGTGTTGAACATTCGACTATCATTATCATATAGGCAGAAGCCATATAAGAATGTTCAACACACTCTACTATCTAAAGGTGACAATGTACGGTAATAAACGAACTAATCTCATAAAATGAGGCTACTCATAGCGAATTTCAACTGCCTTATATTCGAAGTACCATATTAATAATACTCATCATGAAAAAGCGCCTATCTCATCACTGAAATAGGCGCTTTATAGATAACTATCGTAAAAGCTTGGAAGGTAATCAATAAAGATTAGCTTGCTTCTGCGACCATATAATCTACAGCATTTTGAACTTCTTCATCAGGAATATCCGCGCCACCTTTAGCAGGCATCGCATTGAAACCATTGATAGCATGGGTATATAGCGTATCTTTACCTTTTGCAATACGTGGGCCCCAAGCGCCAGCATCACCGAAGATAGGAGAGCCTAGCAAGCCTGCTGTATGACAAGTATGACATACAGCATTATATACCGCTTTACCGTCACGAGGACCGTCGCCAGCAGCTGGGCCAGATGAGCGTGCCGTTACATCACAAGCTTCACCATCTTCAAAACAGATATTGGCAACAGGCTGGATACGCGCAATCAGATTAGGATACAAAGCAATTAGCTTCTGTACTTGCGGCGTATCTTGTGGAATTGGCTCTTCATCAGCGGCAGGCGCTGCAGCGGCAGTTTCTTCGCCTTCTGCTGGAGCGGCTTCGTCAGTGGACGCAGCACCATCTGTCGTATCTGCAGCAGCTTGGGTATCGTCACCTAGCGTTTCAGGAGCAGCTTCTACGACCTCTTGGCCTTCTGCTACATCTGACGCAGTTACAGGAGTGTCTACAACATCTTCAGCTTGGCTCACCGCGATACTAGCGATTCCTAGAATGGCAGCTGCCGATAACATAACTACTTTTCTCATTCGTCACGTTCTCTTATTACGTATACAAGGACTAGCACGGCTCGGACATTCTGTCTGTCCTCCTTTGACGACCTCTAAGCCTTCAATAGCAGACAGCCATCCCGCGTGCCAGCGCACTTGCAATCGGTGATTATAAATATGAATTCTCCCCAACATTATAAGGGAAAAGGCAGGTAAATTGCCATGCTTGTTTAATGACTTAGCTGTTTTTTCTTAAAAAACCTCAATCGCGACTGTCATTTATTGGCTTTATGCTTTTTATTTGTTAGACTAAGCGGTCTTTATTTCTAGACACCTTATGCTAATTATCATGCGCATCTAAGCGTGACAGTCAGACATATCGTTATCATATGCGCTCGTAGCTCAGTTGGATAGAGTATCGGTCTCCGAAGCCGAGGGTCGTGGGTTCGATTCCCGCCGAGCGCACCAATCATCGTATTTTGCCACCTCCTAGCATTACCTAAAACCTCTATAACCCTTTAATAGCAATATACTAAGTCTTTTACTATTACTTGTTATTACCTAGTAGCACCTATAGAATGTTGTTAAATTTGTTGTTAAAAAATTAAGCATTTTTTACGGGTTCCCTGAATATGAGAAAAGACTATCTACTAACTGACAACGGTGTGAAGTCCATAGCTAAGCAGTCAGTGCCTGACAAAGTCACCCGTCACAGTGACGGTAATAGTTTATTTCTAATACAACATCCTAACGGCTCACTATTTTGGCAGATGTCATACCGATATCAATCTGATAAAGATATTAAGCCTAAACAAAAAACCTACCAAATTGGTATCTATAAATCATCAAAGCAAGTTATCGATTCATCATTCAAGCCGCAAGTATCGCTAAAGCAAGCACGTAACGAACGTAATAAGGCGAAGGCATTATTGGCTGACGGTATCGACCCCACCGAACACAAAAACGTTGAGAAAAACAACTTTGAGCAAAAGGACTTATTTAAAGTCATTGCTAAAAGCTATCTTGATGAAAAATCTAAGACCACTGCAAAGAACGTGCAAAAACTGCAAGGGTTCTTGGACAACCATATCTTAAAACATCTAGGCGACTACCCTATTGGTACCATCACCGCGCAAGATATTATTAAAACAGGGCTTGCCATTCAAGCCACCTTTGAGCAGCAAGGCAAACACACCTCAGAGACCGCGCATAAGTGTATGGGGTTGATTAGTGCCATCTTTGAGTATGCTATTAATACTTTAGGCTATGACATTACCAATATTGCTATTGGACGTAATAAGGCTCTTAGACCGCATAAAGCCGAACGTATGAAAGCGGTAGAGCAGCACCAATTCCCCGACCTACTCCGCAATATTGATCAGTACATTAATAACCACCCAAACGCTCATGAGCAGACCGTAGCGGGTTTACAGCTGATGACGCTGTGCTTTGTGCGTACCAAAGAGCTAAGGCACTTTGAATGGTCAGAGATTGATTATCATAAAAGCGTATGGCGTATTCCAGCCGCTAAGATGAAAATGCGACAAGATCATATTATCCCTCTGTCACCGCAAGCAATGGCTATCATTGAGCGTATGCGTCCCTTGACAGAGCATACAGGCTATGTGTTCTACAACTTTGAATCAAACAAAACCTATAGTGAAGCATGGTTTAATCAAGCGCTACAGCGCATGGGCTATACAGGTGAACCCTACCCTAAAATGACAGGTCATGGCTTTAGACAGCTTGCTAGCACAGGGCTTTATGAGCTGCAATTTCCTGAAAGTTTGATTGAGATACAGCTCGCCCATTTAGAGCAATCAAGTGTCAGACGACGCTATGACTTATCAGAGCATTTAGCCGAGCGCCAAATGATGATGCACCGCTGGGCGAACTATCTTGATGACTTACGCGCGGGCAAGGCGGTCAGCTTTGATTTATTGACTCCTGATGAACTCACTAAAGAAATGGAAAGCCGTAATGAGCAAACGACTGATATAGCATTGCATGACAAGGACATACTGATAAAGAGCTTACATGCACAAGGCGTATCGCAAGAAGTACTAGCCACACTTGCCGAGCAGCTTTAATAACCACATTTAGCAACATCGCATTACCACTTATCGTCAGCATTGGGCTGGCAAGCCGATATTGATAGCGTCAATCGCTGTCATAACCGATTGCAAGGCTAGGACTAATTACCCGAACGACAGCAACCGCACCCTTAGCTGTCAACGCCTTGCTCCTTTTTCTTTAGGGGTGTAAGGGTGCAAGTATGGGTAACAATGATATAGCTTTGAGTTTTGATACTGCAGAATATTATAGCTTGCAAGAGGCTAGTGAATACTTAAATAGAAAGTATAAAACTGATAGCGTTACACCCAAAAAGTTACTCAAAAAAATTTACGAGTTTGATTTAGATGCCTATATATATGGGAAAGGTTTCTTTTTATTAGGAACTCATTATTTAGACGACTCAGATATACTCGATAGTTTAAATGAAGGAAATGAAGACTTCGAGGTTTATGCTAATCACATAGACTCTTATCTAATTTACTGTGACTTCTTTCCTTCAGTTCATTGTGAAGCACTTGGTTTATTTATTAGGATAAGTAAGAGAGTAAAAGGTCAACTTCTATTTTTAAACCGTGCTGAAATTAATGATAAATGGGGAGATATCGAAGGATTGTTATCACACGATAAACTTAACGCTGACCCTAGTAATGTAGAAAAATTTCTCAGACCTCGGAATATACCTAGAAATTATAATGATGAATACTATGACTTTAGTCAAATTAAAGTAAGTCGAAGCTGTTACTCACCAATTCTACCGAAAGAACATATTGATGAATTCGGAATTAAAAAAGCATTAAAAAGAATAAACTTGAACGTATTAGAACATTATCATTTCGACGATTACCAAATTGAAGGTTATGAAGGTTCTAATCATTTTTATAATAACAAAGATACGATTGTATTAAACCTAGAAGTGAAACGTGATGAAATTCTAATCTTACACAGAGATTTAGAAAAACTAGAAAACTATATTATTAAATACCAAAAGCCTATAGAAAAATCTGAAACGGAATTTAAAAGGAGAGGCGTTAGCCCAAAACTATTAAAAGCAAAACTAGTTGCTGATGCTCATGCGCAATACTTATGGTCAAAAGACCATGATAAAAAAATTCGAATTGGTGAGATGTGCGAGCTTATATGGAATTACTTGATTGATACTGAACATAGTAAGATGCTTCCTGAAAGGAAAAGTTCTTTAAAGAGCTGGATTAGCTCGATACCTCAGTACGCTAGTGAGTCAGGAAGGCCACAATCATAAATCGAATATACCTCAACTTGTAGTTTATATAGATTAAGCTAGGTTGAGGAATTTTTTTATATAGTACCTTTCTCTATCATTCACTTCATAGCAGGGCATTACCGCCCATTCCTTCAACTGCTACGGAGTGAATTATCATGACCTTAATCGATCAATATCTAAGAATGGCAGACCTTGCCAACCAGCCAGCGAGAACCGCTAAGACCTATACCGCAAAGTCAGGCCAACAGCGCACCGTCACCGCTAAATCCGCTAAACGCGGTATTACTGGTTTTAGTGCTAAGCACATTTACCATTTAATCAATGAAGGCAAATTTCTAGCACCCATAAAAATCGGACGTGCCAGCTTGTGGCGTTTGTCTGATATCAATCAGTGGTTAGAAAGTCATAATACTACTAAAAGTAGTGAGGTATAAATTATGACTACTTCGAAACAAACTAATAGTAAAGAAAAAGCCCATGCGGACAACATGGGCGCTCATACTCTCTTACAGGATTGCAAGCCAGCTACAGAGCAACAGCTGGCAAACGATCTGTTTTTAATCAAACTTAATGACATGCTAGAACCTGAACGGCTGCTATTCGTTACAGGTGACACCACTATATATTATGGTGAACAAATTGGCAAAACCGAACCAACAGCCAACACTATAGGCTTAGCATTGACCGATAAACAAGGCGATATAGTAGGCGCGGTATTCTACACACCAAACAGCAAAGCAAAGCCCATTGTCATTGATTCTACAGGGTATGGCGCTATCGTCATTGGTGAGCCAAACAAAGCCAATGAGATAATAGCGTTTAATGATCTAGATGATGGTATTGATGTTTACAGCTACCTGATAGGCAGCGATAAAACGATCATCATTAGTCCTCAACAAACAAAACAATGCCTTAAAAAGATGGTGCAGCACTGGAGCAGCGGATCACAGGTTACTGTACCTATGACACTCGATGATAAGGGCTTAATCAACCTATTGGCAGGTGTAAAGGCTCAAGCATTGGTTACAGTGGCTCATATCGTCACTATGCTACAAGATGAGAGCTATGAAGCGATACTGGCAGACAGTGACAACCAGCTTATCAACTTACAAGACACTGCCTATTATCCTGAATGGCGCGATGATCCCCAGCTGAATGAACCAATGATCTACAGTGATGGGCGTTTTGAGCTCTACCACGATGGGTTGTTTTTCGTGAAGTATAACGATGACGACCCAGCAAACATAACCTTTAAGTTTAAGGCGTTTGTTTGTTCACCGATAGAGGTTATCGCTAAGACACGGGACACAGGCAGCGGTACATGGGGGCGGTTATTACAGTGGCGTGATGATGATGGTGTGTTACATACGTGGTCAATGCCTTTAGCACTACTGCAAGGCGATGCAAGGGAGTATCGCAAAGAGCTGGCTAGTCAAGGCTTGAACATCACCACCAACCCCAAACAGCGCAATTACTTAGACACCTATATTCAAAACTACCCTATTCACAAACGGGCGTTATGCGTGGATAAGTTAGGCTGGCACGATAAGCAATATATATTACCTGATAGAGCCATAGGCAGCGATGGTAAGCAGCTTATTGTCTATCAGTCTGCAAATAGCATTAACAGCACCCTAACCCAGCAAGGAGAGTTAGCACAGTGGCGTGATGAGTTATGCAAACCACTTGCCGATCAAAGCCGTTTTGTGTTCTCGATTGCTTGCGCGTTCGCTGGGCAACTACTGGAATTATTAGAGTATGACGGGGGCGGTTTTCACCTTTTAGGATCATCGAGCATGGGCAAGTCCCTATCGCTTAAACTGGCTGCTAGTGTATGGGGCAATCCTGACAGGTACGTTAAGACATGGCGTAGCACTGACAATGCCCTAGAAGGCACAGCAAGCGAGCACAATGACAGTTTTCTGCCACTTGATGAGATCAGCGAATGTGATCCCAAAATAGTAGGTAAAACCGTTTATATGCTGGCTAATGGTCAAGGTAAAGGACGAAGCACCACCACGGGACACAATCGTATAGCCAAAACATGGCGCATTATCTTTTTGTCTAATGGTGAGGAGTCGCTACAAAACTTCATGGCACAAGCAGGACAAAAAACCAATGCAGGTATTGAGGTTCGAGTGGCGCATATAGATGCTGATGCTGGCAAAGGCTTAAAAACGTTTGATAGTTTGGTACTGGCAGACACAAGCGAAGCACAAGCCGACAGGATCAAAGAGCTGTCACACGCTTACTATGGATCAGCTGGCATTGCATGGCTAGAACATATCACCAGTGACAAAGCAGCGACCACCGCCAACGCTGGGCAGCTTGTCAGTGACTTTATGAGCCAGTACAGCGACCTGACAGCACAAGCGCATAGAGTGGCTAAACGGTTCGCTATCGTAAGCGCAGCTGGAGAGCTAGCAACACAGGCAGGTATAACAGGCTGGCAAGCAGGACAAGCAACGATAGCCGTAATGACATGCTTAGATAATTGGCTTGATAACTATGGGCGTGATGGTGAACATGAGCAGCGCCAAATCATAGATCATATCAAGGCATTTATTGAACAGCACGGATCAAGTCGTTTTCAACCTTGTCATATTCACACGTACCAAGACTTTGAACCTAAAATCAATAATCGTGCTGGCTATCACAATTACGACACAGGGGAATATTATTTCTCTACCAGTACCTTTGATGAAGTCTGTTCACCATTTAATAAAAGCAAAGTCTTACAAGTATTAGATGACGCTGGATTATTGAATGTGACTGAAAGTGACCGTAAAACGTGTAGAGTGCCTTTACCATTCAAAAAGAACCGCCAGCGTGTTTATGCGGTCAAAGGTGAGATATTAAGTTGTGAAACTACAAAAAGCACTGGGACAGCTGGGACAAGCTATACACCGCAAGGGCTAGACCCTGTCCCAAGCATTAAAACACCACTGGGACAGCTGGGACAGAATGGCTCAATTTGTTAATTTGTCCCAAGTGTCCCAAAGGCTAAAAAAGGGCTGGGACAGCTGAAAGCCAATAAGTACGGGCGTTGTCCCGTTGTCCCAAGTGTCCCAAGCAAAAAAGTAGATGCAGACAAAATAATTAAAGGTGGGCGTTTATCGTCTGCCTTTTCTCTTGAGAGCAGTATATTTATCAGCATACAAACTTATTGAGAATCAGACCCTAATCCAAACTTGGATTACCCCTCCTAACCGTCATCATTTACTATCTTTGACACCACAAATTAGGAAGCAAAACCATGGAATCAAGAAAGTTAGGAAGCAAAAAACGACTTTTTTGAAATATCAAAATCACGGCAATTGCTTAACTCATAATGGGTACAGCGGAATCAGAGAAGAAAAAAGGAATCAAGAGGAAGCAAGAATTGGTAATCGGGTTATCTCTTTCATTCTTGAGATTTTTTTTAGTTAATTAGATATTTTTTCCAAAATTCGCGTTTTTGGGGGAGATTCAAATTTTGTTAACCATTAAGATATTGGTTATAGGCAGTAGGCAACTGGCTATATGAAATCAACTAAACCTTCAATGGAGTAACAACTATGAAAATTTATATGAACAATGGCGGTCAAGGTTCAGGCTTTCCGAGCACAACAGACAACCCTTCAGAATAGTTACTCTCAGCATTGGTGATCATTACCACATCGCCCATAGCTTTGGGGCGCTCTAGAATCGTTTTAGTATATTGTGCTTGCTCACGTGCCAGCTTATAACGCTTCTGCTAACGCTCAACCGCTAACATGCAAATGCTACTCATAGCGGCGTTAGATTTATTCTTGCTATAGAAGGCTTCAATGCACTGGAAATATTAATCGAAAATGACTGGTTAAGCTGGCAGGTGATACCAAGCACAGGTCAAGGAGGTAGACCAACAGAGCGTTACTCTATCAACTCAAGATTAACTGAGCTTATATAGGTTTTGTCAGTTTTGTCAGTTATGTCAGTTATGTCAGTTATGTCAGTTATGTCAGTTATGTCAGTTATGTCAGTGCAGTTATAGGGCGTTATTGAAAAATATCGTACTTTTTATCTATATTATTTCTTGTTTGTATTATAATAGTAGTATGGTAGATAGGCGTTTAAATAAATATTTATAAGATATTGTTTAAAAATCAGAAGGTTAAAAATAATTTATACTTTTTATTTTATGGAATATTTATGAAATACTTAATAACTCCCTTAATTACTCTTTCTATTATAGGTTTTACTCCTTTAGCAAATGCCGCTGAGGTAGAAGAATTATGTGCCAAATATAGGCAAGCTTTTGGTAAATGGTCAAAATCTTATAAAGTAAGTACCACTTTGATCGATGGCAGTGAGCTTAGCAGTAAGACTAGTTGCTATTCTTGTTATGATAGCTTTTCAAAATATGCGGTCATGTTTTGGAGTAATGATGGTACAACGGTCATTAAACTTGATAATCGATACCTTGGTTACTCTGGTAACGAAGGTTATGACCAAGACGGTACACAGTGGGAGCTTTCTAAAGGCTACTGTTATTAATAATTAGACTATTTTAAATATTCTATTCAAATTAGGGTATTATGTAGAAGTAGTGGCTTTTTTGGTTGTAATTGGTTTAGAAAATTTAAGGTTAAGACCCAACATCTATATAAAATGAAAACTTGTCAAAAGCTTATAAAAACTCAGATTGAACTTAATTAACATCTATTATAAGTGAAAAACCTAACCTTTAATCACCCAGCTTCGTATCAAGCATCAATCGAATAAACTGCTTAAACTGATTCGGGTTAGACAGCAGATGCATGGTCATATCTTCAAACGTACCTTTAGCATCAAACATAGCGTCCTCGGCAGCGTTTGGATAACCACCCAGCATAATCTGATCAACACTGTTGTTAGTGAACTGCTTGACCACGATCTCGTTCTCTGTGACTTTATCCCAAATTGTATTCATAAAGTTCACTTTGTCCTTATCGGTAAAGTCCTCGCCAGCAAATACCTCGTTCAATCGATTGATGACTTTTGATAATAGCTCTTCTTTTTTGTCCTTAGGCGTGGCTGTACCAGCACCGCTGCCAGCTTCCAGCTCACCACTGCCCTCTTGTAGCTTTAGATCTTGCTGGTGCAGCTTTGAGACGCGGTAATGACTCATGACGATGTTACTTAGATCAACCTCATCTTCATTGTCCATGCTTTCACGTAGCATCGGCTGTAGGTTACGCGCGTATAGGCTCAGCTTCTCTAACTCTTTATCGTCATAGTCCACGATTTGCGACATAAACTCATACTGGCGGGTAAAGGTGCCTAAGTCCTTTTTAAAGATTTCCAGCGCGTCTTGATCGGTCTTAAAACCTTTGTAGTCATTCTCAGCATTGGTCATCAGCACCACATCACCCGTGGCTTTGGTACGCTCTAACATCACTTTGGCGTGCTGTGCTTGCTCACGTGCTAGCTTATATTGCTTTTGCCAACGCTCGACCGCAGGCTTGCAGATATTACTAATGGCAGCATTAGACTTGTTCTTACTATAGAAGGCCTCAACAAATTGTTCTACCTCATGCCACAAGAAGATACCGCTGGCACGCAGTTTCTCATAAAGGTCAAACACCTGATCAGGGTCAGACACATCCGCTAAGGTTGCGGTCTCATAGTATGGCTGGAAGGCTTCAAGAATATCGTTAGGATCATTAAAGAAATCGAGCACAAACGTACCGCTCTCAGCCTTACCTTTATAGGTACGATTCAGCCGTGAGAGGGTCTGTACGCAGTCCACACCTGTCAGTTTCTTATCGACGTACATGGCGCACAGTTTCGGTTGGTCAAAGCCTGTCTGGAACTTGTTAGCCACTAGCATCACTTGATAGTCATCACTGTCAAAGGCTTTACGCAGATCGCGGCCTTTTAACCCGATATTCATATTGTGCTCAGTGAACTTCTCACCAAGTAATGCGCCGCTATCAGGGTCATTGTCGTTAAAGGTGACTTCACCTGAGAACGCGACCATAGCATTGATGTTTCTATAACCGTAATCAGCGATATAGTTATCAAAAGCGATTTTGTAGCGTACTGCTTCCTTACGTGAGCCTGTCACTACCATGGCTTTGGCTTGGCCGCCTAATAAGCCTTTAATATTGTCATTAAAGTGCTCAATGATGATCTTAACCTTCTGCGCGATATTGTGCTCATGTAAGCGTACCCAATTATTAAGCTTAATCTTGGCGCGGCGGGCATCGACCTCATCATCAGCAGCGGCCAGCTTTTGCTTAAGCTGATAAACAACTTTATAGTTGGTGTAGTTTTTAAGCACATCTAGGATAAAGCCTTCTTCAATTGCTTGGCGCATGGAGTAGACATGATAAGCGGCGGGTAGGTTATCTTTTGAGGCTGGCAAGTCAGGATTGGGCAGACGTCCGAATAGCTCAATAGTTTTTGGCTTAGGCGTGGCAGTAAAGGCATAGTAGCTGAGGTTGGGACTGCTACGGCGTGCGGCAAGCGTGGCATCTAATATATCTTCGCTAGATAGCGGCGCGTCATTCTCAGTAGCATTGCTCTCTATATCTCCTGAGACCAACACTTCTTTAAGCTGGCGTGCGGTAGAACCTGTCTGTGATGAATGCGCTTCATCAGCGATGATGGCGTAGCGGCGCGACTTGAGTACGCTTGAATCCTCAATGGCTTTGAGTACGAAAGGAAAGGTTTGAATGGTCACGATAATGATCGGCTGTGAGTTGACCAATGCGCTAGCAAGCTGTTCAGACTTTGAGCCGTCACTCTCTTTTCTATTGATCTTACCCACCACGCCATCGGCATGTTCAAACTGATAGATGGTGTCCTGCAATTGGTCATCGAGCACAGTACGGTCGGTAATGACAATAACAGAGTGAAATTGCTTATCGCCGTCGCTGTTGTATAAGGTAGATAGCTGATGGGCAGTCCATGCAATAGAGTTAGACTTGCCTGAACCTGCACTATGCTGAATGAGGTACTTTTGACCAGCGCCCTCAGACACAGCAGCATTAACCAACTTGGTCACCACATCCCACTGATGATAGCGCGGGAACATCATGGTCTCTTTTTTAGACTTGCGCCCAATAGCGTCCTCTTCCTCATCGATCTGCAAGTGCATAAAGTGGCCGAGAATAGCCAATAGATTGGCTGGGGTAAGTACTTCATTCCATAGATAGTCGGTAGCATAACGGCTGCTATCACTGGGGATACTATTACCCGCGCCGCCCTCAATAGTACCTTTATTAAACGGCAAGAAGTACGTGCTGTCACCTGCCAGCCTAGTGGTCATATAGACTTCATATTGACTGACGGCAAAGTGAACGAGTGCGCCGCGCTTAAAGGTCAGCAGCGGCTCAGGTTTCTTAGTATCAGGGTCTTTCGGCAGGCGTGTCTTCTTATACTGAGTAATGGCATTTTGTACCGCTTGCTTAAACTCGGACTTTAGCTCCATTGTAGTGACTGGCAATCCATTGACGAATAGCACGATATCGATACGGTTACGTTTAGCGACCTTGCTATTAGCGTCAGCACCGTCTTTAGGACTTGTATAAGGGCTATACACCACTTCAGGGACGACACGGCAGATATTGGACTCATAGCGTGCCATAGTCTCAGGATTGAGACTATGCTCAGGCTTGAACTGACATAAAATAAAACGTGCGTTACGAATCTTTAGGCCATGACGTAAGACGCCCAAGGTGCCATAGGTGCGCGACGCTCTATCGGTAGCGTGTTCATCGGCCTTATTAAGCTGCTTCACCAATGCGCTGATAAAGTGGCGCTCTGAGTCGATAGGAAAAGTACGGCAAAACTTCCCCCATTCCTGCGGCTGGGTAGTCTTCACAAAGTCGAGCACGTCTTGCTCGTATAGTGCGGTCTCTGCCTGATAGCCGCTGGCATGACCTACTTGCCAGCCGTGCGCTTGCAGTTGACTGACGATATCGGCTTGGAAGACAGATTCATAGGTGATATCTTGGGCGTTCATAGCATTACTGATCTGAGTCATAGCGTGATTCTTCTTATTGATTGCTATCAACAATTTTAAACTCTAAAGGATGTTCAGATAGATACTCATTGAAAATCTCTATTAGTCTTTTCTTAGAAACTCCTTTTACAATATTATCTTTATTGCGTTCTAATCCTATACCAAGAAATATAAATGATTTTTCAACTCCATCAAATTTATGATGTACAGAGTTTGCAATAAAAGTTGTGAAGAATGCTCCACCACTCATACCCTTAAGACTAGGCGCATCACTTATTCTACCTTTATATTTTAGCTCTAAATTTTTAGTGAAGATTAAACCTTTTAAATAATCATAACTATCAGTTTTGACACTCATTGCTGACATCATAAAATACTTAGTGCTTTTCATGTAAGTACTAACTTCATTCTCATAAAAGTTTGATTGTTTGAGCATTTCAGAACTCTTAGTTTTAGAGATTTTTTTAAGTTTATTCCAACTATTAGGAAAACCAATCCAATAAAAACCATCGAAAAAGTAACTACTAATCTCAGCGGGATTCAGTTGGTAATTTAAATTAAAATAGTTTCTGTTATTATTTTTTTTGTTAAAATAATCTACGATGATAATATCATCTTCTCTAAATACCTTATAATAAAATGACTCTGACAATACACCTATCATTTCACCTGAAGCTGATAACCAATGTAAGTCTTCCAAACTTTCTTTGTCTGAAATAGCATGAGCTGCACAAACTAAATAGAACAGAGAGTTATACTCGATATATGTTCCTGTAGAGGAATACTCATAGTTGCCGAGTTCATCTTTTAAGTAAAGTGGGATAATAAATCTTTGAGCTTGTTTCTCAAATTCATCGGAATCATATTTAAATTCTTTATTCATGCTTATACCTAGTGAGTTAAGTAAAATAAATTCTCTAATATACATTAAGCGTAAAAACTACTTAACCTGTACATTACTAACTACTCAGACGCCTGCCAGCCCCGCACATCAATCTTACCCGTAACAGCAGCGGAAATTAAAGCACTGCGGCGCTCTTGCATGAGTTGAATGGTTTGTTCAGCTTTACTCACCAAATTTGAAAACACATTTAGCTTATTACTTAAGTATTGGCAGATTTCTTTTTGCTCATCAAATGGTGGAATAACAAAGCCTAAATTTAATAAGTCTTCTTGGGTCATACTTGGTAATGCAGTGTTTGTTGAAAGCTTATCAAAAGGGAACAATAATGCTTGGTGATAAACATATTCAGGTTTGGCATTATTGGAAACTTCACTATAGAACATAGTATCTACTGTCCAAAACTTTCCTGAAACTAATAGAGGTTTATCAATAGTCCCTTTTCTACCAAATAGTACGGACTCACCATCAAATAAGTAATCCGAACTACGCTTGAAAATCCCACCCGATCCATAAACAGGATAGCCACCACTTTCTACTTCTACCTCTTTATAATCCCGACCGTTACGAATTCTTAAAACATTTTTTAGGCGACCGACCTCCCAATGTTCTGGCACATCCCCCAACCACTCGACGCCCGAATCTTTCATCGGTGCATTAGGGTTTAAACCTTTGGTCACCGCATGACTGATCACCGCTTGTCGCTTTTCTTTTAGCAGCTGGATAAGGGTTTGCTGCTTCTCAATTAAGGTATCGATTTGGGCGGTTTGGTAATCGAGAAAATTGGCGATGCTTTTTTGTTCATCTTTTGGTAAAAGAACTGTTGAAGTGCTAACCAGATCACCCATATAAACACCGCTTTGAGCACTTGCTTTAGAATTAGCTTCCAATTGAGACTGGTAATTTTTTGATTCTACAAAATACTTATAAAATTTTGGCTCTGCCAAGTCTGAAAGACGAAGAAAAGCAACACTTCGTTGAAATGCATAAGGTTTGTCAAACTCATAAACACATGTACGTCCAATAGTACCTACACATGTAATTAATAGATCACCTTTTTTAGGAAACCCATTCGCTGTAATTTCTTTATAATCTTTTTCTGAAACCATACTCTCAGAATCACTTATTTCTACTCCTTTATGCAGCACATTCTTGGCACTTAAGAAGGGAAAGCCTTCACTCACTCTTGCATGAGTCCCGTGTGTTCCATCCTTTATTTGAATAATGACTCTTTTGAATAAGATCGGCTCCCAATGAACAGGGATTTCAGATACCCATTCCGAATCTGTATTTTTATATTCTGGATAAGCTAAATACTTTTCAGCCATTACGAATGCACCTCACCCAATAACTGCATAATCTCAGTGCTAACAGCATCTAAGTCTGCATCGATCTCTTGTAACGGACGCGGTGGCTCATACACATAGAAATGACGGTTAAACGGTATCTCAAAGCCGACAATGCCAACCTCTTCATCAATGGCATCTGTCTTGTCGCTATTGATCCACGCATCAGGCACATGCGGCTGTACTTCACGGGCGAAGTAACTTTCAATCAGCTCCGTGGTGGTCACTTTAGGGTTCAGCGGCACGTTTTCATAATCACGTAGGTCGCTGTCTGTTTGGAACTCTACAATTTTGGCTGGCTTGTCTGCTTGTTGATGAGTTGCGGTAGGTTTGTAGCTAAACGCACCGTAAATCGGACTTTCAACCTTGACCGCTTTTTTGATGACGGGTTCTGCTTCAGGGTTTTTCCAAGTGGTAGCATCCATCAGCTGCTTTTTCTCTTTGCTATCTAGACTTACATCAATGTCTTTTAACGCTTGTTTAAACACCTTTTCAAACTCATTAAAATCATCGAATTGACCGTTACCAATAGCCGTTTGCAAGGCTTTAGCTTTATTCATGATCTCAAGCTGATCTTGCCAAAGCTTGGCATCGAGCACATCTTTAATTTGCTTTTCTTTCAACTCAGAGAAGTCGGCTTTAATCATTGCACGCGCTTCTAAGATGACCGCTGATAAGTCGCCATAGCTGTCAGTCGTCCACTCACTACCAAATGCCTCATACAGTGCTGGCATGACCATATCAAACGGTTTAGAGGCATAACGTAAGGTTTCGATAGCATCGTCAGATAACTGAGCCGATAGACGAAGCGGACGCTCAATGGTGATACGGCGATAGCCAAACTCATGAGTGGCAAATATCTTACTGGCAAAGGTCTTGGCAGGTTCGGCTTTAGGATTGGCGGACTGACGGCCACGGTTAGACTTCACCTCTTCTGGCTTATCTAGCACGCGCGCATCAACTACCTCAAAGTCACCAAAGCTACGGATAATGGTCTTGATATCGTCATCGCTCATCTCATTACGCTTTGAGCCAAGTGATTTACGCATCTTGCCGTATAGGTTACTGCCATCAATCAATTGCACACGACCTTTACGCTCAGGCGCTTTCTTATTGCTTAATACCCATACATAGGTGGCGATACCCGTGTTGTAAAACATATCGGTAGGCAGAGCGATAATGGCCTCTAGCAAATCGGCCTCAAGGATATAACGGCGAATCTCACTCTCGCCACTGCCTGCGCCGCCCGTAAATAGTGGTGAACCATTTAAGATAATACCGATACGGCTGCCCTGATTGCTGCTGTTATCTTCATCTTTAGCATGATCAGTAATCGGACGCATCTTGCTAATCAAATGCATCAAGAACAATAGCGAACCATCAGATACGCGTGGCAAGCCAGCCCCAAAGCGACCGTCAAAGCCTTTTTGCTCGTGCTCGTCTTTGATCTCACCTGATATCTTTTTCCAATCTACCCCAAACGGTGGATTCGATAGCATGTAGTCGAACTTCTCAGCGACCAGCTGATCACTAGACAAGGTATTGCCCAGCTTAATGTTATTCACCTCTTGCCCTTTGATCAGCATATCGGCTTTACAGATGGCATAAGACTCAGGGTTTAGCTCCTGCCCGTAGGTACGCATGACCGCATCAGGGTTTAGCTCTAGCACGTATTCCATACCAGATGATAGGAAGCCGCCTGTACCCGCTGTAGGGTCATAAATGGTGCGAATGATACCGTCTTTGGTTAGCGCGTCATCATCTTCCATAAATACCAATGAGGTAGTTAGGCGCACGATATCGCGAGGGGTAAAATGCTCCCCTGCGGTTTCGTTAGAACTTTCAGCAAAGCGGCGGATCAGTTCTTCAAACACAAAGCCCATTTCGTGGTTAGATATCGCTTCAGGGCTAAGATCGGTATTGGCGAACTTCTGCACCACTTTATACAGTAAGTTGGCATCAGCCAGTTGCCCGATAAACTCTTCAAACTTGAAGTGTTCAAATATCTCACGCGCGTCCTTAGAGAAAGATTGCACGTAAGTGTTGAGGTTATCTTTGATATCGCTTTGACCCATCTTGCTTAAGTCCATCGGCGAGATATTGTAGAACGGTCGCTTGCTGGCACGAATGATGAACTTCTCTTGCGCTTCTTCAGGCAATCCCATCTCAGCAATGCGTTGACTCTCCGCAACCACAGCGGCTTTGGTCTCTGATAATACGCACTCTAGGCGGCGCAGTAGTGTGAATGGCAAGATGATGCGGCCGTATTGAGATTGCTTAAAGTCACCGCGCAATAGGTCAGCGACAGACCAGATGAAAGCCGCTGTTTGAGAAAAGTTTTTGGTCATGGGAGTATCTTTTGGTTGTTGAGCAAGGTTGAATGCTACTATAAAGAGCTAGAATAAATAAATGTTCAGTATGATACTGAGAACTATATCAGATTTAAAGGTGAGTTACAGACATGGCAGGTGTTGTTGATAAAAATCAAATCAATATAAAGATAGCATAGATACTATTCATAGTACCCTATCCTTATATAACGGTGTTTTCGTCATTTTTCGTCACCCCCAGAGGCCTGTTTTACGCATATAAAAAAGCTATTTATTTAAAATTTAATCATACAATACAAACACTTATGCATATACTACTGATTAGGTAAAATCATAAATTGACGATATAAACATGGAAGCGTGACGAAAGTGACGATTACAAAGATAATGGGCTATGGGAAGTTATGATTAATACATTTATATATCTAATGAATGCCTACTTCTATCAAGAGTGGTGGGCAGAGTACTCCGACCCTAGCGCTGATGATAAAGACGTACTATTACGTTTCGCGAGTCATGAGAATATGGAAGTATTAAACAGCTTAGTTCAAGACCTTGAATACATACTAGAGAATAACCTTGCAAAGACCACTTTTGAAACTAATAGATTTGATTTTGATCCTTTACTACGTGGTTACTCTAGTGAGCAAGCATGGATCGAGTCAGCTTATAAGACGCTAATTGCTGAAATCAGATAATTTACTTTCATTAGCACAATTATTTTGTAAACAGCTATGCATAAGTTGCCACGTCACAATCCGAGAGTAACA
This sequence comes from Psychrobacter nivimaris, assembly GCF_043419765.1. NCBI lineage: Bacteria > Pseudomonadati > Pseudomonadota > Gammaproteobacteria > Moraxellales > Moraxellaceae > Psychrobacter > Psychrobacter nivimaris. Next base: position 56,232 of record NZ_JBHOFX010000006.1, on the reverse strand, counting down.
ACTATAAAATGTTGTTAAATCCGTTGTTAAAATAATTATCATTAATCATAAAACCCTTATTTACAAAGGCTTAATACATTATGATTGACTCCCGCCGAGCGCACCAATCATATTGTTTATAGCCTCGCTCTACCCTTCCCTTAGTACTATCTTAAACTACCTATACTAATCAAACCTACACTTCAAAATGTTTGCGGTTTTTCTGTGCTTATATATTTCTAGTGCTCTCATCTATATATAACTTACTCTGCATCTTGTAAGTTAGCTGTTAGCTGAGCACGGCTAGGTATACGGTGATAATTAATCACTGGCACATCACCCAAACGGCGCTGACCCTCAGCAATCTTTTTATCAATCGTAATCATCGCAATTTTTTTGTCTTGTTTGCTAACGAGCAAATGATTTGCCTTACGTGTGACTCGATAATCAGAAAAATGCTGTTTTAATATCGCTGATGTTTTTTGCAGCGCATCATTCGGTGTTGCATTTTTTGATTTTGCGCCGCTATGCTTTTCGCCTACTTTTGCACCGCGCGATTTTGCCACGAACCATAAAACTGCGATGACAGCGAACAATATGACAAGCCACCAAATTCCGTCTATCATAAGTAAAAACATCCATTATTAGCAAGGGTTGGCTCATGTTAGCAGAATTATCACCAGCGTTAATAGCAGAAGTAAAACTTGCAGCACAACTACTGGCATCCAAACAGCGTATCTGCATTTTGACTGGGGCTGGCATTTCAGCAGAAAGCGGCATCCCAACGTTTAGGGATAAGCAAACAGGGCTGTGGGAGAACTACGGTGTCGAAGACTTGGCAACCCCTGAGGCGTTTACTCGTGATCCAAAGTTGGTGTGGTCATGGTATCAATGGCGTCGGCAAATGGTCGCAGACAAAGCGCCAAATCCAGCCCATCATGCGTTGGCTCAATGGCAGTATCATGTGCAAACCTTCGATCAGCAAGTGACACTCATTACCCAAAATGTCGATGATTTGCACGAGCAAGCTGGTAGCGCAGTGACTCACCTGCATGGTCATCTGTGGCGCAACCGCTGTGGTCAGTGTGAGATACCTTATCAAGTTCAATCGAGAGCATCGTACGATAATCAAGGCACCATGAGTTTTGATGAATCACTGCTTAGCTGTCCGCATTGCGACGGTTATATTAGACCAGATATTGTTTGGTTTGGCGAAGCTCTACCTGTACAGGCATGGCAGACTGCCGAAGATGCTGCGGCTAATTGCGAAGTATTTATCAGTATCGGTACATCAAGCTTGGTTTACCCTGCTGCTGGATTGGCACAGTTAGCAAAACAAAATGGCGCGCAAATTATTGAGATAAACCCTGACCCAACGCCAAATACCATCGTCGATATCACATTAGCAGAAAAGGCTGGAATCGTTTTGCCGCTGCTTGTAGGAGAGATTACTACTTTATAAACACTACTATTTATAGGTGTTACTGAATAATAGATGATAAAAAAGGCTTAACGATTTATATAAAACGTTAAGCCTTTACTACTAAAAACAAACTCGTTGTAGCTTATTTTAATGCAAGATCAACTCTCGCCAAGTAAGCTTCTTTTAACTCATCACTGATAAATGCCGATTTAAACGAGTTTTTTACTAATGTAATAACATCGTCTTCCGTAATTGGTAAATTTTCATAGAGGTTGATAAAGTTTTGATTCACATAGCCTTTGAAGTACGCAGGATCATCTGAGTTGACGCTGATATTTAGACCATAGTCTAAAAGCTCTTTGATATTGTGCTCTTTATAAGTCTCAAAGACTTTTAGCTCAATATTCGAGTTCGGGCAAACAGTCAGTGGCATCTGCTCATCTTTAAGTCTTTGCATCAATTCTGGGCTTTTTATAGATTGCACACCATGATCGATTCTATTGATATTCAGTAAGTCTAGCGCTTCGTAGATGTACGAGAAGTCTGCTTCTTCGCCTGCATGAGCGACCAACTTAAAGCCTTCTTCTTTGGCTTTTTGGAAGACTTCTTTGAATTTCGATGGTGGGTTACCCAACTCTGATGAATCAAGACCAACACCGATGATGTCGTCTTTATACTTTAGTGCTTGCTCTAATGTCTCAAACGCTTCTTCTTGCGATAAATGACGCAAGAAACACATGATGATGCATGATGTAATACCATATTTTGCTTTAGCATCTGCAAGTGCTTCTTTGATACCTGTGATGACTGCTTCAAAAGGTACGCCGCGTTCAGTATGCGTCTGCGGATCAAAGAATATCTCTGTGTGAATGACATTATCTTCAACACATTTAAGAATATATTCCCATGTCAAATCATAGAAATCATCTTTGGTCAGTAAAACATTTGCGCCGGCATAGTAAATATCTAAAAAACTTTGAAGATTGTTAAAGTTATAGGCGGCGCGCACGTCTTCTACGCTGTCATAAGGTATCTCTACATTGTTCTTTTTGGCCAATCTAAACATCAGCTCAGGCTCTAGCGAACCTTCAATATGTAGATGAAGTTCAGCTTTCGGCAGTTTCTTTATTAATTCAATCATAGTATTCCAATAATGGTGTTATCGAGACGAGCTATAGTAAATGTTGCACAGTAGGATAATCAAACCATGCATATATGAGGCGTTATCTGTCTCAGAAAAATCATTTTAACACTAAAAGCATATCGCCTAAAACAAAACCCTTTGACCGTATAGATAAGCTACTGATAAAAGCAACCTTCTTAATAAAACCGTATAAGGCGCGAACTACTTTAAAAATACCACTGTATCAGACAGCTCATTGCCTTCTGGATCGTGCTCTAAATGATAATATTGACGTAGCACCTGCCCCACTTCATCCAGCAGTTCAGCCAAACTCTCTTCTGTCTTTTGGGTAGCGATACCAGATACTGCCTTTTCACACATTGCATTCCATACCGTTGGACTAACGTGAGCGCTGATACCTCGGTCTGCGACAATCTCTAGTTTACGCTCGCATACATTGACATAGATCAAGACGCCCGTATTTTCTTCGGTATCCCAGACGCGATATTCGCTAAACAAATCAATCGCACGCTCACGGCAGTTCATGCGATAGGCTTCTTGGATAGGCAAATGGTTTTCTACAATTAAGAACACCTCACCACGATGCCCACGCTCAGCTCGTGTCACAGCATCTGTTAGGCGTGCTTTGGATTCTGTTGTTAGCCACTTACTATGTAATAAAGGGACGAACAAAACTTGACGCCACCAGCGGGCAAAACTGGGGTTTGAAGCGTTGTCTTCTACCATTATATTATTTCCTCAAGTACGTCGTTTTCGATGGTTATGTAGAGTTTATTTTGTTTGAGTGTGTGGAATAATTACCACGAGCCACCTGCACCGCCGCCGCCGAAACCACCGCCGCCGCCGCCAAAACCGCCTCCTCCGAAACCACCACCGCCAAAGCCGCCTCCACTACCACCGCCCATACCGGGTAAGAAAATCATGCCGCCTCTGCGCCCACCTTTACCGCCGCCGCCTTTTCCACCACCACCGCCGCGTGAGATCAAAAACATCCAGATAAAGATTGCCATAATCAGCGTCATGAAGAAACCGCCGCCTAAGGCTATCGAACCTGCAAAAAACCCGCCAGCGGTAATAATAGAACCAAATACTCGGCCCAATATATTAGTAATAAAGCTACCAAAAATCATCGCCATGATAAATAAGAAAATAGGTGATGGCAGCTCGTCTGAGCTTTGCTGGGCAGTACGTTCTGCGGCTTGTGCATCAGCACGGGCTAAGACTTCAGGATCAGCAGTTAAGCGCGTTTTGAGCGCTTCAACGCCAGCGATTATCCCTGCGCCATAGTTATTTTGCTTAAATAACGGTGTGATATCTTCGCGAATGACACGATTGACTGCCGCATCAGGTAAGACGCCTTCTAATCCGTAACCAGTTAAGATATACATATCACGATCATTGACAGCGACGACCATCAGCAGACCATCATCGATAGCTTCATCACCCAATTCCCACTTCTCAGCAACTTGCAAGGCATAATCAAATATTGGTACGCCATTGGTAGTCGGGACGATAACCACTGCTGCTTGTGCTAATCCCTGCTGATAAATACTTCTAAGCTGCGCTTCTAGACGTAGCTTCTCTTGAGGATTTAGGATATTGGCCTGATCAACGACTGGTTCATTGAGTATCAACTTATCAGCGTCAACACCCTCGGCACTGGAGCGTACAGGTGGCTGAGCGGTTGTTTGAACATTGGCGGTGCTTTGGTTATCTGCGTTTTGATTGATAGCGTCGTTGCCGAGCACTGCCCCATTAATAGCATCGTTGTTTAATACAGCATCATTGATTGCTTCGTTAGACTCGCCTGCTTTAGCGACAGCCACCAACTCTTCGACACTACGATTTTGCAGATCCGAGGTGCTATCTGTCGCCACCGCTGTATCATTGGGTGCAGCGTGCAATGCAGGCACGCTGACGACACCTAACGTAAACAGTAATGCTGATAAGATTGCTTTTGAATTATTCATCTAATCTATACCACCTCAGATAACATCTTTACCAATTGATAGACTCTAACTAATCATTGACAAACCATTAGCTAAATGAACAGAGCTGCCTATGCTGCTCTGTCGTCACGTTCATTTTAAATTTTATTCAGCAGACTTTTCTGCAGAATCGCCAAAATCAACACTTGGTGCGGTTGAAATCGCCTCTTCGTTTGCCACACTAAAGTTGGGCTTAGTGTCCATCCCAAATACTTTTGCGGTGATGTTGGTTGGGAACTGACGTACCGTTGTATTGTATCCCTGCACTTCTTGGATATAGCGGTTACGAGCCACAGCAATACGGTTCTCAGTACCTTCTAACTGCGCTTGCAGGTCCTGAAACAATGCATCTGACTTTAGATCTGGATAACGCTCAGATACTGCCATCAAACGTGACAATGCACCTGTCATCTGCTCTTGCGCTGCTGCATAACGCTCCATCGCTTCTGGATCATTAAGCACTTCTGGCGTCACCGTGATACCGCCCGCACGTGAGCGAGCTTCTGCCACTTGGGTGAAGACTTCTTGCTCTTGCTCGGCATACTGCTGTACGACTTTGACTAAGTTTGGCACCAAATCAGAACGGCGCTGATACTGGTTAACCACTTCTGACCATGAAGCAGTGACCTGCTCATCTTGTGCTTGCAGGTTGTTGTAGCCACAGCCGCTGAGACCAACCGTAGAAGTTGTCAATAAAGCGGCTAGCAACAGCGGCTTCATAATAGATTTACGCGTCATTGTTGATTCTCCTAATAATGATAAATAACAAATATCCAGTACCACGTTTTTAATATTTTTAAGTTTTCTTGGTATTCATACGGCAGTCATACGCTCTATATATTGTATATCTGCGCATCACTCTATCAGCATGATATCAAAAGAAGTTGTCCTAATGATGGCGTTATATACGGCTTTTTACAATTGACCGTTACCAAAACACAACCGCATAGTGCCAACGATAACGTGTTTTTACCATGATAGATATAGAGCAAAAATCTAGCAGTCTGGCGCAATCAGACTAAATGTTATGGAAGTACAAACAATTATTTATACATAAACCAAATCTTACTAATGTATCTGCTAAATAAAATATGGAATATATCTACCGTCTATAAAGAAATTTCTAGTAATTAGTACAAAAATATGGCAAATTGCAGTTACGTAGCCGTACGGTTTGAATACATTTGGTAGTGGACTTATAGTTTGATTAGTATTAGCGAGTTGTTAATTTCTTAATAAAAACATCAATTAACTGTCAAATTATCGCTAAATACTGTCAATTCGCCATACCAGTCATGTATTTATTCAAGACAGCTCATAGTAAGTTGAATGCCATCATGGTGATGGATATTTAATTATATAACCGCCTGTTTTATCCGCCGGTTAACTTATGACTCATCTGATGTATAACATGATGATAGAAGACCGCAGTAGTTGAGGTTGTAGAATAATAGTAAACGCAGCTGATATTTATATTGTCAGTGATAAGCGCTATGCAAATAGTCCGTATTACTGACGAGATACGCGGGTAAATACAGACAACTACAGTCCATTCTTGGTGGCCAAGCACATGAGACTTAGACAATAAATAAGTCGATGCAGAGACTTTAACTGCTTAACTTAAATAAGTAAGTTAACCAGTTAGTTTACTCCTAGCAAACAGTGCCACCTTGAGACAGTACTAGGAACATAAATATGGAAGGTTTAGTTAACTTAGTAAATGGAATTATCTGGAGCCCAGCGCTGATTTATCTCTGCTTGGGTGCCGGTCTGTTCTATTCCATTATGACGCGCTTTGTACAAGTACGTCTATTCGGTGAGATGATCAAACTCCTATTCACTGGTAAATCTAGTGCACAGGGTATCTCATCATTTCAGGCACTTGCCGTCTCACTCGCCGGTCGTGTGGGTATGGGTAACATCGCTGGGGTAGCTGCTGCTATCGGCTTCGGTGGCCCAGGTGCCGTATTCTGGATGTGGATCGTAGCCTTCCTAGGCGCATCTACAGCCTATGTCGAATCTACTCTTGCTCAAATTTACAAAGAAAAAGATGTGGTAACTGGCGAGTATCGCGGTGGCCCAGCTTATTACTTTGAACGTGCCCTTGGTCAAAAGTGGTACGGTATCCTCTTCGCAATCGCTTCTATTTTATCATGTGGTATGTTCTTACCTGGTGTACAGGCGAACGGTGTTATCAGTGCATTTGCACAGGTAATGGGCGAAGGTACGATCATGAACGTTGCAGGCCTAGAAGTTGGCTCTATGCGTTTGGTCGGCTTGGCTATCATCTTAGTGGTGCTAGGTATCATCATCTTTGGTGGTATTAAGCGTATTGCAACCTTTACTGAGTTTGCAGTACCTTTCATGGCATTAGGTTATATTGCCCTAGCGCTAATCATCATGTTCAGCAACTTCAGCTTGATTCCAGATGTATTTGGTATGATCGTTGGTGATGCATTCACTGCACAAGCAGGTTTTGGTGCTGCTATCGGTTGGGGTGTGAAACGTGGTATCTACTCTAACGAAGCTGGTCAGGGTACAGGTCCTCACGCTGCTGCTGCTGCTGAAGTTGAGCATCCATCACAGCAGGGTCTCGTTCAGGCATTCTCAGTATATGTTGATACATTACTAGTATGTTCTGCTACTGCCTTTATGATCTTATCTACTGGTATGTACAACATCCAAGGTACGCTACCAGATGGTCAGTTCATCGTACAGAACGTTGCTGCTACTACTGAAATCAATGCTCCTGCGTTCACGCAAATGGCAATGGAATCTGTATACGGTACGTTTGGTAATGCCTTTATCGCAATCGCTGTATTCTTCTTTGCCTTTACAACAATTCTGGCTTACTACTACATCGCTGAAGTAAACGTGGCTTACTTGACTCGCTTCCTCGGTCGTAGTGCGAACAGAACTGGTCTATTCCTAGTGAAAGTTCTTATCATGGCGATGGTTGCTTATGGTGGTCTAAACTCAGCTGGTTATATCTGGGCAATCGGTGATATCGGTGTTGGTCTTATGGCTTGGCTTAACATTGTTGGTATTCTTGTCATCTTCATCGTGGCTCGTCCAACACTTACTATGCTTAAAGACTATGAAGCTCAGCGCAAAGCTGGCGTCACTCGCTATAGCTTTGACCCTGCTAAATTCGGTATCAAAAACGCACCGTATTGGGAAGAGCGTCATCTAGCACAGCAAAAAAGCATGAACGCTGATCCATTACGTAAAGATAAAGTGTAAGTCGATTTAATAGGATTGCTCCTTAGTCTTATTGAATAAACAAAAAGCCCGAGACCATGTTCTCGGGCTTTTTTGTTTGGATGTTTTTCTACACCGCTACAGAATAGCTTACCGAAAAAACATCGAAGCCCATGTTCATACGAGCTGATTTAATACTTTAAAACTACCCTTTTATCTCTCAAAGCCAACCTGTATTCGAAACAACTATAACTGGTATTTTGTATTTTGACTGCCTTACAGAGCTTACTTGAGCGTTTTATAGTCCCATACTGATCGGATAGCCGTACCAATATAGGTAAGACACAGTTCTCTTATTTTTAATTCATAGACACAAAAAAGCCTAGCGCGATGGCTAGGCTTTCTTTAATTAACTTGTAGATTCAAAACCTACAAACTAAAAGATAACTTATTCAGGCATTAATACTGCATCGATAGTATGAACCACACCGTTGGTTGCCATGATATCTGTACCAGTGATATTTGCTGTATTACCAGTAGCATCGGTAATCACGTTATCTTCACTGATAGTAATAGTTTTACCGTTCGCCGTTTCAATCTCAGTACCGTATGGGATATCAGCTGCTTTAACTTCCATTGCTAACACATGATAAGGAAGGACAGTTTTTAGCAAGTCTGTATTGGCCAATAACTCTTCTTTAGTCACGCCTAGTTTCTCTAGTACTGGCGCAAACGCATCATCAGTTGGGGCAAATACAGTATGCTTGGTTTCTTCCATTAGCATGGTATCAAGACCAGCAGCCTGTAGCGCAGCGGTTAAGATAGTTAGGTTTTCGTTCTCTGCTGCGATCTCAGCGATAGTTTGAGTCGCTTCCATGTCCATTTCGGCCATTGGCTCTGCTTCAACAGCTTCTGTCTCAGCAACTGGCTCAACTGCCATTTCTTCAGTGGCTTCTGGTTCAGTTGGCTCTGCAACAGTTTCAGTGTCATTACACGCCGCTAATGACATGGCTGCGGTTACAACTGCGATAGATAATAAGTTCTTCTTTAACATAGGTAATTCCTTTTTGGATAAATAATTAATTAAGGGATTTATTTAAATTAATAACTTTCGATAAATATAATGGCGACCAATGATTGATAAATGTATCAATTACTTAGTCATACTATTTAGTCCGTTATATTGATAGTTCTCAGTCTAACTGTTTAATTTTCAAATGGTATTTACTTAGGTAGCAACACTGTATCAATCACGTATATAGCATTGTTTGCTTGTATATCGGTTATTGCGATATTTGAAACAAAATTATGTTGGTTAATTATTTTTGGATGTCTGTTTTAAAGTTTCAACTTAAAAATGAATCTATATAATTAAAGACTTTAAAGTCTAAAACAGCCGTTGTCTGATAATGAAATCATCACAAACAATGGCTGCTTAGTCTTACAACAAATACAGTGGGTATGCCTCAGTTAATACTTATTTAGGCAACAATACTCTATCAATTACATGGACGACACCATTGTTGGCAGCGATATCGGTCTTCACGATATTCGTTGTGCGACCATTCTCATCCATCAATTTGCCTTCTTTGGTTACCATCAACGTATCTTTGCTAGCGGTCATTACGTTGCCAGGCTTCACGTCTTTGGCATACATAGCCATATCACCAGCGACTACGTGATAACCCAATACTTTGGTCAATAGTGGCTTATTGGCAAATAACTGTGCTTTGGTCATACCAGTTTCTTGCAATGCTTGCATAAAGGCAGCATTGGTTGGTGCAAATACCGTATAGTGAGCGTTAGGATCAGACAACATATCGACTAGACCTGCTGCTTGTACCGCTTCTACCAATACTGAGAAATCAGGATTGCTTTGCGCAATTTGTACAACATTCATCTTAGCCATACTCTGACTGTGCATTGGTGCTTTCATATCACCCGTCTTTGCTAGCATCATATTATTACAAGCACTTAGACCTGCAATTGAGATAGCCAATGTACCGATGGTGGCAATTTTAGTAAGTTTCATAACATTTTCCTTAATGATTTGAATTTCTTTGACGTTAGTATTGTTTCAACTATGATATTACTGTCTTACAGATCATCCTGCCTGCTAATGCCATTTGCTCACCGTATTGCACTGCTAATACCGATACTGTTGATACAAGTTATTGCTAATAAATGAGCCTGTATTTATAAGTAGGACTTACTAAGACCTTGTATTTCTGAAATTAAATTAACATGTAAGCAATCTTTATCAACCTGACTTTGCGCAATTTTTTGTGGTATGGATGTAAATTCTGTCTGACTTCTGAGCATTCCCGTTGGCTTTCATTTGCAAAAGAAAAGCTTTATGTAAGCCCTTAGCGAAATGATATTCATTTGTGCGTATCTGCTTTATGAAATAGACTCTGATGTCTTACTCTGTTACTTAGCTCTCCTCTTATTTATCTATTGCCAAAGAGGAATATGCAGTATCCCTATGTAGCAAACTTTTCATGCTAAAATAATGCAAATTTGCGGTCCTCTTCGTGAGACTCTGCACGCTACTGGTTTGTTATTCCTCCTTTTTTTAATAATTACGATATAAGCAGCACACCTATGATTCCAACGACGACCTCACCAACCGATTCTCATACCGATACCGCCTCTAGTTCCTCATCCGCTAATGACTTTATATTAACGCCGCCTGCTGTATTTCCGTTTAAGGAGCAGCAGCTAACCGCCCGTGCACGTATCACTGAGCAGATGGCATCACGCATTTTGATGTTAGACGGTGCGATGGGTACGCAGATTCAGACCTATAAACTAGAAGAAGCAGATTATCGTGGTGAGCGTTTTGCTGATATCGACCAAGATGTACGCGGCAACAATGATCTGCTGGTCCTGACTCAGCCGCACATGATTAAAGACATTCATCACGATCATCTGCTAGCGGGCGCTGATATCATCGAGACCAATACCTTTAACGGTACGCGTCTGTCGATGGCTGACTATGACATGCAGTACCTAGTACCAGAACTGAATAGGACGGCGGCCAAGATTGCTCGAGCAGCGGCGGATGAATTTACCGCAAAAACGCCTGAAAAACCGCGCTTCGTTGCGGGCGTCGTGGGTCCGACGTCACGTACGTGCTCGCTATCGCCTGATGTCAATGATCCTGCATTTCGTAATATTACCTTTGATGAGTTGGTACTCAACTACCGTGAAGCGACCTTATGCCTGATAGAAGGCGGCGTCGATATAATCTTGATCGAGACAATCTTTGATACGCTAAATGCCAAAGCGGCGATATTTGCGATCACTGGTGTGTTCGATGACATCGGTTTTGAACTGCCTATTATGATTTCGGGTACGATTACCGATGCGTCAGGTCGCACGCTATCGGGTCAAACGGCTGAGGCGTTTTATAACTCTATCCGCCATGCCAAGCCTTTATCTGTTGGCTTTAACTGTGCGCTAGGTGCTGATGCGCTGCGTCCACATATTCAGACATTGTCAAACATCGCTGATACTTATGTCTCTGCGCATCCAAACGCTGGTCTACCCAATGAGTTTGGTGAGTATGACGAAACTGCTGAAGAAACGGCTGCTCTACTCGAAGGTTTTGCCAAAGCAGGTATCTTAAACATCGTCGGCGGCTGCTGTGGTACGACGCCTGAGCATATCCGTCAAATCGCTAAAGTCGTAGCAAACTATCCACCGCGAGTCATCCCTGAGATAGCGCCTGCCTGCCGACTATCAGGACTTGAACCATTTACCATCAATTCTGATAGCTTGTTTGTCAATGTCGGTGAGCGTACCAACGTTACAGGCTCTAAAAAATTCTTACGTTTGATCAAAACAGAAGCCTATACCGAAGCACTCGATGTCGCTCGCGATCAGGTCGAAGGTGGCGCGCAGATCGTCGATATCAATATGGACGAAGGCATGCTCGATTCCAAGCAGGCGATGATTCATTTCGTCAACTTGGTTTCAGGCGAACCAGATATCAGCCGTGTACCACTGATGATTGACTCGTCTAAATGGGACATTATCGAAGAAGGCCTTAAACGTACGCAGGGCAAATCTGTCGTCAACTCTATCTCGTTAAAAGAAGGTCATGCTGAGTTCGTTGAGCGTGCCAAATTATGCATGCGTTACGGTGCCGCGATTATCGTCATGGCATTTGATGAAGACGGACAGGCTGACACTTATGAGCGCAAGATTGAGATATCTAAACGCAGCTATGACGTACTGGTCAACGAAGTGGGCTTCCCATCAGAAGACATTATCTTTGACCCAAATATCTTTGCCGTTGCTACGGGTATCACCGAGCATAATAACTACGGCGCTGACTTTATCAATGCCACACGTTGGATTACGGAAAATCTACCAAATGCCATGGTCTCGGGCGGCGTATCCAACGTCTCGTTTAGTTTCCGTGGTAACCCAATCCGTGAAGCGATCAACTCTGTATTCTTATACCACGCGATCAAAAACGGTCTGACCATGGGTATCGTCAACCCAGCCATGCTTGAGCTGTACGATGATATTCCAAAGGAAGCTCGTGACGCTATCGAAGACGTCATGCTCAACCGCAATCAAGGTGAAACTGGTCAAGATGCCACTGAACGTCTAATGACCGTCGCTGAAAACTACCAAGATGGCGGCAAGAAAAAAGACAGTACTGTCGATATGAGCTGGCGCGAAGGCACGGTAGAAGAACGTATCGCCCACGCACTGGTCAAAGGCGTGACGACCTTTATCGAAGCGGATACCAAAGAAGCATGGGAGAAGTATCCTAAACCACTAGAAGTCATCGAAGGGCCACTGATGGACGGTATGAATATCGTCGGTGACCTATTCGGTGCAGGTAAGATGTTCCTACCGCAAGTCGTAAAATCTGCCCGTGTAATGAAGCAATCTGTCGCGTGGCTAAACCCGTATATCGAAGCGGAAAAAGTCGAAGGCGAGGTCAAAGGTAAAATCCTAATGGCAACCGTCAAAGGCGACGTCCATGATATCGGCAAAAACATCGTCGGCGTGGTGCTGGGCTGTAACGGCTATGATATCGTCGATTTGGGCGTCATGGTGCCATGTGAAAAAATCCTCGATACTGCCATCGCAGAAAAAGTTGATATCATCGGTCTGTCTGGTCTGATTACCCCAAGTCTCGATGAGATGGTCTATGTCGCCAAGCAAATGCAAGAGCGCGGCATGACGCTACCATTGATGATCGGCGGTGCAACGACGTCGAAAGCGCATACTGCCGTCAAGGTCGAGCCGCAATATCAAAATGATGGCGTCATCTATGTATCGGACGCTTCGCGCTCAGTCGGCGTGGTGACCAAATTGCTATCAAAAGAGCATCGTCAAGCACTCATCGATGAGACTCGTGAAGAATATGTCAAGGTACGTGATCGTCTGGCCAAGCGTCAACCAAAAGCTGCCAAAGTCACCTATGCTGAATCAGTCAAGATTGGGTTTCAGTATGATTGGGAAACCTATGTACCACCAGTGCCAAATAAGCTAGGACAAGTGATATTGGATGACTATCCAATCGCCAACCTACTGCCTTACATTGACTGGACACCGTTCTTTATCTCTTGGGGTCTGACCGGTAAATACCCGAGAATATTGCAAGATGATGTGGTTGGTGAAGCGGCTCGCGATCTGTTTGAAAATGCAGAAGAGCTACTGCAAAAGATGATTGATGAAAAATCAATCGTAGCGAAAGGGGTGTTTAAACTGATGCCCGCGCGCCGTACTGGAGCCGATACGGTCACAGTCTATGATAATGCGCCTGCTGATGGCGGCAAACCGACCTATCAGTTTGAACACTTACGTCAGCAAAGCGACAAGGCAAGTGGTAAGCCAAACTTTAGCTTGGCAGACTTTATCTCGCCATCAGAGACGCATACCGATCACTTGGGTGGTTTTACCGTCTCTATCGTCGGTACAGAAGCACTCGCTGAGCAATATAAAGCAGCAGGCGATGACTATAATGCCATCATGGTACAGGCACTGTCTGACCGCTTAGCCGAAGCGTTTGCCGAGCATCTACATGAGCTCATCCGTAAAGAATATTGGGGCTACCAACCGACCGAGTCACTTACCAATGATGAGATGATTAAAGAAAAATATGTGGGTATCCGCCCTGCACCTGGCTACCCTGCCTGCCCTGAGCATACCGAAAAAGGCAAATTGTTTGATTGGCTGGGTACGGTAGATGCGATTGGTACGACGCTAACTGAAAGCTATGCAATGTGGCCTGCCTCGTCGGTCAGCGGATTCTACTACTCGCATCCTGATAGTGAGTATTTCAACGTCGGAAAAATTAGCCGTGACCAGTTAGAGAGTTATGCTGAGCGTAAAGGCTGGGATATGAAAACGGCTGAAAAGTGGTTAAATCCGAACTTGTAGTGGACTGGCTAATCAAGTTATAGAAACCTAATAGTACTTTTTTGGCTTACTTATTTAATATAAGTAAGCCATTTTTTATGACATTCTATTCTGCCTACCCTCAGCAAACTTATCGCTACGTTCATAGCAAAATACTTTTATCATTTGCTAACAAGAACCATGATAGATTATTGTCTACTTTATTGTTTTGAGACAGGCTATGAATCAGATTGCATTACTTTCTAGTTGGATTGGCAAAACTTTTGCAATTTGGGCATTGGTCAGTGCTGTTTTGGGATTTATTTTTCCTGAATTTTTTGCCTCGTTGGCTTTTTTGATCGTTCCTATACTTGGCATCATTATGTTTGGGATGGGCATGACGCTCAAAACGGAAGATTTCCTAGAGATTGTCAAACGACCAAAGCCTGTACTGGTAGGGCTATTAGCGCAGTTTACGCTCATGCCACTCATTGCTTACCTATTGACGGTCATTTTCAACCTTGATCCTTTAATAGCAGTAGGTGTGATTTTGGTTGGTTGTTGCCCGGGCGGTACTTCTAGTAACGTGATTACGTTCTTAGCCAAAGGTGATGTCGCATTAAGTGTGGCGATTACCTCTATCTCTACCCTGCTTGCACCTTTTCTGACTCCTATTCTGCTCAGTGTTTTTGCAGGTCAGCTGATTGATATCGATTTGGCCAGTATGATGATAACTATTACAAAAATCGTAATCTTGCCCATATTACTGGGTGTTATCTTTCATAAATTTTTGGGTAAAAAAATCGAGTTCGTCACCGAGGTATTACCGATGGTATCGGTATTGGGGATTTCTATTATCATCGCGGCGGTGGTTGCCGTGTCTAAAGCGACTATCTTAGATAGCGGTGCTATCGTCTTTATCGTCGTTGCTCTACATAATATGACGGGTTATACCTTGGGCTATGTAATCGCTCGCTTGTCTGGCTTTACGGAGAGACAACGCCGCGCGATTATGGTGGAAGTGGGCATGCAAAACTCTGGTCTAGGTGCTGCCCTTGCGGCGACTTATTTTAATCCTGTCGCTGCCTTACCAAGTGCAATATTTAGCGTATGGCATAACTTCAGTGGTGCGTTGGTTGCGAATATCTTTGCTAAAAAAGATGCTAGGTAATCAAGGATTTTATTGCTCTAACCCTGACGGTGAGCTCTTTAATATTAGTAAGATCAGCCGTAATCAGTGAGAGAGCTATTCTGAGCGTAAAGGCTGGGATGTGAGAACTACTGAGAAGTGGTTAAATCCGAATTTGTAAATCGGATAATAGTCAATTTTAAAGAACCCTACAAATATATAACTATCTTTTGGTAGTGAAATAAGTATCTAATATAGACTATAATATTAATAATTAAACTAGTGTCAACGTCTTTCTGGAATGAAATTTATGGATAATATAAATACAGCTTACTTTTTCTCTAATCCACAAATAGAAAATCAGCCAGAATTTTCAAAATATATAAATCATCTTAGAGCATACTCAAAAGAAGTCGAAAAGCAAATATATTTTCTAAACCGAACTTTAATAGATGAGGTAGATTATGATCTGGATTCAGTAGGAGTAATACTAAAACCAGATCACAAAATTATCTTCTTCAAATTAGACGATGTAGATGATGAAGAGTTTGAAAACTATATAGATGATTTTATTGAAGATATAGGCTATTTAGCTACTAAATATGAACATACAAGTATTCTAGGAAGACCAAAAAAATGGCGTAATAGCCTAACGGTAACAGAAACATTTACAAGCCCTAAAGATGCTACTGATAATTTAGATAAGAACTTATTAGAAAATTACGATGATAAAAGGAATGCTAATTTACTCATTTCACTTTTAATAGGTAGTATTAATGATATAGACAATATCTCACAAACTGCTCCAGAAGATGCTCTAACAGCTGTAAAAAAGAAAATTATTCTTTTCGATGGTGATCAAACAAGATTTATTCATAAGAAACTAGATAAAGATATTATAAGAATTCAGGGACTTTCTGGAACTGGAAAGACCGAGCTACTCTTACATAAATTAAAAGAAATTTATACTAATAATAGTGAAAGTAAAATTCTAGTTACTTGTCATAATAAAATACTTGCTGATAGTTTGAGGAAGAGAATACCGAAATTCTTTGATTTCATGAAAATAGAGCAGCAAATTCTCTGGGAAGAAAGACTATGGTGTGTTCACGCATGGGGATCACGATCTAATATTAATTCCGGTACTTTAAGATATATCTGTGCATTCTACGATATTCCATTTGAAACATTCTCAAGGAACACAACATTTGAAAATATCTGCTCAAGAGCAATTGAAGCTATCGAAGAAAAATCTACCGAGGGAAAACCCTTTGATTATATCATTATAGATGAAAGCCAAGACTTTCCTGAAAGCTTTATACGGCTATGCGAGCTAGCTACAACAAGAAAAGTATTCATAGCTGGTGATATCTTCCAAAGTATTTTTGACGATCCTGAAAAAGCATTTGTTGAGTCAGACTTCCTATTGAACCGTTGCTATAGAACAGACCCCAAAACGCTTATGTTCAGCCATGCTTTAGGAATGAATCTTTTTGAACCAGACAATCAACTTAGATGGCTTGAGGATGAGCAATGGGAACAATGTGGTTATAAAATAGAAGATCATGAAAACGAGTATATATTAAGTCGAGACCCTGTTAGAAGGTTTGAGGATATTGACTTAAACAAGCTTAGTGTTCAACTAATTGATTCAAGTCATAATTTAAATCCTTCAAATGAAATTATTACAATCATAAAAGATTTGAATTCAAGGTTTCCTACTCTTAAACCTGATGATATTGCTATTGTCTTAATAACTGATAGATTTAGAAGTAATAATTTATATGACCTCGCTAAAACTGTAGAGAGAGAAATAATTACTAATTTTGACGACTGGGAATGTAATATAGCTTATGAATCGAAAGAAAAAGTTAAAGACAAAGTTTTTATTACAAATACAAACAATATCAAAGGCTTAGAGTTTCCATTTGTAATTTGTATTTGCAATAAATTATCCAATACTCATTTCATCAGAAATAGCTTATATATGGCTCTAACAAGATCTTTTTTAGAATCCTACTTAATAACATTTGATGGAAACAGCAAGAGGATTAACCATATAAAAGAGGGTTTAAGTTATATCAATAACAACCTCCAAATTAAGTGTCAAGTTCCATCCATTCAAAGACAAAAGGAAATTAACACTGAAATGAGTATTTTAAATGAACGGGGTTTAACTCCTGAAGAGTATATAATGTCCTTAATAGAAACAAGATCAGATTCAGATCCAAAAACACTATCTATAATTTACG
This sequence comes from Psychrobacter nivimaris, assembly GCF_043419765.1. Classification (NCBI taxonomy): domain Bacteria; kingdom Pseudomonadati; phylum Pseudomonadota; class Gammaproteobacteria; order Moraxellales; family Moraxellaceae; genus Psychrobacter; species Psychrobacter nivimaris. The sequence goes on along the minus strand of NZ_JBHOFX010000006.1, from coordinate 38,750 downwards.
AATTTTTGATTAATTATGTTAATAGAAACCCATCAATAACCAACGAGGATTTAGCTGATAAATTTAAAAACCTAATTAAAATCCACGAAAGTTGATAGGCTTTTTATGTTTCATTTCAAAATAAACCAAAGATTATATAATAATTTATTCGATTTCCCGATACGTAATAAATTTGACTCAATAAAAATGTTAATAAACACATTTGATTATCTCATTAACTACGCTAACATTTCATTCAGCTCAACAAGTTATTGTTTCGAAATATTTATTAAAAATCTTGATGGCTACAGAATTTTCTATGTATTGGATGATAAAATTTTTACGATATGCAGTCCTTTTAAAATTAGTATAATAAGCAATGAGATAGTCATCTCACACAACTTAATTGGCAATCTTAGAAATATGGAAATCTCTTTGCTTAAAAGAATATTCAATGAAGAAAACATCTTCATGATAAAAGATGCTATGAATTCATACTGCTTATTAGAAGATATTATAAATGAAGATTTTAGTGGAACTACTCTACTTCCTACTACTGTATGGGAGCTATTAATTAATTTACTTAACTATGAAAGTGGGTATGTTAGATATGACTATGACCCTAAAAATACAAAACCTGAGAAAATTCATCCCCTTCATCATTTAGATATTTCATATAACAACTACTCAACATATAAGTTTGGTCTAAGTAATAGAATCTTAATAGAGGATTTTATTGATATTTTTGATGCTAATACTGAACAGTATTATATAAAAAAATAATTTAAAAACAGCGGATTGAAGAATATTTTTTATGATACTTATGATTACGTCTTTCGATTACTCTGATTTTCTATTATCCTTACTCCTCCGACACCGCTCCGAACAATAAATCACCTGCTCCCAGTCTTTCTCCCATTTTTTACGCCACGTAAACGGGCGCTGGCAGACGGGGCAGGTTTTTTGCGGTAGGTTTACTTTTTTATGTGCCATCGTCTGCCCCCTTATGTCTATATAATCCTATTTCATTACTAACGACTACTTATCTTCTTTTTGATGATCTAGCCCTTCATATTTTTTCACCCGTCGGCATTGGTCTGAGCAATAGACCATGCTCTCCCAGTTTTTATCTAACTTTTTAGTCCAGCTAAACTCGCGCTCGCAGACAGGGCAAAGTTTTTTGCGGACGTTCTTCTTTTTGTGCGCCATAATTTTCTCATTGGTTTGATATAGTCGATTCACTACCATCGGATACGGTGTCAGTCTTGCTTAACCTACTGTTTGTAGCAATTTTACTCGCTGTCACTGTATCCAAAGTAGCTGTTGCCGACTATATTACCACTGTCTCTTAATCATAAGCCCTATTTATAGTGCTATTCATAAGTGCAAGTCATCAGCATTGCTCATAAGCGTTAATAATCAATCATTAGTTGTTAATCGTCAGTTATTAATTGGTAGTGACTAATCGTCAGCTACTAATCATAATCGTCAAAGATTTTATTAAGTCGATTTAGACTATTAACGATTAACTTGCCTGATTGATCGGTACTGCTATCAATCGCCAGCTTCTCATCCATCCGCATCGTCAATGGCTCTAATGCTTGCTTGAGGGCAGTTGCCATCAATGCGGTCTGCTGATGAATATTAGGGATATCGCTATCGGCTGTTTGATTATCATTATTGCTAACCAAGCTATCCGCCATTTTTTGCGCCAGTTGTTCAACAGCGTTGACTAGCTGCACCATGAGCTGTTTTTGTGCATATTGGTTTTGCTTGAGATACTCGCCTTCTGCCTTTCCAGCATTGTGATCATGCTTATATATTTGTAGCAATTGACTCACGCTTTTCTCAAAGCCGTTATCGATGCTATCGCTGACGACTTTGGCATTGTTAATGACGCTATCGGCGAGGATTTTCTGTGCTTCTAATTGGCCGTTTAACTGTGCATCGAGTTGCGCTTGTTGCCCTGCTTCTCGTAAGCGAGCGATTTGTTCAGGATCATTTTTCGTTAAGTATGTCTCAAACTGGCTACTGATGGCATTGAAACCACTGGCCAAGTCGACCAACTGGGCGACGATACGTGCGCCCGTATCGCCATCTTCACCGCCCATGGCTTTGTTACGTAGGAAGTCGGCTTTGATTTGCGCCCAACGCTCTGTTTCTGCGTCGGTCAACACACCACGCATCTCACCAAGCTTGAGCAAGTTGCTCTCTGCGCCTTGGGTCAATAGCTGCGACTCGCCCAGATAGTGATCATCTATCAGCTGGTTCAGCTCTTCTTCATTCATGACCGCCGATAGCTTTTCGGTCATCTTGTTCATATTACGATAACTGCCTTGCAGCTTAAATATCGGCTCAACACGATACTTATCATCTTGCGAGGCGGAGGCAATATAGGCTTGGTTGACATCCAAAATGACTTCTTGCACCCTAAACATATGGCGCAAGATGGCAATGATTTCGTTAACTTCTGAGGTGCTATACGGATACGTCAGATCACTGCTTTGTGCTTGGGCAAGATTCGCATTGTCCGTTTTTGCCATTTTAATCAAACGATGCACATCGCTTAAGTCACGGTTGGCCATTGGTGCGAGGACGGTATTAGAGGTCAGCGAGTTCTCGATATAACTGAGGGCAAACACCTCTTCCATGCCGCTCATGATATCGCCTAAGTTGTAAATATCGGCACGGTTGGCGAGCATGTCCGGCACTTTAAATGCCTCGCCGCTTTCGGTGTACGGGTTACCTGCCATGACCACGCAGAACTTTTTGCCACGCATGTCATAGGTCTTAGTCTTACCTTGCCACACGCCATCGATACGGCGTGTGCCATCGCCGAGTGAGATAAACTTCTGCAAAAATTCCGCATGGGTATGCTGAATATCATCGAGATAGAGCATGACGTTATTGCCCATCTCAAATGCTAAGTTGATTTTATTCAGCTCTTCTCGGGCAGTGGCATTTGGTGCTTTTTCTGGATCTAAAGAGGTGACGTCATGACCGAGTGACGGACAGTTAATCTTCATAAAGATAAGGCCAAGACGATTTGCCACGTATTCCATTAAGGTGGTTTTACCATACCCTGGTGGCGATATCATCATGAGGATACCCATCAAATCGGTACGCTTATCCTCGCCGACCGTACCCATCTGTTTGGCGAGGTTGTCACCGATGAGTGGCAGATAGCTCTCGTTAATCAGACGGTTACGCACAAATGAGGACAGTGGACGCGGCATAAACTCGTCCAGTCGCAACGTCTCTTTTGAGTCATGCAATATCTCTGAGCGCATGGCCAGATAACGTCTATAGGCAGGAATGACTTGGGTATCATGGTGATGCAGACGATTTAAGAAATCATCAACCGCAAAGGTTAAGGTCTGCTGATGAATACGTATATGCTCACCCAGCAAATTATTAACTTGTATCTCAAGCGATACCTTACCCGTGCTACGTTCAAAGCTTTGTACTTGATTGAGCGGATTATTAATACTGGTCAATGATGTAGTCGATGAAACTGGCGACGAGGTGATTGAAGAAAATGACAAGGCCGATGGCGTGGTACTTGCGCCTTGATTGCCCAATCCTTTAGCACTTAACCCTTTATTAAAAGCCCCTTTATTAAAAGTAGCACCTGAATCAATCAGTCGTTGTACCAAGGCTTCACGCTGAGCATCATTTAACTGCGTCAGTAAGACAGCAATGGCTTCAGGCACATAATGACGGCCGCTCTCTAGCTGTTGCTTGCGTAGCGCGTTTTGTGTTTCAATCTCGGCAAGCTGCTCTTCACTGAGTGTTTCGCCTGCCTCATCCGTGCCATCAGCTAATACGTTAGCCGACTCAGCACCACCATAAGTCTTATCAAGTAGTGCATGGAACCATGTGGCTAGTAGCTCATAGGCTGATTTGGGTTGGAAGCCAAGCTTACTGATAGAAGACTGTAGTTGGTCAAAACTGGCCGTCGCTTGCGTGCTGCCTGAGGCACTATTTAGCGTTTGGCTTAGTTGATCACATAACTGCTGCGCTTGTTGACTGGTTTGCCATTTTATTGTGTTATGTGCGCCAGCATTCGATTCAGCTGACTGACCCATGACGCTCACCAAGTATTCACAAGCAAGCTGAACGTAGCTTGGTTTGAAAATATTGGCGTTATGAACATCACTGGTATTTGAATCTGACTCTGGTTTTGATGTTGACTGCTTGCCGGCGCCATTATTAATGCCAGTACCGTTATCAGCGCTAAGACTGTCGTCATTATGAGCCATAACAAAATGACGCATCACTTGGCTCATGTCTTCAACCAATAGCGATTTGGCCGTATCACTGCCTAATGCACGGCGCAGTTGCTCAGCGGTAGCAGCTCTATCCGTCCAGTTATTTGCGCGTGTCAGCACTGATTCATTTAACCAAGCGTCATAACCAAATTGACGCAAGCTGTCTAGACCAAGTGCTTGTACAATGTTTAGTTGCCAATAGAATAATTGCGCCAACGCACGTACTTGCGGGGTATAAATCAGTAGCCCTGCCTCACGCAACGTTGGCAATATTTGCATCAATAATAGCGTGGCATCATGGTCATGAATGCCTTTGTCATAACCAAGCTGATAGCGAGGTGTGGCATAAGCTTTGACCAACTTGGACAATGGACTGTCGTTATCAATGTCGCCATTAATGTCTAGAGTAATAACAGTTGCATCGTAGGCTTGATATAGGCGCGCTTCAGTCAAACCCTCCTGGCTGTTCTTAGCACTTTCGATAATGCTATAGGCTAAGTACTCGGCGCGGTACACCTTGTCAGACTCGGAGGCGATATTCATGTCCCAATACGGGCGCAAGGCGTTTAGCTCAGCATTATTAAGCACTTCATAATAATCTGTACCCGTTAGATGCAAATTCAGCACACGCTTGCCGTCTGACTGTTGACGACTTAATAAGGTCAAATCAAGCGGCTGAGTATTGACCGAAAAACGGTGCTTACCCAGTTTGATGATTTGGCCACCATCTTCAAACAAGTCCGACTTGTCTTTTAGACTCTTATAGCTCTCGATTTGGATGGCTTTTAGACGCGCATCGATGTCATCAGCTTTGACGCTAAAGCCCATCGCTTGCAGCTCTTTTGCGATGTTGCGGACTTTTTGCACCAGACCATCAGCGGCAAAATACGTATTTAACGCTTCTTCCTTTGTAAAGCCTGTGACGCCTGTGCTTTGCGTGCGTTTTTTAATACTCTCAAGCATCCGCAGCGCGCCATCACCTAAATTTTGCGCTTTGCGATTACGAGCATCAAGCAGTTGCTGCTTATGGTTTTCAAAGGTTTCGTAAATCTCTTCACGCTTGCTGATGATATCTGCTAAAAACTGGTCGCCACTATTGGTTTCTGGATCAGCGAACTGACTCTCTAACTCTTCTAACTGTACCAATAACTTTGCCATTTGCTCGTCTGATTTCTCAGGCGTATTGGCAATGGATAATGCATTGGCAATAGATTGACCAAACAGCTTAAACTGAGCACCAAATTGCGCAACGGCCTCAGCAGAGCCTAGGTTTTTGCGTTTATGATTGAGCTTGGCTTTGCTCTGATTTAGGCTGGCATAAATGGTCGATATGTCATCGATGATTTGCGTGCGTACTGTGGCATCGGCCACATCTAGCGTCCCTAATAGCTCAGTTAATAAATCTAACCCTTTCGCCGTTTCATCAATTTTTTCTAGTACGGGTTTTAGTTCAGCATTGGTTTCTGCCGTATTTAAGCGCTCACTGACATCGACCAATATGCCTTCGTAGCTTGATAGCGCCTCTTCACCACTTAAAAACAGCACGGTTTTTTCAGCCAGCTCGCTTTCGGCCTCTTCTAATTGCTTTTGCAGCGCTTGTAACTTATCAGCATCTAGATAACGCAAATCCTCCAAGCTGACCAAACGGCCTTTTTGGCGTCTTAATGCTGACAACTGATCGACATAATCACTGGCAGACTCAAAGCTAGTAACGCGTATCTGCCGCAAAATCTCACTTTGCTGCGTATCAGCATCGCTCAAAGCCGTTTGGGTTTGCTTTTTGATGCTTTGTACTTTGGCGAACTCATCAATGACCAGCTCTGCTGTCACCGTCACTTCTTTAATACTACTGGCGACTTCGCTCAGCTCAGGCTCAGACAGCCAATAATAGCTGTCAAAGAGACGACTGGTATTGTCAGCCAACTCTTCATAGAGCTTTTGAGAGACACTTTGATTATCAATCAGGCGAGTAATGCTATACAGGTCTGAGATACCACGTACCAGCTCTTTATTGCCGATTTTGCCATAGAAGCTCGTGCTTTCTGGCAGCTCACTCACATACTCGTGTGAGGCATAAGGGGTATGCCATATCTGCATCGGGTGAATACGAGATGGCTCACTTTGGTCACTGAACAGTACCAAACGCCCATTCTCAGCCAAGGCCATACCGTTGCAATAGATAGGATTTGCCAATTGCTTTTTAATCAAATTATAAGGAAACAGCCCCGTGATACCCAAGTCTCTATCATAAAACAAGAATAAAACATCTTCCCCATTTGGCGATATGATTTTGCGTTTGAACTTTAAGTCTTTGGCGTCCACATTATTGGCATCAAACAGTTTATATTCGCCCGTTTGCAGATAGTAGCCACCCGGAAATATGATGCCGTGGTCTTCTGGTAGCTGCACACACGATTGTCCAATCACATCCAAACGTAATACCGCTTCGGTTAAAGTGTTATAAACAAAATAACGGTAGTCCTCTTCACGATAGGGCAATATTTTGAGCAGGATTAAACTGCCAACTTTGGCATAAGCAATCTCGGCATCGGTCAACGACTGAGTACGATCTTCGACAGGCTCACTATAGATACCCTGCCCTGACTGCGTATTATCCTCAATCTTGATGGTCAGATCTCCACCGACCGTCTCTACAAATATCGTATCCAAGATATTCATATGCGGATATTTGCCGTTGATCATCTGATCGCGTGTGGTTTCTATCCAGTCAAAATCATAGGCAGGCGGCAGTTCAATGTCACGCTCGCCACGATTGTCGACGTAAGCGACTTGAGCAGACTCTGGTGTGCCTTGGCTAAAATCTAGCGCGAAACGGAACACTCGAATATCAGTGATGCGCTCTCCAATCTGAAACGCTAATAGCAATTTGCTGTCTTTCACCGTTATTTGAATTAAGCGCGTTTGCTTATAATATCGGTACAGCTCATTGAAGTCTTGGACAAAGGCATCTTGACCCAAAAAAGTGCCTGTTAAATCGACCTCTTCAAGTTGGTACTCTTCTTCACTTTCGACTGGCTCAATCAAACGATATAGCGACAATACATCCTTAACATTGCTTGCACGTTTGAGTCCCATAAAAACGTTGTAGCCAAACAGTAGATATTCGCCTACTTGCACCATATCCTGCGCCACACAGTTATGTTCGGTACGGATACGCGTACGGGCGATGACTTGCATTTGAGTACTGCCGAACTCTTCAAGGCGTGCAGTATTTAGCGTGGCCGTCTGTTGCTCTAAACGAGCACCTTGTTCTGTCAAACGTTTTTTGATGAGCTCATAAGCATTGCCCGAGGCAACCGCCTGATCAGTTTGGCTTGCTTGATTAGCATTAGGGTTGTCATTGCTATCTGGAGTGGTTAGGTTTTGCGTGTCCGCCATCGTTGCTCGTCCGTTTCTATTTTTACATAATATAGTCAATCCTTTATAAAAGAGCTACAGCGTTAACCTCGCTTGAAGTATCACATATACATCTGCACTCGGTTGCCTTGACTCTCTTTTAAACTGAATCCACTATAAGAGAATTTTGGGCAATAAAGAATCATTGAAAGTAAAGAAGCACTTGGCTAATCTAAAAAAACGAGGGGTCACGGCTGATTTTTTAGATTAGCCAACTCATCATGATTCGTCATTCTGAATCACCCTGAGTTAGCCAAAAAAATCTGCCGCCTAAACGACAGATTTTGTATTTCAGAGAATATTACTTATTCATACTGTTAGATAAAAACTTACTCACTAATACTTGCCCATTAAGACTAGGCATTTAGACCCTATTAATAAGTCGTTTTATCATCATTTTGCTTGGTTGCTTTCATGGCTTGACTGGCCATCACACCATTGATGATACCGCTCAACGTATCTGACTTACCTGCTAGGCCATCGATGGCTTTACCGATAGATAGTGACTTGGCAAAGTTATCAAAGAAATGCGCTTCGCCGCCAACAATATCGATTTTGGCTTTTTGTAGTGCTACTGCCAATACTTCAGCATTTTCTTTGGCAATCTCTTTACCTGCGTCGATCGATGCCAGTGCTTCTTGCAAGGCTGTCTCAAGACTCATGCGGAACTCTTCGTGCTCACGCGCTTCTTTATTCATGCTACCCATTGCATTGAATTTCTCGACCAAACCATCTGCTTCGGCTTGGAAGTGTGCGCGAGTGATTTCGGCTTTTGCCAGTCCAACTTCGCGTTCTGCTTTGGCATTAGACTCACCGCGTGCTGCGATGATTTCAGCATCTGCCATACCTTTTTCACGTTCAGCCTTGGCAGTAGATTGACCACGAGCAGCAATAATCTCTGCATCGACCATACCAATGTCACGCTCAGCTTTCGCCTTAGATTCACCGCGAGCCGCGATAACCTCAGCATCTGCCATACCTTTTTCACGCTCTGACTGCGCTTCAGCTTGTCCAGTCGCTCTAATAATATTGGCTCTAGCAATGCCTTCTTTTTCCATAGAGACCGACTTGGCTTCTTGGATAGCAGCTTCAGCAAAGCCATGTGCAGACTCTTCGGCTTTAATACCTTCAGCCATTCTGATTTTGGCTTCTGACTCTTTGGCAGAGGCTTCAAGGTTAGCCGTAGCAAGCGTAGTGATTTCAACGGCCTTATGCTTGGCTGACAGCTCTTCGGCTTCGGCTTTTTTCACCTGACGTACTTTGATTTCTTCCGCATCGGCTTCTGCTGCTAGCACGCGTGTCTGCTTAGAACGCTGCGCTTCACTAACTTCGCGAACTTCTTTGATACGCTCTTCTTCTTGCGCCACTGTTTTGTCGACCGCAATACGCTCGCGGATGACATTGGCGATTTCTTTTTTCTCAAGTTCAATCGCACGTTCAGCCTCGATACGTTGCAAGTCAACTTCACGCTCACGAGAGACGATTTCTAAGTCACGGGCACGCGTAACCTTCTCTTCTTCGATGACAACTGCACGCAGACGATTTTGACCTGCTACTTCAATTTCACGTTGCTGATTCTCTCGCTGAATCGCTAAGTCCTGCTCAACCATGATGACGGCCGTTTCTGACTTCTTACGCTCTTCTTCTTCAATCTTACGAGTTTCAGCCGTTTCACGGGCAATCACTGACGATATTTCACGCTTTTGCTTGGCTTCAGCATCGGCTTGTTGACGCTCAAGCTCTAGCATCGCCTCTCTGGTTTCAACGTTCTTTTTCTTAACCGCTAGCTCTTCATCACGTTCAAGCTCATTGGTAATAACGTTTTGAAAAGCCGTTAGTTGAGTAATCTTTTTGATACCTTCAGCATCTAGGATATTACTTGAGTCCAATGACACTTTCGGTGTTTGCTCTAGATAATCGATCGCGACATCTTCTAAGACATAGCCGTTTAGATCGTTACCGATTTCTTGAACGATACTGTCACGAAACTCGCTGCGGTTTTCAAACAATTTAACGAAATCTATTTGCTTACCAACTGTTTTTAGCGCTTCTGAAAACTTGGCATTAAACAGCTCATTAACAGCGACTTTATCTGATGCTCTCTCAACTCCAACCGATTTGGCAACTTTTAATACATCTTCTTCGGTTTCATTGACACGTAGATAAAATGCGACTGTAATATCAGCACGCATATTATCGGCGCAAATTAGTCCTTCTTTACCGCGTCTATCCACTTCTAACGTGATGAGCGAGATTCTCATCAGCTCTTTTTTATTAATAACTGGCCAAACAAAGCCACCATCAAAACGTACGGCTATTTTGCTCACACCGTTGATAATTAGTGCTTTGCCCTGCTCAACCTTAAAATAAAAGGCTTTGAGCATCAACAGTGCTGCCATAATGAAAACAAACGCCAGCACCACAACCACGCCGACGATAATGAGTATGTCCATGTTTATTCCTTTAATTGAAACATTCTATAGTCAGTTCTATATCTATCAGATGCTCGGTCCGGCTTGCTCAACTACTCTATGTAGCAGTTTCACTTGCCTTTCTCATATCTAAACTAGTTGAACCAACAATAACTAAATTTAAAACCGTTCGTATGATGTGAAAAATAGAGATTTTTTAGCTCAATATCTGTTTATTGTTTATCAGCGCTTATCTAATTTTCGAGTTTACTCTATGCTAAAAGCGATGATAGAAAGTCGTATCGACTAAACGATTTATAATTATTTATCTTCAACACGAGCGACTTGATAGGTATGTGTTTCTTCTAAATACGCGATCAACATCACTCTATCGCCCTTTTTCAGTAAGCTAGTACTGTTGTCTGAACGAACCTTGAGTATCAAACCTGCACCGCCATCATTCAATTCTGCCTCACCGTGCTTGTCCGTCACACTAAGTGTGCGCACAATCGCGATTTTGCCTACATTATTAGCAGAATTACGTTTGGGGATTCTGGCAATGTTTTTGCGGATGGGTGAAATGATAATGCCTGTCAGCCACATAGAAACAACCAATACGAATATTAGTGCCCCTGTGCCAAACACGTAATACAGAACACCAGAGTCAAAATTTTGATGTAAGAAACTGGTATACAAATAGCTCAACAACCAACCGATTAAACTAATTAAGCTTAATATAATGACTAAAGGCACACCGTAGAGACCAAACTTCAACATGAGACCTGTAAAAAAACCGGTCGATGATAAATCAGAGACAGCAGCATCACTACCTGTCTCTACAGCATCCACGCTGTCCATATCTGCCATGCCGAGTAAAGATACCACCCAATATAGAGTAACGAACATCACAAGACCGGTGAAAACAATCGTTGGATATAAACTTATTTTGGTGATGAACACGAAAAAAGCCTCTTGCATTACGCGGGTTCTCCCTTTGTGAACCTAATCTTCTATTTGTAATAACCTACTACAAAAGCTAAGGCTCTTCACTTAATATTTATAAACTTATGTTGTTTTACAAATAAGTTTATATACATATCACGGCATAAAACATACTTCTCTAACGACCCCATATCGGTGAGCGTACGACTCCACCATTTTGACCGCTAATGGCATAGCTGATATTACCTGACAGCGAATGGATAACTAGACTACCACCATTTTGGCTTGCTACTTGCCCGCCCACACTCAAGCGGCGAGTTGGATAGACGGCATAATTGCCAGAGGGAGATAGACGTGCAGGCTCATCAAGCCCTGTTTCTGCCAGGTTGACCACTTGCCCAGTCGTCAAGGTCATGACAGCCGCCTTGCGACCATTTAGATAAGCCATACGCTGACCATCTAAGCTAAGCTGAGGACTGGCCACATACCCATTTGTTGATACAGCTGTCGCATTGCCCGTAGCGAAGTCATAACGATAAATTCGCGGTCGTCCAGCACGGACTTTATCACTGGTATAGACAAAGCTCTTGCCATCAGCAGCATAACTGGGCTGTACCTCTGTACTCGGCAGAGTCGTTAACTGCTGGGTATTGCCATCACTCAGACGCATCTTATAGATATCAGCATTACCACCGACAGTAGAGCTATAGAGCAAATCTTGACCATCGGGTGAAAATGACGCTGACATATTGCTGCCTTCAGCATTTACCACTAGGTTGCGCGTATTGCTACTACGATCATAAATATAAATTTTGGGATGCTCACGCGGGGCTTGTTTGCTATAGGCAAGCAGTTGTCCGTCTGCCGACCATGCTGGCGCATAGATATAGCCATTAAGCTGATCGATGAGCTGACGATCGCTACCGTCAGGACGAATGCTATAGAGTGTCGATACTTTCGCCGTACCTACGCCCTGCTCTTCTATATAGGCAATGTATCCTTGGCGATCAATCACTGGCATACGTGCAGTCAGCGGACTGGTCTCAACTGTACTGATTGGCTTTTTTACTGAGGTATTAGGTAATGTCTGGCAACCGGTAAGCACAGCAAATACGCCGATGGCAATAGGTGCTTTTATCATTAGTCTATCTATGTTTGATTTAGATAGACTCCCTTTACATATGGTTGTTTTATTTATGGCAGTTTTCAGCATAGCGTCATATCCAACAGAGCTTGATGATAAAAGTCTTATAAATATCTAAAAAAGCGATCGTTATCGACATAAATTCAGAGCCATCACCATCAATTTAAAAAATCAAAGATATTACAGAAACATTACTCTAGTGTAACCTAAACTGGACTAAATTTTGGATAAAAAAATGCCCCACTTGATAGCGAGGCATTTTGCGTTTCAAGAAGAGTAGCTTTAAATGAGCAATTTTAAACGAGTAGTTTTAGACAAATAATTTTAATTGTTTAAACTCACGAACCAGTCAAACTGTTTACTCAATCATTAAGCTACTTTGCAACGGCTTTAAAATAAGCGACTTGATCATCGTTTTTAATGGTCAAAATAGGCACATTGTTGGCATTCTTACTAAGGCTGTACTTACCTTTTACAGTGGCTAAGGCAGCAGTATCAAAGCTGGCTTGCGGTTCAGGACATGCCATCATAGTACTGATGCCGTTTTTAATCTCTACTTCACCATTTGCGACACTATATCCAGCACCCATGCTATTACAGGTGTTCATAAATGCCACGTAATCTCTACCGTTGTCATTCATAAAGTTTAACGTTAACGGCTTGGCTGGGTCAAAAAATAGCTGCGTTACCTTATCACCATTGCTACGTTTGGCATCAACGAGCTGCCAGTTGTGTGCTTGCAAGACATCTGCAGTGATTGGCTGACTGACTGGCGCAGGCAAATTCGTCGTCTGACAACCCGCAGCAAGTGTACCAACTGCCAATGTCGCGGCCATCATTACTTTAGTCATGTTCTTCATATCAACTCCTCGCTTTATTGCATCCGATACTTTTACTAGATACCCTATCTGCATGAGTCATCAGCGCTAATAGACAAGCGATAAGCTCTAATAAACATAGTAAAATCTCGGACTTATTATGATTCATTTATTGTTTTATTTAATGCTCTAAACAATGGCAATATTGTGCATGACTCACAGGGAGGTGTCATCATAAACTGAGTAGTTATTCGGAATGCATTTTGTACTACTTTGCAAATATCTGACTATTTGCCCTTGTTAGTATCGAAATGACCTGCTAAATACAATCTGCTAACTCTATCTATCCGTATCAACGATGGTTATTGACGGTAGCTAGTGACAGTAATTATGGATTATTGACAGCTTGCTGTCGTTGCAATGCCGCATAACCATCCAGACGCTTACGCTCAGTATCATCAAATAATTGCTGCTCAAGCTGATCTATCTGAATTTGCGCTTGGGCTGCATCGACACCTTGGCTTAATAAGCGACTTTTTTGAGTTTCATACTGGGTGAAGCGTTGGTCAAAATTAGCGTCTTCTTGATCTACTTGTGCAAGCCTTTCTGCTGCCGGCGCGCCTACTAACTCTCGGCGCATATTATATAATTCCTCAGGCGTTGCACCGCGAGCTTTCATCTGTTCAGTGCGAGTCATTAACTTGCTAATATTGGCCTGTTGCATGATATTGGCTTTAGTAGCATTCTCTGGCAATCGACTAATATAGTCCTGACGGGCAGCTTGTTTTTGTGCGTCAGACATCTGCTTATTTTGGTCAATTCTGACCATCTCTATACTATAATTATCGTAATCATCCTCTGCGCCAAAAAATGCTGTAATGGTTGGCTTGTCAAAGTACTGCTGTCGTAGATTAGCGATATCTTGTTTTTGTTGGGCAACTGCATTCAAGTCCAGCTCACCACTTTTGGTCGCCTGTAATTGCAGATTACCATAACGCTTTTCTATCTCAGGAAGTGCTTTAAGATAAGCAACATATCGATTAAAAATAGTGACCGCTTGGCTAGCGGCAGGCTCTGGTGTGTGATGACGAATATAACTCTCCACACGGGCAAATATAACCGCTTCTTCTTCCTCACCCAGGGCTGATAAAAAATAATCGAACAAACGCCGCAGACCTTCAGTGACGACTAACTGTTTATTTTCATCGATGATGATTTCACCATCAATTTGGGTGCCCTTTAATGAGCGTGGTAAATTTTCTAATCCTGTGACAAATTGAGACTGGCTGGGTGTCGTTGTCGCTTTCACTTTCACGACTTGTCCCGCAGCCAACTCAGTTATCACTGACTCGCTACTCTCATTATCAGAGACGGAGGATTTGATTGAAGTTGAATTTACATCGTTACTAGGCTTGAACCACAAAATAACCGCCGCTGTGGCAATGATAACCACGGCGATGATAGCAATTGTTGCATAGGTTGGACGGCGGTTATTTGACATAAACGATATTTCTCAATTAATGAGCATTCTTGTTTTGTAGTTCAGCTTATAGGTTGGCGTTTTTCAGACGGTTTACCTGAGTACGATAGATAGATTTTGGCTCAGACTCTCCCCATGCCGTCAGACCCAAGACTTGATCAGCGGAATCCAAATGGTTCATTCTATAATTATCACGAATCACATAGCCAAGACGACTTGAGCAAGCAGATACCAATCCATCATTAGACTCACCTGCAAACGGTACGCCCGTTGCGGCTAATAGGTAATCGCTAGGATCAAGTGCGCTCGTTATTTGCCCGACGCCGCTAAACGAATAGTACTTGATGCCATTGACCGCCGTACTAGTCGGTTGACCACAATAGTTTTTTGGCATTGCTGCAGGAAATTTGGCATTGAACTTAGCAGCACCATCGGTCGATAGAGCCACGAGCGCTTGCCAGCCATCTTGTTGTTGAATTTGATTGAAACTGATACCAGAACCAATATCTGTAAAGCCACCAATCAGATTAAACACGCCTGATACTAGCTGGGTGGTGACATTAGATGGCTGTCCAGAAGTATTATTTGGCTCAAGGACATTTTTAACAAAATCAGCGGTTTTTGATCCTTGCTCTGGACTTGATACTGCGGTTACTGAAGCCACGTACTTTGGCGCGACGCCAGCGACATAACGAATATCTATACCGCCCTGACTGTGTCCAAACAAATTGACTTTAGATTCACCTGAAATGGCAGCAATGGTCTTGACCTGTTGTAGCAGTTGCTCACCTCGAACTTCGCTGTTATTGACCGCTGACGTTTTGGTGGTATATACCTCTGAGCCACCTTTCATCAAGTCTTCTGGAATCCCGTTAAAATAATCAATGACTCCAAATAACGTCGTGAAGCCGCCAAGTCCATGTGCTAAGACGACTGGATATTGAGTTTTAGTGTAACTAGAAGTGAAATATTTACTGTCTACCAACTTGCAACCGTTAGCATTGGCACAATTATAGTATTGTCCTGCAGCTTGAGCAGAAGTGGTTTGTATGGTCATTAGAAGTACACTAGCACTGATTGAACCCAGTATCGGTAACAATGTCTTTGGTGTGAGAGCTGCACGAATGTACAAAGAAAGCGTCATAACAACATCCTTGTTATCATTGATTTGGTTATTTTTACTGCACAACTACAGTAAAAATTGCTGCTAATTCCGTTAGCAGGCAAAATTACATTACTTATATATCCTGCAACATTCAACTAATTTGTCAAAATATGAATATATTAGTCTGACTAATGAGTCATATAAGCCCTCACCATGTTGTAAAGCAATTATTCTCAATGATAATGATAGGTACACTATCACTTAACGTAAAAGTGTCACTAGTACGTTTATGGTATAATCTATCCACAATGAACCCATAATTATAAGATATACGATGATGACTAAAAAATCCCTTATCCAGTCTCCAGAAGCCATAGAAAAAATGCGTGTGGCCGGTAAACTCGCTAGTGATGTGCTTGTCATGCTCGACGAGCATGTCAAAGTGGGCGTCAGTACCGAAGCGCTCAATCAGATTGCCCATGACTATATTGTTAATGTGCAGCAGGCTATCCCTGCCCCACTTAATTATAATGGTTTTCCAAAATCTATCTGTACCTCAGTTAACCATGTTGTCTGTCACGGTATCCCAACCGAAAGCAAGCTACTAAAAGATGGTGATATTATCAACATCGACGTGACTGTTATCAAAGACGGTTACTATGGCGATACCTCAAAAATGTGGATTGTTGGCAACGGCTCTATCATGGCACAGCGTATTTGCAAAGTGGCACAAGATGCCCTTTATGCGGGTATGAGCGTGGTCAAGAACGGTGCACGTCTAGGTGATGTCGGTGCTGCTATTCAGGCCGTTGTCGAGCCTGAGCGCTTCAGTATCGTTCGCGAGTTCTGTGGTCATGGTATCAGTGATGAATTTCACCATGAGCCACAAGTCATGCACTATGGCAAAAAAGGCACTGGCTTTGAGCTAAAAACAGGTATGACGTTTACCATCGAGCCTATGATTAACCAAGGCACGTGGCAAACTAAGATTTTGCCTGATGAGTGGACGGCGATTACTAAAGACCGCAAATTGTCTGCTCAATGGGAGCACACCATGGTCGTAACAGACAATGGCTGTGAGGTATTTACTACTCGCCCCGAAGAAGATTTAAGTTTTTTGACGCAGTAGTACAATCAAAGATCGCTTAGGCGGTCTTTTTTTTGGTCTTTAATTAGGGCATATTGAGTATTGTGCTTATAGACACTTTGTCTTTATACTCAGATGACCTGATAACTTTTATTGATATATTTATCAGCACCTTTATTGGTACATGCTATTCGTAATTTTTATCAGCCATCAGCACATTAGTTGCCCAATAGCGCTCAGCTCAAACGTTCTATCTCTAAACTCTTAACTGGATAACACTCATGTTTAATTGTGATATCGCCTCTGTTGATTTGACGCCTTTACCGATACTACCAAGTGAGGTGGCGACAGACTCATCCCAATTGTCAGCCAAAAATATGACAGACAAGAATCTACTTGGCATTCCTGAATGGTTGGCCCAGATCAACGACGATATCAGCCGCTCACTAGAACGTGGCACCAATATTCGTCAGCTGGTTGCAGCACGTGCTTGCGCTATCGACAGCCTATTGATTGCATTGTTTAAATGGTTTGAGTTAGATAAAACTGATTTGGCGTTTTTTGCGACTGGTGGCTACGGGCGCGGTGAGCTATCGCTTTATTCAGACATCGATATTTTGCTCCTGTCTCCTGGTGAAATAGGTGCTGATGTCAGTAGTAAAATCGACAAACTGGTTGCTCTACTATGGGATATAGGACTAGAGCCCGCGCTCTCTGTACGTAGTGTTAATGACGCGCTAGAGGCCGCGCTTGATCATACGATTGCCAGTGCTCAGCTAGAGGCTCGACTCCTAATCGGTAACGAGGCATTGCAAGACATGCCTGCTCAAATCGTCAATAAACAATGGTCTCCGCGCGCATTCTTTGATGTAAAAATGGAAGAATCCAAAGCGCGTTACTTGCAGCACAATGCTACCGAGTACAACCTTGAGCCCAATATCAAAACAGCACCGGGCGGACTACGTGATATCCATATCATCGGCTGGGTCACTAAGCGTTATTTTCGCGTGAGCAAGCTATATGATTTAGTGCAACAGAACTTTTTGACCGAAAAAGAGTTTGATGAGTTGAGCTTTGCCGAAGGGTATTTATGGCAAATTCGTCATTACTTACATGTACTGACGGGCCGTAATGAAAACAAGCTGTTGTTTGATTATCAGCGTGAGATTGCTCAGCTGATGGGCTACGAGACCCAGCCCGACGACCAGCCTAATGCTGCGGTCGAACGGTTTATGCGCGACTACTATCGCTGTGCGATGCAGATATCAACACTGTCTGAGATGCTGACCAATCATTATTATGAAACGATTATAGAGCCGCAGCTGCCTGACGATGAACGTCCAAAAAAACAGCCTATAAATGCGCGATTCAACCGTATTGGCAACCAGATTGCCATTGCGCATCATCGAGTTTTTGCACAGCACCCAGATTCTATCTTAGAGATGTTCTTATTGATGGGTCAGCATGGCATCGATAAAGTTCGCACCCATACCCTGCGCGCACTCAAAATTGCCGCACGAGGCATCGATCAGATATATAGAGACAATCCTACTCACAAAGCGCTGTTTTTATCGAATCTAAAAGAACAGAATTACCTATTTCATCGTCTACGTACCATGAATCGCTATGGAGTATTGGGTAACTATATTCCTGCGTTTGCGCAAGTCACTGGCCTCATGCAATATGACTTGTTCCATCGATATACGGTAGATGCGCATACCTTGTTTTTGATTAGAATTTTGCACCGATTTACAGATCCGGCCTTTCAAGAAGAGTTTCCACTGGTTAGCTCTATCTTTCAGCGTATCGAGCGTAAAGAGATTTTGGTGCTGGCAGCCATGTTCCATGATATTGCTAAAGGCCGTGGCGGTGACCATAGTGAACTTGGTCAAACTGAATCGATTGAGTTTTGTTTATCGCATGGTATGAGCTTGGCGGATGCGAATTTAGTAGGCTGGCTCACGCGCTATCACCTTCTCATGTCAATTACTGCACAGAAAAAAGATATCTCAGACCCTGAAGTAGTGACTATTTTCTCTGATCTCATCGGTAACGTGACTCATCTAAACCATCTGTATGTACTGACGGTGGCTGATATGAATGCGACTAACCCACAGCTATGGAACAGCTGGCGGGCGACCCTCATGAAACAGCTATACTCACAAACTCGGCGCATCTTGCGCGCTGATATCGATGCGCCCACCAATCGTCAAGATATGATTAGTGCCACACGCAAGCAAGCGTTGACGATGCTAGATAATGTCAATAACCAACATATGAACCGCGATGAAGTATTGCGTCTGTGGGATGACTTGGGCGATGAGTATTTCTTGCGAGAGATTGCAGAAGATATCTTATGGCATACCGAAGCTATTTTGAACCACCCACCGATTGGATTGGCTTCTAATGCTGATAGTCCACCGTTGGTCGTTTTGCGTGAACATCGCGAATTGGCACTTGATGCGGTACAGGTCTTTGTCTACACCCAAGATCAGATGAATTTGTTTGCCGTTACCATGGCAGTATTTGATCAGATGAATCTAGATGTTTTAGATGCACGCATTATCACAGCGACCCGTGACTTTGCTTTGGATTCTTATGTATTGCTAGATCCTAGTGGCACATTGTTAGTCGATGAGGAGAGCCAACAAGAGCTAAAACAACGCTTAATTGACTCGTTCAAAGACCCTACCGTACTTAAACTGACGAACAAGCGTATGCCGCGTCAGTTAAAACACTTTGAAGTAAAAACGGTGATTAACTTCGAATTCAATGAAGCATCAGATCAGCACATCTTGAGCTTAGAAACGCTTGATCAGCCAGGGCTACTGGCACGAGTTGGGCAAGTGTTTTTGCAAGAGCAAATCGAAGTACATGCTGCGCGTATTACCACTCTAGGTGAGCGTGCTGAGGATATGTTTTATATCAGTGATCAAAACGATAAGCCACTATCACCTGATAGACTGGAAGCATTAAAGGCAGCTCTGTTAGCCAGTCTTACCGTTCAGAAAGAGCATAATAGCGTAATATATTTTTGATACGGCTAGATAGTTTTGGTTAGCCATTATTTTGAATATTAACTAGCAAAAGTAGTCTGATAGTCATCATAGAAGTACGTTTTATAACGTACTTCTATAGGTTATCTCGCTAGCATGTTCGTTCAGTTCATCATCAGCAAGCTCTGGCGGCAAAACACCTACTTCATGTGGCTGCTGCTCCATGATTAATCGTCCAGCATCGACTTCTTTTTGTAGCAAACACTGCAAGCTTGCTAGGTGAAACTGTCCATCTAGATAATCGTCTAATGCTTCTAAAGAAATAGGCGATTTGGCATGTACATCAGGATACAGACTATCCTCTGCCAAAATAATCATCTCATTGAGCGCCTCTTCGCGCATCAGCTCATCGTTGTCTATTTTGCGCTGTAGTTTGTTTGCCAACTGGCCTTTAGCAGCAAGGGCGCTGACAAAAAATATGGTCTGTATCACAAATAAAGAGACGTATTGCCATAGCGGTAATGAGATACCGAATATATTATTGAGCAGCATCAAGGCCATTGCCACTACCACGTAGCTGACTAATTGCCACAACAGCCACATAATTAGGCTGTTTTCACCATACCAAAACATTTTCTTTTCTTGACGCTCGATCAGTTGCTGGCGCGCTTGCCACCAGCTCTGTTCACGCTCTTTGAGCAGTTTATACAGGTTAGAGCGCTGTAAATTGTTATCAAGTTTTTCATTATTGATATCTTTAGCGATGAGATCATCATTATTTAGCACACTAGACATATCAAACTATCCTTAAAACGATCTACCACGTTTGTGATGTAGTCATTTTTTATATTGTTATAGGTTATACATTATGAAATGTTCAAAAGACTTTTTGGCGACTACCTATTTGGTAGTCATATGATGAATAGCTTACGCTTGGTAAATGCCTACTCACGATATAAGAAGAAAAGGACAAAAAATTAGAGAAGTGCTACACTGCTCTAATGTAAATTTTCTTTATAACTTTATTATTAATTGTCTATTATAGTTATCACACTTATGAATCACAACTTAAAGCATCTACATCCTTATCCATTCGCAAAGATGGCAACCTTGCTTGCCGATAGCAAGCCTGCCAACGGTTACAGTGAAATAAAGCTCGGTATTGGTGAGCCAAAACATGAGCCCTCTGCATTTGTGCTGGACGTCCTACGCGAAAACTTGGACAAAATAAGTCGTTATCCGACTACAAACGGTATGTTTGAGCTACGTCAAACTATCGCCCACTGGTTAGAGAAGCGTTTTTTTCTTAATCATGTCGATGCCAATACTCAAGTATTACCCGTGATGGGTACGCGTGAAGCGATTTTTAGCTTTGTACAAGCGGTCGTTGATCATAATGTAGCTGACAAAGAGAGCAATTCTCTAGCACCCAATACATCGCCTACGGTTGTCATGCCCAACCCGTTTTATCAGATATATGAAGGCGCGGCGATACTGGCACAGGCAACGCCTTACTTTGTCCCTTGTACATCAGATAATGACTACAAAGGTGACTATCGCGCGGTACCAAAAGACGTCTGGATGCGTACGCAGCTATTGTTTGTTTGTAGTCCAAACAATCCAACAGGCTCCGTCATGACGATGGATGATTGGGAGTATCTCATTCGTCTATCAGATCAGTACGGTTTTATTATTGCCAGTGACGAGTGTTATAGCGAGCTGTATTTTGATACAGCACCGATTGGATTGCTCCAAGCTTGTGCTGCCCTCGGTCGCCGTGATTTTAAAAACTGTATCGTGTTCCACTCTTTATCTAAACGTTCAAACTTACCGGGTTTGCGCTCTGGATTTGTGGCTGGTGATGCCAAAATTTTGCAGGCTTATTTGCAATATCGTACTTACCAAGGTTGTGCGATGCCGATACCTCATCAGCTGGCCTCTATCGCTGCGTGGCAAGACGAAAAACACGTCGCTCATAATCGAGCGCTATATCAAGAAAAGTTTGCCCTATGGATGTCTGAGCTTGGGGAGTTGCTAGAGTTACGCATGCCTGATGCTGGATTTTACTTCTGGGTCAAAGTACCTGAGCAGTTCGGCGGTGATGATGAAATTTTTGTCAAGGCGTTGTATGAGCAAGCCAATATTCATGCATTGGCAGGACGTTATTTGTCACGTGAAGTTGATGGTCATAATCCTGGACAAGGTTATGTGCGTATCGCTCTGGTCGCGAGTGCCGATGAGAGCCGAGAAGCAATCAGTCGTATCCGCAAATTATTAGGTGCTTAAAGCTAATTAGAAAAATCTAATGTAGCTGGAATAAATGTCGCAGTAGCAAAAAGCCTCCAATAACCACAATATAAATAGGGTTATTGGAGGCTTTTTGTTTTATTAATGCTATAGTAAAGTCTCTACCGAAAATATGCCATCAAGGATGATGCCATGCCCCATCTTGATTTTAGCCAACCGCCCTTCGATGTATTGAGCTTAGCTGAGCGTCAAAGCATTAGAAAAAACACCCAGATACGCTACCTTGCCAAAAACGAGAGCTTGCCTGCAGAAGAACTGCAATGTCTGTATGTGGTCATCAAAGGGCAAATCGAGCAATCATTAGATGGTGAGTTTGTCGCGTCCTATGTCGGTAGCAATCATGCTGACGGTCTGAATAATAATGATTGGTTTGATAGTCGCCGCCTGCCTGAGTCAATTACTAAGAATAATAGGCTAGAGCCTGAAAGTACGTCTATACAGACCTATCAATTCCGAGCTAATGAAGAGACGTTACTGCTCCAAGTCGCGGGCACCGCTATCGATAAAATCAGTGCGCAAAATCATTTGGTACGGCAAATGCTATCAGACAAACTGCCTGAGCGATTAAAAGCATTGCGCCAACGACGTCATAATAAAACGCTAGATCCTGCCAGCTATACCAACCAACAAGAAGTACAGCAAATCATGCTACAGCCAGTGATAGATGTTCATCTATTACCAGTGCATATCGTCGATGCCGATGATAGCTTGTACGAAGCAGCCCGCATTATGACCAAAGCTGGATTAAAACATGTACTGGTCCGACCGCTACATGGCTTAAGTGGCTCACAAACAGCGCAACATGAGACAAGATTACTTTTAGGGATTTTGACCGATACTGATATCTGCCGCGCGGTAAGCGATAAACAAGATCCTGCCACTACTCCTTGCCAGCGCTATGCAAACTTTAATCTACGTACCATCAAAGCCACTGATGAGATTGGCGATGCGCTACTAACCATGACTCGCTACCGGATTCACAGACTGCCAGTCATTGATAAGAGTGGCGATGTCGTCGGTGTGCTTGGGCAAAGCGATATGCTCGCTCACATTGGCCATCATTCGCAGCTGATTAGTATTCAAATCGAACAGGCACAAGACTTATCTAGCCTAGATACCGCTGTTGAGCTGATCGGTCGCTATATTCGTGCACAGCATCACAATGGTGTCAAAATCGGCAATATCAGTCGTATGGTACAGACGCTAAATGCGCAGGTATTTACCAAACTATGGCAGCTAATCGTACCTGATGAGGTGATGGCCAATACCTGCCTTATCGTTATGGGTTCGGAAGGGCGCGGTGAGCAAATCATGCGTACCGATCAAGACAATGCGCTCATCATTCGTGATGGCTATACGCATCCTGACCTAGCACAGTTTGCTGATACTTTTAATAATAACTTAGCGACGCTTGGCTACCCACTGTGTGATGGCAATATTATGATGACCAATCCTATGTGGCGACAACCGCTCAAGCAATTCACTGCGCAAATTAACCTATGGTTTAGAAATTCAGATCCGATGCATGGTATTTACTTGTCTGCAATACTAGATGGTGAATACGTCTGCGGCGATGAGTCACTGCTGACTCAAGTACGTCAGCATTTAAAGCTTGCTCATAACCAGGCAGATCCTATGTTTGTCAGGCAGTTTGCCCGGGCAGCGCTACAATTTGGCGATGTTAATCAATGGTGGCAGAAGTTTGTACCTTTACTGGGTAGTAAATCAGCATCATCTGATATTGACCTAAAAAAAGCTGGCATCTTTCCTTTAGTTCATGGTATCCGTACCTTAGCATTAGAAAACAATGTGCTCGACGTGCCTAGTACCAAGGCGCGTTTAAAGGGCTTGGTACAGGTTAATGCTATGACCCAAGAGCGCGCCGATACTTTGCTAGAAGCCTTAGAGTTTTTTATGGCGCAGCGCTTATCTGTGGCACTCTCAACTGACGATAAGCATGCACGGCAAGTAGACCCTACGACTTTGACCGCACTTGAACGTGACCTACTCAAAGAGTGTCTGGCCGTGGTCAAAAGCTTCAAAAACCAATTGCGTCAACACTATCAACTAGAAATCGCATAAATGTGGCAGTCTTAATATAGATGCTTCATAAATACAGAAATTTTATAAATACAAAAATAGCATAGATGGATGAGCAACCAATATGGGCTGGTTACAGCAGTTATCTTGTGCTTGGCAAAAGACGCAATTGCAGCGTCTAGAGCTGGCCTCAATGTTTACGACACCTTCGGCTGAGCAGTGGGTGGCGATTGATTGCGAAATGACAGGATTGAATCCCAAAAAACATCACCTGCTGTCTGTAGCAGCGATACATATTAATGGCAATATCATCAACACGGGTAATGGCATGCATTTGGTTTGCAGACCTCCTGTCATGCCAGACCGCAACACCATTGTTATTCATGGTCTGCGTACCGCCGATGTTGAACATGGCATGAGTTACGATGACATGTTAGCCCTACTACTACCATTCATAGGTAATCGACCAATTGTTGGATTCTGCACACAGCTAGACATGGCTTTTTTAAATCCTTTGGTCAAACGCTATATGGGAACCTCGCTACCAAACGAAGTCATAGACTTGCGGCATTTGTACAGTCGACGTATCAGCGGACATACACAAGGGCTCTCTAACCAAGCCCAACATCTAAATCGTATCCTAGCCCATTACAACATTCCTGAACTGGGCGCGCATGATGCTTATAACGATGCTGTTATGACTGCGATGGCTTTTTTGCATGTGCGTTAGCAGCAAGTCATGCTCTCAGTTCAATCGATAGTTAGAGTTAGTTATCTCAATAAGGGCGTCGTTATCGCAAGGCCGTGTCCTCATTTTGAAAATGGTGATAAAAATGAGATAAATGGCAGCCCAATAAGGAAGGTAGTACAGATAATATCGAGATATTAGCCAGCTACTTGACACAGTTTGGCAAAGATTTAGCCATTTAGAGTTTACTGTTCAGATTGATGACACGCCCTAAAATTGTGCTGCTGGCATCGTGCGCGAAAACAGCAACTCATGTTACCATAGGCTGTTTTTGCCACCTGATGAAAGATGCTCATGCGATACCCTTCTAAACGCCGTCATTACTCTACTGCTGCAACCAAAACCACCACGCTTTGTCGTCATTTGCGACCGCTGAACCAACCTAGTAAACGTCTATCTAGGTTAGCGTTATTGGCAGCATTTATAGTCGCACCGATACATGCACAAGCAGCATTGCCAGCAGCCATTCAAAAAGCCTTGGCGCGCGCCGATCTAACAGAAGCGGATATCAGTATCGTGATTACCCCTGTGGGTGACAAGACTGCCAGCCGTCTGCCTACCCCTATTCAAGTCATTGATAGTGATGAATCTGACAGCCAACCTACAACTACTATAGTATCTGAGCATTCAGTTACAAACGCCTCTACGGATACAAGTACGAGCCATCAGAGCGCGTTGGTTACCATAGAGCAGCGCACCATTGAGAAGCACGAGCAAAAAATACATGCTTATACCGATGACCCTTATACTTATCAGAGCGTAGAGAGCATTCCAACAGTTATACCTGACGAACCTCAGCATACGCTTGATCAGAATGCCAAAGCCAAAAATGCTGCGAGCAACAATAAAACCTCTATAAAGATTTCATTTTCGCCTTTGCTGGATCACCAGTCCGATATTCCTCGGACGCCTGCCAGCACCATGAAACTCGTGCCTAGCTTTATCGCTTTGGACACTTTAGGAGCGGATTTTGTGTGGCATACACGGGTTTATCACACAGGTATTGTCATCGGTAACCATCTACATGGTGACTTGATTATTCAAGGAAGTGGCGACCCGAAAATGACCCACGAGCGCTTAAAGCAGTTACTGTATAAAGTACAAGCATCCGGTATTCGT
The DNA here is from genome assembly GCF_043419765.1 of Psychrobacter nivimaris. Classification (NCBI taxonomy): domain Bacteria; kingdom Pseudomonadati; phylum Pseudomonadota; class Gammaproteobacteria; order Moraxellales; family Moraxellaceae; genus Psychrobacter; species Psychrobacter nivimaris. Next base: position 12,886 of record NZ_JBHOFX010000006.1, on the reverse strand, counting down.
CACATCGATGGTGACATCATCATCGACAGCGCAGTTTTTAATAATGTTAGTAAAGATCCTGCCGCCTTTGATAACTCACCGCTACGCCCCTATAACGCTAGCCCTGATGGGTTTCTGGTTAACTTTAGCACCATTGGTATCAAAACTTACCCTCAAGATAATGGCCAAGCAAGCGTGACCTATAAGCCGCGGTTAGCCAACTATCAGCTGCCTGCTACAATCAATACCCGTGCAGCCAGTTGTGGGCAAGCAAGCTATAGCCTAGCGCCGCAGTGGCAAAACACGCAGCTTGTATTAAATGCCAGTCTGCCAGAGAGCTGCGGTGAGCATGTCTTTTACGTAGCATATCCCAATGCCAAAGAGTTTGCCGCACACGTCATCGCTGCCAAATGGCAAGCACTGGGGAATACTTTGAGTGGGCAGGTCATCTCGCAAGAAACCCCTTACGATGTGACCAAGACGACAAAACGAGCGCATGGGCTTACGGCTATCGCGATGTCTCCTCTACCTATGGTCAGCTATCCGTCGTTGAATTTAACCGAGCAGATTCATGACATTAACCACTTCTCAAACAATGTCATGGCTGAGCAAGTGGCGCTATCTATAGGCGCTTACGATAAAGAAAGGCTGACTCAAACAATACCTGCTAGCACAATTGCGACTAGTCCAAGCAGTCATGAAGTCAAAGCTAGTAATGAGATGGATAATAAAGTAGCGGCTGATAAATCTAGTGGCAAAAAGGCTGATAGCTTATATCAGTTTGGCAAACCTGCTACGACAGACTATCCAGCAGCCTTACAAACCATCAATCAATGGTGGCAAACCAATCTCAGGACGCCACCGCCTCATTTGACCAATGGCTCAGGACTTTGCCGTGAGTGTACAATAACTGCCGCCAACCTAAGCGAGCTACTGATTTATGCTTACAGTCGACCAAATTTTGATGCTTATGTCGACTCGTTAGGTGTCGCTGGGGTTAGTGGCACTATTGCCGCCCACAGCGATCGCTTGCCTGAATCGACAGCCACTGGCCGCGCATGGATAAAAACTGGTACGTTAAATAACGTCACTTCAATGGCAGGTTATGTCAAAGGACTGTCAGGACAAGATTACGTTGTCGTCGGTATAATCAATACTGAGCAAGCATTAAATCCTTATGCAGCAAGGCCTGTATTAGATGCCATGCTCGACTGGACAGCACAGCGTTGATATTTTAATTAACGCTTTAAGACGTTGTACTATCAATACTCTATTTTTTACCTTTATAAAGGTTAGCTTATGTCACGCCAGACAACCAGTCTCAACAAACCTCAGACGCTTGTACAAGTGCAGCCCAAACTGGCACGATATGTCGGTTTTTTTGCGATTGGATACACGCTCGCCAGTACCATATTTATGATGATACAGACCAAACTTGCGCTCAATCCACAACTGGTCATGGTGGTTTCTATTATCGTGGGTGCTTATATCGCTGTCAGTAAATTTATCAAACATCAGAAGCGAGCATTAGCGCGAGATGAGATTAATAAGTTGATGTTTGGTGGGATTATGATTGTCTGGATGCTGACGGTCATTTATTTTTCAGCCATCTGGTTTTGGCTGTTTGACACAATAAGCCGTGAGGTACTGTTTGAGATGGCGATGCAGCGTCCACTGCCCCTGCTTTCATCACTAATGTTGATGCTGGTCCTCACTCTAGTCAGTGCGCGAATCAGTCTATGGTCTATCAATAGATTATTAGACCCTATACGCAAATCAACGTAAGTACAAACCATCATCTACAAGGTGCTACAAAGTTTTCCCCTGCTAATGCGTAAAATCCGTTAGGCTAAGTTTAAGGCGTGTCATTATTTTAAGAATAGTACTAAAAATGAGACAAAGTAAGGCGCGCCCTAGTAAGTAGTATTTTAGCGATGACTTGTTTTACCTTTATAATAGGAGCGAACATTATGGACATGATCTTTTTTGACAACATAGACAAGCTTGGTCGTATTGTTTTGACAACTGTTATGGTTTACGTGTTGATCGTGACAGTTACCAAAGTCTCTGGCAAACGCTCAACGTCACAGCTTAACAACTTCGATTGGATCGTGACGGTCATGATCGGCTCGTTGGGTGCCAGTACAATTTTGCTCAAAGACATACCATTTGTCGAAGGGGTGTCGTCTATTTTAGTGCTGTACCTATTGCAATTTGTGGTGACCAAATATGCGTCTATTTCACCGCAATTTAGTAACTTTATTCTATCAGAGCCGCGTATCGTTTTTTATCAAGGGCAGTTTTTGCCAGACGCCATGCGTGATGAGCGCTTGACGCGACAAGAAATCGAATGTGCCATGCGTTCTGAAGGGATTAATAGTTTTGATGATGTCGAAGCTATTGTTTTTGAGTCTGATGCAAAATTGACTGTCATTCCAAAGCCAAGCCAAGCGGACGATCAAAGCGCAAGTAGCAACGTATCAGAGACGATTAATCCTCTGATGTAAATTGCAGACAATGAAGAACGAGCGATACAACTATTAAGAACACGGCCTAATAAGCTTGAATTCAATTATCGAGATGGTAAGTATTATGAAAGTAAGGATTTTGACGGTTGGCAATAAAATGCCTAGCTGGGTACAGACGGGTTTTGACGAATATTACAAACGCATTCAACCAATGCTAAGCACAGAAATTGTCGAGATTGCGGCAGCCAAGCGGGCAAAAAACCCTTCAGATACCAATTTGGCACAGTACCGTGAGCAAGAAGGTCAGTCCATACTAGCCGCTCATAATGCATCAAGCCGAGAGCAATTATGGGTACTAGATGTCAAAGGCAAGATGATTTCGACAGAAGGACTGGCTGATAAGCTCGCAGATGGCATGCTGCAAGGCGACGATATTGCCTTGGTCATCGGCGGTGCAGATGGCGTCTCACCAGAAGTATTAGCAAAGGCCGATGCAAAATTATCACTATCAGCACTGACATTGCCGCATCCGCTAGTACGCGTCGTACTCATGGAACAATTATATCGCGCGATGAGTATCAATAATAACCACCCTTATCACCGTGGAAATTAAACAAAATACTAGGGTATGTCCTCATTTTAAAAATGGGAACACGCCTTAAGCTATTTGTTTGATTTAAAACATTGACTCTAAAGTAGATTGAAAAACTGGCGCACGCCCTAATAAATGCAACATGAAATATCCAAAACGTGCGACACCCAACGCCTCTAAGCCCTCTCATCAACGTGATGATCATCATAATGTGCAGACGCCTATCACAGCGGCTGCCGCATGGGAGAATACGTCTGATGTAGCGACAAATACATCTAAGCCACCAGCGCTCTTTATCTCGCATGGTGCCCCTACGCTTGCAATTGAGCAGTCTGCGACGACCAGTGCACTGGCACGTATCGGTCAAAACTTACCTAAGCCACGAGCCATCGTCATTATGTCAGCGCATTGGCAGTCAGCAAAGCTAGAGATTAGCAGTAATCCACAGCCAAAGACGTGGCATGACTTTTCAGGATTTTCGCCTGAACTTTACGACATTCAGTATCCTGCTATAGGCCAACCAGCGCTGGCTGAGACACTTGCTCAGCAGCTGACCGCACGTGGTATTACTTGTAGTGTCAATCCAGTACGTGCCTGTGATCATGGCGTTTGGGCGCCGCTCAGACATCTGTATCCAGAAGCCGATGTGCCTATCATACAGATATCACTACCACAGCATTATGACAGTATTGCCTGCTATCAGTTAGGGGCACAGTTAGCACATCTACGTGATGAGCAAATTCTCGTCATTGGCTCAGGTAACATTACGCATAATTTGCAAGCATTGCGCTGGGAAGCTGACAGCATCGATCAAGCAGCCAAAGCATTTAAGCAGTGGTTGTTGCAGCAGCTCAAAATAGATATTCCCACGGCGCTCGACTGGCAGCAATACCCAGACTACAAGGACATTCATCCAAGTGATGAGCACTTGCTACCGCTGTTTTTTGCATTAGGTACTGGTCAGCGCGTTTCTGTCGTTCATCAAAGTATGGCCCATCATAGTTTGGGTATGGATATTTATCGCTTTGATTGAGTGCTATCAATCCAAACTATAGCTTAACCCTACTTCTCAAAAGCGTGTTTGGTAAATAAACCTGCGCGCTCCATCTCACCTGCCACGCTGAATAATGTCGCTTCATCATTCATACGTCCGATTAATTGCATGCCAATCGGTAGGCCTTTTTTGCTCATACCGACGGGTACTGACATCGCGGGTAACCCCGTAACATTACCCAATAACGTAAAACCCATCTTACCTAATACAGGTGCGCTGAGCTTTTCTATCATGCCTGAGCTAAAGGCATATCTACCCATATTAAAGCCCTTGTTAAGCACCTCGGCGCTACGCATCATCATCTCATCCATACGACTGGGCGGTAGTACACCATGCTTTACCGCAGGCGTGGGCACAGTCGGGCACAAAATCATATCGTAGCCTTCTAGCAATAGACCCGTCTGATACTGGCTATGATGCCAGCCATGTTTGGCATGTGCCAAATCAACCGCTGATAGCGAACGCCCAAGCAGTGCCATATTATAAGTTTGTGGCTCTAGGTTTTTGACGTGGTCAACACCAAACTCACGCTCGATATTATCAATCGTAAAAGCCGTATGCGCGCAGACCACCACGATAAAGTCATGCCAAAACTGCTCAATATTAATATTTGGCTCGGCTGGTACTACCTCGTGACCCATAGACTCTAATTGCTTAGCCGTTTGCTCAAGTACCGCCAGCACCTCTTTGTCCACTATCGTATTGGCTATCAAAGGCTGCTGATGCAAAGCGATTTTTAGCTTTCGCGGTGCACGCATTGCCGCTTGCAGAAACGTACCGTCTGGCGGAGCTATAACATAAGGGGCGCCAATCTCTGCTCCACTAGTGGCATCTAGCATCGCCGCACTATCGCGCACTGATCGCGTAATCACATGGTCAGCCACTGCCCCCTCCCAGCCTTCACCAAGATTAGGGCCCATTGGATTACGTCCACGGCTTGGCTTTAACCCAAACGTACCACACCAAGCAGATGGAAAACGTATCGAGCCGCCACCATCACCGCCGCCTGCCATCGGGACAATACCGCTCGCAACTGCTGCTGCACTACCTCCTGACGAGCCGCCAGAACTGTAGCCTTTTTTAAAAGGATTGTGAGTAGCACCATGCGCTTTTGGCTCAGTGGTGATAATCAAACCAAACTCAGGCGTGTTAGTCTTGCCAAAGGTATTAACGCCTGTCGCTTTCATCCGTTTGACGATTTCACTGTCTTTTTCTGAGATAATATTGACACTGCGGCTACCCATCGTAATAGGTTCGTCGGCGAAGCTAAATGACAAATCTTTTAGTAAATACGGCACGCCAGTAAATACACCTGAAGGCAAACCTGCCTGCGCGGCATTGTAAGCGCGCTCATCAAATCGATGTACAATGGCATTTAGCTTAGGGTTGATTTGATTGGCTTGATGGACAGCAGCGTCTAGCAATTCTTTCGCGCTGACCTCACCTGAATTGACCAATGCCGCTAAGGCTAACCCATCATACTGAGTATATTCTTTAAACATAACTAACCTTCCTTGGAGAGTAATTTTATTAAGACTATGTAGCACGCATACTTTCTAAAACTAATGACTATTTTTTCATAAACTCCTGTCAGTTTAGTATAAAAAACCGTGCCTGATATTTGATAAACGGACTCGTTAGTCATCTGGTCGATTTCGCTAGTTAATAAGCCAGTATACGAATCTACACTTCGCGCCCTAGAGCATATTGAACAATAAGAGCTTACTTCTAAACCCACAATTTATAAAAGCATTATTAAGTTTCTTCCATAAAAAAACGAGCCATTCACATGACTCGCTTTCTCGTTATCAACTTAAGGATTAATCCTACATCAATAGTTCACGTTTGCCACTTTTGCCCATCGAGCTGACCAATCCAGCTTCTTCCATAGAGTCGACAATACGCGCGGCACGGTTGTAGCCGATGCTGAATTTACGCTGAATGCTTGAAGCAGAAACTTTACGTGTTTCCATGATAAAGGCCACGGCATCATTATATAAATCATCATCTTCACCAGAGGCATTGGCTGTACTACCACCGCCTGGGCTAGACAATTCAAAGTTGCCTGCCATGTTATCAATATAATCAGGAGCGCCGCGCTCACGCCAAGCGTCACAGACACGGTTAACTTCTTCATCGCTGACATAGGCACCATGTACACGATCTGGCTCAATTTGCCCTGGTCCCAAGAACAACATATCGCCGTTACCCAGCATGTCCTCTGCACCGCCGCTATCTAGAATCGTACGTGAATCGACTTTTGAGTTGACTCGTAGTGCTGCACGCACTGGGATGTTGGCTTTAATCAGACCCGTAATGACATCGACTGACGGACGCTGAGTCGCTAGCATTAAGTGAATACCAGCAGCACGCGATTTTTGTGCCAAGCGTGTGATGAGCTCTTCAGCTTGTTTACCGACCTGCATAATCATATCGGCGAACTCATCCGCGACAATGACAATCATGGGTAAGGTTTTTAGCTTGGGTGCTTGGCTAATACTTACGCTGTCATTTGGTCGCCATAGAGGATCGAGCATTGGATTGCCTGACTTCTCCGCCGCGATGACCTTCTTGTTAAACTCATTGAGCTTACGAACCTTTAGCAAACTCATCAGCTGATAGCGACGTTCCATCTCGGCCACACACCATGACAAGCTACTGGCCGCTTCCGTCATATCGGTGACTACTGGCGTTAGTAAATGCGGAATATCATTATAGTTAGCAAGCTCTAACTGCTTTGGATCAATCAAAATAAGACGAAGCTCATTGGGTGTATATTTGAGTAGCATTGATAGTAGCATCGAGTTGACCAATACTGACTTACCAGAGCCTGTGGTACCAGCGACCAGCATATGCGGCGCACGCGCAAGGTCGGTAATGATTGGGTTTCCACCGATGTCTTTGCCCATCGCCATGCTAATCTGCGCTTTCGGGTCTTTGAACGTTTCTGTATTGAGCAGTTCAATCAAACGTACCATTTCACGTTTCTTGTTAGGCACTTCGATACCGATGTAGGGTTTGCCTGGAATTACTTCTACCACACGCAAAGAAGCCATTGATAGTGAACGCGCTAAATCACGCGAGATACCTGTGACTTTACTAGCCTTCACCCCAGCAGCCAATTCCACTTCGAAACGAGTGACGACAGGGCCAGGGATAGCATTAACCACAGAGGCTTTTACGTTAAATTCTTGTAGTTTAATTTCTAATAACTCAGACAGTTTTTCAAGCTCAGCCACAGTGTAGCTAGGCTTGCGGTCAGGATCAGGCTTATCCAATATAGACACTTCTGGAATAGGCGTCAGGCTGCTGCGATAAGCTGCCGTTTGCATCGAGCGCGACTTTTGACTGAAGGCTGCGTCATCACTAATATGCGGCATGACCGGTACATTGGTGTCGTCATCACTGTCGTCCTCTGGCATCATATCAGTGATATGGTTACTGCTATCACCCTCTGGGACAGCAAAACTAACAGATGGTTGCGCGGGCGTTTTAGGCTCAGGCTGTACATTTGAGACTGGACTGGTCACTTCCACCGTTGGCGCTGCTTTTGGATTGGCAGGAGGCGTATTGGTTGGTGTCATGTCTGAAACGTCTGGCACATCTGACAATGCAGGCTCCGTCTCTACTGTTATCGGAGCAACTTCAGGCTCAGAGACTACTGCTGTCTTTTCAGTATGTGGCAACTCTACAGGCGTAACAGACAGTTGATTGGCTGACTCCTGGGCAAAGCTAATAGGCTCTTCTACGATAGGTTCTGGAGTCTTCTCTGGTACTACTGGCTCAGCTGCTACAGTTTCCTGAACAGGCTTAGAGTCTTCATACGTTTCTACAACAGATTCCGCAGATTCTGATATATCAGCATGCTCTGCCAACCATGCTTCTGCTAGCTTATCTACTTCCGCAGTCTCATGTGTCGTAGGGATTTTAGGCTCAGTAGGTTCAATGACTGGCTGACTGGCTAAATTACTACTCACTGACTCATCAACCGATTCCGTCGTGGTAGTTACTACAGTAGCAGGTACTACTTTCTCTAACGATGCTGTGGTACTAGTACCTGTTTGGGAATAGTTGGGTACAGGCATAGCCGAGCTGCTCATGCCACTAGCACTGTAAGCCATCTGCTCACTTGCAAGTAAGTCATCGACCGTATTGGCGTCATTCCATGCAAAGCTTGGCTCGACTTTGCGCGCAATAGGTGCAGCCAAATTTGAAACTAATGGCTGGACTGCATTGTTGGCTGTATTATCAGTAGCAGCGTTAAGCGTTTCTGTATCGGTATTTGCCTGATCACTTTTTGAGCTATTGGGTATCGCCGCTGCTTTTGCTGCGATGACAGAGGCTTTGACACTATCTGCCAATCCTGAGGTTGCCAAAAAGTCTGACAATACACTACCGAAACGTCCACTACTGCTGACGTCTTGAGCACCGCTAGTATTTTCCGCAGACTGTAACTCAAGTGGCAGCTGCTCATGCTCTACTTTTTTATCTACCGATTTATCTAATTTCTGGCTATCATCTTGTGATGCAATGCTCGGTTCAGTAACGTCGATAGCATCCTGACTTTTTACACCTGAGCCAAGCCACGACAGCGCACGAACCTTTTGATATATCGTCATCCAATGGATATTAAAGGCAAACGTAGCGGTAATCACAACGAATACTGCTAAGAAAACCACACTCCCCCACTGCGATAGCAGCTGTGCCAAACGCGCCTGTAACTCTAGCCCGATGATACCACCAGCGACACCTTCGAGGCCGATTGCGTCAGGATTTGTGACTTGCTGAACTAGAGAGACCAATTGTGCAAATAATGCGCTAGCACTTAATAGTAAAAACACATAAGCGACCAATCGCATGAGCCAAAACGTAGGCTTGTTTTCCCACCAAATCAAGATAGATTCATAAACCACAAACGCCAAAAACCACCAAGCACCAAACCCAAAAAAGCTATAAAGCAAATCGGATAACCATGCGCCTGCCTCGCCACCCATGTTATTAATCGTGGTCATATCACTACTGATGTGCGACCAGCTAGGATCATTGCCTGTATAAGTCATCAAAATGACAAACAGATAAACGGCCAGTATTAACCCAAGGAGGGTAAACATTCCCTTTTTTAAATACTCAATAAGCGGTGCTGATATCACGTAAGATCTGCCTTGTTATTAATACTAAATGGTCGCCAATGCATGACTAAGCCTAATCATGCTGACATAAAGTGTTGACATAAATGTACCGAGCGAAGTGTTTGTTTGGCATGTGCCGATCATAGAGCCTTAAAACAACCGTTATCGCCTGGCCCCTACTACACTTGGCATAACTTCTTATAATAACAAATACATAGGTGCAGTGGCGACAGTCTTATCAAGAAAGCGGGTAAGAAAATAAATCAGTAGACACTTTGCGTAAGAAAACAGCTGGTTAGCGAAACAATAGTGGCAAAATATGGCTAACTGTATTGCCTAAATTCTATAAAATAGCATCTGTTTTCGCACTTATGTTCTAAAGTTATTTATTCTTTGATTCTAATGATACCTGTGTTTGTTTTAGCAAACTTGCACTTTGTGCGTTGTGCCCTTATGTTATTATCACACAGCAATTAGAAGAAGCATATTCGTAGTCATTTTTGATATTCGTCTTTTATTATATTTATAACTTACATTTTTAATTCGTATATTTAGCAAGGAACAACTCATGGCAACTGACACTACTGCTCCACGTCACGAAAAGCTCATTATTTTAGGCTCAGGCCCTGCTGGCTACTCTGCCGCAGTCTATGCAGCACGCGCCAACCTTAAGCCAGTTATGGTCACTGGTATGGAAGTCGGTGGACAATTAACCACCACTACTGAAGTCGACAACTGGCCAGGCGATGCGCATGATTTGACAGGTCCTGCATTGATGGAACGGATGAAAGCGCACGCTGAACGTTTCGGTACTGAGCTGGTCTATGATCATATCAACGAAGTAAACCTAAACGAGCGTCCTTTTCAGTTGACAGGCAACAACGGTAGCTATACTTGTGACGCGCTCATTATCTCAACTGGTGCCTCTGCACAGTACTTGGGACTAGAGTCAGAAACCAAATTTAGAGGGCTTGGTGTATCAGCCTGTGCTACTTGTGATGGTTTCTTTTATAAAAACCAAAAAGTTGCGGTAATTGGTGGTGGTAATACAGCGGTTGAAGAAGCTTTATACTTGTCTAATATTGCGTCTGAAGTGACCTTAGTGCATCGCCGTGACAGCTTACGCTCTGAAAAAATCTTGCAAGACAAGTTATTTGAAAAAGCTAAGAATGGTAATGTCAAAATCGAATGGAACCACCAAGTGAAAGAAGTGGTCGGTGATGATATGGGCGTCAATGGCGTCGTTATCGAATCGATGATTGATGGCAGCACTAAGCAACTAGATACAATGGGTATGTTTGTCGCTATTGGTCATAAGCCAAATACTGACTTGTTCAAAGGTCAATTAGACATGAAAGATGGCTATCTGATCGTTAATAGTGGCTTGAATGGTAATGCCACTCAGACCAGTATCGAAGGTGTGTTTGCCGCAGGTGACGTAGCTGATCACGTTTACCGTCAAGCCATCACTTCTGCTGGCACTGGCTGTATGGCTGCGCTAGATGCTGAAAAGTACTTGGATGCATTGGGCGAAACCGTCGCTCGTGATCACACTTATGATTCAACACTAACTGCAGATAAAGAAACCTAAATGGGCAACTTTACTCAACAGCACGATAAACAGATTACGCCTGAGACTTTAAAAAGTCTTGGGCGTTATGACTTTCCCGATCCTATTTCTATCGATCCTGATGGTATTGGTATCGTCGCTATGGGCGGTGACCTAGCACCTGAAACGCTGATATCAGCCTATGCTCAAGGGCTGTTTCCTTGGTTTAACGAAGATGAACCTATTGCTTGGTGGTGTCCCGAGCCACGTTGCGTGATTGTCCCCTCTGCCTATCAACCGAGTAAGTCTCTACGTAAGCAAGCAAATCGCGAACGTTGGCAAGTGACGCTTAATCAAGCTTTTGACGATGTCATACATGCCTGTAGCTTACCGCGCAGTGATGGCCTTAATGACAATCAGCCTGAAGGCGAGCATACTTGGATTCATGATGAGATGATTGAAGCTTATACCAAACTGCATGCACAAGGCTTTGCTCATAGCATTGAAGTTTGGGACGAAGCAAGTCAACTGATTGGCGGATTATACGGGTTAAAAATAAACGGCATCTATTTTGGTGAATCAATGTTTCATCGAGCATCTAATGCGTCAAAGCTAGCGTTTTGGGGTCTGATGCGCCTGTGTGAGCAAAGTGATGTCGCACTCGTCGACTGTCAATTACCGAACGATCATTTAATGAGTTTAGGTGCCACTACTTTACCACGTGCTGATTTCCTAGCTCAGTTAGACAACTTAATAGGCAGCCAGTCTGTGCCATGGCAAAGGCACTCTCATAAACCGTTAGCTGTATCATTACTGGATAGCGAATCGCCTTGGCAACCAGAGTTATGATTATCATAGCGAAAAAAATAAGAGGTTATTATGGCACTTGATACATCGTTTCTATTGATTGGTGAGCTAGCAGCAAAGGCCAATACGACCAAAGATACGGTTCGCCATTACGAGCAATTAGGCTTGCTAAAATCTCGCAAGCGTCAGGCAGGCTCACGTTTATATACCGAGTTTCATCCAGAATGTATCGAACGCATAGAGCTGATCAAAAGTGCGCAAGCTATTGGTTTTACGCTTACTGAAATCAAAAACAGCTTAAATGATTATTATGATGGTCACTTGGATATCGATTCACAGCTTTTACTCACACAGCAGAAGCTAGAACAAGTTAAAAAACAGCAAGCCAATATCAGCATAATGGTGGAGTTACTGAGCGAACGCTTGGATATTTTAGGTCGAATGAAAGCAGATAGTGATTATCAGCTTGATGTAGAAGTCTGTAAAAAGAAAATTCCTTTGCAATAAAGCTTAGTCAATTCTGCTCTTATATCGTAGCTGTTATAGCCACTTATTTTTTATTAAGCTTTATTTTCTTTATTAAATATAATTATGCTGCATGATTAATGCATCGACTGCTGGTTTATGTGGCACTTTATAATAGTTTCTACGTCTATGAATAATGCTAAACGCTTGTTGCTCGTATAACGCTATCGCCGCTGTATTATCGGCACGTACTTCTAACAAAAGACTTTCGACCTGATTGAGCTGTAACAGTTCATGCAGCCTATTCAGTACCTGCGAAGCAATGCCTTGTCGTTGGTGCTCTGGATCAGTTCCGATACGCAACACCTCTGCTTGCTCAAAAGTTATTTGATATAAGCAATAGCCAACTATCTCACGATGAGAGACATTCTCTTCTTCGATTTGATCGTAAGCAATCAGCAGACTAATACTGTCCTGCTCAAGTAACTCAGCTAACGTTTTCTGATTCCAAGCATCATCTGGTTGCACCGTCGCTTCTATATTGGCAACAGTTTGAATAACGTTTTCGGAATTTAATGCATTCGTTGGTAATACTTCTATCGCAAACATGACGTTCCTTTCATTTAATTAGTCTCATCATTTGGTTGTACTTAGATTATATAAGTAAGTGAATACATTATTTATTCTTTATCATAAAAAAAGGCCACCCTAGATAGGGTGGCCTTTTTTATGACTAATTCATAAGCTCATTACTGAGACTTAATGATTAGTTCAATACGTTAGCAACAACACCAGCGCCTACAGTACGGCCGCCTTCACGAATAGCGAAGCGAAGACCTTTGT
>NZ_JBHOFX010000005.1:0-187267 GCF_043419765.1 Psychrobacter nivimaris | reverse complement strand
TACTTCCAGCTCGTCTTGATGAGGTGCGTATTATAGACGGTTTATCTTTTGTGTCAACCCGTTTTATTAATGTTTTTAATCTTATTTTAGGAGATGAATAAATCTGTATCCTTTTCAATGGGTTATATTTTAGTTAATTTCAATAAGTCTAAAGACTGCCTATAAATGTGCTCTTTACTATACTTTCTAATATCAAAAATGTTCAGCTTTATTAAATAAATCCTTTTACTATCTTTAAGCTTTATCTTCTATTAGTGCAACCATCTCTCTATTGTCACTTTATAACTTACCCATCTTTTCAAAAAATGCTTTATACGCCGCTACTTTCTTATCCAACGATAATGGATAAGCACGTGAAGTCGACGGTAATCTATATAAGGTTAGGTTATTCACATCAGCTTTCTGGTTATCTGTACTCTGCCATTGATAAGGGTAATCCATACTTTGATTGGTTTTTGGATGCTTTGATTTGGCAATTGGCTCGTCTAATAAACCAAGTAGTACTTCGGTCGCCTTGCCTCCTGTCGTAAACAATGACTCTACCTTTGGCACTTGCGGCAAGATAACCTCTAGATCAACAGGAGTGACCACCGTTAAATTTTTATCCGAAGCGTTGCCCGTCTCACGAATGGCCTGCTTTACTGTCGGACAAGAAGCAATGCCGCGTTCAAACATGAAATTTTGGATACGTTCAGGGTCAAAGCGTTTTTCATCGCCTACTCTAAAGTAGTCAGCATCATCAAAAAATACTCGGCCATATATCCGCCACATATCATTATAAAAATTGGGATAATGAAAGCTCATTGCCCATTTATCACTAGTCGGTGGAAAAGTACCCATCATCATGACCGTGGCATTGGGCGGTAAGACAGGCTCAAAGGGGTGAGTTTCAAGCTCTGTGGCTTTGTCATTAGACAATTTCGATTCAGTATCAGTGGTTTTTTGAGTGCTTGGTGTTTTTATAGTCATGATATTCTTCGTCAGAAAAGCGGTTTTTTTGGTATCATAGCAAGTCTAAACACTACCTCACTTATAATCACGTTATATAGTCAAACTTAGTCGGTTCAATCAGTTGACTTAAGACAGCGCGATATCATTTTACTTAGCCTGAATTGCTTAGGCTTTGATGGCAGCTGTGAACGCAAATATTGTCATTGCGATAAATGAGCACTTTCGCAAAGTAGTTAATTAGCTTGATTGTGAAGGATTTAACTTTACTATTTATAAGCTAAGGATATGGTTAAAGTGCGGTAAGTGTTTGTATCTTTTATACTAATAGCAACCGCAGTAACTGCGCAAGCATCAGACAAGAAACCAAGAGAGTACTTATGAGTGACTTAAACAGCGATTTAAAAATTACGGTAATCGATCATCCACTAGTCCGTCATAAACTCAGCCTTATGCGCGAAAAAGACTGTAGTACTTATAAATTTCGTACATTGACCAAAGAACTTGCGCGCTTGATGGCTTATGAAGCAAGCCGTGATTTTGAGATCGAGACTTTCCCAATGGAAGGCTGGTGTGGCGAAATCACTGGTGAGCAAATCATCGGTAAGACGGCGACGATCGTACCGATTTTACGCGCAGGTATTGGCATGCTTGATGGGGTGCTCGACTTAATCCCTACTGCTAAGATTTCTGTGGTCGGTCTACAACGTGATGAAGAAACATTGCAGCCAGTCCCTTTCTTTGAAAAATTCGTGAGCCACATGGACAAACGTCCTGCGCTGATCATTGATCCAATGCTAGCCACAGGCGGCTCAATGGTTGCGACCATTGAGATGTTAAAGAAAAATGGCTGTACTAACATTAAAGCATTGGTATTGGTCGCTGCACCTGAAGGCGTACGCTTGGTAAACGAAGCGCATCCTGACGTGACTATCTATACCGCTGCATTAGACAGCCATTTGGATGAGCACGGTTACATCATCCCAGGTCTAGGCGATGCTGGTGATAAGATTTTTGGTAAGCAGTTATCGAATAGATAAGTTGCATTAGGGTAAATAAAGCCATCATCAAAATTATGGCAACAGCAGACAACATCAATAATAAGGACAGATCATGAACGTATTGATTACAGGAGCGAGCGCGGGTTTTGGTAAAGCGTTGGCAGAACGTTTGGTTGCTAACGGCCATCGTGTGATTGGTTGCGCCAGACGCCTTGATAAACTGAATGCTTTGGCAGAAACTTTAGGTGAGGCTTTTTTGCCCGTGGTTATGGATGTGAGTGATACAGCTTCTATCCCGCAAATCATTGCTGACTTGCCTGATGATTTTAAACAAATCGATGTCTTGGTTAATAATGCAGGATTGGCACTGGGTACAGAGCCTGCGCACAAGGCCAGTCTTGATGACTGGATGCGTATGACTGATACCAATATTAAAGGCTTGATGGCGTTGACCCATGCGGTCTTGCCAGCAATGGTAGCTCGCGATAGCGGTTATATCATTAATGTCGGTTCGATAGCTGGTAGCTGGCCTTACTTTGGTGGCAACGTTTACGGCGCAACTAAAGCGTTTGTAAAACAGTTCAGCTTAAACTTGCGAGCGGATCTGATTGGTACTCAAGTGCGTGTGACCAATCTTGAGCCTGGTAATGTGGCTGGCACTGAGTTTTCAAACGTGCGCTATCACGGCGACGATGACAAAGCTGCCAAGGTGTATGATGGCTTTAAAACTATGACAGGTGAAGATATCGGTGATATTTTATTATGGTTGATTGAGTCACCTGCTCATATCAACGTTAATCGCCTCGAAGTAATGCCAGTTGCCCAGACCTATAATGGATTAACGATTGCCAAGCAAAATTAATACTATTTGCCTTATTAGTTAACGTATTGGCGTTGATTATCGATGTATCACTTATCAACATCGAACCTTGTTAGCGCATCTCATAAGACCGAAGCAATATAGAGTCATCTATATTGCTTTTTTTTATGTCTTCAATAGCTTGCTCATTGACCAAACGCAAATCCTGAAAGTCCAAAATCAGTACTTCGTTGCGCAGACGTTCGCTAGTACGTTTATTATGACGTATCGCAAACCCCAATACTTGCTTACCTGTAATAGTTATCTGATTAATGATTAACTTTGAAGTATTCACGGTCAGCTTTTGTGCCAGATTTTGAGCATTTATTATTGCCGTTGCTGGATTCACCGTAGTGGTTAACGTCTTCGTCTGTCTTACACTTTTGGGCATATCTCCTGCAAAAAACAATACCTGACCTAATGGTAAATACTGCGCATGGCGTACTAATTCTTGTCGGAACAATGCAGGCATGTCTGTATTAAAACTGTCTTCTGTCTGCTGATAAAATGCGGTAAAGTTACGATGCAAATAACGCCCGAACACCGTAGTATTAATCCATTCTTGATAGACATCGTCTGCCAATAACTGCTTGGTAAAAGCACTGGCATCAATTGTGACCTCTCTACTCAAAGTAGCAGATAACATCGATAGCAAAAGCGCCTGCGGACTAGTAAATGTCTGCTGCTGCCATACTTGTGGATACAGGCTACTATCGAGTAATGGCAATGTTGATCTGCTCATGCACTTATATCCTTGTCAGTTAACGCTACTGCTTTTACCGCTAGCCAAATTCTATGCTATGGTCAGGCGACAGCTTTAATATAGCAGTCTTTTATTCGCGGTATAACTATTTTGTAGCGGTGTACTCTACCGCAATACTCTTTTAGCTAAATTGACCGAGACAGCTTAAAAAATCAAAGAGATATCACTCTATGAAAAAAGACCTCATACCCTTTCCTACTCCCTACCAGCTAAAGACCATTACTGTCCAAACAGCTGATGGAACGTTGCTGCCCGTCTCTGTCATTGGCGAAGGTAAGCCTGTCCTATTAATGCATGCTTTTGGTATGGATGCGAGGCAATTTTTGCCATTTATTTTACCGCTCATTCAGCACTACTGTTTTTACTTACCGCATTTTAGAGGGTTTGGTTTGGCCAGTCATCTAACGTTGCCAACGTTTGATTTTATTGAGCAATATGCACAGGATACCCAAGATGTGTTTGAATACGTGAGTAAAGAGACTGGCTTTGAGGCTTTTCCTGTTGCCGCGATATCGATGGGAGCATTAGTCATGTGGGCGTATTTTCAGCGCTTTGGTACTCAGCGCGTCAGTCACTATCTGAACATTGATCAAGCACCGATTATTCATAATCAGCCAGACTGGCAAGGTGGCGGTGTATTTGGTACACGACAAACCGAATTGTTTGCGCAATTTACACAGTTAATTACCGACACTGCTCCTTATCTACAAGCCGAGCAAATGGTTGACTTCCGTCACCTGCCCTATCGATTAAAAGTGAATTTGTTAGACATGGAACGCTCTTTTTCTCTACTCTCTGTCAGTAGTAAACCTTCGCAATTATTGGTAAAAGCCCTCAGTTATCGGGCACCACACAAAATCTCACTAATGCAGCACGCGACATGGCAACACAAACTGCGCTGCCTATCTGCGTATGTTGCACTGCCCTACGATTACCGCGAGGTTTTGCCAACAGTCAATATTCCGACTACCTTACTGATTGGTGCGCGCTCGCAGTTATATAATGCAGAGTGGCAACAGCGTTTGACCACTCTGCTGCCCAATGCGCACAGTATTATTTTGCCGACATCAGGACATGCTGTACCGATGGATGCACCAGTTAGTTTTTATAAAGTATTGAAAGAGTTTCTGAACGCTTAATTGTAAGTTTGCGATAATGCACAAAAAAAACGACCTCAACGGGTCGTTTTTTATGTGCTAAATTCAATCTAAATTAGTGGCTAAGTATTAATCATTTAATGGTTTAATCAATTCAAATCGCGGAATTTCCTTACCATCGACCGTGACCGTTTCAGCAAACATCGCAAGCGGTCTGACCCACACGCCATACTCACCGTACAGAGAACGATATACCACTAGCGACTCTTCGGTTTCTGAATGCTGCGCCGTATGCAATACTTGATACAAGCTGCCTTTATAATGGCGGTAAATGCCTTGGGGAATAGTTTTAGTCATAGCAAACTCCTACTATTAAAAATGGTTGCCAATCGCTTCATAAAAAAGGTCGACAATGACTGCCGACCTCGCTCTTAATCATTTTTATAGATTATCTAACCAA
Source organism: Psychrobacter nivimaris (assembly GCF_043419765.1). Taxonomy (NCBI): domain Bacteria; kingdom Pseudomonadati; phylum Pseudomonadota; class Gammaproteobacteria; order Moraxellales; family Moraxellaceae; genus Psychrobacter; species Psychrobacter nivimaris. Next base: position 182,139 of record NZ_JBHOFX010000005.1, on the reverse strand, counting down.
CCGTCACTTTCGCATAAGCCTTTTTACCTGCTTGAATCACGACCGTCTGACCTGAGGTTAGACTAAAGCCGCCATCAACGACTTCGCCATCTACTTTTACCGCGCCACGTTTTACCATGTCTTTGGCAGCTGAGTTGTTTTTAGCGAGCTTAGCTTGATTCAGGATCTGAGTGATAAATAACGCATCTTGCCCTTCTAGATCTAACATGATTTCTGGCAAGTCAACTGGTAGCTCGCCATCCGCTAAGACGTTACCGGCAGATTTGTGCGCATTAGCAGCGGCATCAGCATCATGGAAACGCTCGATTAACTCTTCGGCTAGGATACGTTTGACTTCTTGTGGATTACGGCCACCTTCCATGTCTGCCATCAAGCTTTCCACTTCTTCCATTGGCTTAAAGCTTAAAAATTCAAAGTAACGATGGATCAGTGTGTCCGGCATCGACAGGATTTTTTGATACATGGTACCTGGTGCGTCGTAGATAGCGACATAGTTGCCCAGTGATTTGGACATTTTATTGACACCATCCAGCCCTTCTAAAATTGGTACAGTAATACAAACTTGCGGCTCTTGGCCATAGCGTCCTTGCAACGTGCGACCCATTAGCAAGTTAAAGGTCTGATCAGTACCGCCAAGCTCAACATCAGCTTTTAGGGCAATAGAATCGTAGCCTTGTACTAACGGATAAAGAAATTCGTGAATTGAGATGGGCGTTTGTGATGCATAGCGTTTTGAAAAGTCATCACGCTCTAGCATACGCGAAACGGTTTGCTGACTGGCTAGTTGAATCATGTCAGCGGCGCTCATGTCATTGAACCACTCAGAGTTAAAGACTACGCGAGTTTTTTCTTTGTCCAAGATTTTAAATACTTGCTCAGCATAAGTCGTGGCATTGGCTTTGATTTGCTCATCAGTCAACGGTGGACGCGTGCTGTTTTTGCCAGAAGGGTCACCAATCTTGGCCGTATAGTCACCGATTAGAAAATAAATCTCATGACCCAAATCTTGAAAATGCTTAAGTTTATTGATCAATACCGTGTGACCCAAATGCAGATCAGGTGCGGTAGGATCAAAGCCGGCCTTGATACGTAGTGGACGATTTAGCTTTAGCTTAGCCACTAAGTCATCTTCAGATAATATCTCTTGCGTACCGCGCTGAATAAGGGCCAGTTGTTCTTCTAGGGTGTAAGTTTGATTGGTCATGATGCTCTCTATATATCACTTTAATTGGGATTTTTATGAATGACGGTTACTGGCTCAACACCTTAGGAAGTTTAGAACCTCAAAAGGTCAGAAAAAATGCTAGAATTTGACGGATATACTAGCGTTTTTTAAGGTAAATTGCCATGACCAACCCCGCATCGATTGCTGATACTGACCATAATGCCCTCGCAGACTTGCTTATGAATAATGGTTTGGATAACCCTTCAGACGATATTGATGATTTGACCTTTGATGATTCGAACTACGCCACCCTGACCGATGCCCTTGAGCAAACCGTGTTTGAAAGCTTCGATGATGGCTTATATATCGGCATGATGTCTGGCACCAGTTTGGATGGTATGGACGCGGTGCTTTGTCAGTTTAATCCTGCGATGAGCAACGAAGACAACACTCAACCGCCGATGCAACTACTGGCGACCTATAGCCAAGATTTTCCGTCACGTCTGCGTGAAGTATTATTGGCATTATGTCAGCCGAATGGTGTGAATCAACTCGTACCAGAGGCCGATGGACCAAACAGTGAATTGGATTGGTTCGGCTGGGCAAGTCGTGCGTACGCTGAGTTCGCGAGCGAAGTGGTCAATACGCTATTGCAGCAATCAAATACCGATCCTGAGTCAGTGCTAGCGATTGGCTGTCATGGACAGACCGTACGCCATCGCCCGCAGATGGGATTCACGTTGCAACTGGTCGATGCCAATATCATCGCTGAGCGCACAGGCATCAGCGTGGTCAATGATTTCCGACGTCGTGACATGGCAGTTGGTGGTCAAGGCGCGCCTTTAGTACCTGCATTTCATCAGGCATTATTTGCCAATCCCGATAGCACACGTGTGCTATTAAACTTAGGGGGTATTGCCAATATAACCGTCTTGCCAGCCAGTGAAGAAATTCAAGTTGTTGGTTACGATACTGGACCTGCCAACTTATTATTGGATGCGTGGATATCTTTGCATACCGACAATGCTTATGATGCAGGTGGCGCTTGGGCACAGTCTGGAACACTCATTGAACCATTATTACAGCAACTTTTGGCACATCCGTTTTTTGCTCAGTCTCATCCAAAAAGCACTGGCCGTGAGGACTTTAATTTAACTTGGTTGCAGGGTGAGCTACAGGCTTTTGAGCAAGCCAATGCTAACATCAGTTATTCAGCAGCCGATGTGCAAGCAACCTTAACTGAGCTAACGGCTATCAGTGCCAGTATGCAAATCAATACGTTTATCAGTCATTCAAAAAACAGCTCGGTTTATGTTTGCGGTGGCGGCGCATTGAATGACTATTTAATGGCACGCCTGCAAGCACACCTACCCCATTGCCCAGTAAAAACCACTGAACATTTAGGGCTTGCGCCAACATGGGTCGAGGCCGTTGCTTTTGCATGGTTGGCTAGACAAACATTGATGGGTGAAACTGGTAATTTACCGGCGGTAACCGGTGCAAATAAAGGCGTGGTATTGGGCCAAGTATGTTTTGCCTGACCAGTTAAATTTTAGTTTACATACGTGCACCTATGTGTTTTATAATGACTTTTGAAACGCCATCCTCTTAGGACCTGTAAGTATAGGATATATCGCATGAGCCAGAATAGTAGTTCACCTATCGACCAAGCCACCACTGATGACACAAATAATATGACTGCAGCACCTGTACATAAATCGCGTCAAAAACCACCTCACTACGAGCGTTCTGATGATACGCGTGTGGTAGTCACAGGTATGGGCGCCATTACGCCGCTCGGTCTAGACGTCGATAGCTCATGGACCAAATTGCTCAATGGCGAGAGTGGTATCTCACCGATTACGCATTTCGATGCCACCGGCTACCGTGCGCAAATCGCAGGCGTAATCAAAGATTTTGATGCTAAGCAATATATGAATGCTAAAGATGCACGTCGTTATGATGAGTTCATGCATTATGGGGTTGCCGCTTCTGCCATGGCTCTAAAGCACGCTGGTTTTATTGATGAAGTCAGTGCTGCTGATGCACCTGTGCAAGGCGTTGACCAAGATCGCTTTGGTATTATTTTAGGTTCAGGTATTGGCGGTATTCAAACAATTGAAAACAGCCGTGATACCCTACACGAAAAAGGCGCAGGCAAAGTCTCACCTTTTATCATTCCAGGCTCTATCGTCAATATGGCCGCTGGACTAGTAGCGATTAAGCATAAGTTAAAAGGCCCAAACCTTGCGACATCAACAGCTTGCACCACGGCGACTCATGCCATGGGTCTTGCCGCTCGTTTGATTGCTTACGGTGATGCCGACGTTATGCTGGCAGGCGGTAGTGAAAAAGGCTCTAGCCCACTTGGTATAGCTGGCTTTAGTGCGATGCACGCACTCTCTACGCGCAACGACGAGCCAACCAAAGCCTCACGTCCCTTTGATAAAGGTCGTGACGGATTTGTCCTTGGTGATGGTGCTGGCGTGGTGGTATTAGAAAGCCTTGCTCATGCTAAAGCGCGCGGTGCAACGATATTGGCAGAACTAGTCGGGTTTGGTATGAGTGATGACGCCAGTCATATTACTGCACCACCAGAAGACGGTAGCGGTGCGGCAAGAGCGATGCAAAATGCACTAAACGATGCTGGTATCGAGTCATCAAGCGTCGGTTATGTCAACGCTCATGGTACTAGTACCCCTGCGGGTGACGTGGCTGAGTCTATTGCTATCGAAACTGTGTTCTCTCCTGTAAAAGACAGCATCTTAGTTAGTTCGACCAAATCGATGACCGGTCACTTACTTGGTGCTGCTGGCGGAGTTGAAGCCATCTTTACAGTACTAGCGTTACAGCATCAGCATGTACCACCTACGATCAATCTAGATGATATCGAGGACAACTGTAACCTTGATTATGTGGCTAACCAATCACGCAAAGTTGATAACTTGCAATATGCAGTATCCAACAGCTTTGGCTTTGGTGGTACCAATGGCTCATTGGTATTTGCTCGCTGGCCTGTCAATCAATAACAGCCACCCAACTACCTCGCAGCGCATTGTAATGAATGCGTTGTAACGTTGGTGTCAGATTTGCTACGTTTGTCCACTTGCAGCCCCTTATCGTACTTGCGTATGATAAGGGGTAATTTTTGGAACATTTATGGAAGATACCATGTCAAGCTACTCATTTTCCCATCAGTTTTATCAACGCTGGACGTGTGCACCTGAGCCAGTACGCGCAGCGATTACCCAAGAACTAAAAGACATCACTACCTTGCTGCAATCTGACACCTCATTTGAAGACTTTACTTTTAATACCCATGATTTGGATGCGCATGTAGACGAGCTATATGACAACTACAATGCCGAGCAAGCCATTGCTAAAGCAATCACGGACAAACAAGAACAAGAAGACGCAGCAGCTGCAAAACAAAAGCTAGAAGCCGAACAGAAGCAAAAAGAAGCAGAAGAAGCCACACGCAAGGCAGAAGCGACTCAAAAAGAACAAGGAAAAAATGAACAGTCAGCGTTAGAGACAGACAACGACAAAGAAATGGCTGCTACCGACGTAGCTAAAGTAAACACAGATAAAGTCGTGGCAGATAGCGCTGTTACTGACGATTTTGTTACTGATAATTCTAGTGCAAAGACTGAAAAAGACGCATCAGAAGCAAAAAATACTGAAGGTAATACTAGCGATAATAAAAATGCTGATAACAAAACCATTAGCGAACAGGCACATACGCTTAGCGATAACCACATTAAAGATATTAATAATAAAGCCAGTGCAGCGATTAATTTGGCCTTAAAAGATGCGAAGCTAGATGCAACACACCAACAGCTAATCCGCGAGCTAGAAACACAGGTCGATGACTATTTAAGCGAGCAAATGATGCTGATGTCTGAAAACCTAAAGTCTTGGCTACGTGCTGAGGTCACTCAACACTTTAGCGAGCAGAGTGATTCAACTACTAATAATGAAGCTGCTAAGAAAAGCATCCACTAACAGTGCGTATTTTTCAGTATTAAACCTACAGTTAAAACAGTCGCTCAGTGGTAAGTACTAAATAACGAACACTAAAAAGCCCCGTAAATTATTTACGGGGCTTTTTAATACTTTTGTTTAATTTTTTGAGCTTGGTATTAAATGGCTTTGGTACGTTCAGTCAACCATTCAAGCGCTGCACCTTCAACACGATCTTTTAGCTCTGCGAAGACTTGGCTATGATAGCTATTTAACCAATTAATCTCGGTTTGCTCCAACAACGATGGCTCAATCAGACGCGTGTCGATTGGACAGTAAGTGATGGTCTCAAAGTTCAAGAAATCACCAAACTCTGTCTCAGTAGGTTTAGCAACTGGCGTATTTACTACCAAGTTCTCGATACGAATGCCCCATTTGCCTTCGCGGTATAGACCTGGCTCATTACTAGAAATCATACCGACTTTCATCGCGCGCTCTTTTGGCGTGCTAGCGCTATAGGCAATGACTTGTGGGCCTTCATGTACATTCAAGAAATACCCAACGCCATGACCTGTACCATGACCATAGTCCATCTGTGCTTGCCACAAAGGCGCACGGCAAATGGCATCAATCAACGGTGAGGCGATACCATCAGGGAAATGAGCGCGAGCCAGCGCAATGTGGGCTTTTAACACAATCGTAAAGTCGCGTTTATGCTCAGCAGTGACTTGTCCAATACCAACTACGCGGGTGATATCAGTCGTACCATTCTGATATTGTGCGCCTGAGTCAATCAGTAGCAATCCGCCTTCGCCCTCGGCCACATCAAGGTAGCTGAATTTTTCTGGCGTTGCACGGTAATGTGGCAATGCGCCATTTTCGTTAAAGCCTGCGATGGTCGGGAAGCTTGGCGAGACATAATGCGGCTGACGACTGCGCACATCTATCAGCATGCTATCAACATCCAGTTCACTCAAACGCTCGCCGTTTGCTAGACGCTGCTCAAATGTGGCAAAAAACTCAGCTAAGGCAGCACCATCTTGACGCATCGCTTCACGGACATGATCGATATCTGCATCAGATTTTACAGATTTGAGTAATGTACTAGGCGCCATTTGCTCAATAAAGCCAACATCATCTGCCATTTTTGAGAGCGTACCTACTGCAACTTTGCTCGGATCTAACAATAATAAGTCGTCTGGTGTTAATGCACTCAATGCCTCTTGCACAGCAGAATAGTCAGCCAATGTGATACCGCTGTCTTTTAGACTCTGTGCAATATCTTTGCTTACTTTATCAGTATCAACAAACAACATTGCTTTGTCTGCGTCAATCAACATATGTGATAAGAATACCGGATTATAATCAACATCCGCACCGCGCAAGTTCGTCAACCAAGCGATATCGTCTAAGCTTGAAAGTAAATGATGGGTCGCAACTGCTTCTGCCATGCCTTCGCGTACTGCAGCCAGCTTTGAGGTGGCAGACTGAGCAAGGAACTGTTGATCATGCGCGTATAACTTGGCCGCTGGTAGTGCTGGCCGATCTGTCCAAATCTCTGTCAGCACATCACGCTCAGTGATCAAAGTAATATCATTGGCATCAAAAGCATTTAGCAGGCGATCTTGCTCAGCGATAGATAGTACGTTGCCGTCTACTGCTACGCTATCCCCTTCTTGCAAATGCTCGGCTAGCCAATCAATATGATTTGGCTGACCTGGCGCAAGCTTTTCTAAAGTAATACCTGTGCCTTCTAACTGGTCGGCAGCATGTACCCAATAACGGCTATCCGTCCATAGACCTGCAAAATCAGCAGTCACGACCAGCGTACCGACAGAACCGGTAAACCCTGACAGCCATAAGCGTGCTTGCCAGTACTCTGGTAGATATTCAGACAAATGTGGATCAGCAGAGGGTACGATGATGGCGGTGAGATCTTGCGCGGCTAAGGTGCTGCGTAAATTAGCAATACGTTCGTGAATGGCTTGTTTATTCATTGAATGTGTCCTTATAGAAGTTATAAAAATATGATGATGGCGCGATTATTTACAATCGTCTTGTTCTAATAGTCGTCTTGTTTGAGTTGTTGATACCACTTTAATTTTAATAAGATATTTATCATTGATAGCAATTATTCAAGCAAACAGTCTACTTATTTAGCTATCTAATTATGTTTGCTTTGATAGTTGCTTCTACTTATTGAGAATATAAAATTGAATTAATATAGGCTTATAAAACGCTGTACTGCTGTTTATCGTGAGCTATTATTAGATGTTTGGGCAGATAGTAAGCTTTCAATGGCTTGTGCCAAATATCTCACCAACTAAAACAATAAAACGTGCTACCAGTAATGGTAACACGTCTCGTCATAAGTCACTTGTGCTGTTGTTAATCACAAATGTACATCAGACTATCTTATTGCTTGGCCAGTTGTTTTTCACGCTCGCTTTCTTTAAGCATTTTATTGATAGGTTTTGCTAGTATCAATAATAGTACAGCGGTAACTACCAAGAAGATGGTCATGGTGGTAAATAGACCTGGTAATCCTTCGATTTTGTCAGCAGATACATGCCCACCAAAGAAGGCTGCAACCAAATTACCCATAGCAATAGAAGCAAAGAACAACCCCATCATTTGCCCTTGCATACCCTCTGGCGCCAATTTAGTCATGGCAGACAACCCAACTGGGCTTAATGCTAACTCACCTAGCGTCAATAATAATAAACTACCTACCAACCATAGCGGCGATGCCAAGCCAGCACCAGGCGCTAAAATGCTTTTTGAGGCAAAAATCATCAAGGCAAAACCTGCAGCTGCCAGTAGCATACCGAGTGCAAACTTAGCCATACTGCTAGGCTCAAGACCTCGGTTACCAAGCTTGACCCAAATAATACTAACGATAGGTGCCAATATTAAAATAAATAGTGGGTTTAATGACTGGAACCAAATACTTGGTACCTCAAATCCTAAAACGTTCAGATCGGTATAGCGATCGGCAAATAGGTTAAAAGACGTTGGCTGCTGCTCAAAGCTTGACCAGAACAGCGTCGAGCCAATGATTAAGACAAAGCAAATTAGCAAGCGTAGTTTGTCTGTCTTATCCAATCGTGGTGAGATAAACATAATAGCGAAATACAAGATGACGACCGCAGCAATGATATACGTCATATACTCTGCAACCATCTCAGGATTGAACGATATCATACCGGTAGACACTAATAGCACTGCGGCTACTAGCAAGGCGACAAAACCACCAACCCAGCGACCGATGTTTTTATAATGGTCGTTAGATTTTTCCCACTCAGCAGAAATACCTTTAGCGCGTGCATAACGCGTTAAGTTCTTTTGCGCGAAAAAACGATAAATCAATAATGAAACTAGCATACCCAAACCACCAACGCCAAAGCCGACATGCCACATGCCTTTTTCTTTGAATACGCCAACGATAAGTGCTGCCAATAACGCACCGATGTTTATACCCATATAAAATAAGGTAAAACCGCCATCACGGCGAGAGTCGCCTTTGGGGTACAAGGCACCGACCATCACTGAGATACAGGTCTTAAATAACCCTGAACCCAAGACAATACAGATTAAACCAACAAAGAACAGCGTCATACCAAACATCGCTGAAAGCGCGATACACAAGTGACCAAGGGCAATAATAATACTGCCCCACCATAACGCACGCTCTTGACCTAGCCAGTTATCTGCTAGCCAACCACCTGGTACTGCTGCTAGGTATAACGAACCAGCAAAAATACCATAAATAGCAGAAGCGGTGACTTCATCGAAGCCAAAACCGCCACTGCTCACTGTTGCCACCATAAATAGAACTAATAGTGGACGGATACTATAATAGGAGAATCGCTCCCACATTTCGGTAAAAAACAATGAGCGTAAGGGCGCAGGATGTCCCATAAAGCCATTGTCTAGTGCTTCTAGCTCTGCTGCACTAGCCCCCGATTTTGTTTCTGTGCCCATAACTTTATTCCTTTAAAGATCATATTTGTAATGACCAAACCCCTGATTATCCAGATGGACGGTCATATAGGCGGAACATTGTTTCACTTGGCTATAATCAAGTAAAGAAAAAATTGGTCAAAAATTACACAAATACCCATAAAAAAAGCCCGCTCTCAATGGTTGAGAACAGACTCTTTTTATAGGTATCTAAGACAGTAATATTATGCTTATAGCACTGTTGATACAGACTTCATAATACAGCTCATTTAACAATCGAGTAGCACTATTTTAGATTATTTACATAGTCATACTACAGCTTACTGTGCTGCGGCCTCATCAGTAGCGTCGCCAGCATTCCCAGCATCTAAGTCACCATCCGCTTGCTCAGCTGTCAAATCAGCATCGGCAACAGCGGCTTGGCTTACAGTACCAGAGGCAGTTGCTGTACCAGCTTCTGCGGTGACAACTGCACTATCTGCATCTGCCGCTGGTGTTACGGTTGCATCTGCTGCAGTATCAGGCGCTGTAGCATCTGACGCTTCTTCTGTTGTTGCAGCTTCTGCATCGGCTGGAGCCGCTTCTTCTTCAGTAGCAGTAGCTTCTGCTTCATCTGCCGCAGCTGATGCTTCAGTTGTCTCAGCAGTGATATGCTCGCCTGCTGGACGCAAAAATGCAGAAACACCAATAAGTAAGACAATACCTAAGAACATGGCAATGCCACCTAAAGCGAATAACAGCTCTTTTTTTGGATTGTTATTAACGATACCTTCTGACATACCTTATCCACCTTGCACAAAATATTTGAAATATTGACCTATTATATCGCAATTTATACTGATTTGTGAAAACCCTTAAGTATTTAAAGGGTTTATTATCCACAATTTAAATATCCATTTTTGGCACTTGTGACAGCTAACTACTTAATCAGTTATCTATTATTCGCTGTCAACACATCTTACTTAACAATACTACTTAACCGAACGTACTGGATTCTTCGGACGTTTACCCAAATAGCTGAGTATCAGCAACAGTGCCATGATAAACAAAATAGGATATTGACCAAAGCGCATAAATGGCGTGTTGCCAACTCGTGCCTGAATATCACCGCGCAATACAGTACGCTCAAACTGCGGTGCACGCTCTACGATACGACCTTTGTGGTCAATGATAGCTGTCACACCTGTATTGGTCGCACGCATAAACCAGCGGCCGTTCTCTAATGCTCGCATCTGTACCATCTGTAAATGCTGTAATGGGCCTGCCGACGTACCGAACCAAGCATCGTTTGAGATGGTCAATAAGAAGTCCGTGCCAATCGCATTTTTGCGCGTAGTGTCTGGATACGCCACTTCGTAGCAGATGGCTGCACCTAAATTATGCCCTCGCACACGTAGCGGTGACTGCTGATCACTGCCGCGACTATAGCTCATAATGTCTTGGCTGCCTGCTAGATTTGGCAGAATATCGAGCACGCCTTGGAATGGAATGTATTCCCCAAACGGCACCAGACGTTGCTTTTTATACAGCCCCTCTGCCTGTGCCCCTAGCGCTACCACGCTATTGTAGAACGGCGGATATTTATCTGTACTGGCATCAAACGCTGCTTCGTCCTTATAAGGAATACCTGTCACCCATGTCGTGTCAGTCTCTTTGGCCATCGCGACCATTTCACTGATAAACCCAACAGCTTCTGTCTGAAACATAGGAATCGACGATTCAGGCCACAGCACGATGTCACGCCCCCACTCATCACGGGTCAACGTTGCATAGATTTTTAGCGTCTCAATCTGATACTCGGTGAGCCATTTTAGGTCTTGCGGGATATTACCCTGAATCAAAGATACCGATAGATCAGGGGTTCCTTTTGGTTTGGTCCACTGCGGATTGATCAACCATAGCGTGCTACTAATGATTAGCAAGGCTATCGATGGAATCATATAGCCACCGCGGCGACGCAATAGCTCAACGATACTGGCAGCCAATAATACCGCTACAAAAGAAACCGCAAAGACACCAGCCACAGGTGCGAGCGAGGATAGCCAATACTGTTCAGTAAACGCATAACCAACGAATAGCCAAGGAAAACCAGTAAACAACCAAGTTTTCATCCACTCTTGAAGTATCCACAGGGCGGCAAAAGATAACGGCTGCTTACCGACCACACGATTAAAGATGAGCGCCAAAAAGCCATGGAACAAACCCATGCCCAGACCCATAAGCGCAATCATAATCAGTGCCAGCCATGCGGGCGTATCGCCATAAACGTGTATAGAAGTATATAGCCAAAACGCGCCAACACACCACAGCCCTGTACCGTACGCTTGACCAATCAGAAAGGCGCGGCGACCTGTCATCGCTGGTACCAGTAATGCATATAAAATAGCAGGTGACACCAAGGCAACTGGCCAAATCCCATAAGGCGCGAGCGCAAGTATGAAAGCTGCCCCTGCCAGCCAAGCTATTAGTACCGTCAACCCCATATGTAAACCTTTTGGCTTATCGGGGTTCAGACGTTTTTGCAAATCAACAGTAGACAGACGCATAGCAGTTATCCAAAACCATATTTTCTAAAATTTCTCAGCTAAGCGATGAGATAATACTCACGCAAAACCTGACTGCATAATGCTTTATGCAGGGCCACAAATAAAACCCACCCATGATACCAGTCAAAACCTACAAGTGGGTAAATTTGCGTAGCTAAAACCTCATTCTAAAGTTCAAAAGGCAGAAAGCAAAAAACACGATTTTTCATCGTGTTTTCTGTTAATTTGCTAACAAGTTTTATTCATTGACCAACTATCGTGACACTATAAGCAAGCTAATGGCTGCCTATCAATATCTGTTGCTCGGAATTGGTTTTGGTCAGCTCTAGATTTTGGATAAATCGCCCTTCGACATCGGTAATGGTAATTTTCCAATCATCTATCACGACGCTCTCGCCTTCTAAATCACCAACGAAGCCAAGTGCTTGCATGACCAAACCGCCCATCGTATCGACATCGGTATCGTCAAAACGACTACCTAGCTCATCATTACAGTCTTCAATTACTGTAGACGCTTGGACACGCCATGTATTTGGCTTTTCTGGATCAGGGACGATGTTATTGATATCGCTATCTTCATCAAAGTCATCGTGCTCATCGACGATGTCGCCAACGATTTCTTCCAACAAATCTTCCATGGTGACGACACCACCAAAGTTACCAAACTCATCAACGACAATCGCCATGTGTACTTGGGTACGCTGCAATGAGCGTAGCAAGGTATCAGAGCGAGCCGTCTCACTGATATATAACGGCTGGCGCACCAAGTCTCTGAGACGCTTACTATCAATTTTGTCTTCTTGGTTGCGGACCATATGTACCAGAATCGGAATCAAGTCTTTTGCTAATAAGATACCGATGACGGCATCATCATCTTGACTGTCAAAAACAGGATAGCGCGAGTGAGTGGTCTCAAGAATAATATCCATCACTTCGGCAAGACTGGTGCTCTCGTGCAGACCAATTACTTGCGGACGCGGCGTCATGATTTCGCGGACTTGTGTCGCAGGCAAATCTAGCACGCCTTCTAACATATCGACCGTATCAGGCTCTAAAAATTGGCGCGAGTCTTGTACCAGACGAATCAATTCATCACGGGTTTCGGGGGCGGTCGATAGCCAGCGTTTTAAGCCGCGCATCGACCAACTACTCGGGCTGGGAGTGTCGTCAGACATGGTGGTGTGATTTAACCTCTTTAGTTAATAAAATTCAGAATAGTATTCAATAGAAAAATGAACAATACTCAATAAAAAAACAAGTAGAGCCTAGATGGGGATAAAAGTAGCAAATAAAACGGCTGGTTTGTTATTAATTAGTGCATGAATAACAAATTTGCTAGTACAAATTAGCTTCACTTTATCGCAAGGCTCACCGACATTCAACGACAAATTCACTCAAATTGTATTGTCAGCGTGTTATAAACTTTGCTATGGTCAAAGCCTTTATTTATCAAAGCAAACCCTATGTCGCTACGTTCCGTTTTTTCTCGCTTACTCTCGTCGCGTTCACGCAGTCGACGGTCAAACAGTCGTGGCTTAGAGAGCCTTGACTTAAAACGCGAAATATCAAAAAATAGCCCATCAGATAGCAATCAGCCAAAGCCTACATGGCGCCAGCGTCTTGTGACTTTTTTAATTGCCGTTACGTTATTGTTATCAGCGATATGGTTGTTACTCGCGATTTGGTATCAATACGGCGTCAGCTCAGTATTGACTTGGCTTGCGACAATAGCGATTGTAAGTATATTAGCTGCGCTGCTAAGTACGCGTTATTGGGATGCCGTCACAAAAGTATTTCACAGTGACTCACTATCTAATAAAAAGTCAGTTAGCAAAAGCACAGCAACCAAGCTACTTATCCGCATATATAGCGCTGTTTGGCTTGTAGGTCTAGGTTGGTTTTTTTCTATTGAGCCCAAGCAGGATCGTGACTGGATGGCTGAGGTCGACCAACGGGTCTCTTATGAACGCGATGCGACCAACCCTGATTTAATTACTTTAACCAATGTTCGTAACTTTGATTGGCAGACTGAAGAGGATGCTAACGAGCATTGGGATACCCGTACGATTGATTTATCTAAACTCTCTGGCGTTGATGTGACCAATTCTTATTGGATGGGTCCGCTAATCGCTCATACATTGGTTAGCTTTCGATTCGAAGATGATAGACCACTTGCATTCTCATTTGAGATACGTAAAGAAGATGGCGAGTCTTTTTCAGCGTTGGCTGGGTTTTTTCGACGTTATGAGCTGAGCCTGATTGCCGCAGAAGAGCGCGATATTATTTACACCCGCAGCAACGCGCGCGGCGAGCAGGTTTATCTGTTTCCTATTAGCAATTTGCAACAGCATGAAGTGAGGTCGCTATTTGAATCTTATCTGACTGCGGCTGATGATTTGAACGCTAAACCTGCTTGGTACAATACATTGATTAGCAACTGTACCAATATTATCTTTTATATGGCGCGTATTGTTAGTGGCGATCGCTTGCCATGGGATTATCGAATTTGGGTCTCTGGTTGGTTACCGAACTATCTATATGATGTAGGCATGTTGGATGCGGCGCCAGAAAAGGACAACCAACCTTGGTCAATGAATACGTGGTATGAGCGCACTCATATCAACCCAAAGGCAAAAGGCTTTGATAATCAGGCTAACCAACTAACTAGCGTTAGTAGAGATAAAAACAGCCGTAACTTTTCACAGCAGATTCGTCAAGATATTCCGATACCAGCATTGGCTAACTCGCAAGCCAGTGCTGAAGCGAAGGCTAGATCTACTGCTCAGGCATCTAACTAACTGTAGACTAAGGGTTAACCCAGTTAACCACCCGTGTCTCCATTTCTTCATCAGACATACCGATTTCCGTGACACAGCGACCAGCGACGCCTACGTTGGCCGCTCGCATTTGTTGTTGTGTTACCACCGCATCCCCAGTCAATAATAAATGCCAACTTGGTAAGCCCTGCCCTTTATACAGACGCTTATAGGCGCAGTGCGATGGTAGCCACATCATCTTGGGCAAGTTGTCCATAGTCAGCTGAATGCAATCTGGCACATGCTCTTGCCGCGTTGCATAGTGACTGCAATATCCCGTCGCGCAGTCCATCAACTGGCAGGTGACATCGGTATATTCGACCAGCTCCTCATCCACATTGCCACTTTCATCTTCGTCGATGTACTTAATCAAGCAACAACTGCCGCAACCATCACACAGTGCTTCCCACTCGCTATGGTTTAATTCTGTTAACGCAAATCGCGACCAAAACTGCGGACGTAGTGGCTCAGACTCATACTTAGAGTCAGCATCAGCAGAATCGATATCGGCACTATCAGGGAACAAGCTCACCGATTGCGCAGGCTTGGCTGCTGCATCGAGACCTGAGTTCAAGTCTGATTGGTCATTATTTTTGTTTAACAAATTTATAGTCATAAAGTCGCAGTAGCATTTTGATAAAGAGCGTTACAGTATTATAGCTGTTTTTGCTAGACATGGGCGTTAAGGTAGTACGAGTTAGAAAAACGAACCATCACAATGACGAATAATTAAAACTCACAACATAAAAAAGGACAATAATATGTCAATTAAGACTTTTGAATTAATCAGTACTACCGAGAATGGTGTAGAACTTATCAGTTATGTAGCACTCCCAGAAAACGCTTCAGATGAAAATCCAGCAGCAGGTATCTTGGTTGCACCGGAATGGTGGGGCGTGGTCGATCATCCAAAATCAGTGGTTGAGCGCTTGGCAGAAGCAGGTTATGCAGCAGTCGCTATGGATGTCTATGGTGAAGGTAAACTAACTACTGATGCAGCAATGGCAAACATGTGGATGGAGCAAGTACTGGCCGATCAAGACATGCTAATGGCACGCTGCCACTTAATCCTTAATGACTTCAGCGATCAGTTATCAGTCGATGGTGATAAACTAGGCGCAATCGGTTACTGCTTCGGTGGTAAAGTTGTACTAGATATGGCTCGCGAAGGCATGCCGCTAAAAGCCGTTGCTACGTTCCATGGTAACCCAACCCCAAAACAGCCAGCAGATAAAAACTTTGCAGCAAAAGTGTTGGTCGCTCATGGCCGTGATGACTCAATGGTATCAATGGATGCTATCGAAGGTCTAAAATCAGAGCTAGATGCAGCCGATGTTGACTACACTATCGACGTTTATGACAATGCCAAACATGGCTTTACCAATCCGCATGCTGATGAGCGCGCAGCCAAAAATGAAGTAGATCTTGGCTACAATGAAGCCGCTGCTAAACAAAGCTGGGAAAACATGCTTGAGTTTATGAAAGCCAATCTAGCATAAAAAATGATTTGATATAAAGACCATTAAAAAGGGTAGCTTAATTATTAAGCTACCCTTTTATTTTGAGTGTCATTTTAGCATCTGTCTTTTAGTCCAGTAATCAGAGTAGTCTTGTGCTTCTTATTAAATCACGTCATTATCACTTTACTATAAACTGGATTGAGTGACGAAGATGTTGTATCTAATGGTGACCCAGTTGGGCTGGCTGGCTTTTACGATTTTATTGATCGTAGTGGTCGCGTTGTATACTAGGATAGCTCGAAAAATCGAGCATCTACGCCGCGATGTAACGACGCTGCAAGCTGAGCTGGAGCAGCAAAGACATCGTAGTATGCCGCCTCCGTCTGCACCTTTCGTCGATAAAAGCAATTATGCGCGCAACACTGCTACTGACGATCATGATCTTAAAGACAATGCTCCTAAAGACAGTGACGCTAAAGACCATGATGCTAAAGAAATAGCTTTTGACTCACAACATTCTTTTTCAGATAATCAGCTGCCTGTATCACCACCACCGCTTCCTACCGTTGCTTCAAACTCAACCATACATGCAGCATCAAGTATCTATGACGATAAATCTATAGACGATAACGCCTCGATAAATACGCAAAATACAGTGCCTACCGCACCGATTGAGCCTGATGAACGCTCATTACCTATTGTGACCTCACTGATTCACTCAATCAAAAACTGGTTTTTCGGTGGCAACTTGGTCGTGCGAGTCGGCGTATTGGTGCTATTGGTAGGTGTGGTGTTATTGCTTCGCTTATTAAGCGAATATATCGAGATTTCGATTGCCACGAAGCTGCTAGCAGTTGGCGTTACAGGGTTAGCATTGGCAGCGCTTGGGTTAAAGCTGACGGCAAAACGCTTCTCATATGGGATTACGCTACAGGGCGCAGGCTTAGCGATTGCTTATCTAAGCACCTTTTTTGCTTACAGTGTTTATGAAATCATTCCTAGTATCCCAAGCTTTATCGGGCTTGGGTCATTGTCTGCCATTACCATTGCTCTCGCCGTACGTCAAAACGCCTTCCCATTGGCATTACTGGCATTATCAGGTGGATTCTTTGCACCGATTTTGACCAGTGAAGATACTGGCAGCTTGGTTACCTTATTCAGCTATTATCTACTGCTAAACGTCACCATTGCCGTCATTGCTCACTATCGACCGTGGAAAATATTGAATCTATTCGGTGTGACTGTGACATTTGGCTTGGCATACTATTGGGGTGTCAGCGAAAACCTGAGCGCCGTCATTGAAACGCAGCGTTGGTCATTGGTGGCATTAGTAGCCTTACATTGGCTGCTTTACTTGTTTGTCGTCATTCGTTATGCGCAGCAAATCATCACTTATAATGCGCTAAACGAAAAAGACCTCGGTCATGCTGATAATGTAGATAATACAAAACACTTGGACAAAGCCCATGTAGGCAGCTCCTATGTATTCCCTATTGATACGGGTTTACTGTTTTCAGTACCGCTACTGGCTTTTGGTTTATTTTCTGCCTTACTAAACGACATCTCTAACGCCCTCACGATTACCAGTGCCATTTTGGCTACGGTTTATCTTGGCTTAGGCTGGCTATTTATCCAGCGCAGTAAACGCTATGCTTTAATCACCGAAGGCATGCTAGCGTTAGGATTAGGATTTTTTGCGCTCGTTATTCCGCTGGCGCTAGATGCTGAATGGATTGCTTTTGGCTGGTCCGTACAAGGGTTGGCGCTAGTATGGTTTGGACGACGCTCGTTGCGATCGTGGTCTGTATTATTCGGTGTGCTATTGCAGCTCATCAGTATCGTCATGTTGATGGCTACCATCGTATTCCCTAGCAATGATTATCCGATTTTGGCCTTTAGTATTTCAGCGCTCAGTTATCTAGCGACCGTCTTTATATTACGCGCTAGTAACTCCCCTGCTGTGCTGCTTAATAGCTTAGATAGTAGTAACAACCTCAATAACCTTAACAATAAAAGCGCTACAACATCCTCGGTCATACAATCACAATCCTCAGTAATAAAAACACAAACATTGGACAGCGCATCAGATGCATTAACCAGCTATGCCCATGCGCTGGGTGTCAGTACGCAAGCTGCACAGCAATGGCTGACCTCAATCAATAGTCGGAGCCGCGTATTCAAATTCGTTTGGCATAGCCCTAGATTTATCAAGTTTTTGACACTGACCGCGATGGCTTGGATGCTACAAGTTCTGATGCTTGATTTGCATCATTGGTTTGATATCTGGCAATCAAGCACGACGGTAATTGCACTGGCCGCACTTATGAGCTTAATCGCCTATTGGGTCATCAATCGCTATCGTCCGTGGGCGGAAATTAGACAGCTTAGTCATGGATTACTAGCCCTGTTCTACTTCATGCTAGTACTGCAACTGCCACAAAAATTTGAGCGAAATTTAACATGGGCAACAGCGGAATGGTTAGTGTTCCTAGGCTTAATAATCGGCTGGTTAGTCATGGGGCAGCTATGGCTAAAAACATGGTCTGATACATTGTCCGATAACAACAATATCTCACGTTATACTGCTGCAAGTTGGCTAGGTACGGGCATCTTACTCATTGCTGCCGCTGCGCATTACGGCCTACCAGACTCTGATGGCGTAATGGCTTTCTTGTTTTCAGCGACACTCATATTATTTGGGTTATGGTTAAATCATCGTTATCTCAGTCAAAATGCAGAGAACATCTCAACTAATAAAGCTTCAGAACAAGGTCTGCTGTATTGGTTTGATTGGCAGCAAGCACTATTAGGATGCGCCGCCATCTTTGCTCCTATTGCTTTACTGTGGACTGTTCTTACCAATTGGTCTTATGACGGTGTGATTTGGGGACTGTCTTATTTTCCATTATTCAACCTATATGACATCACCTCATGGCTGACGCTATCAGTTGGCTTTAGTCTGTATTACATCAGCCAACGCCGCCACAATGAAACCATTACTGAGCCAAGTGCAGCTGCCAAATCTAAGCGCGTATTCACCGCTGAGAATTTGCTAATTATATTGGGTCTGATCAGTTTTTGGGTGATCTCCAGCATGTTGGTCAGAACGCTACACGCCTTTATTGGCACGCCACTTTGGAATGACTATCAAGGCGGCGCATGGCAGAGCGAGCAAGTACAAACTGGACTGACGATCTTATGGACGCTCTTGGCATTGGTCGCCACCATCATGGCGAGTCGCTATTGGCAGCGCGCGCTTTGGTTTATGGGTATTGGATTATTAGGTATCGTCGTACTTAAGTTAGTCTTGGTAGATTTGTCACAGACTGAGGCAATTTGGCGAGTCATATCCTTCCTTGGCGCAGGCAGTTTAATACTATTAATTGGTTACCTTGCACCATTACCACCTGCGCATGAGGAAACAGAAAACCAAAATCAGGCGTAATGACAAAGCTGGTTGGGTGAAATTGTGCCGTGAGCAAGGTGGTTCTGTAGTAAACTGGACACCATTAGAAAGTAAACGTTGATTGTTTTACTTTTAGCATTTTTTATAAAAGGTTATGAAAGCAGATGGATAAGAGAGCAAGTATTCAGTGGTTCCCTGGGCATATGAACAAAGCCCGTAACGAAATCAAAGAAGTCATGCCGCAGATGGATTTGGTCATCGAGGTCATCGATGCGCGTATTCCATATAGTAGTGAAAACCCAATGGTCGCAGCACTGCGCGGCGAAAAACCTGTTATCAAAATCCTGAACAAAGCTGACCTTGCCGATCCTGAGTTGACGCAAGCTTGGATGGATTATCTCGAGCAGCAAGATGGGGTCAAAGCCATTGCTTGCGATACTGAAAAAGCCAATGACGTAAAACGTATCATCGCCATCTGTAAGCATCTTGTACCCAATAAAGTCGGGACTGGTCGTCAAATCAAAGCGATGATTATGGGTATTCCAAACGTTGGTAAATCAACGCTGATCAATACGCTAGCAGGACGCGCTGTGGCAAAGACAGGCGACGAGCCAGCCGTGACCAAGTCGCAGCAGCTGATTAAGCTCGACGATGACATCATGCTCTATGACACACCTGGTATGCTATGGCCAAAGGTTGAAAACGAAAACTCAGGTTATCGTCTCGCAGCGACAGGCGGTATCCGTGATACTGCTTTTGACTTCGCTGATGTAGCCAGCTATACCGCTGAGTACCTAATGCAAGCCTATCCTGAAATGCTAAAAACTCGCTACAAAATTGAAGAGCTGCCAAAGACTGACTGGGAGTTTTTTGAAGTGGCTGGACGTAATCGCGGCTGTGTACGCGCGGGCAACCAAGTCGATACGTACCGCATGTCTGAGATCCTCATTAACGAGTTGCGTAGCGCAAAGATCGGTCGCATCACGCTAGAAACACCAGCAATGACTGAAGCGGAAGAAATCGTCGTCGCTGAACAACGACTCGCTGCTGAAGAGAAGAAAAAAGCGAAAGAGGAAGAAAAGCGCTTACGTCGTCTAAAAACGCGGAAGAATCGGAAGTAGCGTTTATCTAAAGGCTTATTACTTAAAAAACTATTACCTATATAAAAGCCCTTATGGGCTTTTTTTATGTCTGTATTATCTGTATAACATCAGTATCGTATATCAAAAATATAAATATAGAGAATGAGTAATGACAGATGACAACATAATGAGAGAGTTAACTTTTTCTAATAGAGATGAGTTCACGCGGAAGCCTATCGCTGAAAAAATCATTAAGCTCTTGGACTCAGATATTGATGTCTCACCACTTATCATCGACGGTAAATGGGGTACAGGTAAAACCGAGTTTTGCTTCAAGCTTAAAAATCTAATTAAAGCTGATAGCTCCAATAACTACAAAATTGGTTACGTTAATGCCTTTCAAGCTGACCACACTAACGAGCCGTTACTGACTTTAATCTCAGAGATTGTAAGCTTTTATCCTAAAAAAAGTTATCAGCGAAAAAAACTAATAAAAAATGCTGTTCCTTATTTACGCTTGGTTGGTGGTATTGGCTTGAAGGCAGGATTAGGCTTCGCTTTTGGACGCTATGCTGCGGATATACCTGAAGAGTTGTCTAAGGGCATGGAAACCATAGAAGAAGGTTCAAAAGAGTTAATAGACCTTTCTTTAGAATCTCTTATTGAAGACCAAGCTGAGGCTGAAAGAAGTCTGAATACCCTAAAAAATGTATTAACTGACATTACAGCAGAAAATCCTGTCATTTTATTGATTGACGAGTTAGACCGATGCAGACCAGATTTTGCAGTAATGATGTTAGAAACTATCAAACATGTTTTTGACGTTGAGAATGTACAAATCATTTTAATCACTAATGCGGAACAGCTTAAAGCCACTATAAAACATAGCTATGGTAGCGAAACCGACTCACACAGCTACTTATATAAATTTTTTAAATATCAAATTAATCTACCTACGACCAGTAAAGATAAGGACAATCAATCAGTTAAAAATAACGTGACTTACTTTGAAAAAGTCGTAAGAGACAGTAAAGTTATTTCGCAGGAATTCAAAGATAACCAATTTATCTATGAGATTCCAACCTTTCTTAATGTTGATACGCTGTCTCTACGAAATATTGAGCAAATCGTTCGCTGTGTAGAAGCACTAGTAGTATTCGAAGATAATAAAGAGCAGAACCAGTCACCAACTGTTGAACAAATTCTGATGGTCTTTCTATCTTTTGTTTATATGATGGATAAAGATTTACTAGAACAAATCATAAAAAGGAGTATCAACTCAGATAAATTTCTGGGCTTCACTAATAGTTCTAGATTAGATATGACGTCCTCATATGTTAGATCTGAAATTCTTACAGATTTGTCCGTTAAACATCTTTTCTTAATTATATTTGAAAAAATTTCTACGATTCCTTTTTTAGATCTACCAGTTAGTACTATCGATCGACAATCAGTGATGGCTCGTATTGAGGTTAGTTTATCCAAGTATGATTATATCGAAGATGCGCATTGCGACAAGTATGTTAAACAAACGATAAACAACCTCTTACTATTCGATATCGTTAAGTAGTTATTTTTATTATATTATTTCAATACATTACGTCAGAGTTGGGTCGTAGCAAATACGTATATCAGGTATAATTGTTTACCTTCAAAAAACTAAATAATAGAGCCTATGACCCAGCTAACTGCCAACTCTACTTCTTCTGAAACCAACTTTAATCACTGTACAACATCTCTTAACTCCTTCGCCCCGCGCCTACTCGATTGGTTTGCCGAAAGCGGTCGCCATGACTTACCTTGGCAACAGCATCAGACTGATACGCCCAATCCTTATATCGTCTGGCTATCAGAAGTGATGCTTCAGCAAACGCAAGTGACCACTGTAATGCCCTACTTTGCACGTTTTATGGCATCGTTTCCGACTGTGCAGGATTTAGCCGCAGCAGAATGGGATACCGTAGCAGAGCATTGGGCAGGGCTTGGCTACTATGCACGCGCGCGTAATTTGCATAAAGGTGCTAAGCAGTTGGTAGAGGTCATCGCCGAAACGGGCGAGTTTCCGCAGACGCTAGCAGGATGGGAAGCGATTTCGGGCGTTGGGCCATCGACTGCTGGCGCGATTATGTCGATGGGATTACATCATTATGGCGTCATCTGTGATGGTAATGTCAAACGAGTGCTGACACGTTGGGCCGCTATCGACGGCGATATCACTAAATCTGCTACCACCAAAGATTTATGGGCATTGGCAGAACGACTGACACCGACAGAGAACTCAGGACTATTTGCGCAAGCCATGATGGATATGGGTGCGACATTATGTACCCGTAGCAAGCCTGCGTGTCTATTGTGTCCATTGAAAGAAGACTGCCTAGCCCATGCGCAAGGGCGCGAGACTGATTATCCCGTCAA
The DNA here is from genome assembly GCF_043419765.1 of Psychrobacter nivimaris. Lineage (NCBI taxonomy): Bacteria > Pseudomonadati > Pseudomonadota > Gammaproteobacteria > Moraxellales > Moraxellaceae > Psychrobacter > Psychrobacter nivimaris. Next base: position 159,323 of record NZ_JBHOFX010000005.1, on the reverse strand, counting down.
AGCAAAAAAACAGCCAAAGCCAAGTAAGTTTAGCGATGCGTTGCTGATAGAAAGCGTAGACGGTGAGATACTATGGCTACAACGCCCTGACAACGGCATCTGGGGTGGATTATGGAGTTTGCCATTACAGTTCGTGGAAAAAGTTGACGGTAAAACTAATAACAAGGCTACCGTTAAAAAGACACTAGCTAACGATGACAAACTATCGAATATGCCAAATGACGTACGTAGTAATGAAAAAGTATACGAAGCAGAATTTACCACTGCTGAGCAAATCATTAATGAGTGGCTCATAAAAAATGAACTGGTGGCAAAATCAGTTAGCAATACCTTGCTCGATGATGCTCCTATCAAGCATTCGCTGACGCACTTTCACTGGTATTTGACCCCGCGTAAATTGACGATTGACGCGACGCAGGTAACTGAGCTAAATCAAAAATTAGCAGCGGCTGAAATTGAATTTAAGTGGCTAACCGAACAAAAAGCGCAAGACAGCCTAGGACTGCCTCGCGCGATGGTTAAAATCTTAGAATAAAAATTGGAATAAAAAAAGCGACTCACTATTAATAATGAGTCGCTTTTTTATGATGATAATATAAAGATAACTAAGCCTACAGTACTCTAAGACTTTGGCACACGTAAACGCATGAGTCCTTCTTGTTGCACGGTAGCGACCAGTTTACCATCTTGCCAAAACTGACCATGATTCAAGCCTTTCGCATTAGACGTGGTATCGCTCCACATGTCGTACAGCATCCATTTATTCAAATCAAAATCACGATGGAAATGCATTGAGTGATCGATACTAGCAGCCTGTAGACCACTGGTCATAAAACTCACACCATGTGACATTAGCCCTGTGCCAACCAAATAAAAGTCCGACGAGAATGCCAAGAGTGCTTGCTGAATAGCCACTGGCTGATTGCCCAATTCACGAATACGTAGCCAGTTTGCTTGCTTGGGTTTCATAGGTTCTGGGCTAATCGGATTACGCGGCTTAACTGGCTTAATCTCGACATGACGGCGGCGCATAAATCTTGCTTTTAGCGCTTCTGGCACTTTTCCGACATTTTCTTCTTTTAGATCTTGCTCTGTCAGTAAGTCTTCTGGCGGTGGATAGACAGGCATATCTTCTTGATACTCAAGCCCATCTTCCATCGGCGAAAACGAGGCAATCATTGAAAATATTACTTGTTCAACAGGCGGCTTACCACGTACTTCTTTGTACTGAATAGCCGTGACTTCACGTGCAGACAAGCTACGACCATCACGCAATCGACGGACTTGGTATATCACTGGTTGGTTGATATCGCCACCACGCAAAAAATACCCATGCAATGAGTGACAAGGTTTGTCTTTATCTAATGTATGCGCCGCTGCCATAATCGCTTGAGCGAGCACTTGCCCACCAAATATACGACTGCCCACATAGTCATGGCTTTTACCCTCAAACACATCAGGGGTAACTTCAATAAGCGCGATAGTAGCCAGCAGCTCATCAATCAGTTGTAGATTATCGGACATGACGATATGTTTCCTTATTTTTATCAAAAACGCTCAGCATCTGATGATATTGATGCCATATAGCCATCATATTTGAATGTAAAATAATGCGAGATCACTTGTTAAGATCTGTCGAAGGAGACCTTAAAATAAACATACAGACATCGTTAGCGATGTTATCACCGAATATTTATTTTCTATAGAAAAGGTAAACATCTTACCCAATATTGGTGGCTTTGACTAGTTACTGTCGGCTTACTCATAAGTATTGCTTGTCTGTTTTTGCCAGACAAATCGCAACTAAAGATCAAAGCAAGCAATCTCAACCATAAAAAAACGAGATGTATAACAACACCTCGTTTTTGACAAATACGCCGATATTTATGGCTTAACTGCTACGAGTACGCGAATAGAATCCGGTACTAATGACAAGTTACCAAGCGCTTGCTCACCTTGAGCTTTAAGCTGCTCTAAACGCTCAATCTCTTCAGGACGTACGTTTGGATTGATCGTCTGTAGATGTTTTAGACGCTTAATTTCGCGTGACCACTGCTGGCTAAAGCGGCTACTTGCTTGCTCACCAATCTCAGCGATCTGCTGACGAGCAATGTCTTCAGCTTCGTAATAACGCTGTTCAATCACATCGCCGCGTACTTTAATGACTTGGCGGGCACGGTTTTTATCCAATCGCTCAACGTGCGGCATAATCATCTCAGCACTGATACGAGCCGATAAATCACTGCCCTGCTCACTGATAAAGACACGGATATTTTGTGTGGACAAAGTCGCTGGTAAATTCAGCAGTTTCGGTGCTATTGCTTCTACACGGAAATTCACTTCTAGCAATACCATACCTTGCGGTACAGCAGCGCTTTTCAGCATCGCAACTGTCGTATTACCAAAGGTACTGGTACTCGCCAGCTCATAGATAGCACGCATCAATGGATGCTCGTGAGTGATAAACTCGATGTCTTCACGCTGAAGCGCTTGCTCACGCTCAAAGGTCAACGTCATACCGTCTTCATCACCAAGTGGCAAGCCATCAATATAGTCGCTAATTTCGGTGCTATCGATAGGCGCGATAACCCACGAGCCATCACGCTGGATATTGTGATCGATATTGGCAGACGCAAAGAAACGCTCGATGAAGTGCGGCAGCAAATTATTGCCATCAAAGTCACGCATAGCATCGGCGATACGACCAGCGACACGCGGACGGCATGAGTTGTACTCTAGCAGACGGTCACGACCAGCTTGTAGCTGTGCTTCTAGTCCCAAACGTGTCTGTAGCGCCTCGTCAATGATGTCTTGCAAGATGACATTATTTTCAGCGGTATCAGCACCCTCAAGCATTGGCTTAAGCTCTTGGATATATTGCTCTTGTACACTTTGGGCAGTTGGCGATATCTGATTGAACATGTTCAGTGCATCGTTATACCACTGATACAGACGCTCTTGCGCTGTACCTTGCACATAAGGCACATGTAGCATGATTTGCTGCGTCTGACCGATACGATCTAGACGGCCGATACGCTGCTCTAACGTATCTGGATTAGCAGGTAGATCCCATAGTATCAACTGGCTTGCAAACTGGAAGTTACGACCTTCTGAACCAATTTCTGAACACAGTAGTATCTGCGCACCTTCACTATCTGCAAAGAATGCGGCCGCTTGGTCACGCTCAAGCAAAGTCATCTGTTCAGTAAAGATAGCTGTTTTGATGCCCGCATGCAGACGCAATACTGCTTCTAAACTCTCTACCGTCGCACCACTACGAGCGATTAATAGCACTTTTTGATGCTTAAGCTCACCGCGTAAGATATCAATCAACCAAGAAACGCGTGGATCATCTTCTAGCCAGCCACCGTCTGGTTGGTTTTCTTCGCCCCATAGCTGCTCACGCAACTTACCATTGGTTTGATAGCTGTCTTTCCATGCCTCAGGAAGTGGCAATGGATATGGTTGGCTACTACGGCCATAGAACCCTTTGACACTCTCACGAGTATTACGGAACAAAATACGACCTGTACCATGACGATCTAACAGCTCATTTAATGCATGAGTTCGTAGTTTTTCATCTTCATTGATTGAAGATAGTTCTTCAATACTAATATCTAATAAGCTACTTAAAGCAGCGATTTGACCTTCATTCAATGGCTTTTCTTCTATCAAGACGCCAGCAACTGCTGCTGTCTCTGCAAAAGCTTCTTGCCCATCGATAAATTCATCCAGATCATCAAAGCGATCTGGATCAAGCAGACGCAGACGGGCAAAGTGACTCTGCGCACCAAGCTGCTCTGGCGTTGCTGTCAATAGCATCACGCCTGGCGTTTCTTCTGCGAAATCTGCAATCAAGTCATACTTATCATTGCCGCCCTGTGCTTCATCCCAATGCAGATGATGCGCTTCATCAACGACCAATAAATCAAACCCTGCATCCATCGCTTGATCATATAAGTCTGGGTGATCAAGTAACAGATCCATACCACCGATGATACATTGCTCAGTGGCAAAGACGTTTTGTTCAGGATCGTGTTCTTTAATAGCCGCAGTACGCACTAGATCAAACAAGGCAAAGTTTAGGTTAAAGCGACGACGCAGCTCAATCATCCATTGATACTGCAAACTATCTGGTACTAAAATCAACACACGCTCAGCTTTGCCTGTTAGCAACTGCTGATGAATAATCATGCCCGCTTCGATGGTTTTACCAAGGCCAACTTCATCAGCCAATAGTACACGCGGCGCGATACGCTTACCGACTTCATGTGCGATATACAGCTGATGCTCGATGATATCGACACGTGCACCCATTAGGCCTTTTAATGGATGACCTGCCAGCGCTGACTGCATGCGCAAGATATCTTGACGCAGCTCATACCAATCACCACGTTCAATACGGCCAGCAAGCAAACGCTCAAGCGGCTTGGCCAACGTGATATTAGCAGCAAGGCGGGTTTCCATAATGCCGCGCTCGTGCTCATCGACGCCATATTTCAGTACGCCCATCACTTCATCAACGGCATTGACCGTATAGCTTTTGCCATCTTGATCGTAGATGCTATCGCCCACTTTAAACACCACGCGCGATAATGGCGCAGAGTTTTTTGCGTAGACGCGTGTCTCTTCACTTTGCGGAAATAAAATATGCACACATCGGTCGTCAACATCGATGACCACACCTAAGCCAAGCTCAGACTCCGTATCAGATAAATAACGTTGACCAACGGCGAATTCAGTACTGTGCAATGAAGCAATAGAGATAGTCATAAGGCGATGTCTTTTGTACTCAGGTAGTAAGAAATTAAATAGATAGCTTATAAAAACAGCAATGGCGGCTAACAATGGCTAAATAAGGTTGTTCACACCACAAAATGTCAAAAAAACATAGAAGAAGTGCCACAACACCAATTAAGCCAATCGTTCAGCCCAACCATTATATAACGTTAGCGGGTAGATGAGTGCGTTAAGTTGACTTTTCAAGAGCAGATTCATACAAGATGACGCGAATGCTAAGCATAAGTTGGTCATATAAAACAATAAGATAACGACTCGCAAGTATAGAAAAAACATTTACATCATAAAATTGTTTCTATACTGTTACTTTATGAAAATAGATGTGTTTTTCGTTACGTCAATTGTTCATATTTATTATTAAAAAATAGTATTTAGCGCTTTCCTTCTACTTATCGACAGGTATCAATATTCACAAGTAGACGAATTTTAATACTTGTTATAGGGACTTAGTTTGTAGATAAGCGGATGGGTTTATGGATTGCGCCCTTCCTTAGAAGTAATGGCTTCACATCGTTGTGCTATTTATTCAGACATTTAGACATCAAATTATTCAGCATTAATAATCGCAGCTCTTTTTATACAAAAAATACTGCTAATCGTATTTTTTGTACTTTATATAATTCAAGGATGAATACATTTATGAGTGCCTCCAAAAAAGTTGGCTTATTTAACCAAGTCAGTACCCAAGTTACCATTATTTTGTTTCTTGCTTTTGCCGTTGTTGTTGCCGTTGTGGTTTACATTGTCGAAAAAGAAGGCTATGAAAAAATCAGACTTGAGTCAGGAAAACTAGTGGCTCAACGAGGGAATACCGCCGTCAACAGCATCTCGGCTGATGTCAATCGCGTCATGCGTAGCGCGTTGCAACTACAGCAAAGCGCTCAAACACTGCCAATCGAAGAAAATATTTTGCAGACCAGCACGGCTAACGCTTTTGATAAGCGCGATTATAGCTTATTAGGTAGTGGTGGTATTTGGCCTGATAATGGTGCGCTCGGAGACAGTACAGCGACTCATCCATTTTTGATGGTGCGCCAAGATGGCGATTACCGAGCAATATTAACGGATCCAAACCCTGCTAATCCTTATTACAATGAAAACTGGTTTAACAAAGTAAAAGTACTCAGACCTAATGGCTGTATATGGGCTGATGTAAGCCCCACTCAAACCAAAGGTGAATTGGCAATGAGCTGCGGTGTCGCTATTGAACGTGACAATCAGTTTTGGGGTGCAAGTACCGTTAACTTTACGCTCAACCAGCTACAAGAAAACATCGTTAAGCTGAGTGAAAGCTCTGGCTCAGGTTATATTTTATTGATTGACAACAGTAATAAGGTTATCGCTTCATCTAACCCTGAGCGCTTGAACTATATTGACGAAGAGACTGGTGTCCCACTGGATATCAAACAAGTCATTGATTCAGACCCTGCGTGGCAACCTATCTTAGATTTTTTAGATGCTCAGCATAGTGAGATTATCAAACAAATTGCCGCAAAAATGCCTCCTGAAATACAACAAGTCATTGCAACACTTGATAAAAATGAGGCCACTGCTGTTAGTAGTTCTGAGCTTATCAACTACGCCGCTTATTTGAATGCTAATGCAAGCAATACAAGCACGATGGACAGTCGCTTGCTACAAAGTTTCGATCTAACCAATGACAGCTACTACAATGGTAGTCAGGCATATGTTTTCCAGATTCCTGAGACCTACTGGAAACTAATCGTAGTTCAACCAGATGCTGCCGTTAATGCTATCGCAGATAACTTAAGCAAAAACCTGATCAACTTAATCATGCTAGCGTTATTTATAACTGCTGCACTGATCTATTTCATGCTGACATTCTTAGCATTCAAACCATTGAAAAAGACCACAGACAAAATCTCTCTCGCAGAAAAACTAATTGATGATAAGCAATATAATAAGCTTAGTGACGTCAAATTTTCAGGCGGACGTAATGAAATTGGCCTAGTAAACCACTCTATTAGTGAGCTACTCCATCGTATCCAATCTAATGAAGGTAAGCTTGCTAATATCAATCAACAGCTAGAGATTAAAGTCGAAGAACGCACCGCTGAACTACAAGACACACTAAAAGAGCTGAAAAACTCTCAGCTACAGCTGATCCGTTCTGAAAAAATGGCCACACTTGGTCAGATGGTTGCAGGCGTTGCTCATGAAGTAAATACACCATTATCTTATGTACAAAACAACCTCGAAATCATCGGTCAATTGACTGAGCAATACGAAGAGCTGATTGAGTTGGTACAAGGGTTAAAAGGCGTTCAATCTGAAGCAGCTGCTGCTGATGACAAAATAGATAAACTGTTAGCAGATATTGTCCGTGCTTCGGATGAAATCGAAGAAGATGATTTATCGTCTGAGCTAAAAGAGCTGATTAAAGACTCTTTGTTTGGGGTGGAACAAATTACCGAGATGGTACTTAACTTACGTAACTTTGCACGCCTTGATGAGTCAAAAGTGAAAACCATTGATGTACGCGAATGTATAGAATCTTCTCTCAAAATTGCTGGGAACTCTATCAGACATCAAGATATTGTCACCAATTTTGGCCCAACACCTGAAATCAAATGCTCACCATCGCAAATCAATCAGGTATTAGTCAACCTATTAAACAATGCTTCGCAAGCAATGGAAGGCAACCCTGATGACAAGATTGAGGTGCGTACCTACGCTGATGAAACCAACCTCTACATTGAAGTAACTGATAATGGTAAAGGCATGAGCCAAGCAGTATTGGATCAGATATTTGAGCCCTTCTTTACTACAAAAGCGGCAGGTGAAGGCACTGGCCTCGGCATGGCAATCAGTCAGCAAATCATGGAACAACACAATGGTACGATTACCGCTACATCTACTGAAGGTGTTGGCACGGTGTTTACCTTAACCCTACCCATCAACAATAATTTAACGGAACAAAGTATGTCGGCATAAGCAACACGCTTATTATATTGTCGGCGCAGCTCAGTTGTGCGCTGTGCTGACAACAGACATAACACTTACAATCTAGCCTCTATTATTCATCGTAAGGATACGATCATGAATGAAGTTAAAGACAACATACAACCCTCTGCTCTAAGTACTGGACCTAAACCGAAAATTGCGTTTATTGACGATGAACAACGCATTTTACGTTCTATGAAACTCCTCTTTCGTAAAACTCATGACGTTTTTATCACGACCGATCCCACTGAGTATATTGACTATATTAAAAACAACCATGTATACGTAGCAGTCAGTGACCAACGCATGCCTGAGCGTGTCGGTGTCGATATCTTACGTGAAGTAAAAGACATATCACCGTCTACCATGCGTATTTTATTAACGGGCTATGCCGATTTGAATGCCATTATTGGTTCTATCAACGATGGAGAGATTTATCGTTATTTAACCAAGCCTTGCAAGTCTGAGGAACTCATCGCTGTGGTTGGGCGTGCCACTGAAATCGCGTTGACTTACAATCCAGATGAAGATGCCGATCAGATTGATAGCTCAGACAATAAGCAAACCCTGTTGGTTATCGATGAAACAAATGAGCTAATCGAACAAATCCGCAAGCAGTTCTCCAACAATTATAAAGTACTGCATGCTGAAGGTTTAGAAGAGGCTTATGACTATCTGGCAAACTACGACATTGGTGTGTGTATTACTGACATCAATGTTAGTGGCGAAAACATCGCACCAATAATCTTCACTTTAAAGCAAGATGCACCGCATTTGGTCGTTTTGGTGCAAACTGAATTCCAAGATGCAGGGTTGTTGATTGATTTAATTAACAAGGGTCAGGTCTATCGATGCTTGCCGAAGCCGATGCGCGCGAGCTTGCTAGAGATTAGTGTTAATCGTGCTTTCCAACATCATACTAAACTCAAAGCGAGTCCTGACTTGGTAAAACGTTATGAAGTCGAACACGACCCTGACAATGATGTGCGTATTGATTTGAGTAATCGCGTACGCAGTTTCATTGGCAAATTGCGCAAGCGTTTTTCTTTTTAGCATTTGTTATTAACAGTGTTTGCAAAGTTGGCTTGATAGCGCTTGTAATACAAGCTGCATCAACGAAAAAACGTATTGTCTAACTATAAGACCTCTACTTCGATATTGAAATAGAGGTCTTTTCTTTGTTTACAGTAACATCCATTTTATAGATACTGCTTTCACGCCAAAAATAAAGTGAAAATTCCTTTTTGCTGCTTACTTCTTTTTGACTAAAAATACCAACGTGCTACATTAAGCCGATAAGGATTCATGCGATAGCCATTTATTCGCTAATTATCTATAAGACAACAATAAGTAAGGACTAGCCATGCAAGCCGTTTTTTTAGATAAAGGTACTTTTTCTGAAGGTATTGACCTGCCCGCGCCAATGGGTGTGAGCGATTACATCACTTATAATGACACGCCAAAAGACACGGCTGTTATCATTGAGCGTTGCAAAGATGCTGACATTATTATCACCAATAAAGTGCAAATCGGTGCAGAAGTCATAGAGCAGCTACCGAAACTCAAGCTGATCCAACTGACTGCCACTGGTATGAATAACGTCGATCAAGAAGCTTGCGATAAGCACGATGTTGCGCTTTTTAATGTCGCTGGTTATGCGGTCAAAAGCGTGCCCGAGCATACCTTTATGTTAATGTTAAATGCAATGCGCGCAGGTATCCATTACCATCAAAAAGTCGCTGACGGCACATGGCTGGCAAACGGTAATTTTTGTCTGCTGGATATTCCGTTGATTGATTTGGAAGATAAGACACTAGTTATCATCGGTATTGGCACCATCGGCAAACGCGTAACCGAAATCGCTCGTGCCTTTGGTATGACCGTACTATGGGCAGAGCACCAAGGACGTGAACCACGCAGCGACGACTATACCGCGTTTGATGAAGTGCTAGCATGTGCCGATGTAATCAGTCTACACTGTCCATTGAATGAACAAACTGAGCATCTTATTAATAAAGACACTCTGGCAAAAATGGTTAAACAGCCGCTCATCGTCAACGTCGCACGTGGCGGCATCGTTGATAGCCAAGCATTAACTGACGCGGTTAATAATGAGCAAATCATCGGTTATGCTAGCGATGTGTTTGAACAAGAACCGATCGCTGACGATGATCCGCTCCTCAGTATCAGCGACCATCCGCGTGTTATCTTTAGTCCGCACAATGCATGGGGCAGCAAAAGCGCCCAAGAGACCTTGTGGCAGATGTTAAGTAAGCAAGTCGCCGATTTCATCACTAACCATCATCAATAACTACCAAGATGCTAACGACTAAACCGTAACCAGTCGTCTTTTATCTTGCGATACTTAAGCATGATTCGATCGCTTAGATAGTTGTTGGTCACAAACCAAGGATAGCGATCGCCTTGCTTAGGTAGCTCGTCTTTGCCGCGTCTGACATAACCAGACGATAGCGAACCCATCACGGTATCTGCTTGAGCACAGGCTGTCATATCGGCAGTCTGTGCTTGTGGTAATGCGACTTGGTAGCGGTTTTTATGCATATACCCCAGTAACCTCACTACATACTGACAAGCCAAATCGATTTTTAGTGTCCACGAAGCATTGGTATAGCCAAACAGTGCAGCCAGATTAGGTATGCCTTCTATCATGACTGCCTTATAGGTCATACGCGTGCCAATATCGACAGCTTGACCATCGATATATACCGCTGCCCCGCCCAACATCTGTAGCTTTAAGCCAGTCGCGGTAACGATGATATCAGCGTCGAGATGCTGGCCAGATTGCAGCATAATCCCTGTTTCAGTAAAGTGACTGATTTGATCGGTCACTACTGTTGCGCGTTTGTCCTGCAGGGCTTTGAATAAATCACCGTCAGGTACCGCACATACTCGTTGATCCCATGGATTATAGTCAGGCATAAAATGCTTGCTATCAACGCCGCTACCTTTTAACTCTTTTTTCACCCCATTTTTTAAAACTGCCTTCATCACCTTGGGTGCGTGAGTCGCAACTTTGTACAGGCCTTGCTGTCTCAACACATTGCGCGCACGCAGTACCGTATAAGCTTGCTCCTTTGATAATGGTGAAAACTTGCCTGATAACCAGTCAATAGCATGGTCATCACCCGGCACGCTTGCCACATAGGTCGGCGTACGCTGCAGCATCGTGACATGACGCGCACACTGATTATTGTCTTTATCTACTAGCGCAGGTAGCAACGTCATCGCCGTGGCACCACTACCAATAACGACAACTTTTTTATCATCATAGTCTAGATTATTCCAGTGCTGTGGATGGACGATTTGACCGTGAAAACCCTCCTCTCCGTCAAAATGAGGACGATAGCCTTGCTCATAATCATAATAACCAGTGGCACCTACGATAAACTTAGCAGTCTTAACAAACCTCTCACCGCTTGCATGGTTTTTAATGGTTACTGACCACTGTTGATCCTCACTAGACCATGATATCTGCTGAACTTCATGCTGATAGTGGATATGCTCGGTCACCCCAAATTCGTGTGCCGTATCAGCGATATAGCGCTTAATATCATCGCCTGCTGCAAGCATTCTATAGTCAAGCCACGGCTTAAAGTTATAACCAAAGGTCAAGGCGTCAGAGTCAGAGCGAATCCCTGGATAGGTAAATAAATCCCATGTACCACCCAAATCAGCACGCTTTTCTAAGATAGCAAAGCGCTGTGGAGATTTTTGCTTATTAGTCGGTTTTGCCTGCTTTTGCTTTTGGGGAGCTTTACGACCGAATAGGCCTTTATGCTGCTGTTGCTGTAAACGGCAAGCCATACCAATACCTGCAATACCCGCACCGATAATCAATACTTCATAGTCGGCTACTTTATCCGTCTTTGACTTTTTACCTTTAAGGCGGTTTTTGATAGCCTGTTTGGTCGTGGTGATATCAAGCATACTTTCATCCTTGTATTTGCATGACTGGCATTTTATAGCTGGCTTTAGAGCCGTTGTTTATCGCACCTATTAACCGCAAGCGGCAAAATTTAACGATTTAAAATGGGCAAGGACTTTCCCAGTCCATCCAAGCACCCAGTACCGGATGCTTTAAACGCAATTGCTGTGCATGTAAGTTGAGCCTTGGGGCTATCTCTAATGCGGCACCTTCAGCATAAATCGGATCGCCAATCATCACATGATCGACATGGACCATATGTACGCGTAGCTGATGGCTGCGACCAGTGACTGGCTTTAGCATGACCCTAGTAACTACCTCGCCATTACAGGTTTCGTGAGCCACAACTTCGTATAGCGTCAGCGCATGCTTTGACCAGTCGTGATCGACGATATGGCGTGGTTTGGTACTTGGCTCATAGCGCACTGGCACTGATATCTCACCAGTTGCGCCGACTTGCTCCCATTCACCAAAGACACGCGCTTGGTATTTTTTTTGCGGTAAACGCTCGATGAATTGCTTACTGATATTGGTTTGCGCTGCTGCATTTTTTGCAAAAATAAGCAGTCCCGACGTGTCCATGTCTAAGCGGTGAATCAACTTGACGGCTGGATTGGCACGCTCAAGACGAGCAAGCAGACTGACTTTGAGTGTCTTGCCATCGACGCTCAATAGGCCTGCAGGTTTATCAACCACCCAAATGTCATCGTCTTCGTAAACTGTAATTTCTTGCGCAAAATTTTTAAAGAACTCAAGCGGATAAGCGCTTTCTTGGGCATTGAGGGCATTAACTTCTTCATCGGTAAAAGGCATAAATTTAACTACTTATGTAAATTGGTTTTGAGATAAGGATTGTTGGTGGCTAATACTTCAGACACGACAGCTATATTTGGCACGACAGCCATTTTAGGAACAATGGTTATTTGGACAAAAGAGCAAAAATTTGGCTGATTTTTAACGTTATTAATATCGCTAGCTGCTAATCAATAACTACTATATAAACGAGGTAAACATAAAACTTCTATCGCACTGAGATACATACTTTGATAAGGATAATCGTATTAAATAACAGATTAGACACTCTTGTGCTGCACCGTTTCGATTTATTGTGCTAATACTAGTTGTTAAACAATTTAACCAGCCTGTATCTGTCAAATTAGGGCAAACATGTTAATATAATGGCACATTTTCACCCCTTCTAAACAATTCTTTGACCACCGACTGATTTATTATTAAACCAATATATAGGTTGATGAGTGGTGATAGAAGTAATAAAACAAGAGAGATAAAATTATGTCAGACCTTATTGTACATACTACCGACACAGACTTTGATCAAGACGTTCTACAATCAGACGTACCTGTATTAGTAGACTTCTGGGCGCCATGGTGTGGTCCTTGTAAAGCCATCGCTCCTATTTTAGAAGATCTAGCGACTGAGTACCAAGGTAAAGTTAAAATCGTTAAAGTAGACGTGGACAACAACCCACAAGCGGCTAGCCGTTTCGGTATCCGCAATATCCCAACGCTATTTGTATTCAAAGATGGCGAAAAAGTTGATTCAGTAATGGGCCTACAGCCAAAAGCTGAATTGGCTAAAGTACTAGACAAGCATTTATAAGTTAGATTTGCTCGCTCTAGATTACCTTGAGCGGGTAAAATAGAATAACCGAGAAAGCCATTATCTAACTAAGATAGTGGCTTTTTTGCTTGTTTTTTGTGCAAAAAACTCGATAATATGACTTTTTTGGCAAAATTTATTGACAACGCTATTGTGAAGACCGTATAGTCTGCTGACAAGAGAAAACCAACTGTTTTCCTAAGTATCTTGTCGCTATTCTCCTCGTGTTTATCAACAAAAACACAATCGTCATTATAAACACCATTGCTGAACAAAATGACTAAACGCAATTACTGATATTGAGTTTTTGACGCAGACTCTTATGTAGCCTTTTTTATCCTTATTTCTTATTACCTTGCATCCAATGATGGCAATGCGTACATAAGCAGACATATAAAACCAAAACTACATAAACTACAGCGCTGTGCACACACCCATATCATCATATTACCGTTATTTTAATCACTGTCGTGACTTGTGCTGCTAATGGCATCTCTCATCTGATCAATTGCTAATGACCTATCTATGAATCTTACTGAATTAAAGAAAAAATCAATCGCTGAGCTATTGGCTATCGCCAAAGAAATGGGTCTTGATAATATGGCGCGTAGCCGTAAACAGGACATTATCTTTGCTATTCTAAAAACCCATGCGCGTAACGGTGAAGCCATTTATGGTGACGGCGTACTTGAGGTTCTTCCTGATGGTTTTGGATTTTTGCGCTCATCAGAAGGCTCATATTTAGCCGGTCCTGATGATATTTATGTCAGCCCTAGCCAAATTCGCCGTTTCAGTCTAAAAACTGGTGACAGTATCGCTGGTACGATTCGTCCACCAAAAGATTCTGAGCGTTATTTTGCATTATTAAAAGTTGGCGAAATCAACTTTGATACGCCAGATCGCTCACGTCATAAGCTTATCTTTGAGAACCTGACGCCCCTATTTCCAACTGAGCATTTAAAACTTGAGCTTGGTAACGGAACCACTGAAGATTTGACTGGTCGTATCATCGATCTAATTGCTCCGATTGGTAAAGGTCAGCGTTCTATCATCGTCGCACCGCCAAAAGCAGGTAAAACGATGTTGCTACAAACCATTGCACAGTCAATTACTCGTAATAATCCTGAATGCTATTTGATCGTACTATTGATTGATGAGCGTCCAGAAGAAGTCACCGAAATGGTACGTACGGTACGCGGTGAAGTGGTCGCTTCTACTTTTGATGAGCCGCCACAGCGTCACGTACAGGTTGCTGAAATGGTCATCGAAAAAGCCAAACGTTTGGTTGAACACAAGCAAGACGTGGTAATTTTACTTGATTCAATTACGCGTCTAGCACGTGCTTATAACACGGTCATCCCATCATCAGGCAAAGTATTGACGGGTGGTCTGGATGCCAACGCCCTAGAACGTCCAAAACGTTTCTTTGGTGCTGCGCGTAACGTTGAAGAAGGTGGTAGTTTGACCATTATTGCCAGTGCATTGATTGATACTGGTAGTAAGATGGATAGCGTTATTTTTGAAGAATTTAAGGGAACTGGTAACCAAGAGATTACGCTTGAGCGTGACTTGGCTGAAAAACGTGTATTCCCTGCGATTAATATCAAAAAATCTGGTACACGCCGCGAAGAGCGTCTATTGGACGAAGACAAGCTGCGTAAAGTATGGATTTTACGCAAACTACTTCAACCGATGGATGGCGTACAAGCCACTGAGTTCTTGTTGGATCGTCTAAAAGAAGCGAAAACCAATGATGAATTCTTTGAGCAAATGAAGCGTAAATCACAGAACTAATTCTTAGTTAGTTTGCTAGACATATTCAGCTTTGATTCAATATTAAGACTACCTATAGGTAGTCTTTTTTATGGCAGCATCAAAATATTAATAGTTAAGCCAATTAAACTATGCTGCTCTGTCGTTCACAGCTATTGCCGATGATACAGTACGGCAACATCGCTTACATCTCGTTTGCAAAGTTTAGCGTTTTTACTACGACTATATTATTAGTAACCGACTATTATGACAGACAGTAGGAATATACTTGAAAATATCATGGACACAGTATTTTGAAGGTATTGTATTTTAAACTTGATGACTTAATAGGTGATAATATGAAATTTGCTAAAACGATCGCAATGACTGCAATTACTAGCTCAGCCCTAATCATGACTGGTTGTAACTCTTATAGTGGTATGAGCAACACAGCTAAAGGTGCTACTGCTGGCGCAGCAGCTGGTGCTCTTATTAAAAGCAAAGGCGACAGCAAAGATATCGCTCGTGGCGCATTGGCTGGTGCAGCGATTGGCGGTGCTGGTGGTTATGTTCTTGACAACAACTAAATCTTTCTACGCTGATATTATTTGACAATTGGTTGAGTGATATCAGATAAAAGATGATAAAAAAGCCTGCGACTCGTTGCAGGCTTTTTTATGTCTTAATTTTTACTATAAATCCATGCACTAGACTTATAATAAAAAACATCAGTCTTAAAAAACATCGTTAGTTAAATACACGATTATTAATATATATGTCCATTAAAGTGCACCGCTGAACGTATCACAAGATTGTACATTACCGCTTTCTAGACCACGGGTGAACCATTCGACACGTTGTTGACTGGTACCATGAGTAAAGTTATCAGGCACTACTGCACCACCACTCGCTTTTGCCAGACGATCATCACCGATTTGACCAGCAGCATTTACCGCTTCGTCAATATCACCAGCCTCTAAAAACTGTACACGCTCTTGATTGCGCTGTGCCCATACACCAGCAAAACAATCCGCTTGCAACTCTTGTAATACTGAGAGCTTATTGGACTGTGCTTGAGTCACTTGCTGACGAGCTTCATTGACCTGTTGGCTAATGCCCAGTAGCGTCTGTACATGATGGCCTACTTCATGTGCTATCACGTAGGCCTGTGCGAAATCGCCAGCCTTGCCTTGGTTCTCTTCACCACCAGAGCCTTGCTGATCGCCTGAAATACCAAGATTCTGACGCATCTCTACGAAGAATGACGTATCCAAATAAACAGTCTGATCCCCTGGACAATAAAATGGACCTGTTGCAGAGCTAGCACTACCACATGCCGAGCTGACCTGACCATTAAACAAAATCAATGACGGCTCTTGATAAGTGCTACCAGCTTCGTTAAAGATTTGATGCCAGACTTCTTCTGTATCTGCCAATACAACTTTCACAAACTGCGTGTCTCGGTCTGTGCTAGTTGCAACCTCAGTAGATGATTCACTACCACCGCCTGTGACCGCTTGGCCTGTCTGTAATGCGGTCATTGGGTTTACCCCAAATACCAACCACAAAATACCAGCGATAATAATACCGCCAATACCACCGCCAATCATCTTACCGCCACCTGTGCTAGAACGCACATTCGAACTGCCTCGTCTACCTTGCCATTTCATAATTCTATTCCTCAAATATAGATTGATTCACTATTTCTATTAACTACTATCTCTACTAGCCACTACTTTTATTAATTATTACTTATGTTATATATTATTTGGCCAGCTAATTCACGCTATGACCTAGTCTACTATCCTAAAAGCAAGTAGAAACCTATAAAATTGCTAACTTAACTAGGATTTATGTAATACAGGATGGCCATCTCACCATTTAAATTCATTTTTAACCATGAAAACGGGGTTAATATCAACAATTCAAGACAAAAAATGAGAACCAAAAAAGCGCTCAATCCCTCTGATGTCATTGATTATACGTCGATTAATTTGGCTTCTTGTATTAAAAAGTATATCGGATAGACAAAGTAAAATATTATTTTAAATTTTATTGTTACTTAATTGTACAGACTATTTCTATTTACTTAGAAAACCTATAGAATGCGTGGAAGCTGAGTAGCTGTAACTAAGACTAGTTGAATTCTGAGAAATCTCGGATTTCGACCTTTGTTGCTGCTACTGCTCATTTCATTTTTCCGGAGAAAACCATATGAAACTTAAATTACTTGCTCTAGCTGGTATCATGACTGCAACTATGGGCCTTACTGCCTGTGATAGCAGCAAAGAAAACGCTGCTGAAGATTTATCTGACGCGCAAGAAGAAGTGCAAGACGCTTCTGAAGAGCTAAACGAAGCTGCTGCTGAAGGCGAAATGACTGCTGATGCTGACGCTGCTGTTGCTGGCGCTGAAGCTGACATCGCTGATGCTCAAGAAGCAACTGCTACTGACGAAATGGACGCTGAAGTTCCTGTAGACGGCGACACCACTAGCGTAGACGTAGCTAGCGAAACTGATACTGCTGCTGTTGAAGCTTCTGACGAAGTAGTAGTTGAAGAAGCTCAGTAATTTATTGTTCATACAATAGATAAACTGTAGTAAAAAAAAGAGAGCCTATGCTCTCTTTTTTTATGTCTATTATTTATGATCTTAGTAGGATTTTACTTTATAGATAATCCTAATATAGGATACGTGCCGCAATATCGAAATACATAGATGTACGCAAAAATAACTAAGTGCAAATACGCACTAGCATTCTTATGAATTCACGATAAAACAGACACACTATCGTTCAGCGCAGTGCCAAACTAAGTATTAGCTATCAAACAAACGCTCGTCAACCTTCTGACGAAACTTCTGTCCTGTCTTAAAAGTAACCACACGGCGCGCGGATACTGCAACAGGCTCCCCTGTTTTCGGGTTACGGCCTGGACGGCTGTTTTTATCTTTAAGCTCAAAGTTGCCAAAGCCTGAAAGCTTGACCTCTTTGCCATCAATCAAACTCTCTGACAGCTCATCAAAAAAGTTCTCCACCAGACAGCGGCCTTCTTGGCGTGTTAGGTTTAGGTGACTCATCAAATGCTCAATCATGTCAGATTTGGTTAAGGTGCTCACAGTACGACTCCTATGCTATGTCGTGATGTCGAATATCATGGTTTAGCGGTATGAGGGTTAAGGCTAGCTATTATAAAGGTTTTTTGACCATTTTTTAACAAAGTCTTCATTAAAATCCTTTATTAATAACCACTTAACTTATTCTATGAATAGCAATGCTCCGTAGCCTCATGGTAAAAAGACTACAGAGCATTGGGTATAATACTTACTAAATGTTAGCTGTCGCGCAGCTGTACAGAATGCTGGTCAGTTAGCGCTTGTACCACTTTATCTGTGGCAGTCTTGACGGCTTCGTCAGACAACGTTTGCGTACTATCTTGCCATATCAGTGCAAACGCTAGTGAGCGCTGGCCTGCTGGTACTTTGTCACCTTGATAGACATCAAATAACCAAAGATCAATCAGCATATTACCTGCTGCAGCTCGCACGGTTGTCTCTAGCGTCTGCAAACTGATGTCACTGTCTACCAAGATAGCAATATCGCGGCGTACTTGTGGGAACTTGCTTGGTGTCGTGATAGCATGCTGCTCACGTGCAATCGTCAATAGCGGTGCCAGTGACAATTGAGCGACCCAGATAGTCGGCAGATCTAATTGCTTAGCAGTATTTGGGTGCAACTGACCCAACCAACCAACATATATATCATCGATATATAACTCAGCGCTTTGTCCTGGATGCAGGAAGCTTAGCGTACTACGCTCGTAGCGGATACGTGCGCTATCGATTTGAGCTGGTAATAGCTGCTCAATATCATGCTTTAGGTCATAAAAATCTAAGGCGCGGTTTTGATAAGCTTGCTCGCTCCATATATCACCAACTGCGACTAAAGCAATGCTTGGGGTCTGTACTAATTCGCTGATGCTCTGGCCGACAAAGCTAAGCCCTGTTTCAAAAAAACGTACACGTGGCTGCTGACGATTCAAGTTATATTGCACGCAAGGCAGTAGGCTCGATAGCAAAGTACGACGCATGACGGCCAAATCACTAGAGATAGGGTTTGCCAGTGCCAATACCTCCCCTAGCGCTTCGTCATCAAGCAATGCTTCTAGTTTTGCATCACTAAAGCTAAAGCTAATCGCTTCCATATAGCCGTTGTCGACTAATGATAGCTTCATCTCATGCGTCAAATCTGCAGTATCATCATAATCCATACTGACTTGCAAATGTGGCAGGACGCTTGGAATATTGTCGTAGCCATAGATACGAGCAATCTCTTCGATTAAGTCTTCTTTGATACTCATATCAAAACGATAAGATGGTGGCTTACAAATCAGTGAATCGCTCTGCTGCTCTACGTCAAAACCCAGTTGGGTCAAGATACGTACCATCTCAGATGGCTCAATATCAATCCCAATGACATCACGAACTTTCGCGATTGGCAGTGTAATCGGTGCGCGTGCTGGCAAATGCTCAAGGTTTTCGGCCGTGACTATTTGACCTGCTTCCCCGCCAGTAATACTGGTGATTAAATCACAAGCTCGTGCCAACGCCAATGCTGGCAATTCAAAGTCGACGCCGCGCTCAAAACGCTGTGATGCGTCCGTATGTAGCCCAAAACGGCGTGCGCGCGCAGCGATAGCGAGCTGATTAAAGAAAGCACTTTCTACAACGATATTGGTAGTGCTATCAGTGACACTGCTACGCTGACCACCCATAATACCAGCCAGTGCCAAGGCACCTTTATCATCAGCAATCACAAGCTCATCACCCGTCAAGGTAACGGTTTGCTCATTCAGCAAAGTAATGGTTTCATCAGGCTGTGCCAAACGTACAACGATATCACCTTCGATCGTGTCTGCGTCAAACGCATGTAACGGTTGACCCAATTCCATCAATACATAGTTGGTCACATCGACCAAGAAGTTGTGTGAACGTAGTCCTGACTGTACCAGCGCATCTTGCATCCATTTCGGAGTATCAATGCTACGATCAATATTGCGAATCGATTGCAACAGATAGCGAGGACACGCTTCCTTTGCATCGACTGTCACAGCTGGCGTTGCAGCAGTGCCAGCTGTATTGGCCGAGATTTCTGGCATTTGTACAGGTAAGTCGTTGATGACAGATATTTCACGAGCGATACCACGTACGCTAAAGCAATCGCCACGGTTTGGGGTGATTGAGATATCCAATATTTGATTATCTAGACCTAGATATTCACGGATATCTGTACCAACTGGTGCATCTTCAGGCAGCTCAAGCAAGCCATCCATATCATCGACTAAATCAATTTCAGAAGCGCCGCATAGCATGCCATTTGAGGCCACACCGCGTAGTTTGCTCTTCTTAATCTTAAAGCCCGCTTTACCATCACTGGCGTTATCGCTTGGCAATACCGCACCAACGGTAGCAACCGGTGCTTTCATACCGACGGTCACATTAGGCGCGCCGCAGACAATTTGTAGCGGCTCAGCATCACCGATATTTACTTGAGTGACACGTAATTTATCTGCATCAGGATGCTGCTCAACGCTGATGACTTCACCGACAACCACACCGCTAAAAGCACGGGCAACCGCATAGCGATCATCAATCTCAAGACCTGCCATAGTCAACTGTTCGGCTAACTGTTCGCTAGTATTTGTAGGGTTTACCCACTGACGTAGCCACTGTTCGCTAATTTTCATAAATATCTCGGATCAGAATTTTATAATAAAGATGTTGGAGTAAAGCTTGGCGAATTCACTTGCTATAATCAATCCTATATAAATTAGATACAGTGTCAGGCTCGCTCAGTCTACGATTGGTAGCACTTTCACTCACGTTCCTTGGATCTAAATTATCTTGAACTAACTATATAGGTGTAAAGAAAACTCTAGCCAAATTGCTTTAAGAAGCGCACGTCATTTTGGAAAAACAAGCGCAAGTCATCAATACCGTAATACAGCATCGCAAAGCGCTCGATACCCATACCAAAAGCAAAGCCAGTGTATTTGTCGCTATCGATACCGCAATTGGTTAATACTTGTGGATGCACCATGCCGCAGCCCATCACTTCAAGCCACTTACCATTGTCATCTAAGATATCCACTTCTGCAGACGGCTCAGTGAATGGGAAAAACGACGGACGGAAACGTACGGTCAGCTCTTTGGCAAAAAACGCTTCTAGAAATTCACTGATTAAACCTTTTAGCTCAGCAAAAGTGCTCGACTCGGTGACCATAAGGCCTTCTAGCTGATGGAACATCGGCGAATGAGTTTGGTCTGAGTCGTTACGATAAACACGACCTGGGCAAATGATGCGAATCGGCGGCTCATTTTTTTCCATGGTACGAATCTGAACAGGACTGGTATGCGTACGCAATAGATAATGCGCATCAAAATAAAAGGTATCATGCATCGCGCGCGCAGGATGGTGCGACGGGATATTCAACGCTTCAAAATTATAGTAGTCACTCTCGACTTCAGGACCAGTTGCAACATTGAAACCCGCTTGAATAAAGTACTGCTGCATACGCTGAGTAATCATAGTTACTGGATGCAGATGACCTTTTTGACCTCCGCGAGCAGGCAAAGTAATGTCAATGCTCTCGCTTTCTAGCTTGGCATTGAGCGCGGCGACTTCTAGTTGTTGCTGTTGGTCTGTCAGTGCTTGCTGAATGCGACTACGCACTTGATGCAACCAGCCGCCATAAGTTTTTTTATCATCAGCATCGAGCTTGCCCATCTGCTTTGACCAGCCCGTTAAAGGACTCTTTTTACCAGTCAATTGCACACGCAAATCTTGCAGTGTACGTGCATCAGTTACTTGTAGGATTAGAGCTTCAGCAGCATTTGCAAATTCGGTAAGCTGAGCTTCGTTAAGCTCATTAAGCTCTGAAGACAAGGTCGGTAGCGCCGACAAGTCGTTGGTGGCAGCAGGGTTAGTCATAAGACGCATTATTCCTGATTTGAACGGACTATTAATTGTAGGGATTTGACCAAATATTGCAAACCATTTATCCAGTTATGTTTATATAAAAGATTAATATAAAGGCTGGTTATAAGAATGGCTTGAATATTTAGACGATGACAAGCATATTTCTGCTCGACAAAGTTCAATATAGAGCACGCTTAAAATAATTTAATATAAAAAAAGCCACCGACCAGCGGTAGCTTTTATTAATATCATACTATTAATCAATATTAGTCCTATCCATTTAGACAATTGCTTATAAATAATTATTTAAAAGCATCATACCTAAAGGATGGTTAATATTTAGGCCAATTCCGCTTTTGCTTTTTCGACCAATGCTGTGAAAGTCGCTGCATCATGCATAGCGATGTCTGCTAGAACGCGACGATCGATTGCGATGTTTGCTTTTTTCATGCCATTGATGAAGCGGCTATAGCTTAAGCCGTTTAAGCGTGCACCAGCATTGATACGTGCGATCCAAAGACGACGGAAAGTACGTTTCTTGTTGCGACGGTCACGATAAGCATATTGACCAGCTTTGGTCACTGCTTGTACCGCTACGCGGTAAACACGTGAACGGGCACCGTAGTAGCCTTTTGCGCGCTTTAAGATTTTTTTGTGACGGCGATTTGCCTGTACACCACGTTTTACACGGGCCATAATTTACTCCAAGATTTTTTAATCACTGTTAAGCGAGTGATGATGCCGTTAAATAACAAACATCATTGTCAGATTGCAAAGTCAAATATTTTCAATCAAAGATAGATGACGGTAGGCTATTAAATGTATGGGCACATACGACGAACTGCTGCTTCGTCAGACTTGTGCACCAACTTAAGACCACGCAATTGGCGAATACGCTTAGCTGATTTCTTGGTCAAAATATGGCTTTTGAATGCTTGCTTACGCTTGAAGCCATTCGCTGTTTTTTTGAAGCGTTTAGCTGCGCCGCTTCTGGTTTTCATCTTAACTTTCATGATGATTTGCCTCTTTTTCTGTTTTAGAACCTGGTCGTCAAATAGTCATGCTGAATAATCGTTATATAAATAACCACTAAACCTCTATTTGCCTCGAGGTGGGAGGCGCTATTTTAGCAGATAGTGCCTTGTTTTGCCAAGTAAAGTTTTGGCGAGGTTTTAGTAGACAATATAGACAAGTAATCAGCATCAAATAAGCGATAGCAGCTCTCTTAAAAGCCTTAATAAAACGGCTGATTTTTATTCAAATAGATTGAATGTCAGCCTAAGCTGTGCTTAAGTAGAGACTGAGCTATATCTTCATATAAACATCTTTAAAACCCGCTTATTCACCATGAATATTTACGCTGTAATGTATAGTGATAACGATAACAATGCTACTAACCTACAGCATGATAAATAGAACAATCTTTGGCCATCACTCTAGGAGATAGTGTGTCAAAACAAGAGTTAGTATTCGACGACGACTTGTTTGTTTTTGAGACAGTGATGCGTGTGCGTCATACGGAAGCCGACGCAGGACAGCATATGACGGTCGAATCTCTGACAGCGCTATTGTCCGAAGCACGGCTAAGGTTTCTATACGCTAAAGGTGTCAAAGAAATCAACGCAGACCATCAAGGCTTAATTATCGATAAATTGCAGCTAGATATTGTTAGTCGTATCCGCGTACGAGAAGAGTTGTTATTTGAAGTTGGTGTCGAGCCGATATATGATAACGGCGGTAATATAATCCTAAAGGTCACGCGGATGCACACGGGCGAGATAGTAGCAAAAGCGCGCCAGCATTTTCGAGGTTACGACTTTAACCTCAATAAAGTGACTAAGCTTGATAATACGATCAAAGAAGCGCTGTATCCGCATTTATTTAGACTGTAGAATCGCTTGTCATAAATAGTATGCTGTCATTTAGCACAATTGCATTTTATAGTGCATTTAGTTGACATCATATTGCTAGCTGTCAGCATATTGCAGAGCATTTCAGATAATCTCCCCGCTTTAATCATAAGTAGTATAATTGCTTATCACTCTTTTTCACTTTCTACCTATAAGACGACAAATACATTATGACTTTACCTGCTTGGCTGACTGCCGTAACTTTTAATGATGATGGTTTGATTCCTGCAATTGCTCAAGATCATCAGACAGGTCGTATTTTGATGATGGCGTGGATGAATGCAGAAGCATTACAGCTCACTGCACAAACACAGACAGCGGTTTACTTTTCGCGCTCGCGTGCCAAGCTTTGGCATAAAGGTGAGTCATCAGGTCATACGCAAACTGTGCATGATATTCGTCTAGACTGTGATGCAGATGTGATTGTGCTTAGTGTCACTCAGGCTGGCGGCATTGCTTGCCATACGGGACGTGAATCTTGCTTTTATCAGCGTTTGGATTTATCAGGTCAAACGCCTGAATGGCAAACTGTCGATAAAGTATTGAAAGACCCTGCGGATATTTATCATTCTCATGAATCTACTAGCGACACTCATGAAACGGAAAACACTGGCGCGAATACTGACTCTAATACTATCCAAGCACAATCTGATATTGCTCAAGCACAAGTCGATAGAGCCTCTGTATTACAGCAGCTCGATAGCGTATTAGCAGAGCGCAAACAAGCCGATGCCGACAGCTCTTATGTGGCCAGTCTGTATGCTAAAGGATTAAATAAGATATTAGAAAAAGTCGGTGAAGAGAGTACAGAAAGTATCATCGCTGCCAAAGATTTTGCTAACTGCGATGAGAGTACAGACAAAGCAAGCTATGATGAAGCGCGTCATGAGCTGATCTATGAAGTCGCCGATGTCTGGTTCCATACCTTGGTTGGGCTGGCATGGTTTGATATAGAGTCGGATGCCGTGTTAAACGAGCTAGGCAGACGTTTTGGGTTATCTGGTATCGATGAAAAAGCCGCTAGATAAGCCTAAATAAAAAATAAACGTCTATTTTATTGGATTATTGTTGCTTTCACCTATTTGTAATAAGTGCAGGTTATAATATAGCTCTGTTTTATCTCGCATTATATGTCGATGCTTTTTGTTTGCTAGATAGACCTTTTTGCAAATTAAAAGCAGGCATATAAAGACTGAAAACCAAGTCACAAGGATACCATTATGGGTAGTTTTTCTATTACACATTGGCTGATACTATTGGTCGTTGTCGTTGTCGTGTTTGGCACCTCAAAACTCAGAAATGCTGGTAAAGATTTGGGCGGTGCTGTCAAAGGCTTTAAAGAAGCTGTTAAAGATGAAAATACAGAGCATGCCAAAAAACACGCGGTTCTTGACCACGATGCGACGGCACACACTGAAGAGCGCTCAACCACCAAGGTTGATGATAAGCATAACGTATAGCATCTAAACAGTGACATCGGACCATTATGTTTGATATCGGGTTTTCTGAACTACTTCTCTTCGGCGTTATCGCCCTAATCGTACTGGGCCCAGAAAAACTGCCACAGGCAGCGCGCACGGCTGGGCAATGGTACGCCAAAATTCGCCGTACAGTCTCAACATTGCAGTCTGAAATAGAGGCTGAGCTTGACTTGGCTGAAACGCGTCAGCAAATGCAAAAAGAGCTCGCCAAAATTCGCCAGACCGAAGCTGAAATGAGGCGCGAGATGGCTGAGATGCGCGGTAATATGAAAGCTTTTGAAAGCTCACATAGCCCTGCTTCGATAGATTCTGAAACTGCTACGAATGCTGCAAACAGCAAAGGCGACGAAACTGATGAAAATAACCGCACACAAAAGCAACAGTCAGCCACGCCAAAAGCATTCGACTATGCTTATGCCACTGACGAGCAGCCAGATACAATAGAAAATGGTCAATTATCGAAGCGCGGTCACAGCGGTGACGATGTAGATGATGCAAATGTAGATGATATAAATGTGAGTGACAACGCCAAGGCAGCGCCAGTTGTTCAGACCATCATTACCCGACCGTGGGAAAACATGTGGTTTCGACTTGGCGCTTATGACAAAGCACGTCGGCTCCCAATGCCACCATATGTGCCAAACTATAAAGCTGATGCCCTACTCAACAGTCCTGCCAACATGCAGACTTCTGACCATAAGCAGGAGACTGATTGATGCCATTATTCAAGCGCAAAAAAAGTCGTCAAGAGAAAATCGCTGTTTCTGCCATTACTGACCAAGATGTTATTGATCAAGACTCTATTGACCAAAACACACTTAATCAAGGTGCTGCAGCAACGACCAATACCACTCAAGATAAAAAATCAGAGGATGTTTTAAGCCCTTTGGCTGACATGCCTATTACCGAGCATTTGATTGAGCTGCGTCGGCATTTGATCAAAATATGTGTGGCAGTACTGATAATATTTTTAGGCTTGGTCGGCTATTCGCGCGAGCTATATAACTTGTTGTCTGACCCATTAGTTGCGCAGTTACCTGCCAACTCGACCATGATTGCCACTGATATCACGTCAAACTTTATGGCGCCGATACGTTTAACCGTATTTGTAGCCGCGTTTTTAGCGATGCCCTATATTCTTTATCAAATTTGGTCATTTGTAGCGCCCGGCTTGTACAAGAAAGAAAAGAAAATCGCTATTCCAGTGCTGCTATCTTCTATATTTTTGTTTTATGCTGGTGTGGCTTTTTCTTACTTTATTGTGCTCAAAGGGGTCTTAAAGTTCTTTATCATGTTTGCCCCGCAAAACGTACTACCCATGACGGATATCGACAGCTATCTCAGTTTTGCCTTAAAATTATTTATGGTATTCGGCTTAACGTTTGAGATTCCAGTTGTCACTTTGCTATTGATATTGGCAGGTATTGTCTCCATTCAGAGCTTAGAAGAAAAACGTCGTTATATCATTGTGGGCTGTTTTGCTGTGGCTGCCGTTGTCACGCCGCCAGATGGTGTATCGATGCTCATGCTAGCGATTCCGATGTGGTTGCTGTTTGAGCTTGGTTTGTTTTTGGCGAAGATTTTAATCAAAGAAGAGCCTAGTCCTACTCTCGTATCGACAGACAAAGAATAAAACACTTATCAGTCTAACCTAGACTAAAATAAAGTTATTGATTACATATAGCTATGCGTTAAACTACCATTACACCGTTTTATTCTTGCCTCATTAGTAAGCTGATTGCTTATTATCACGTTTTAGCATCATCATCTATAAGCCATTGTTTACCCAGTGGCTTTTTTTGCCCCTTTTGTTTTTAATCAATTTTTGTATTTAGGTAGCTTTATTATGTCCGCATCTATGCCAGCTTATATGAGCGATCCCACTGACGAGCAGCTGAGCGCGCTGAATATGGCGATGGATCATAAGTCGTTTAAAGTGGTTGCTTATGCGGGCGCCGGTAAGACAACGACGCTCAAGCTAATCGGTGAGCGCTTACGTGGCCGCGGACTGTATCTGGCTTTTAACAAAGCGATTGCCAATGATGCTCGGTCAAAGTTTCCGCCGCATGTAGAGTGCCGTACTTTTCATTCATTAGCTTATCGTCATGTTGCTCGTGATATTACCGCCAAGCTATCTTTGCCGCGCTTTTCACCTAAGCGTCTCGGTGATGATTTAGGACTACAGCCTGTACAAGTACGTCGACAAATGGATGGGGTTAATAAATACATTACGCTGACACCCGCACGATTGTCTCGGTTCGTCAGCGACGCAGTGAGTAATTTTTGCAGCACGCATGCCAGCTATCCTGCACCAAGGCACATACTGTTCCCAAGCTGGCTCGATGACTCAGATGCAGAACAGTTACGCGAGATGCTCTACCCTGCTGTCGAGCAGCGCTGGTTACAGTCGATTGATGCGCGTCACCCTGCTGGTATTGGCCATGATATTTATCTCAAGCTCTGGGCACTATCTAAGCCTAGTATTCCAGCGGACTTTATCTTATTTGACGAGGCGCAAGACGCGGACCCATTGATGATGGGTATCTTGACTCAGCAGTCGAGACAAGTCATCTATGTGGGCGATGCGCATCAGCAGATTTATGAATGGCGCGGCGCGGTCAATGCGATGAAAAAGTTGCCATTGCCGCAGACATTATTGACGCAATCTTTTCGCTTTGGTGAGCCGATTGCAGAAGTGGCCAATACTCTACTAAAAGCACTACAAGAGGACGTACCGCTAAAAGGTAACCCGAATAAGCAGTCTTCTACCGATAAGGGCATGGTACATAGCAAAAAAGATGCTATTTTGTGCCGTACCAATGCTGCTGCCATGTCACAACTGTTGACAGGGCTAAAGCACGGACATCGCGTGGCGCTACAAGCGGATACCGACCGTATGCTCAAATTCTGTCAGGCAGCCGAAAACTTAAAAAATGGTAAATCGGCTTACGGTGTACCTGAGCTGGCGTATTTTTATAACTGGGGTGATGTACAAGAGTACGCCGAAACTAACGAGGGTAGCGATCTCAAAACACTGGTCAAATTGGTCGATGACCACGGTACCAACGTCTTGAGCCAAGCGGTCAATAGTCTCACCAGTATCGAAAATGCTGACTATGTCATCTCTACCGCTCATAAAGCCAAAGGGCTCGAATGGGGAAAAGTGCAGTTAGATGATGACTTTTATTATGATGTGACCACCAATGCAGTCAAGATTAGCCCAGAAGAGTTGCGCCTGCTCTATGTCGCCTGTACTCGCGCGCAAAGCAATTTGGATATTCATAATATTAAAGACCTGATCTCCGGATTGCAGACGGGCAAAAAAGTGATTTTTGGTAATACTTAATTACCCTCCACCTTTGTCAGCCTCAAGTTTTATTCAATCTCTCATAGTGACCCTTTAGCAGTGAATCACCAGCATGAATAATAACCAACAACTTCAAACGCGTCGAAATACTATTAATCAGTTATTTGCAGCTCCCGTGCGTTTGCTCGCGCCTATGGAAGGCTTAACCGATCCATTAATGCGTCAAATCTTAACCCAAATTGCGTCTGACTTAGGCCGTCCTTATGATTGGTCAGTCAGTGAATTTATCCGTATCACTCAGCACGTCTTGCCTGCGCATGTTTTTTATAAATATGTGCCTGAACTACATCATGATGTCAAAACGGCTTCTGGTACGCCCATTCATGTACAGATTTTGGGTAGCGAAGCGCAGCTGATGGCCGAAAACGCCGCGTACGCTTGTGAGCTTGGTGCGCCTGCTATCGATATCAACTTTGGATGTCCAGCAAAAACGGTCAACAGCCATCGCGGTGGTTCTGTATTGTTAGATGAACCTGAAACCATGTATCAAATTATCAGTGCCGTACGCCAAGCCGTTCCCGCCCATATACCAGTATCAGCTAAGATTCGTCTGGGCTATACCGACACTAGCCGAATGGATGATATTCGCGGCGCGATTGCTTCTAGCGGCGCTGATTGGCTCACCATCCATGCACGAACTAAGACCCAAGGCTATAAACCACCTGCCTATTGGGATAAAATTCAGAGTTTTAATGCGCTCGATATTCCAGTCATTGCCAATGGAGAAATTTGGAACTTTGAGCATGCGCAAAACTGTATGACGCAAGCAGGTACACAGCATTTAATGTTAGGTCGCGGCGCAGTAACGCGTCCTGATTTAGTGGCACAGGTTGATAATTGTACTGAAAAAAGTACTGACAGCGGAGAGAATACGGCTACATTGTTATGGCAAGATTTGATTGCCCATCAGATTAAGTTTTTGGAAGGTGAGGCAAAGAACGATGTGGTATTGGTCGGACGCTATAAGCAATGGTTAGGAATGCTTACCAAAGGCTATGTTGAGGCACAAACAGTGTGGGAAAGTCTCAAACGAGAAAAAAATAAAGCGGTGATTATTAGCGCCCTACAAGCAAGCGTACGAGATTAATCACTTGCTTGTATTTGAGCGTTTTGGCGGTTACGGGTATTTTTACTAGGGTGGTCCTCATTTCAAAAATGGAGATAAAAATGAGATAAATTGCCGTCAAACGAGAAAAATAGCGTAGATAATATCGAGATACTAGCAAGCGATTTGACGCTGTTTGGCAAAATTGAGCCATTTTTAATCCGTTTAGATAGCTGTCGTTTGAATTGAGGACATGCCCTAGACGCTGACTCGTATCGCTAAATAAAATAGCATCAGACAACATGCCATTGATAGTACCCAGAGGATAGAGCGGAACATTGCCAAGTTAGTAATATACGCCACACAAAAACCAATTCGTATCATCACATACAGCCAAGCCAATACGTTGATAATCGACTGCGGTACAAAGAAAAGCATCGCTACCAATACTGCTGCCAAGAATACTGGCAAGGTTTCATAACTGTTTTGTTGTGCTGCATTAGCACGTGCTGCCATGCCTGTTGCATTTTGAAAAAATTCGCGAGGATGTGCATTATTTCTGACTCTAAAGCCACCAGATACTTTTGCAACGATTGACACCGCCCATGGCAGTAGGCTTGCTACCACCATGGCTAAAATGGCAGACGCCACTTTATCAGTTACCAACTCAAAAAATGCACTTATCATTATATAAGTCCCTAGCCTGCAACCACTTCGAAATCATGGGTGATATTGACCCCACCTGCTACTAACATACGGCTGGCAGAACAGTATTTTTCTGCTGATAACTGGATGGCTTTTTCGACTTGTTTTTCTTTGACCTCTTGACCAGTGACAATGAAATGCATATGAATATCGGTATAGACCGCTGGTACGGTCTCAGCGCGCTGGGCGGTTAGCTCACAACGTACATCTGTCACTGCTTGGCGTGATTTCTGCAAAATCTCTACGACATCATAACTGGCACACCCACCTAGTCCTAGCAAAATGAGCTCCATTGGGCTTGAGCCTTTTTCTTTATCAGCATCGATTTGTACATTATGTCCTGATGGTGACACACCCATAAAGGCTTTGTTCTCTTGCCATATTACGCTTGCTTTTGATTCTGACATTGTAGATGTTCCTTATTTTAAATGGCGTATTGCCTATTATTATTGTGTGAATGATATATTGCCCAGCTAGTGTAGCATAAGCCAAAGCAAGATTTTATAGGCTCATTGTTTTGCTGCTAACTCACCAGTGAAATCTGTACTTTTATCACTTTATACATATCAAAATAGTGGAGTTCGATAGTTTACTAAATAATCGTATGTTCATACGCCTATTACTACTCTTCAACACTTACCTAAAAATGCTATATAAAAACCTACAAAAGTTTGCTTATAAATAGTTGATTTTAAAAGGTAAAACTCGTGAAACATTTTATAGCAAAATACTGTTACACATTTTGCTTGTTTCTTGGTTTAATAACGGTAATGAATCTTGTTTTGAGCGAATATCGATAACAATCACCTTATAATAATTACGATTGCTGTCACGGTTTCAAGTCAAAACAAGCTATTTTTAGACAAATTAAAAGGTTTAGTCATGATAGATGCAGACGGCTTTCGCGCCAACGTCGGCATCATCTTGGCAAATACACAAGGGCAGGTTCTGTGGGCAAAACGTATTGGTCACAACGCTTGGCAATTTCCGCAGGGTGGTATCGACCGCGGGGAGACGCCGATGGATGCAATGTATCGCGAGCTCTGGGAAGAGGTCGGATTACATCCGCGTCATGTAGACTTATTGGCAGTCACGCAAGACTGGTTGCGCTATCGTTTGCCAAAACGTTATGTACGTCATGGTCAGCATCCCTTATGTATTGGGCAAAAACAAAAATGGTTTTTGCTACGCTTAGATGAGCCAAACACTCAACATATCCGCTTTGATGAAGGGAAACCTGAATTTGACCATTGGCAATGGGTCAGCTACTGGTATCCACTCGGACAAGTGATTCACTTTAAACGAGGCGTTTATCGTCGTGCCTTACAAGAGTTGGTACGCGAACTCCCCCTAAAGCAAGAGCTGATCATTCCTGAGCAAAATAATCATTTGCTTATGTAATGAGTCACTCAATAGTACAATGCAAAACACCCACGATAGTAGCTAGAATGTTAGCAATTACCGTGGGTGTTTTTTTATTATCTACTAACAGTCATTGTTAGTGACTATCAAATTCTCGGCTAATAATGTCAGCCGTGTAGTTTGCTCCCGTATCTCTCTCTTTGCGCAACGTTAAGATGCTTTGAGTGCGGGTACCATAAGTAGGTTTGCTAGTTTCAGTATCGCCAAAAGCGACGGGTTCAATATAAACAGACGATAACATCTGCTCTACTTCAAATGCCACACCAGTAACAGGCAGTTTGTCTTCTGGTGCTTTGGTACTATCTGACAAGACATTAAAAGCCGCCGCTTGCCAGTACGCAGGTGAGCTATCCTCGGCAATCAATGGCAGCACTTCTTGACGTAGTCGCCCGCGCAACCGCTCTGTCTTAAACCAACTGTCCTCTGGTTGACCATTAGAGATAACATGTAAACCTGAATACAATGGCGTGGGTGCATGACCACGATTATTGACGATCACAGCTTGCGCAGCGTCGCCAATGATCAGATTAAAACCCGCATAATCCTGCAAATCAATCTGCCGTGCAAAATCCATCGGACTTAGAGTTCCTGTTAAAAACTCAGTGACCAACGCACCACGTGAGCGCTCATCACTGCTTGCCTGTACCCCATCACGGAAATTTAATACCGCAGCCCAACGACCATTTTGTTCATAATACTCTGGATTCTGCGCTGGTGACGCTTGCTGATGAATGCCTAACCACGTGCCGCCGCTTTGCTTATCACGTCCAGCATAAATAGGTTGATCAGACCACTGGTGGAGCGGCTCAGTTGGGCGCTGCAAAAATTCATCACGGTTAGACAGTAGGACCAGCGGTAGCTCATCAAATAATTGCCAAGCAATAGCGACAATACACATAGCTTTCCTTTTATAATAATTTTCGTTATGCGGGTAATTTTTAATAAAGGCAAAAATATTATTTCAAACTTTACCTATTGATAAGGTAGCCTTTATAGATATTAATTATTAATTGCCAGTTAGCAATTTATTGGCAGGATAATTAATTTGGGAAGTTGAACGTATTACTTGTGATTGCTTACTTGGTAAGTCAAACTCCCACGCCACCATACTTTGATTGTCATTCCAATCTCGCTCAGTCACAGGCGGCGTATGCGTCACCGCAACCTTTAAACTATCGTCACGACTGATAGGCTCACTGCCCAGTACTTGTAAGCGTACGCTACGATTGTGCTGGTTGGTAAACTGATATGCTTTGGTGGTCGTCAGTGTTTGCATACGGTTTAGCACACCTTTCTCACCTTGCTTATCTTCATTGGTCAGCTCTTTTACGAGCATATTTGAGTCACGACCAAATCCAATCCCCTGCTCTTTTAGCACTTGATAATTATAACGCGACTGACCTACATAATTGTCATCACGGTACAACTGTAGCGAACCATCGACCCAGTCCGGTGTCAAAAACGGCGCTGATGCATACCAGTAGGCAGCAGTCTCAACACTTGGCGTACTACGAATCCAGAGCTTACTATTACCTGCCTGCTCCCCAATCACTGTACGTACCCGTCTCCCATCACTCGGAATACTGACCAACTGCGGTAAACGATACTCGATGATGCCATTCTTGTTTTGGCTACTGACCGTAAAATTCGGTAGCGGTGCCATCGGTACGCCTGCTCCTTTGTTATAAGCAGGCTCTTCCATCATAACAGGGGACGCATCCATCATAGGTAGCTCGCGTCTTACTCGGGCATCTTCGCTCTCTTCATACAATGACAGACGCTGCACATATGGCAGTTGCCCTGTCGTACTTTGATTGGGATTCACGGTGCTGAGTGTCAGTGGTACGTTTGTCCAGTTCTCGCCAGTTTGCTGAGCAATAATCGCAGAGGCTGTAATACTTAATTGGTCACTGTTTGTGTTTAGACGAGCTTGATACGCAGGTTCCCAACCTGCACCTTGCACTTGATAATGCAACTTAATACTACTCGGCGAGCGGCTTGCCGTACGTACACTCACCCGTGTCACCTTGTTAAAGGTCGATGTCGCGCTGCCTGCCATCAGTTGGTTCAATGCGTCTTGGGCACGCGCTTGTCGCTGTTGAATCTCTAAAATTCTTTGGTTAATACTGGTCGCTTGAGTTTCTATATCGCGGGCATTATTGGCAATCGTACTATCTGTATTGACTTGCGTGGCTTTGGTCAGATTTTGCAAGTAGGCTTTTGCTAACCGTGCCGCTTCTAATTCAGCATTGATATTGGCTAGGGTATTTTGTTGTGTCTGTACTTTGGCGTCACCTTGATATTGGCACTGGGCTGCCTGCTCACTTGTCAACTCTTCAATACTAACTTCCCCAACGTTGACACTGCCTGTCGCCTGTACGCTTAGGCTTTCTTTATCCATATAAGGTGACAGGCACGAAAACACCACCGTTTGCTCACCGCTACCTGTGACTGGCAATGCGCGCGTCACGCTCGCTAGCCCTTGATAAATAGTCACTTGCTCAACACTACTGGTGGCCGCTTGTGCCGAAGACAATCCCAAAATGGCACTACTACTAAGTACAAATGGAAGAATAGCAAATCTAGTTATTTGATTAAGCGGCGGTAATACGCTGCCATGGCCTGTTGAGACAGATGACTCTATTAATTGTGCGTTCATATATCATTCCTTAGCAGTAAAATCCCTCACGGCAGCCATGCATTGGCTCAACGCGCAAAATAGTAACTATCTTAGAGATATTACCGTAGCCGTTTTACAGGTCTTTGGCAATAAATGCTTTTGGCAGACAGCATTTTTAGTAAAAAGCGCCTTTACCGATAAATCTCTTCATGTGGCAGCTATTAAGTTTCAACAATTTGGTTTTTAACATTGCACCATTTTTTTGTTCATCTCCCCTTTATGGTGCAATTTATTAACCATCCTGCACTAAATTAATGAATATATTAATCAGAACTTAATTATTGCTCAATTATTACTCGATTATTGGCTTTTTTAACTTGGCACGGAACTTGAACTCTTAATAGGTGTTCAGGAACATTATTTTACCTTTTGTATTTATTAGGAGATGTCCATGTTTTCGTTACCAATTTTAGCCAACACTCAAGTAGTAGACCCT
Source organism: Psychrobacter nivimaris (assembly GCF_043419765.1). NCBI lineage: Bacteria > Pseudomonadati > Pseudomonadota > Gammaproteobacteria > Moraxellales > Moraxellaceae > Psychrobacter > Psychrobacter nivimaris. Next base: position 124,219 of record NZ_JBHOFX010000005.1, on the reverse strand, counting down.
CAATCACACGGAAAAATCAAATCACGTTTTTCGTTACTAGCGGTAGCCGTCGTTGGCAGTTTAAGTCTTATTGGTTGTCAAAAACCTGCTGAAACTGCAGCTTCAACAGAGACAACCGCTGAAACTAGCACAGAAACGACCACCGAGCCTGCTGCTGATGGCGACACTATCAAAGTCGGCATTCTACATTCGCTGTCTGGCACCATGGCCATCTCTGAAACCTCTCTAAAAGATACCGCGTTGATGACGATTGATGAAATCAATGCCAATGGCGGCGTGCTTGGTAAGCAACTAGAGCCAGTCGTCGTCGATCCTGCTTCTGATTGGCCATTATTCGCTGAAAAAGCACGTCAGCTACTCACTCAAGACAAAGTAGATGTTATCTTTGGCGGTTGGACATCGGTATCACGCAAATCCGTATTACCTGTAGTTGAAGAGTTAAACGGATTGATGTTCTATCCAGTACAGTACGAAGGACAAGAGCAATCAGAAAACATCTTTTACACTGGTGCGGCACCAAATCAGCAAGCTATTCCGGCAGTAGAGTACTTGATGAGCGAAGAAGGTGGCGGCGCAGAGCGCTTTGTGTTGTTAGGTACTGATTACGTCTATCCACGCACCACCAACCAGATTTTAAAGGCATTTTTGAAATCAAAAGGCGTGGCTGATGCAGACATCATGGAAGAATACACCCCATTCGGTTTCAGCAATTATCAAACCATCGTATCTAACGTCAAAAAGTTCTCAACGGGCAAAAAGACCGCGGTTATCTCGACCATCAATGGCGACTCAAACGTTCCGTTCTATCGTGAACTAGCGAACCAAGGTATCAAAGCGTCAGATATTCCGGTCATGGCATTCTCAGTCGGTGAAGAAGAGCTACGCGGTATCGATACCAGTCTGCTACAAGGGCATTTGGCGGCGTGGAACTACTTTATGTCGATCAAAAACCCAACCAACAGTGCCTTCACCAAACGCTATAAGCAGTATGCATTGGACCAAAAACTACCAAATGCTGAAAAAGTCGTGACCAATGATCCAATGGAAGCTACTTATGTCGGTATCAATATGTGGAAGCAAGCTGTCGAAAAAGCCGGTACGACTGATGTCGATAAAGTACGTATTAGCATGGCGGGACAAACGTTCGACGCACCTTCTGGCTACACGCTAAAAATGGATGAAGAAAACCATCACCTATGGAAGCCTGTCATGATTGGTCAAATCCGTGCCGACGGACAGTTTGATACGATTTTCAAAACGCCAGAAGTCATCCAAGCCCAGCCATGGAGCGAGTACATTCCTAAATAACCTGCCCTAAAAATAAAATGATACTGAAAATCACATGGATAGTAACTGAATAGTAGGCGGATGGATAAACGACACTGATAACAGTCCTAACGCCTACTTTTCACATTTATTTTCAACACTTATTCTTAACCTTTAAATAACACCAAACTTTATCAACTCTTCTATCGCTTAATCCGTTAAGTAGTAGTGGCTAAGGGTTTGTTGTCTGTGAAAAACAGGGAGCCGCACATGCAGCACCATACTTTACGCCCGTTTGTAGGGCAAACATCGTCCAAAAATGGAAATAACCCACAAGCATCAGCCAGTGAAGTCATGCAGCATGCGGCTCGTTTTTCAATTTATGCGCCTCTGCGATTACTTGCATTGATGGCATTATGCATAACAACATTCACCACCACGGCGTATGCGGATCATAATGGTCAGGTACATGACCACGATACGGATATCGCTCATAGTGAGCAATCCTTGGTCACACCTGTCAACGTAGCCACTTCCACTCAAGCTAGCACCTCAAGTATTTCAACAGCAACTACAAACTCAGATGATGCCATTCAACAATTTGTGGCAGGTGATTTTAGTAAACGCCAAGCCATGCTAAGTGATTGGCCAGGATCCGTTGAGAGTTTAGATAGTTTGGTTGAATTTATTGCCAATGATGAGCTATATCAAGGCAACGGTGGGCAAACGTATCTACTGAATAAAGATGACCAGCTGTTTACTTATCCTGATAAAAAAGAGACTGATGATTGGCCAAGTGATTTATCACAAATCACCCTGACCAATGCCCTACGTTCAGCGCTCATCTTTGGTCAAGCTAAGGTGAAACTAGCATCTGACAAGCCCGCACAGCGCCTACAAGCTGTAGAGATTTTGGCCGATAATATTGACCAAGTAGATCCATCTATTATCACCTCTGCTGCAGCAAATGAGGACAGCGCTAAAGTCAAAAAGGCACTAATTGCTCTACAGGCGCGTATTGATTTCAAAAACGGCGACCTGCCCACTCAGATTGCAGCGGTCAATCTACTTGCAGATAGTGATAACCCACAAGTTTTGGTCGATATTGAATCTGCCCTCGCTGCGGATAACTTAGATGCCTCGCTCAAAGCTGCACTTATCGATGCTGAATCTAGCGTGTCACGCCGTATCGAGATCAGCACATGGACGGGACATATCTTTACTGGTATGAGTACCGCCAGCATTTTACTGCTAGCGGCACTTGGTCTCGCCATTACTTTTGGTTTGCTCGGCGTCATCAATATGGCGCATGGTGAGCTAATCATGATTGGCGCGTATACCACTTATATGGTTCAAAATTTCTTTCAAGCTTATATACCGAATATGGCAGGTTGGTATTTGCTTGCTGCTATTCCGGCTGCTTTTTTAGTTAGTGCCATCATCGGTATGATTATTGAGCGCATTGTCATTCGCCCACTATATGGTCGTGAGCTAGAAACCTTACTGGCGACCTTTGGCGTCAGTCTGATTCTGATGCAATTGGTACGGATGATTTTTGGTGCGCAGAACGTTGAAGTCAGTAACGTGGCATGGCTCAGCGGTGCCTATCAGGTGTCATCAAGCCTCGTACTGCCTTACAACCGTATTGCCATTATTGGTTTTACCGTCATCGTCGTGGCACTCTTGGTGTACTTACTCAACAAAACCCGCTTTGGATTGTTTATACGAGCTGTCACCCAAAACCGTCAAATGGCACGTGCTGTCGGTATCCCCTCTGCACGTATTGATATGATGGCATTTGGGTTGGGCTCTGGACTGGCTGGTATGGCTGGCTGCGCCCTTGCCCAAGTCGGCAACGTCGGTCCTGATCTGGGTCAAACTTATATCATTGATACGTTTTTGGTCGTCGTCGTTGGCGGTGTCGGACAAGTATGGGGCGCAGTATTGGCTGCCTTAGGACTTGGTGTGAGCGGTACGGTACTTGAGATTGGTATCGGTGCAGTATTGGCAAAGATTGTGTTGTTGGTTCTTGTGATTCTGTTTATTCAGAAACGGCCACAAGGTTTATTTGCACTCAAAGGCCGCTTTGTCGAATAAGGAGACTTCTATGATACTGACCAAATTACTGTCTGATACGCCGCGTAGTGCTGTTTTAATTGGCTTGTGTTTTGCTGTACTACTGATACTGCCTTGGCTACATCTTATGCCCGAGACTTCAGCCTTTCACCTTTCAGCCTACTGGATTACCCTGATTGGCAAAATCATGGCGCTAGCTATGGTGGCTTTGGCATTAGATCTTGTCTGGGGCTATGCCGGTATTTTGAGCTTGGGACATGGTTTGTATTTTGCTTTGGGTGGTTATGCGTTTGGCATGTATCTAACACGTGAGACAGCAGGCGATGCGCTTCCTGATTTTATGCGTTTCTTGAGCTGGACCGAAATGCCATGGTACTGGGCTGGCACGCAGCATTTTTGGTGGGCAGTCGCACTGGTTGTATTAGTGCCTGGCTTGGTTGCTTTTCTCTTTGGTTTCTTTGCCTTTCGCTCAAAAATTAAAGGGGTGTACTTTTCTATCATCACCCAAGCCATGGTCTATGCAGCAGCCTTGCTATTCTTCCGTAATGAGACAGGCTTCGGCGGTAACAACGGTTTTACTGGTTTTACCACCTTACTCGGCTATGACATTACCGCTGCCTCTACTCGTTCAATGCTGTGCTTTGTCACGGCCGTAGCATTATTAGTCTCTTATATGGGTTTGCGTCATTTAATGAACCAACCTTATGGGCGAGTACTTGGTGCGATTCGTGACAGCGAAAACCGCTTGCAGTATTTGGGCTACCGTACGTTGTGGTACAAGCTATCCGCTTGGGTATTATCCGCTGTCATCGCTGGTATCGCTGGTGCGCTATACGTGCCGCAAGTCGGCATTATCAATCCGAGTGAGATGAACCCAGTGAACTCAATTGAGATAGCTGTCTGGGTAGCGACTGGTGGTAGAGGAAGCTTAATTGGCGCGATCTTAGGTACTGGTGTAGTGAACGCGGTAAAAACCTACTTCACGGTCGCCTACCCTGAGTTTTGGCTATTAATATTAGGCGGGCTATTCGTCGTCATGACGTTGTTTTTACCCAATGGCATTATGGGCTTGTTCGATCGATTCAAAAAGGAGAAACAATAATGCTAAACGATAAGTCCTTATCAACTGAACAATCGACCAAAGCGCTGTCTGAATATGATCATACTGATGGACGTGACGGTCTCAGTCACCCCAAAAAATCAGGCGTCGACTTTAGCCATGGTATTGCTCTGTATTTAGAAGATGTGAGCGTTTGGTTTGATTCGTTTCGCGCACTCAACAACCTGTCGCTCTATATCGAAGAAGGCGAGCTACGCTGTATTATCGGCCCCAACGGCGCGGGTAAAACCACATTAATGGATGTCATTACAGGTAAAACCCGCCCTACGGAAGGCAGCGTGTTTTTTGGTCAGACTCATAACCTTGCCAGCTTATCTACCGAACAAATCGCTGAAGCAGGTATCGGCCGTAAGTTTCAAAAACCTACTGTCTTTGAAAATTTTACGGTGATGGATAATCTGTTACTTGCCGCACCAAAAGACAAACGTGTGGTCAAAAGCTTATTTAACAAACTCGATGCCGATACTCGCGATACCCTCGACGCTACCCTACAGCAAATCCGCCTGACCGATAAGATCAACAAGCCCGCTGGATTGCTTTCACATGGGCAGAAACAGTGGTTAGAGATTGGCATGCTACTGATGCAAAGCCCCAAGCTGATTTTGCTTGATGAGCCAGTGGCAGGTATGACCGATGCAGAAACTGAGCATACCGCCGAGCTGTGTCTACGGCTTAAAAAGAACCATACATTAGTAGTAGTCGAACATGATATGACCTTTATCGATGCCATCAGTGAAAAAGTCACGGTATTGGCACAAGGGGCGATTTTGGCCGAAGGTACGTTAGCTGAAGTGCAAGCCAATGAGGCAGTGATTGAGTCCTACTTAGGTCGATAGCCGAACGAATCATCTAGACGAGCCAAACGAATATTCCCTTTAAAATATTAGAAAAGTTTTAGAGTTTAGGAGACAGCTATGTTACAAGTGAACGATATCAACCAGTATTACGGCGGCAGTCATATCTTACGAGATGTCTCGTTTACAGCACCTGTAGGCGCGTGCAGCGTGGTACTTGGACGCAATGGCGTGGGCAAAACTACGCTACTTAAATGCCTGATGGGGATATTGCCGATTAAATCAGGAGAGATTCTGCTCAATGATAAAGACATCAGCAAGATGTCTCCAGAGCAACGTGTCCGAGCAGGTTTAGCTTATGTACCACAAGGACGCGATATTTTTTCGACACTGACGGTCGAAGAAAATATTTTGATCGGTATGGCAAAGTTTTCACGCAGTAAGGCCAAACATGTACCCAAGCATTTATATGATATTTTCCCCGTACTCGATGAGATGAAACATCGCCGCGGTGGCGATCTGTCTGGTGGTCAGCAGCAGCAGCTCGCTATCGCCCGTGCCCTAGCCTCCGAGCCGACTGTGTTGATTTTAGACGAGCCAACTGAAGGTATCCAACCCTCTATTATAAAAGATATTGGCTGTGTCCTTCGAGACCTAGCAGATAAAGGTGACATGGCCATTGTGCTGGTTGAGCAATTCTATGAATTTGCCGAAGATCTAGCTGACAATTACACGGTACTATCACGTGGTAAAGTAGTCTCACAAGGTGCAGGCGACACAATGGTCGAAAATAACGTACAAGATCTGGTCGCCATCTAATTTCTTTTAATAATAGATGTAATAATACAAATTGGTAGTGAACGCTCGATAATGCTAAAAATGGCATTTTTATCCCAAGCTGCTAGCTACCAAGATTACATATCATCACGAAAACACTCCATAATTAAAGTCACTTTTTTCACCTCACTTCTTATTTTTTGACGCTTAGCCTATACATTCTCTACTATCTAAAAAACTCAAATTACTCATACACTCTGATTGGTGTCATAGCAATTATGTATGCCCAGCGAACGAAATTTGCTATTATAGTCAGCATTTTATTATCAATATTATGATGCCCTTATGATGATTCATCCTCAGTACGATCCTGTAGCATTAGCAGTTGGACCCGTCGAAGTCCATTGGTATGGGCTGATGTATTTGTTGGCATTTGCTGCCGCCTACGGACTGGCGTGGTATCGCAGTACCAAGCGTGAAGGCTGGACGACAGATATGGTCTCAGACCTAGTGTTCTTTGGCGCACTTGGTGTGATATTAGGTGGCCGTGTCGGCTATGTATTGTTTTATCAGTTCGGTGAACTGCTTCAAAACCCTGCTTATCTGTTCAAGGTCTGGGAAGGCGGCATGTCATTCCATGGCGGCCTGATTGGTGTCATGTTGGGTATGCTGTATTTCGCCCGCAAATATAAAAAGACACCTTTCCAAGTGCTCGATTTTGTCGTTCCCTGTGTACCAACTGGTTTATTGTTCGGACGTATTGGTAACTATATCAATGCCGAGCTATGGGGCCGCGTCTCTGACGGTGGCTATAACTGGTTGACCTACTTTCCGCAGGCCGCTAGCGTTGATATGCAGCAGCTACAAGCCAACCCTGCGCTACAAGATCTGATGACTGAGGTCAATGGTCAGTACCTGTTGCCCCGTCACCCGTCGCAATTGTATGAAGCCCTTGCAGAAGGTCTGCTGTTATTTCTATTCTTGTGGTGGTACTCATCGAAGCCCCGTCCTCGTATGGCAGTGACTGGTGTCTTTATGCTTGGTTATGGCTTTAGCCGCTTTATCATTGAGTTCTTCCGCCAGCCAGACATCGACCAAGGATTCATCTTGCTAGGCTGGATGACCAAAGGTCAGATACTAAGCGCCCCAATGATAATGATCGGTCTGTTCTTGATCGGTTATGCCTATAAACGCGGCATCTACGACTGGGGTAAGCAAGCTGCTTATTAAGCCTACCCTTTTGTGATAAAGGTTGAGGACTTAAAATAGGGTAAGCTGTCAAAACGCTTATCCTAGCAATACTTTCAATAATGACAGTGTATATATCGACTATCCATCTAGCCTGTATGCGCAGTCAGTAGTAACTAAAGAGCATTTTATGATCAATGGCACCCAAAGTAATAACGAGCAAGGCTATTTAGATTTGCTACGCCACGTTCTCGACAATGGCACTGAAAAAGGTGATCGTACTGGTACGGGTACGCTTAGCCATTTTGGCGCGCAGCTACGCTTTGACTTAGCAGAGGGATTTCCACTGCTAACGACCAAAAAAGTTCACTTTAAATCTATCGCTTATGAGCTATTATGGTTTTTAAGTGGCAGCACTCATGTTGATTATCTACAAGAGAATAACGTTCGTATTTGGAATGAGTGGGCGACAGCAGAACAGACAGCACGTTTTAACAGACCTGCTGGTGATTTGGGCCCTATTTATGGTCATCAATGGCGTAACTATGGTGCGACCAAAAATGAAGATGCTAGTTATAATGCTGATGGTGTCGATCAAATCGCACAGGTCGTTGAACAGATAAAGACCAATCCGAATTCACGCCGTTTGATTGTTTCTGGCTGGAATCCAGGTGAGGCAGAGCAAGTAGCCCTACCACCATGTCATACGTTATTTCAGTTCTTTGTCGCAGACAATAAGCTGTCATGCCAGCTATATCAACGTTCTGCTGACTTATTTTTAGGCGTGCCTTTTAACATTGCGAGTTATGCGCTATTGACTCATATGATCGCGCAGGTGTGTGGTCTAGAAGTTGGAGAGTTTGTTTGGACAGGTGGTGATTGTCATATTTATCAAAACCACCGTGAGCAGGCCGAGCTACAGTTGACACGCTCGCTATATAAATTGCCGACATTGTCTTTGAACCCTGAAGTAAAGGACATATTTGCGTTTGAGTACGAAGACATTAGCGTCAATGACTATGAGTCGCACCCTGCTATCAAGGCCAAAGTTGCCGTATAAAGTTAGTCTGGTTAACTACGCCAAATAAAAGCAAGATTTAAAAATACAATAAAAAGGATATATTATGAGCTATGCCCATACCGAAGTTGCCCAAATCGCTGCTATTAGTAGCAATCGCTGTATCGGCAAAAACAATGAGCTACCGTGGCATATCTCAGCAGATTTGCAACATTTCAAAAGCATGACGACCAAAGAAAATGATAGTAAGATTCAAGGTATCGTGATCATGGGTCGTAAGACATTTGAGTCAATGGGTAGCAAACCATTACCAAAGCGTGTGAGCTTCATTGTCACGACACAGATGGACTATGCTGAGACGAAAGGTCTTGCAGATAGCAGCAATGCTTATGTGGTACACAACTTAGACGATGCTCTGACACAAGCAGCTAGCCTGGCTCATGGCGCGCATCTCGATACGATTTGGGTGATTGGCGGTGAGCGAGTATTTAGTGACGCTCTGATGTACACCGACCGTATTGAGCTGACTCATGTAGATACTAATATTGCTGACGGCGATGCATTTTATCCTGAGCTGCCAGAACGCTTTAAAGTAGCAGACGAGTCTGAGCAAATGCACGATGAAAAAAGCGATTTAAGCTTTAAATTTACCACTTATAAAGTAGAAATTGATAAGTAGTAAAAGCCTATTAAAAAAAGGGCAGTCTTGGATAATTAAAATTATCCAAGACTGCCCTTTTTTTAATCTTCACACAGTCGTATTTATAGACAATGAAAAAGATAAAAACTGCTGCTTGATAATATCTAATTCTTTACTCATGCAATACTTTATAAACCGTTTTTGCGAGTACTGGTCCGATACCTTGTACGCCTGCCAACTCCTGCTGCGAAGCACCAAGCAGCTGCTGCATACCACCAAAATGATTGAGCAAATCACGACGACGTTTCTCACCCAGTCCCGGTATTACCTCTAGTACTGATGACGAGCGACGCTTATCGCGTTTTTTACGGTGAGCAGTAATCGCAAAACGATGCGCCTCATCACGAATATGCATCAGCAAGTGCAATGCTTTGCTATCCATCGGTAGATCTAACGGTTCGTGATCGATAAAGTGCAATACCTCAAGGCCAGCCTTGCGCCCTTCCCCTTTTGCCACACTGATGAGCAAGGTGTCGCCAAGAATACCCAACTCAGTTAATACTTCTTTGGCAATACCAAGCTGACCTTTACCACCATCAACCAATAGCAAATCTGGTAACGGCTGCTTCTTATAACGTCGAGTCAGTACTTGTTTCATCGCTGCATAGTCATCGCCACCTTGGATATCATGGATAGCATACTGACGGTAATCGCGACGGCGCGAGCCACCTTGATCAAATACCACGCAGCTACCAATGGTCGCCTCACCCATCGTATGTGAGATATCGAAGCACTCAATGCGATCAATCGTCCGATCTGTGACAGTCGCCAATACGTCTTTTAGTGCACCAAATCGTGCATGCAGCTCTAGATAATCGCCAAGCTTAGTTTTTAGTGCATTACTGGTATTCAATGTAGCTAAGTCCAGCCACTCTGAACGGTGTTCGCGTACATTGGTCTTGATGACTACTTTATTACCAAAGTGCGTTGCCAATGCTTCACTCACTGCCACCTGATCTGGTATCTGATGGCTTAATATGATTTCGGCAGGCAAATCATCGGTCACTTGGAAATAGAATGACGTAATAAAAGCCGATAAATTGTCTGCTAGCGACTCACTACTATCCACATCTGGGAAATAGTTTTTCCCGCCCAATACACGGCCACCACGTACCGTCAGTACGTTCACACAGGTCATGCCAGCCTGACTGGCAATCGCAATCACATCTGCCTCACCTTGTACGGTATAGACTGCTTGCCTTGCTTGTACTTCACGCAACATGGACAACTGATCACGATAAAATACTGCTTTCTCAAAATCTAACGCTTCAGCTGACGCTTCCATCTTTTCAATCAGCGTACTATGAATATCACTAGAGTCGCCCTTTAAAAAACGGATGGTGTTATTCACATCTTCTGCGTACTCTTCTGGCGAAACCAAACCGACACAAGGCGCACGGCAACGTTTGATCTGATACTCAAGGCAAGGGCGCTGACGCTGCTTAAAAAAGGTATTGGTACATTGACGCATTTGAAACATCTTCTGCATCAATACCAGCGTTTCTTTTGCCGCATGTGCAGAGGGAAACGGGCCAAAGAATCGACCCTTTTGGTGATTGCCTTTGCCGCGGCCGTAAGCCAAACGTGGATAAGGCTTATCGGCTGAGATAAACACATAAAGATAGGATTTATCATCACGCAGCAGCACGTTATAGGGCGGTCGATGTTCTTTGATTAGATTCTGTTCAAGCAACAGCGCTTCGGTTTCACTACGCGTGATAATAGTCTCAATATTATGAATCCGCGCCACTAGCGCCCGCGTCTTTGGATGATCTATCGTCTTGGCAAAATAGCTATTTACTCGGCTTTTTAGCGACTTAGCTTTACCAACGTATAAGATGTCGCCGTTCTTACCCAGCATCTTATACACCCCTGGCAAGTTAGGTAGGCGTTTAATCAAATGCTTAAGACGGGCTTTTTTATCATCGACAGGACTCGATTCTGAGACATTAACCATAGAATTTATTGCTCTTAAAAATCTTAGTAATACTGCTAGTTATGGGGCGGGAGTCATTGTTTTACAAGCCAATTATTATCGCAGCGCTACCCATAAAAAAGCCAGCTTTCGCCGGCTTAGTTTGTTCTATTATCGTGTATGTAACAACATACTACTAATGACGGAAGTTTGCCATCAATGCTGGGATACCCGGCAGCATACCGACGATAGCCATGACGCCTGTCAGTACCACAAACATAATACCTGGTATGATCCAGCGGCTCATCTTAGTCAAATTGGCACTACGCTCTTTAGAGCCAATCAAGCCTAAGTTATCAAGCAACAACGTGAGCGACCAACCAAAGGCTGGGTTAACCAATGCCGACGCGAATACCACGATAGCAGCAGATTGCGTGGTTTTACCTTCACGCGTCATCTCCATACCAGCTTCTAGTAATGGAATAAATACCCCAACGATCAAGGCCACACACATCACTGGCTGCCAAATGGCCAAATCCATCGGATAGCCCCAAACTCCTGCGATAATACAGAATAGAGCCGTCAATAAAGCGCCGGCAGGAATCGGACGTTTAGCAATCGCTGCAGGAACAATATACGTTCCCCACGATGACGCAAAGTTAGCACCGCCCAATACAGAGCCGACTACCTGACGAAATGAAGCGCTAGTCATGGTGTCATCGATATCCATAAGCACTTTTTCAGTACGCTTAGGATAGCTGATTTTTTGGAATACTTGATGGCCCAAGAAATCTGGCGACCACATCGCTACGGCCAAAATAGCAAACGGCAGTACTACAATGAAGCTTTCAATCGTCGGCAGACCTAACATCCAACCTGTGTTTTCGCCCCACCAATACATTGGATTCATGTTTGGTAGACCTGGCGCTGTTTTGAACTCAAAAGGTGCACCCAATGCAAATGCAAGACCACCACCTAACACACAGCTTAGCGGAACCGCGAGCCAGCGTTTTTGCCAATGTTCAAGCAGTGCATATAGCAGGATAGTCGCCAGAATAATAAAGAAAGCGATATGTGACATGCCAATCCCTTCTGCCCAAGCAAAGAGATTTTTGACCTGTGAGGTAGTTCCGATAAAGCCCAAGTAAATCAAGAGGCCACCACACACACCTTTACTGGTTAAGTTGGCTAGTAGACTTCCTCCTTTACTAATTGCGAGGAGCAGACCAAAAGCACCGATAAGCAAACCAAAAGCCATCGGGTGCCCACCAGCTGCTACCACAATAGGAATCAGAGGGATTAATGGGCCGTGAGTACCAGCGAGGTTGGCTGTCGGCAGTAGAAAGCCCGAAAATAAGATAATAAAGAAGGAGACGATTAATAGCTCATAGCGCACGTTTTCTAAGACAAACGCATCACCTAAGCCGAGTGGACCTGCAAAGGTTGCTGCAATGGCACCCACCATAACAACTTTACCGATGGTCGCGGCCATTGCTGGAATAGTATCTTCGTATTCAAAACGGTAATCACGGAATGGTAAATTAGGACGCCAGCGTTTTGGCTGCATGATTTGTAATTCATGGTTTAAATAAGCATCACGACTGTCGAAACTAGAACTGGGCTTATGCAAATCTACATAACTGCCTTGTACTTGACTGTCGTGGTTTATGTTCGAGGTCGGCGTATTAGACCCTGAAGAGGGGGTCTGAGGGTTACTCATCACATTTCCTTGTGTCGATTACGTCTTTGATTGACTACACACGCTCTGCTCTAATGTTATAGACCAAAGCGCCTATTACAAACTGCGAACTATTGTATGCCAAGACTTAATGAAATGCGAACCTAAAACCATTTAAAGATACTATGTATCTCATTATAATATATAAACTAAAGTTTCTATTTAAGACAAAATTAACCTTAATAGAAAACCATAAGGAAAAAATCTCTCTTTTATAGACTTTAACTTAGAATAAGCGACCGTTTTATTGATAATGATTTACATCTATATGATTTTTTATCACATAGATGAATAGCAAAGATAGTTATAATAAATAACGATCGTTACCTGTAAGTGGGCATAAATATGTCATTTTGGTTACGCTTTAGAGCTAGCGAGCTGAGTACTTTTTAATTATGATAAATACTTTTTATCGATTTATTTCTCAGTGACACTGTATAAAATCGCATTATTGATACAATCAAAAAATTGAGAAAAGGCAACAGGACAAGTTTATGAGCGTATTACCTACCAACCTTGAGACTTTGAAACGTCGGGCCAAGCAAAGCATCATGCCATTGCTGACACCGCATTTATTAAAGCTGCGCCTTAATACTTATGCACCATACATTGGCGCAGGTATCAAAATCGATCATATCAGTCTCGATCAGGGTTTGTGCGTGGTAAGCATGGGACTAAACACTCTGAACAAAAACATCGTCGGTACTCAGTTCGGTGGTAGCTTATATTCGATGGTTGATCCTTTTTATATGCTCATGCTGATGCATCAACTGGGTAGCAATTATGTGGTATGGGACAAAAGCTCGCACATTGATTTTGTTGCGCCTGGCAATAGCAAAGTTACTGCGCGCATGAAGATACCTAGCTCTGAAGTCATTACCATTCAAGAGCTGGCAAAAGAAGGCGAAGCGGTATTCCGTGAGTATAAAGTCGACATCGTTGATGAGCAGCAAAAGCTAATCGCAACCGTCACCAAAACTTTATACATTAGACTGCGCAAATACAGTAAGTCCAAAGAGCAAGTCAACCGTATCGATACGTTTGATGCTCAATAAGCTTTAGCTTATAACTGGCACTATTAGAGCTGATAATATCAGAGCTGATAAAACTCAAATTATTAATGCTATACATACAAAAACCCCAATCTAGCTTTCGCATAGATTGGGGTTTCGTCTTTTTTGGTATGGCCCGCTTATTTATAAATAAACCTATGAATAAGGGCTTGTATCTACTATTACCTTGTCCTGAGCCAATCCTAAAATTATAGGATTAACTCAAAACGGCAAACTTGTACTTAGATACCAGGTGCAGTATCAACTGCATCAGGTACGCCAGCGTCAGTTTTTTTCTTAGCAACTGGACGAGCACCAAGTTTTTCGCGGATACGTGCTGATTTACCAGAGCGCTCACGTAAGTAGTATAGTTTCGCACGGCGAACAGCACCGCGACGTTTCACTTCGATGCTCTCGATGATTGGTGAATGCAATTGGAATGCACGCTCAACGCCAACGCCGCTTGAGATTTTACGTACGGTAAACGCTGAGTTTAGACCGCGGTTACGCTTAGCAATTACAACGCCTTCAAAAGCCTGTAAACGCTCACGCTCACCTTCACGTACTTTTACTTGTACCACAACGGTATCGCCGGGTGCAAAGCTTGGGCGCTCAAGCAATTGAGCGTTTTCGATGACCTGAACCAATGGATGCTTGTTGCTCATGAGAGTTATCTCCTCACATTAGATAATAGAGGCTTGACGCATATCACCTGTTTGTAATAATTAATCGCATCTCTTTATAGTGAGACACAACGTAAATGGGTTATAACCAACGGCCACTATGCTATGACTCGTTTTATTATTGCTCAAAATTCTGTTTCTTAACTGTTTATCAAACTTAGTAACGATAAAATTAGATTTTAAAAACCTACTATTTATCTGCTTTGGCCAATGCTTTCAACCACTTCGCTTGCTCTACCGTTGGGGTAAACGCTTGCCATAAGTCTGGACGACGCGTTTGCGTACGACTGACTTGCTGACTAAAACGCCACTTGGCGATATTGGCATGGTGACCTGAAAGTAATACCTCAGGAACCGCCATACCCGCAAACTCATGCGGCTTAGTATAGTGTGGACAGTCAAGCAAGCCATCGACAAAAGAGTCTTGCTCCGCTGACTTGTCATCACCCATGATATCGGGTAGACGACGTATCACACTATCCATCAGCACCATTGCTGGCAACTCGCCACCAGTCAACACGTAATCACCTAACGATACTTCCATATCGACATATTGTGACAATAAACGCTCATCAATACCTTCATAACGACCGCATAATAAAATCATGCCATCGTAATCAGTCATATTGACTACGCTACTCTCACTAAGCGTCTGTCCTTGCGGTGACATATAAATCACCGGACAGTGCTCACTATCGACACGGCAACCATGTTGACTGGCACGCAATCGTGCATCCTCAATGGCTTTCGATAATGGCTCAGCCATCATCACCATTCCAGGACCACCCCCATAAGGGCGCTCATCAATACGGCGATAGTTATCGGTGGTATAATCACGTGGATTAATGCATTCAATCGTAACTTGCTCTTGAGTCACTGCTCGGCCCGTGATTCCAAACTCACGAATCGTGGCAAACATCTCAGGAAAAATACTAATTACGGCAAAATACATCTGATGTCTACTTGCGTTAAGGCTAAAACAATCGGTGTAAGTACTAACAACGTCTGACTAAAAAGCCAGAAACGCTATCAATAATCACTCGGCCATGCCACAAGCACTGTTTTTTCAGTCATATTGACTTTTATTACAGTTTGCTTATGCCATGGAATCAGGCGTTCTTCATTGTCCAAACTGTCTGAATTTGCCGTTACACGCATGATGTCATGGGCACCGGTTTCAAACATTTCAGTGATATTACCTAGATACTCATCCTGCTCGTTTATCACGCGCAGACTGACCAAATCCGACCAATAATATTCGTCTTCAGCTGTTTCAGGTAGGACGTTTTGTTCGACCCAAACGGTAACACCGTTCATAGTCTCAGCAACATTACGATCAGGAATCTGCTCAAATTGAGCCACAATTCCTGTTCCTTGCTCACGCCAAGCCTTCACAGTTAAAGGTTTCATACCAGTGGCAGTTTTCATCCACCACGGTTTCATGTCGAATATCGCTGTACGGTCATCCGTATCACTGAATACCCAAAGCCAGCCTTTAATGCCGTAAGGCTTCTTAAGCTGACCAATTTTCATAAGGGCACTAGCGTTTGGAACAGATGACATAGCAGCTAACCTAACAATGATTAAAACAGCAATTGCAAAAACAATTGCGTCAAAAGCGATAAACAGTTAATGGCGCACCCTGGTCAGACCAGTTACGCTATGTATTCTAAAGTCTACTGAGCCATGTCATAGTTTTGCTACGAACGTCTCAGTAACAACCAAAACTTAAGCAGTTGCTTCAGTTTGAGCTGCAGACTTGTTGTAAGCTTTTGCTAATGAAGCAACGCGATCTGAAGGTTGTGCACCTTTTGCGATCCACGCATTGTACGCTTCCATGTTTAGGCGTACTGCTTCTTCAGACTCTTTAGCGAGTGGGTTAAAAAAGCCGATGTTTTCAATATAGCGACCGTCACGCGCGCGGCGTTGATCAGCAACAACTACTTGATAAAATGGGCGTTTCTTGGCACCGCCCCGTGCTAAACGAATAACAACCATGTGAATTCTCTCTTTCGCAGGTATACCAAAAAGGGCATAATTATATCACAGTCTTTATTTGTTGAAAACATAAACTGTGCATATTTAATTATTTATTAACAATAGCTTAAATGACGACCTAAGTAAAATATAACTGATGATAATGGTTTATTTTAAAGTTTTTCTTTAGATTCTATGGATTACTATCGCTCTCTCTGAAAAACAGATGATGGCTAAATACATTTATCCTTAAGCTTAACTTGATATCTATTCCAATAACTATTTGGCTCGCTCGTCGATTGCATACTGTATCAGTACTATTTATTGGTTATGCTATTCTATGATATACCGCCATAAATTAACGCATATACTCGCCTTAAGACGACTATGTTTAGAAAACTACAGGCTATATCACACTAACCTTTCTTTTACTCTGTTGGACACATATGATCTCTCCAAACCCAAAGCCGCGTCGTAAAGGTTGGCTGCCACGCTCTTATTCCAACACTTGGCTAACGACCTTAATGGTTGCCTTTATCGTGCTTATTAGTGTGAGCTTATCAATTTTGTTCTTTTGGCGCAGTCTGTATCTGCCAGAGCTAAAAAACCATGCGCGTTATTTGACGAGTGAGTTGCAGCTGATCAATAGCGTTAATAAAGACTGGCAAGGTCGTCCCGAAGTACGCCAATGGATTTACCAGCACTCTCATGTCGTCGTGGTGAATAACCCCAGCGACTTTCCAGAAGTCGCTGACAAGCCATTCGTAAGCTTTTTTACTGACGTACTACAGCGTGAAATCGGTGCGCAGCTTGGTCGTCCTGTAGAGGTCTATTTTAAATTTAAGCCAACACCGCAGCTATGGGTACAAGATAGCCGTGATGACAGTTTTTGGGTGCGTGAGCCTGTCGTCTACTATTCGCAGTATAGCCCGACATTATTGGTGCTATTTTTGATCGGACTGCCTATCCTATCGCTATTGACTATTATTCTATTAGCCCGTCAGTTAAATCGCCCACTACGCTACTTACAACGGGCAGCTACTAACTATATTCGTCTTGGCCATGCAACCACACTGCCAACTCAGAAAGGCCCCACAGAGATACGTCAGGTTAATATGGCGTTCAACCGACTGTTTACGACATTGAACCAAGCGCAAAAAGAGCGAACAATCATGCTTGCCGGCATCTCACATGATTTGCGAACGCCGTTGACACGTATGCGCTTGACCGCAGAAATGCTACCAGATGACTTCTTTCGTGAAGGGCTGATTTACGATATTGAGGATATGGATGCCATTTTGGAGCAGTTCATCTCATTTATGAAAGACGGTTCTGATGAGCCAGTCAGTTTGACCAACCTAGACACTATATTTAATGAAATCATGGTGCAGTTTGCGCCAATGAAGTTTGTATATGAGTCAGAATGCGACAAGGTCGTTCCCGTACGTCCATTGTCCATCAAGCGCCTGATTATCAACTTGGTCAATAATGCCAATCGTTATGGAAAACCACCTATTTATTTATCGGCTACGGTTGTACCGACATTTATAGAAACTGTCGAAGACGAAGATACGGATGTGGTCAGCGAAAATGTGGTGAACAAAGAAGCTCAAGAACAACTAGTGATTTGTGTACGAGATTGCGGTGATGGCGTCGCTGACGATCAATTAGAGCGGATTATGCAACCGTTTGAACGTGGAGAGACGGCACGGACTACCCAAGGTAGCGGACTAGGTCTTGCGATTGTTGATCGTATTGCACGATTACATCACGGTACCGTTGAAGCCATTAACCACCCTGAAGGTGGACTACAAGTATGCGTACGTATTCCCCTACTCTCTAAAGTCGCTGGAGATACTACGCTAGCGGCTGAAGTAGAAGAGGTATCTGAGGTAGATAATACGGTGCCAAATTCAAAATAGCGATGAGACTTTAATTTGAATAAGCAAAGAGGTAAACGCTAGTCTTTGCTACCAATAGCCGGCGGGATGTACTCAGCACTGTTAGTAAAAGCTAATGGCTGGGTAATTTCAGCCTGAGCTGTTTGTAGTGTTTGGGTCGTTGACGGCTGTTTTAAGAATAGATAATAGCCTAGCGTAATCGCATTCAACACTACCAAGCCACCAAATAAATATGGCATCCTATGCCTCCTATGACATTGTCCAACTGTCTTAAAAATAGCGACGAGCGCGTCATCTAGCTATAAAGCTGTATCCTGTTATACCACTAAGATGACGCTGATTATCTTTAGTATCATGACTAATACTTACGGCCTAGTCTGATAACTTGCGTTTATAATATAGCTCTATAACTTGGTTTAGTCTGACAACTTAGTATCGAAGTCGCGCTCGCTTTTCTCTTGCGTCAATTCATCAGCAGCAAGAATTTGCGTCAATGGTTTAATAGGCCATGTCATCACAAACCTTGCACCGCCTAACTCACGACTCTCATCTACTTTCATACTACCATTAAACCAAAATGCAATACGCGATACAATAGACAAGCCTAGACCATAGCCACCTGACGCGCGTGTACGACTATCATCTAAGCGTGAGAATGGAATGAATACTTTTTCGCGATCTGCTTCAGGAATACCATGACCATCATCTTCGACACTAACGAAGGCATTGCCTTTTTTGACACCAGCACTAATAATAATGGTTGTTTCTGCATAGCGTAACGCATTACCTGCAAGGTTCTGAATCACACGGTGTAAGTAGCGTCTATCTGCCACTGCTGTGACTTTTGCATTTGGCAAACTGGTTACTATTTTGATAGGTTTACCGAGTGCATTGGTTTCTCGCTCGATCTGCTCTAACAGCTCTCTTAAGTTTACTGGTTCTAAATCTAACTTTGGTGACCCTTCCTCAAGCTTAGCATAGGTCAAAATCTCATCAATCAAACCATTAAGCGACTCAATATCTTCATCAATATAGTCACGCTGCATAAAACGTGAGTCTTCGTCATC
Source organism: Psychrobacter nivimaris (assembly GCF_043419765.1). Taxonomy (NCBI): domain Bacteria; kingdom Pseudomonadati; phylum Pseudomonadota; class Gammaproteobacteria; order Moraxellales; family Moraxellaceae; genus Psychrobacter; species Psychrobacter nivimaris. Next base: position 104,947 of record NZ_JBHOFX010000005.1, on the reverse strand, counting down.
CGTATCAGCAAGCATATCTACTGCAAATCGAATACGAGCCACTGGCGTACGAAGCTCATGTGAGACCGCTCGGGTAAGCTCTCGCTGTGATTCAATCAAACGCTTAATATGCGAGGTCATGGCATTAAAAGTCGCTGACAAACGCGCTATTTCATCTTGACCAATAACCTGTACTTGAATATCAAGGTTACCTTGACTGACCTCATTCACACCTACCTGAATCAATTGCAGCTTACGTTCAAGCGGGAAGATGAGCGCATATACACCTAAGCTAATTAGGAACATGCTGATAAGAATCATACTGATAATTAAGTTAAGCGGGAACCAATTAAATAAAGGTATAGGCCCAATTAAAATTGCCATATCATTGATTTCAGAGGGTACTATTACCCTAATCGCAGAGTTACTCGTACTACTGTTAGTATCTTGCAACGATATGACGACTTCGTCACGACGCAGACGAGACATCTGATCTGAATCTAACTCAAGTGTATTGACTGCTTTAAACGCTAAAGGAAAAGAAAACTTCTTCTCTAATTCAGCCAAACGTGCGCGCTTGTCCGATAATGTCATGTGATAAGACAAGTCATCTAATAAAAAGACCGCGATTGCCCGTACTTGCTGCTCAGTAACCTGTGAGATTCTCGCTGTTAATACACTCTTATTATCCGGCAAGCGATAATAAACATCTGCATATACAGGCTGGTTGAAATAACGTACAACGGTATTATCATTTTTAAAACGGCGTAGCTCACTGGCGCTAAAATCTACTTCATCAATAGGCAAGACATTAAAAGTAGTACCAAACAAACTACTCGCATCTGATAACCAATATTCACGCTCTTCCTCGCTATTTTGGTGAGCAATTCCTTCACTCACCAAATGGAACGCCCCCATTGCCATATTTTCACGATAGGACTGCACACGCTCCTTATTAATGGTATCCATCAATAACTGCGCAAAGAGTGCCACACATAAGCAGACTATAAGTAGCCCAGCATAGATACGAACAAAAATACTGTGTTTTAAAGAAGAGACTAATGACATACGTGCCGTGACCAACTTAATAAATGGAGATTGCCAATCTCATCAAACATATAGATAGTGCTATGTGTTTGATGGTATCGAGCATGATCGAATAGAGATAGACTTTAACTTTGACTTTTAATTACCGCATTTTAATTCATATGCAGCGATCATCCAAAGACTTATATGTATGACATATATTTAGTCAGCGTCTATAATAATGAGTTAATTAAACCACATAACACTGCATTTAAGTTTAAAAATTAGAATTTAGCCACAAAAAAACCAGCATCGTTGCTGGTTTTTTCGAATAGTGATTAATAATTAATCAACATATAAAAGCAACAATATTAGTTGCCTTCTTTTACGAATAGATAGCCTTTACTACGTACGGTCTTAATACGCTTTGGATTTTCTGGATCATCACCGATTTTTGGACGAATACGTGAGATACGTACGTCAATTGAACGATCTTGACCATCATACTCAATACCGCGTAGACGCTCAAAGATATCTTCACGAGATAGAATACGACCTGCATTAGAAGCAAGTAACCATAGCAAATCATATTCAGCACTGGTGAAATCAACCAACTCATCACCTAGGTTAACTGAACGACCGCCGTTATCAATTACTAACTCGCCAAACTCCAGACGTTGTGGCACATCTTCTGATGGTGCATTTTCTGAGCGGCGCAGTAGCGCACGAATACGGGCAAGCAATACACGTGGCTGAGCAGGCTTGGCAACATAGTCGTCAGCACCCATCTCAAGACCCAATACCTGATCCATGTCTTCAGTACGTGCAGTCAACATCAAAATTGGATTTTGATAATGTGGGCGTACTTCACGGCATACAGTCAAACCATCGCTACCAGGTAGCATGACATCAAGTACAACCATATCTGGTTGCTCATTGACGATACGGCGAATAGCGCGATTACCATCAGTTTCAATTGCCACTTCTAAACCATTTTTGACCAAGTAATCTTGAGTCAACATGGCTAGACGCTCATCATCTTCAACAATCAAGATTCGGGGGGTGTTGTCTTCTTCATTCGTTGTCATTGTTATATCCTCTAATACATCTAATTTAAAAGCAGTAAAAGTAAGAGCGGTAAAATTAATAGCACCATATAGTGGCACAATTGATGTTCGTATAGCTGTTACAAACTTGGTAGCACAGTATACTATTAAATTATCAGCTTCCTATACTATAGCTGATAGTCGGTAACAAAACCTATAAACTACCCCTATCAAAACTTTAGTTTGCGTCCAAAAATTACGCCTATTACTTCGTTAGTACATCGCAATTTGTATTATCTATTGTTTGCTGATTAGCCAAACCATCGAGCCAACATTATCGCGTACAGTTACTGCTCGTTGCTTATAATACGTTATGTCTAATATAACCATATATTAACGTTGTCGCCAGTGTCTTTTTAAGAAAATTCCAATAGGCGATGATTCATTGATAATAAAAGATTTTTCCTAAGAATGAATTGAACTACCGCAAATACTATCCAAGTAATAACCGTGTGTATTTACCGCAGAACCGTTAATTTCATAATGAATAGGCATAAAAAAACAGCCCATATAATGGACTGTCTTTTTATCATTACTTCTAGCGATAACTATAAATGATTAGCTAGAGCTATCAGTAATAAATTACGCGCGGTTTTTGTACTTACGAATAGTCTGTAATTGTCCTACTGACTCTGCAAGTGAGGCCAAAGCCGCATTGGTTTGTAGCGTATCAGACTGGTTAACTAGCATTTGCTCAGCTTTTTTACGTGCTTCGACGATTTTGCTTTCGTCAAGATTGTGTGCACGCATAGCTGTATCAGCCAATACCGTAACCATCTTAGGCTGTACTTCTAGTACACCGCCTGAGACGTAAATTACTTCTTCTTCACCGTTTGGTGTTTGCACTCGCATTGCACCTGGCTTTAGCAAAGTAATAAGCGGTGTGTGACCTGGCAATACACCAATCTCGCCTTCGGTACCAGTAGCTATTAACATGCTAATTTCGCCTGAATACAACTCTTCACGAGCACTTACGACGCGACATTGTAACGTTGCCATACTTAATTCCTTACCATCAAAGCGCGATCAAAAAACAGTAAAACTGCGATGCGTTACTGAAGAGTAGATACAAGGTTTATATTATATCTACTCGTTTGCTTATGCTCATACAACTTACGCTGACTTAGACTTCATTTTTTCAGCTTTAGCGACTACTTCATCGATGCTACCAGCCATGTAGAACGCCTGCTCTGGTAGGTCATCGTATTCACCAGCGATGATTGCTTTAAAGCTAGCAATGGTATCGCGTAATGGTACGTATTTACCAGGTGCACCAGTGAAGACTTCGGCTACGTGGAATGGCTGAGACAAGAAGCGCTGAATCTTACGAGCACGATAAACAACCAGTTTATCTTCTTCTGATAACTCATCCATACCCAAGATAGCGATGATGTCTTTAAGCTCTTTATAACGCTGTAGAACTTCCTGAACACCACGAGCAACATTGTAATGATCTTCACCGATTACTTGTGGATCTAACTGACGTGATGTTGAATCCAATGGATCAACCGCAGGATAGATACCTTGTGATGCGATATCACGGCTTAGTACAACGGTTGCATCCAAGTGAGCAAACGTTGTAGCAGGTGATGGATCGGTCAAATCATCCGCAGGTACGTATACTGCCTGAACTGAAGTAATAGAGCCTGACTGAGTTGACGTAATACGTTCTTGTAGTAAGCCCATCTCTTCAGCTAGTGTTGGCTGATAACCAACCGCTGACGGCATACGACCAAGTAGTGCTGATACTTCTGTACCCGCTAGTGTATAACGGTAGATGTTATCAACAAACAATAGTACGTCACGACCTTTGCCAGTAACAGGATCTTTGGTATCACGGAAGTACTCAGCCATGGTCAAACCAGACAGTGCAACACGCAAACGGTTACCTGGTGGCTCATTCATCTGGCCATATACCATTGCTACTTTAGACTTACTGAAGTCTTCAGTGTTTACAACGCCAGCTTCCTGCATTTCGTGATAGAAATCGTTACCTTCACGAGTACGCTCACCAACACCAGCAAATACTGACAAACCTTCATGTTTTAGAGCGATGTTGTTGATCAGCTCCATCATGTTAACGGTTTTACCAACACCAGCACCGCCAAACAGACCAACTTTACCACCTTTAGCGAACGGGCAAAGTAGATCGATAACTTTAATACCAGTCTCTAGTAGCTCAGTGCTGTTTGACTGATCTGCGTAGCTTGGCGCTTCACGGTGGATAGACCATTTTTCGTCAGCAACAACAGGACCTTCTTCATCGATAGGACGACCAAGAACATCCATAATGCGACCTAGCGTACCAGTACCTACAGGCACAGAGATAGGTGCGCCAGTATTAGTAACAGGTAGGTTACGCTTTAAACCTTCGGTTGAACCCATTGCAATAGTACGTACAATACCGTCACCCAGCTGTTGCTGTACTTCTAGGGTAGTTTCGGTACCGTCTACTTGCAAGGCATCAAAAATTTGAGGAACTTCATTACGGTTGAACTCAACGTCAAGAACCGCGCCAATAATCTGTACAATACGACCGCTACTCATTGCGTTCTCCTTGAACTTCTATATATAGGTGTAGTCAATTATGAAACAGCAGCAGCACCGCCAACGATTTCCGAGATTTCTCGGGTAATCGCCGCTTGACGCAGCTTGTTATAAACCAACTGTAAATCGTTAATAAGGTCACCAGCATTATCTGTTGCCGCTTTCATCGCAACCATACGTGAAGACTGCTCAGAGGCAATGTTTTCCATTACCGCTTGATAAACAATCGACTCAATGTAGCGACCAAGCAATTCATCAATTAACGTCTTGATGTCAGGCTCGTAGATATAATCCCAGCTAAGTTCTGTCTGTAGACCACTATCTTCATCATCAAATGACTGCTCTGGTAGAGGAACCAACTGATTGACTGTTGGTTTCTGAGTCATCGCATTGATGAATCGGTTATAGACCACATAGATACGGTCAATATTGCCGTTGCTATAGTCTTCAAGCATCGCTTGAACCGGTGCATTCAATTGTTCAAACGTTGGTTTATCGCCATAATCGGTCACAGCCGATGTAACTTTACCACCAAAGTTTTTGAAGAAACTCACACCTTTGGCACCGATGACTGCAAACTCAGCTTGTACAGACTGATCTTGATAATCTTGGATACTTTTAGTTAGGGCTTTGAATAAGTTAATATTCAAACCACCCGCTAGGCCACGGTCAGAGGTAATGACAATATAGCCAACCTTATTGACTGGACGCGATACCATATACGGATGTTTGTAGTCTGATGAGGCATGCACCAAATGTGAAATAACCCGGCGCATACTATCAGCATACGGGCGACCCACTTCCATGCGCTCTTGTGCACGGCGCATTTTACTTGCCGCTACCATTTGCATAGCACGAGTAATTTTCTGGGTGCTTTTAATACTGGTGACTTTGGCACGTATCTCTTTTAAGCTTGCCATAATGATTCCAATATAAGAGGGTTAAAAAGCATTGGCGCATGCGACAATCGTTTGATATACAACATCAATCCTACAGAATAACATTTTATATCTTGTGGCATTACGCGATCTAATACCGGTAATGGTTAAAACAGTGGCGCAAATATCTGGTCAGACAACGCGCCACTTTATGAGCTCTAAGCTACAGTTATAACCAATTCGGCTTAACCCGTTAAATTAATAACTGTGATTTTGTTTAAAGGTCTCTAAAGATGACTTTAAACGACCTGCGATATCATCATTGTAGTTCGCAGTGTCATCAATCTCACGCATCAATTCACTTTGCTCATCATGCATATAACGTAGGTACGCTTCTTCGAAAGAACCAATCTTTTCGACAGGTACGTCAGCTAAGAAGCCTTCGTTTGAAGCATAGATAACGGCTGCTTGCTCAGAGATTGACATCGGCTGATACTGCTTCTGCTTCATCAATTCAGTCACACGCTCACCATGATCAAGCTGTTCGCGAGTTGCGTCATCAAGATCTGAGGCGAACTGAGCGAATGCTGCTAGTTCACGATACTGAGCTAGAGCGGTACGAATACCACCAGATAGCTTTTTGATGATCTTAGTCTGAGCGGCACCACCAACACGAGATACCGAGATACCAGCGTTTACTGCTGGACGGATACCTGAGGCGAACAAGCTAGACTCTAGGAAGATCTGACCATCAGTGATCGAAATCACGTTGGTTGGTACGAATGCAGATACGTCACCAGCTTGTGTTTCAATGATTGGTAGAGCGGTTAAAGAACCAGTTTTACCTTTCACTTCACCGTTAGTGAACTTTTCTACATAATCAGCATTTACACGTGATGCACGCTCAAGTAGGCGTGAGTGTAAATAGAATACGTCACCAGGATAAGCTTCACGACCTGGCGGACGACGTAATAGTAGTGAAATCTGACGATAAGCAACTGCTTGCTTTGATAAGTCATCAAATACAATCAGTGCATCTTCGCCGCGGTCACGGAAGTATTCGCCCATCGTACAACCTGAGTACGGTGCGATATACTGAAGTGCTGCAGGCTCTGATGCTGAAGCAACCACAACAGTGGTGTATTCTAGTGCGCCAGTTTGCTCAAGCTTACGTACTACGTTAGCGATAGTCGAACGTTTCTGTCCGATAGCCACGTATACACATTTAATGCCTGACGCTTTCTGTGCGATGATCGCATCGATAGCCATCGCTGTTTTACCAGTCTGACGGTCACCAATGATAAGCTCACGCTGACCGCGACCGATTGGAATCATGGTATCAACGGCTTTATAACCAGTCATTACTGGTTGATCTACTGATTGACGGTCGATAACGCCTGGAGCGATCTTTTCGACTTTATCAGTCATCTTGGCATCGATAGGACCTTTGCCATCAATAGGATTACCCAAAGCATCAACAACACGGCCTAACAGCTCAGGACCTACTGGTACTTCAAGAATACGACCAGTACAATAGGCTTTTTGACCTTCTTGCAGCTTTAGGTAATCACCAAGTACTACCGCGCCAACAGAATCACGCTCTAAGTTTAGAGCCATTCCGTAGATTTCGCCTTCAAACTCAATCATTTCGCCGTACATGGCATCTTCAAGACCATGAATCTGCACGATACCGTCAGATACTTTGACAATCGTGCCTTCATTCTTTGCAGTTGCACCCGCATCAAGGTCTTGAATACGCTGCTTAATCAGGTTACTGATTTCCGCTGGATTCAATTGTTGCATTGCCTTGTTTCCTTTAATTTATGATAACCCGCCCACTGACTTAATTGCTCTTATAATCATACAGTCAATATTTGACTGTATTGATGATTGGCATTAGGCAGTTAGCTGTGTTTTTAACTGTTGTAACTTGCCGCGCATCGAATCATCAATGACTTTGTCACCGACTTTGATTGTAGCGCCTGCCAATAGACTTGGATCAACTGATTCGTGAATCACTACACTAGCATTTAGCGAGGCAGCAAGACGCGTTTGTAGCGTTTGACGCTGTTCATCAGTCAATGGGTAGGCAGAGGTCACATATGCGTCAAGCTGCTTTAAGCTTATTGCCTTGTGACGGCGATAATGCTCATAAACTTCAGGAAGCAGCGCCAGACGCTCTTGTTCTGATAACTGTTTAACGAAGTTACTAAGTGCTACTGATACTTTTGGATAGCTTACGTTACTGTCAAGGCTAGTCCCTTGAGCTTCGCTTAATAACTGCTTAAAAGCAGAATCATTAGCGCTAGCTACTTGCGTATCATAAAGATCGACCAAAGCAGCTGACTTATGCTCAGCAGAAACAGCTGGATTGTCTAGCCAAGTACTGAACGACTTGTCATTGACAACAGTGCTAGCAACAAGTAAGAAGTTTTCCCACTCGTTGACTGCGCCGTTTTCGTTGGCATAGTCAAACGCGGCTTTAGCGTACGGTCGTGCTAAGGTTGATAAGTCAGCCATTATATCCTCACAATTACAGCTTCGCCGCCAGTTGGTCTAACATACTGGCATGTTTTTGCACATCGACTTTGTCTTGCAAAATCTTCTCTGCACCAAGTACAGCCAGTTCAGCAACTTGGGCACGTAATGATTCACGCGCTTGATTGATTTCTTGATCGATAGATGCTTGCGCTTGTTGACGAATGCGCTCGCCTTCCGCTTGGGCTTGCGATTTTGCATCTTCGACGAGCTGATTGGCACTCTTGTTCGCTTGCTCGATTAGAGCGGCAGCCTTGGTCTTTGCAAGATCAAGTTCCTGCTGGACATTTTGCTCCGCGGTCGCCAAATCTGCTTTTGCTTTTTCTGCGGCATTCAGACCTTCAGCAATTTTACGCTGACGCTCATTGATGGCACCGATAAGTGGTGGCCACACGAATTTCATGCAAAAAATCACAAATATTGCAAAAGCAATGGCTTGACCGACGAGGGTAAAATTGATATTCACGTGATCACCTCTTTGTTAATGAAAAATCAGTTTCATTGATCATGTTTGGTAGTCAAATCTTGACTATATTTGATAGAAAGTCTCCGAATACCAAACATTTACAACTGAGCTTTCGGATTAACCTGCTAGAGGGTTAGCGAACAACAATAGCATAGCAATACCAACACCGATCATCGGAATAGCATCAAGAAGACCTGCTACGATGAACATACGAGTTTGCAATTGTGAGCCAAGCTCTGGTTGACGCGCAACGCCTTCTAAGAATTTTCCACCTAGAATAGCAAAACCAATACCTGTGCCAAGTGCGCCAAGACCGATAAGTAGTGCTACTGCGATAACTGTGTAACCACCTAATACTGGATCCATTGATGTATCCTCATTTACCTATTGAATGTCTAATTAATGTTCAGTTGATGATGCAAGCGACATGTAAACTATCGTTAGCATCATGAATACGAACGCTTGAAGTGTAATAACTAAGATGTGGAAGATAGCCCACGGTACCGATAACGCCCATTGAATCCAAAACGGCATTAGAGCAATCAGTATGAAAATCAATTCCCCAGCATACATGTTGCCGAATAGACGCAAACCAAGTGATACAGGTTTGGCTATTAGAGTAACTGCTTCTAGGATGAAGTTGATGGGAATCAAAATCGCTTGTACGATTGGGTTTTTGGCACCAAACGGATGCAGTGTTAGCTCACCGATAAAGCCGCCCAAACCTTTTTCTTTAATGCTATAAAAGATAATCAGTGCAAAGACAGAGAACGACATGCCAAGCGTGATGTTAGGATCAGTCGTTGGAACAATCTTAAAGAAAACATGATGTGGATCATGGCCCATAGCGGCACCGATTTGCCCAGCAATACCTGGAATGAAATCAACAGGTATCAAATCCATCAAGTTCATCAAAAAGATCCAGACAAAAATGGTCAACGCCAATGGCGCAATCAGTTTTGATGTACCACTGTATGAATCACGAACGTTGTTATCAACAAACTCAACGATCATCTCAACTGCTGCCTGAGTTTTTCCTGGCACGCCTGAAGTGACTTTTTTGGCAACCATCCAAAAGACGGCGCAAAATAAGATACCTAGACCAATCGACCATAGCATAGAATCAAGATGGATAGCGTTAAAGCCCATTGCCCCTGCTTCTTCAGCAGTATGAGCAACTTTCCAACCTTCGCCCGGCAGATAGCCATACGTCCAATTCGTTAAGTGGTGAGAGATATATTCTGATGATGTTTGCTCGGATGCCATAATGTAAGCTTCTTATTAATCAACGATTTAATCAACTACCAAAAATATGGTTGTCATCTGATGAGGTGTAGTATTTATATCTATCTTGCTATTAAGCAGACAAATAAACCGTACTAAATCACTCATGTAACCAACAACATCCAACCCATAGTTCTATTACTAATATGCAATATTTGATAGCGTGAGATAAATTTTAGCTATCAAAAAAGGGCTTATGATAACTCAGTAATAGCCCTTGCATTTTTATACGCAAAATTATTATATATGTGCTTGCCCACTGACCGTTTCTCACGATCGGCGCTTAATGTAGCGCTTATAAGCAAAATATTTAGCCGCCTATATTAATGCAGCGTTGTATTCGTGTAAAGTCAATTGTGATTTTTTTATCCACTGTATGAATAAGTTAGCCACCAGTTTTACTTGCTAATATAGCCACTAACCATAATTAGATATCAGTACTCTAATTATCAGCGATACAGATAGTTGAATAACCCCTACCCTCTCACTGCATACTACGTCTAACATTGAGACTCATAGTGCGGTCTTTACAATCACTGGTGCTATCCTAAGACAACGTTGTGCTTCGACTTTTCGAACTAGTCATAGAGAAGCTGGACGGCAGGGTGACTTGCCAGTACTATTAATAAACCATCTGTTTAGCGATCATTTATTAGCGCTAGCGTATATGCCACAACATCCAACTGTGACTAATTTGCATTACCATAAAACCGATAAACAGCGCTGGCGCAGATAGGGGTTGTACGGTAATAAAAATTAGTGCAAAACCAAACACGGTCAATAACCATTTTGACATTTGACCCCGATATAGCTGGCTAACGATGTGTTGGCGCGCGCGATATCCGGTGTACCAAAAAATAAAAAACGCAAATACTGCTTGAGTGATAAAACTTAGTAGCGCACCAATTGCAGCGCTTTTTGCTATCGTAAGCTCACTATGTAGCCAAATAGTATCTACTAACCAAGCAATGATAATAAGGATAAATAGTATCCATGCTTGTCGTTTAATATAGATGCCAATCTTGTCTTTTTGCGTGCGTTTGGCAGGCTTGGTCATCGGTATTCCTATAGCCCTTACAGCATTGGGACAATATATCATACTTATGATAATTTTATCCGTGAATGACTTACTCTACAGGCATTACCTTTCGGCCAAAATAAAACGCTACTTATTATAGGTAGAGCGTAACTATTAAGCAAGTAAAATATGACTTTTATCAGTCACCTAACGCATTTTGCTAAGATTATTATATTATTTAGTCTGTAATAAATGCTTGAAGCAAAGCTATACAACCAACTCAAACAATCCTAGCAAATTGCTGTCTTTGGCTACATTACGAGATACACTGATATATCTGTTTGGCCATATTCTGCCAACCGCTGATAAAGTCATCGCTACTACTCATATCTTCTGGCTGTACCGTACTCTTCACTGGTTGTAGCTTCGCAAGTAAGCCTTTTGCTGGCTCACTTGGACTGACCAAACACATTTGCTTGGCTGGGCGTTGCTCATTCAACCAACGGAGTTGGCTTGCTTTAGGTGATAGATGATGATCCACGCTAAGGCTACCAACGAGCGTTAAGTTTAAGCTGTCTTCGATATATTGATAGGCATCATGATAAGCCCAATAAGGTCGTGTTTTTGAGTCACTCTGAGTAGAGCTTTGCTCAAATGTAGCAACTTCTTCGTCTAGCTGCTGTGCAAATTTTTTCGCGTTGGTTTGGTATAGATCTTTATATTGTGGATTGGCATGACTATGAATCACAGCCAATGCACGGGTAATGGCTTTGGCATTTTCAGGGTCTAGCCAAATATGTGGATCTAGTGTACCCGCGATGGTATCGCCCTTTATATCACGTAATGGATGTCGATTGAATGCATCGAACTCAAATAAAGCAATGGCATTTGGGGCTGCTTTCAGGCTCGCTGCTAGATTATTTTCTAGCGGCTCACCGAACCATACCACAAACTTGCTGTCTTTGATTGCCTTGATATCACCTGGGCTGATACTACCATGATGCCCCACCTCCCCCGCTTGCAATAGTCGATTGGCTGATGGCGCGCCTTCTGTTACTGCTTCACTTAACAAGAATAGCGGATAATTGCTAACACTGACCGTTGCAGCTTGTGCATTCAGTGTGAAAGACCCTATGACTATCAGTCCTGTCATTAGCAAGCGCTGTAATGTGATAAGCGAACGTACGGAGTAAGTAAAAACAGCGTTCATAGTAAGCTCTTTTATTGTTAGATGGCATTGTTGGATAACGAACATATAAGTAATAGTATCCTGCCCCACTCCTGTAAAAAGGGTAGATATACAAGACTACTATAAGACAATTCACTCGGTTCTTGTTTTAGTATGTTATACTATAACAATAAAAAACGCTATCATAAAAAACGTCATGCGATTACCATGCTATTTTTAGGAGCTTGTACCATGTCTATTACTTCATCGATCTGCGAACATTTGCATGATGTGCAAGATCTGACTCCGCATGATGTTCATGAACGCTTAGCAGCAGCTAAAGAGCATTGCCGTCTAAATGGCGCGCGCTTTACGCCTTTGCGTCAGCAGATATACCAATTGGTATTAGAGGCGGATCAGCCCGTTGGCGCTTATGACCTAATCACTCAGTTGCAGCAAATGCGACTATCTATACCTGATGGCAACGATATTCAAAAAGCAACGAGCTCACCAACACTTTCGGTAGACACTAAGACAACTAAAAAACGCGCGCCGAAAAATGTCGCGCCGCCAACGGTTTATCGCAGTTTAGAATTCTTACTAAGTGAAGGGTTGATTCATCAATTAACCTCTATTAATGCTTATGTTCCTTGCTGTCATCCTCGTGCCCAGCATACAGCCGCCTTCTTAATCTGCGATCAGTGTCAACGCGTTCAAGAATGCAGCAGCCTGCCCGTTCAAGAAATGATGAGCTTTGCCGAGCAAGATGTGGGGTTTGTGGTTGAGCGTAGCGTCATTGAGCTTAGCGGTCGTTGCCAAGCTTGCCAGTAATGCTACTATCGTTTGTGTAAACGTTTTAAGCATGATTCGTCGATTGTCTATTTACCTATGCGTTGTCATATTATGAATACCTCTACCCTACCTTCTAATCAGTCAAATACTGCTGTTGCGAATAGCAGTACTATGAGTAATGCTGACAAATTACTGAGCTTAAACAATATCAGTTACCATATTGGGCCTCAACGCCTGCTCTCTCACATCGATATTGACATTGCTGTGAATGAGACGGTCAGCCTTATCGGTCCAAATGGTGCTGGTAAGTCAACGCTAGTCAAACTTATTTTAGGTTTAATTGAGTCAACTGATGGCTCTATGACAGCACATCAGCCGCTACAGCTTGGCTACGTACCGCAGCGATTTGCTGTGCCACCAATATTGCCACTACGTGTCTGCGACTTGTTGGCGCAAGCAGATAAGAAACGTTTAACCCCTGAACAGCGACAGTTTATCTTTGATAACTTATCATTAACTCATCTACTGTCACGGCAAATGCTGCATTTATCAGGTGGTGAGACGCAGCGCGTACTATTGGCCAGAGCGCTATTAGACAAACCCAATTTGCTTATTTTAGACGAGCCGATGCAGGGTCTCGATCCCGATACCGAAATTTGGCTATATCAGTTCATTGATGGGCTACCGGATTTCTTACGTTGCGCCATGCTAGTGGTGTCTCATGATTTACACTGGGTCATGAAAGGCAGCCGCCGCGTCATTTGTTTGAACAAGCATATTTGCTGTGAAGGACAACCAAGCGAGCTGGCCATTAGTACTGAATTTCAAAAGCTATTTGGTCATCATTACGAGCAGCCATACGTGCATCAGCCCCATGCCTGTGAACACCATGCTCCAAGCGAGTTATAGCGTTAGTAATTAAGGCTCGAAATCGCCAAAATCCAGCTCATTAAAGCCAAAAGTATCAAACATATAAATGATACGGCTCTACTCTTTTATAAAAAATTTTACGGACATTCATTATGACTGCTTGGTTAGCCATCATTGCGCCTGCTTGGATCGCTGGCAGTATATTAGCGTTATTATCAGCGCCGTTAGGTTGCTTAGTATTGTGGCGGCGTATGGCGTTTTTCGCTGATGCTTTAGCCCATGGCACGTTGTTAGGTGTGGCTTTGGCTGTATGGTGGCAACTGCCAATGGGTATCGGCATTGCATTGGTCAGTGTCATGGTCGTATTAGGGCTAGTCTTGATTGATGATGAGCGTTTGCCAGTGGATGCTGTATTGGCAGTCGTATCAGTGTCGCTATTATGCTTAGGCCTGCTGGCTTTGACCCAATTGACTGACCAACAAGCCAATGTGCTCGGATTTTTATTCGGCAACTTGCTAGACCTTGATTGGGCTGATTTGCCTTTGCTTGCTGGTAGCGTACTAGCTGGCTTGGGACTACTTATCTACATTTGGCCTGCGCAAATCAAGCTGGCAACACATGAAGCATTGGCACGTATTCAAGGTATCAATCCAACACGGCAACGACTGTTTTTTATGGGTGTACTGGCAGGGTTTTGTGCGATTGCTCTACAGGCGGTTGGCAGTCTATTAATCAGCGGATTATTAGTGCTACCTGCACTGACCGCACGCCTATGGTCAGCATCACCAAAACAAATGGTGATTATAGCGTTGATAATCGCTCAACTGGGTGTGACACTTGGTGTGTGGGGCAGTATTTGGCTAGATATTCAAACAGGTCTTTCTATCGTCTTGATATTAGCTGCTTTATTTTTTGCTGCACTCATTTTTTCGAAGTTAATAAAGATAAAACTTTAGTTAGCGTCGCTGTAAATACGTTATAATAAATAAAGCATGACTGTTTTTCGCTATCTTTTTGTTCGACTTTATTTTATTAATATAATTAATACTTTAGCTCGATAATACTATAAGATGGCTTTAACTTTGATATTACTAGTTGATAGTATAAACATCGTTGATTAGAGTCAAAGTAAGCTCCAGGCAAACGCTCTGCTCTTTTATAGTAGATTAATAATAATTATAAATACCCAGTGAAAAATAGTAGCTCATTTATCCATACTCGCGCTAACAATACTTATTGTTGTGATTCGATAAGGGACTGAACCAATGCCAAACTATCCTGCCAATAAGTTAAGCACCTCCGACCAAACAATAAATATTTTACAGATTACTGATTTGCATTTATCGACGCCTGTCCTTATTGATGAGAGTAATACCTATAGTGATGATATGGCTTGTCAGCGTAGCTTTGAAGCCGTGCTCCAACAGGCGCTTAGCGAAGATATTCGCTGTGATCTGATTATTGTGACAGGTGACTTGGTCAATCGAGTAAAGTCCTCAATTTATGATCATATCTTTACTGTATTACAGGCGACTCAGATTCCTTTTGCTTGTATTGCTGGCAATCATGATGTAACGGATGAAAATGGTAAAGACTTGCCATTTTTTCAGCGAGAGCTTGTCGCTCAGCCTGCTGACTCACGCTTGTTAAGTCGTCATGTCATTGAGACTGAATACTGGCAGCTGTTGTTATTAGACTCCTCCATTTCTGGTAAGGTCGCAGGCGAGATTACGCCTACTGATATTAATTGGTTATGTGAGAGACTCAGCAGCTGTGATAAGCCCGCATTAATTGCCCTACACCATCATATTGTTCCAGTTGATTCTGACTGGATTGATACCCATATGGCAGAAAACACTGAGAGTTTTTGGCAGCATATGGCACCATTTGAACAGCTACAAGTGGTGATCAGTGGGCATACTCACCAAGAGCAAGTTCGACTACGCCAAGGCGTCACGGTGTATAGCACGCCATCTACCTGCTATCAGTTCAAACCTTATGAAGACGATTTCTCTTATGATGAGCATGCATTACCCGGATATCGCTGGTTGCAATTAGCCAACAATGGAACAGTTGCAAGCTGGGTTGAAAGACTAGATACTTGATGCCCAGAATTATTGGTACTAGTAAAAGCTATATCCCTTTATACTTATAGCTTTCGTCAATATTTTTTGATAAAAAATACAGTAATAAACAAATAAAATATGCATTCAATATAAAAAATCACTTCATTATTATTACAAACAATGATACAACTTATGAAATAAAGCAAGGGTGGCCAAATATCTAATATGAAGCCACTGCACGATAGCTAGGATGGCCCATTAACCACAAGCTCAGTTTTCACAATCAATGACCTACGGCATGCTTTAGACAGTATTATTAAAACCGAAGTTTGTATAACAACCTATCTAACAATCGGTATATAACTGTCAAGATATAAAGTCTACGATATTATTTGATCAGCTGTGTTACTTGTATTACCAAGTGGTGAAACGTTTGATAAAAGGACAAATTGTAGCGTTTGTAGCATTAATAACGTCTTGTCTTTTGATACGTCGTTTTATTGAATTAATTTGAAAAAGTAGGATACCCATATGAGCACCCTGACCACGAATCCGAGTGAAGTTAAATTTACTCCTTATGTGCCGGCCAAAGACGAAGAGTATATGTCTGATGCGCAGTTGGAGCACTTTAAGGCTATTTTATTGGATTGGAAAAACCAACTGATTGGCGAAGCGGATCGTACCAAAAACTACATCCAAGATGAGTCAAGCGCCATGCCAGATATCAATGACCGTGCCACTCAAGAAGAAGAGTTTGCATTGGCATTACGTACTCGCGACCGTGAGCGCAAACTTATCCGCAAAATCGACAAATCTATGTTAGAAATCGAAAATGACGACTATGGATTTTGTGAGACTTGTGGTGTAGAGATTGGATTACGTCGCCTTGAAGCACGCCCAACCGCTACTCAATGTATCGACTGCAAAACCTTATCTGAAATCAAAGAACGTCAAAACCAAGGCGCTTAGATCAGATATTACAGATATGAATGTAAGCAGAAGCGACCTTATAATAGGTCGCTTTTTGTATTTTAGACTGTCACTATTTTGCTGCGTTACTGACTTTATTCTGAATAAATATAATCGCTTGAATAATGACATGACTAACAAAACAATCTCATTTAATGAATATCTTTTGTTACTCATATTTATTATTCTATCTTTATTACCTTTTATAGACAGCCATTTATTTTGAAAACAATGCCTACCGCCATGCCGACTCAAACGCCACCATCACAGCCCATTGGCCGCTTTGCGCCTTCACCAACGGGTGAGTTACATCTTGGCTCTCTAACCACCGCGCTTGCCAGCTTTTGCCATATCAAATCAATCGGTGGTAAGTGGCTGTTACGTATGGAAGATACCGATACTGAACGCTGTGATCGGCAGTTCACTGAGCAAATTTTGATGGATCTTGAGGCACTGGGATTACATTGGGATGGTGATGTCATTTATCAGTCTGAGCGCATTGATATCTACAACGATTATCTATCATCATATCTAGAGCCGTTGACCTATGGCTGCCAATGCTCTCGTAAAGACTTAGAACAGTACTGGGCGCAAGAAGAGATAAGTAGAAACCATAGTCTTGCTAGCTTAGCTGCGCTGACCGACCAGACATCGTTAGACGAACAAGTTTCATCAATTGACCAAGTACAGCCAAATCGACAGCGCTATCCACGTCGCTGTGTGGCAGCTGACCTTGATAGACAGCAGCATAAGCTACGTATTCAGCTACCAGACTATCGGATTGGATTCAATGATGGTATTCAAGGACTACAATGGGATAATCCGCAGCAGACATTAGGCGATATGGTTGCTCGCCGCCAAGATGGTATGATTAATTACATACTGGCAGCCAGTCTCGATGATGGTTTACAGCAGGTTACTCATATCATGCGTGGTCTCGATATTCTACCTATGACGACTGCACAGATCGGCATTATGCAAGCCGCGCGCTTACCTACTATTGACCAATGGTATCATCTGCCATTGATTAATAATGCTGACGGTCAAAAGCTTTCTAAACAAAACCTTGCTCAACCCATCGACACATCAGACCCGAGTCAACTTATTGCTGAAGCTCTATCGCTACTGCAGCAAGCAAAAGTCGATATTGATACCCCAGTAAACATGCTTAAACAAGCCATTGTGCAATGGGACAATACCCCACTACAAGGCAAGCAGCAATTAAACTTGTCCTATTAATAAGAGTTCAAAAGCTATAAATAGACGATAAAAAGCGCCACTATGAGTGACGCTTTTTATTGCAATAGTACTGCACAATATTTATCGAAACTCTGAAGCTACATTATGCCAAGCCCATTGTATACAAAACCTATTAATAGTAACGGCATTGGCTTTTTTCTATTTCAGGGCTTTCTTTATATATCTTCAATAATAGCGCGACCATAACCAAGCTAATCAACATAGACGAACCGCCATAACTAAAGAACGGCATAGTGAGACCTTTGGTTGGAATGGCACCCATGTTCATCGCAGCGTTAATAATCGTCTGGGCAATAAATACCACGCCGATTCCGAAAGCGGTATAGCTCATACGCATTTGACGACGTTTTAGCGCATTGTAACTGATACGCATCGCACTACCGATGATCAACGCTTCAAGTATCAGTACCATGCTGACACCGACAAACCCTAACTCTTCACCTGTAATGGCTAATAAAAAATCCGTATGTGCCTCAGGCAAATGCGACAGTTTCTGTACACTTTCGCCATAGCCGACACCCGTGAACTGGCCACGGCCAAAGGCGATCAAACTACGTGCGAGCTGATAATCGGTATCCTGCACGTCATCGAATGGATCCATAAACGACATCACACGCACCAATCGGTACTCTGCCGTAGTCACCATCAACACTGCACCGCCAACAGCAGCAGCACCCAATGCTAAGAAATGCTTGTAAGGCGCCCCAGCGATATAAAAAATCGCGAACAGCGTACCAATAATGACGACAAAAGAACCAAAATCTGGCTGCGACAATAGAAGTATCGTTATCAGCGCCACTACCAGCATAATTCGCAAGAAGCCATCTAAGCCATTACGAACTTCAAAAGATCGCCGCACCACAAAGTCAGATACAAACACAATCATGACCAATTTGGCTAACTCGGCTACCTGAAAGTTAAAACCGCCTACCGTAAGCCAGCGTTTAGAGCCATTAATTGGTGTACTAAACAACGTGGCAACAAGTAATAGCCCTGTGATACCTAACAAAGCAAACTGGGTCTCGGTCTTATATAGGGTGCGTAAAGACACGCCATAATAAGGAATAACCGCAACGATTAAACCAATTGTCATATACAACAGCTGATTTTTGAAAAAATACAGCTCTGTCATACCGCGGCTAAGCGCAAAAGGAATAGAAGCAGAAGCAACCATCAGCAGACTAAGCACCATCATACAGCCGACGCTTGATAATAAAATTGCGCGCGCTGACGGCATAGACAGAACACCGTCTGAGCCAGAGGTTTGCTTGGTTTGGGGCGAGGAACGAAAAAAAGAAGAGAGCGCCATAATTTTATATACACTAACAAACGAAAAAACACGGCGTCTATGAAACGCCACCGTTTAAAAAATCATAAAATAAATCGTACTAAATAGATGGTGATAGAAAACCTGTAAC
The DNA here is from genome assembly GCF_043419765.1 of Psychrobacter nivimaris. Classification (NCBI taxonomy): domain Bacteria; kingdom Pseudomonadati; phylum Pseudomonadota; class Gammaproteobacteria; order Moraxellales; family Moraxellaceae; genus Psychrobacter; species Psychrobacter nivimaris. The sequence continues at coordinate 85,562 of NZ_JBHOFX010000005.1, read as the reverse complement.
CATCGGCAAACGCCTTAGCTAGCACCTATTTTAGCAATCAGGATTATATGCTTGACAGTAGCAGTAATCTATAAGCAAAACAATCATTTATCCAGAAAATACTGGCTGTTGCTAGAGAAGAGACATCTGCCATGCCAACCTATATAGCTGCTTAATATATTCGACTACCTATCAAGCTTCTGATTGTGCGGTATCTAATTGATTGACCAGTTGGCTAAAGTGGTCACCGCGAGCCGCATAACCACTATATTGGTCAAAGCTGGCACAGGCAGGTGACAACAATACAGCCTGCACTTGCGATAAACTACTGGTAGTGACTTGTTGAATAGTCGCAAACGCATTCTCTAATGTCTGACACTGATGCAGTGCGATATCATCACTCAATTTCGCAGCTCTTAAGTGCTCTTCGATCTGCTGACCATCTTCACCAATAAACAAGACTTGGCTCACATATTGATTGATAAAAGGCGTTAATTCCCCAAACTGTTGCCCTTTGCCTTGCCCACCTAAGATCAATAATAGCTTACCGTCTTTCGGCGCATAGACTGCGCCCAAGCCTTCGATAGCGGCCATGGTCGAACCAATATTGGTGCCTTTAGAATCATTGAAATAATCAATGCCAGCAACATTAGCCACATATTGGCAGCGATGTTCAAGACCTGTGAACTGCTGTAAAGTGGTCAGCATACTCTCTAGCGGTAATCCTGCAAGCTCGCCAAGTGCCAGAGCCGCTTGCGCATTTAGTAGATTATGACGGCCTTTAATCAACAGTTTGTCTGCCGACAGTAATCGTTCTGTACCACGAGCAAGATAAGTTTGGCCTTCTGTGTCGGTAATAAGACCATATTGACCTTTATCAGGGGCATGAATACCCGTACTAATTCTCGGTAGGTTGTCTGCGACCAATGGACGAGTAAGCGCATCTTCGCGGTTAATCATTACCGACTTGGCACCTTGGAAGATACGGTGTTTGGCTTGATGGTAGCCAAGCATATCTCCATGACGATCTAAATGATCAGGCGACATATTGAGCACAGTCGCTACTTTTGCGCCCAAGTTGGTGACGGTTTCTAACTGAAAGCTAGACAGCTCAAGTACCGCAAGCTCCATATCAGGATTCGCTAGCAATGTTAAAGCTGGTACACCGATATTGCCGCCGACACCCACGTTAACGCCAGCATCTGCTGCCATTTGGCCAACTAACGTAGTGACCGTACTTTTAGCATTAGAACCTGTAATCGCTACGATTGGTACGGTACACGCTTCACAGAACAGTTGAATATCACTAACTACAGGAATATTGGCTTGGCGAGCAGCAGCTACAGCGGCAGTCTCAAGAGAAATACCTGGGCTAATAATAATACGTGCCGCTTGCTGCAATAAATCGGCATCTATCTCACCGAATTGACGAATCTCAATCTCGGCTGGCAACTGATCGGCCAATTTAGGGGTAACTTGAGCATCAGTTACTGCGACTTGATAGCCTTGCTTGGCCAGATAATGCGCGACTGACAATCCAGACTGCCCCAAACCCACTACGACTTGTAGACCACTACCCTTATGAAGTAAGGCTTCTGTTGCTGTATTAGTGGTCATATCTATTCCTTCTATTAAACGAGAAAAGTTGTATCAAATAAATCTGCTGTATAGCGACTCTAAACGACGCCGCTAAGATATGCAGCATCTTAACGCCATCGTTCAGATTTCGGTAATGATTTTTTATGAGTTTATGCTATTATTCGCCTGTTTTTATATTAAGTGGCTAATGCTATAATAGTCAGCTTGACTAATATTTATCAGTATTTTGCTGAGCACATTGCTCAAGCATTTTAGTTTAGCATGTTGTCACATTTATCGCGCTATTGTCACGCCTCTTCATCAACGATTCTTGTTGTGATAAAGGTGTATCAGACAATTTTGATAATTTGACGAGTGATATATCACCTTCTACTACAGCAAGTGATTGCTGACTCTATATATTATTGTAGGTACATCTATCTAGTTGCCTATTTTAAGCAATCTTTTAAAAAATATTTTTAGGTAATTTACTGCCCTTATCATCGTATTGATTATTGATGAGCGTATTTTTGATACCAAAAAAATCAGTAGATACTTTGGTTATTAGTTAGATACCTCGGTTATTAGTTTCTCACAATCCAACACAGCAACATGACCTAGTGCATGTTGAAGTAAAAGAAAAATGAATAGCTATTATTAGCGACGCGATCATTTTATAAATGAGTAATGATTACTTTTTTTGCCTCTAACCCTATGTAGTTTACTTATGACATCTTTTATTGATAACTTGCGTGACGAGTGGTTTTCCAATGTTCGCGGTGACGTTTTATCGGGTTTGGTTGTAGCCCTAGCCCTTATTCCAGAAGCCATTGCCTTTTCTATTATCGCTGGTGTTGATCCAAAGGTTGGCTTATATGCCTCATTTTGTATCGCGGTAGTGATCAGTTTTGTCGGTGGTCGTCCAGGTATGATTTCGGCAGCGACTGGCGCTATGGCACTGGTTATGGTCGATTTGGTTGCTGACCACGGTTTACAATATTTGCTTGCCGCAACTTTGCTTTGTGGTGCCATTCAGGTCGTGATGGGCATTCTAAAGCTTGGTAACCTGATGCGCTTTGTCTCCCGCTCAGTGGTTATCGGTTTCGTCAACGCTTTAGCAATATTGATTTTTGCTGCGCAATTACCAGAATTAAACCCAATGACTGAGCGTGTTGGCATGACCGTTTATATCATGACGGCAGCTGGTTTGGCGATTATTTATCTGTTTCCACTTATTCCTAAAATCGGTCGCATCGTTCCTTCACCGCTTATTTGTATTGTTGGTTTGACCGCTGTTGCAATGTATATGAATCTCGATATTCGCAACGTTGGTAGCATGGGTGATTTGCCAGATTCATTGCCAGTATTTTTGTTGCCTGATATTCCATTAAACCTAAATACCTTGCTGATTATTGCACCCTATTCTATCGCGCTTGCCATTGTCGGTCTTTTAGAGTCTATGATGACAGCAACGATCGTCGATGAATTGACCGATACACCAAGTGATAAAAACAAAGAGTGTCGTGGACAAGGTATGGCCAACGTCGTGTCAGGTTTCTTTGGTGGTATGGCAGGCTGTGCGATGATTGGCCAATCAATGATCAACGTCAAATCGGGTGGTCGTACGCGTCTGTCTACTTTGATGGCCGGTGTCGTCCTTCTGATTATGGTCGTGTTCTTAAGTGAATGGGTCAGTCAAATTCCAATGGCAGCCCTAGTTGCAGTCATGATTATGGTATCGATTGGTACATTTAATTGGCAATCTATTCGCGAGTTTAAGACGCATCCCATGTCGTTTAATATTGTCATGCTGGCGACTGTATTGACTACCGTCTTTACTCACAACTTAGCTTACGGTGTCGGCGTAGGTGTCTTACTATCTGCCTTAGCATTTGCTAATAAAATTGGTCAGTTCTTAACCATTTTTAGTGAATATGATGACAGCAGCAATACCCGCTACTATTATGTTCAAGGGCAGGTATTTTTTGCCTCTACCACCCAGTTCTTGCATAGTTTCGATACCAAAGAGGCTGTAGATAGTATTCAGATTGATGTAAGCCAAGCACATTTCTGGGATGTCAGCGCTGTTGATACCTTGGACAAACTAGTGATGCGCTTGCAACGTGAAGGCATTGATGTCAAAGTGGTAGGACTCAACAATGCGAGTCGAACACTGATTGATCGCTTCTCTGTTCATGACCGCCGAGACATTGGCTTGTTAGACTAAGCGAAACTACTAAGCGAATCTACGCGGTTGCCATGTGGCTATATTCTTAGTCTATGGCTGATGTATCGGATATTAATAGACAGTTATATTGGTAAAAGGGTTGGATGTATTTTTCATACGCCAACCATAAACTGAGATAGCAGATTTTTATTACTAAAATGATGTGGTCGTTTTATGAGTAATTTAAAACCAGATAGTGTGATTGCTTGCTTGGACTGTCCTGATCATGTTCAAGCGGTACTAGAGGCCAGTATGTGGGCTTCTATTCGCCTGCGCGCGCCTGTTGGCTTATTACACTCGATGCCAAGTTTGCAGCAAAAAGCTGCTATTAATTATTCTGGTTGCCTCAATATTGATGACGAAAACGCTTTGCTCGAACAGTTCACATCTAAAGAACATCTGAGCAACTGTGAACTAAAAGCGCAGGGGCGACTGCTATTATCTCAAGCGACCTCGTATTGTGAGCAGCAACGTCATAAGCTAAAGACATATACACTGCATCGTCATGAGAACCTCAATCAGAGCATTGATTACGTCGATGACCAAGCACAATTGATCGTTATAGGTCATCATGTCACCTGCAAATCAACACTGAGCCAACTCATTCGAGTCAGTCACTGCCCCATTTTGGTGACACATGCACCATTTTTGCCCCCTACTACTGCTTTATTTGCGTTTGATAACAGTCCAACGTGCCATAAACTACTAAATTGGCTGTGTAAAACGCCACTGGTGCGTGCACTAACGGTTCATATTGTGATGGTTGGCAAGGAAACTTCTGATAACTGTGATGCGTTGCGTGAAGCCTACGCCAAACTCAAACAGGCAGGTATCAAATCCAAAAAGACATTGCTCGACTGCCGAGATGTAGCTGCGGCTTTGAACTACTATCAAAACCAACATGATATCGGTTTACTTATGACTGGGGCTTTTGGCCAATCTCGTCTACGCGAATTACTACAAGGTAGCGATACAAAAAAGCTATTGGTCAGTACAAAAACCCCTTATCTACTATTTCCTAAAGCATAACGACGTATATATAAACACGCCCAAACCCTTTATCTACCTAAGCGCAGGGGTCTGACTACTATGTTAGGCTCTGACGCTTATCTCTATTTTCTCTCTACCTTCCCGCCATTCATCTTTGATACGCTTGCATGAAAAGGCCAAGCTAACGACCAAACGCAAGTTAGCAAATCGTCACATGAAATAAAGGGATAGCCTCCCCAAGCACTCAAAAAGTTGGTTATAATAAAGTTTTCGTTAACCAAACGCTAAAGATTGATTCACCTTTATTATGCTTGTAGCGATGGCTCTAATCGTTGCATCGTAGCCCATACTCTATGTTACTACTGTCATTACTTTTTAATGAACAACGCCAATTCTACCTCCCCCCTTGAGTAGGTTGGCACAGTTCTTGAATAACTTACAGTAAGCAAGGCAGAGATATGATGATGCACCATAGTACTTCTATCAATCTGCGGCATCACACAAATAAGGAATTTTTTATGAAGCTAATCACTGCGATCTTAAAACCGTTTAAGCTCGACGACGTGCGTGAAGCGCTTTCCGACATCGGTGTTAAAGGTGTCACTGTCACTGAAGTCAAAGGTTTCGGTCGTCAAAAAGGTCATACAGAGCTCTATCGCGGCGCAGAATACGTGGTGGACTTTTTACCTAAAGTAAAAGTCGAAGTCGCTGTGATCGACGAGATGGTTGAGCCTGCTATCGAGGCAATCACTCGTATCGCTAGCACTGGTAAGATTGGTGATGGCAAGATTTTCGTCACTGCACTTGAGCAAGTTATCCGCATCCGTACGGGTGAAACGGGACCTGACGCTATCTAAATTTGAAGACCTACCTACGGGCATAAACTTATAGGTACAGACTCTTACAGCATTTTTATCTATCGGTAATGCCGATATCTATATTATAAATTCAAGGGGGAATTTAAATGGAAAGTCAAATCTTTGAGCTCCAATATGCGCTCGATACGTTTTACTTTTTGATATGTGGTGCGTTGGTCATGTGGATGGCAGCAGGCTTCACTATGTTAGAGGCCGGACTGGTCCGATCAAAAAATACAGTCGAAATCTTAACCAAAAACGTCGCACTATTTGCAACTGCTAGCATCATGTATATGGTATGCGGCTATGCGATTATGTATGGTGGCGACCTATTCTTAAGCGGAATTGCAGGCGGTGATACGTTAGTAGAAGACGCCTTAGCAGCCTCTGCTGAAAACGGCTTCGGTGGCGACTCTGTCTACTCTGCCGCATCAGACTTTTTCTTCCAAGTGGTCTTTGTAGCGACCTGTATGTCAATCGTATCAGGTGCTGTTGCTGAGCGCATGAAGCTGTGGTCATTCTTGTTATTCGCTGTGGTCATGACCGGTGTTATCTACCCATTAGAAGGTAGCTGGACATGGGGCGGCAACGATGTCTTTGGTTTATTCAACCTAGGCGACATGGGCTTCTCTGACTTTGCGGGCTCTGGTATTGTGCATATGGCAGGTGCAGCAGCAGCTCTAGCAGGTGTACTACTATTAGGCTCACGTAAAGGTAAATATGGCCCTAATGGCGAGATACGCGCTATTCCTGGTGCTAACCTACCATTGGCAGCACTCGGTACACTAATCTTGTGGATGGGTTGGTTCGGTTTCAACGGTGGTTCAGTGCTTAAATTAGGCGACATCGCTAGTGCTAATGCTGTTGCAATGGTATTTTTGAACACTAATGCTGCTGCTGCCGGCGGTGCTGTCGGTGCCTTAATCTTAGCCCGCATCATCTTTGGTAAAGCGGATCTAACCATGCTCCTAAACGGTGCATTAGCAGGTCTAGTTGCCATTACTGCTGAGCCTTCAACGCCTTCTGCATTACAAGCCACTATCTTTGGTGTTATCGCCGGTATCATCGTAGTGCTATCAATCTTAGCCTTAGACAAAATCAAAATCGATGATCCAGTTGGTGCAATCTCAGTTCACGGTGTGGTCGGTCTATTCGGTCTACTAATTGTACCTATCACTAACCCAGCATCTACCTTTATTGGTCAGATTGTGGGTGCTGCAACCATCTTTGCTTGGGTATTCATTGCCAGCCTAGTGGTTTGGTCTATCATCAAGCTGGTTATCGGTCTACGTATCTCTGAAGAAGACGAGTATGAAGGTGCTGATATTGCAGAATGTGGTATGGAAGCTTACCCAGAATTTATAAGATAAGCTCCTTTCAAGTAAGCTAAAGATTGATATCAAATGCGCTGATACTACCCACTGTAGTATCGGCGTTTATAGTTTTATCGTTTAAAGCTCTTCCCTGTTGAAGCCATAAGCTTAAATCTAAAACGTAAAAAATCCCGCGAGACCTTTCGGTAACGCGGGTTTTATGTATTACGCTGAAACTAGTTTTTTAGTTTATTTCTTTTTCCACTCTTGGCTACGAGAGAATGGCCCGATATAGCCTTTTAGCTTTAATGTGTTGCCGCTTAAGCTTGCAGTCATACGATAGTCTTTACCTTTTGCTGGATCAGTAATCGTACCACCACTATATTTACCACCACCGTCAGCTTTTAGACCTCTAATAACGGTCGTACCAACGTGCTTTTTGCCTTTCGCAGTATTAGCAGCAATAAGAGTACCGGTCAGAACACCATTTGACTCAGTGATTTTTACCGTACCTTTTGGTTCACCATCATCATATGTCTGCCAAGTAGTGTTGGCTAATGGGTCAGCGGCGAATGCCATGCTAGCAATACCAATACCAGCAACTGCTAAAGTGGTCTTTGTAAATAATTTCATAGATTGACTCCCTTCATACAATGATTACTCGAAACGTTATGTTTCTGTTGTCCTATGCTTATCCTTTGCTAGAACCTTTCATTACGAGCTTTACGGTTTCGACCTTTTTAAATGATAGTTACCATGACAACTTATAAGCTTTTGGTTAAAGATTCGAGCGACACAAGCGATGTCTTAACTCATTATAAGCAATTTTTAGGTTTTGCCTAGTAATTTTTTTATAGTTTCTTATTTCTACAAAAATAAAGCCATATCAAAGACTTATAGGAAAGGATTGTCGACATCTTTATCTAATTGGTCATCATTTTCCTTTGACTTAGCATCATTCTTGCTATATAGATTTTTATCTAAAAATGCTTGTACGATTTTCCCCGACAGCTCATGCAGCTGTTGGGCTTGCGCGTATCCTAACTCATCAAAAGTGAGATCAATATCACCATATATAATAATCTTGTCTTTTTGATTTTCAATGACAAGATCACCAATCTGCATGCTTTGATGGTCGTTGGCGAATGGCTCAATCATTTGATTATCCTTATTATCAATAACATTTATTTTTTTCGAATGAGGTTATTTTTGGGTCTTACTGCCAAATTAAGCCTGCAACTGTGCAATTAACCATTCTAAAATAGCCCACACAAACAGCATCCACTCAGGCTCTTCTACTGGTGCCTCAGGGGTATCTGAGCTCTCACCTGCTTTCAATGGTAAATCAAATGCTTGAGATTTGGACTGACTATCTAGCATAGGCAATACATCGATACCAATCTCAGTGGTTAGCTCATCGATACTAATCACATCGATGCGTTCCGACTCATCATTTGGTGCGTAATACACGCCTGCTTGATTGGTTGCTGGGATATATACAGCTTTGAAGAAATGGCTAGGCACAAGGACACGATTAGCGAGCTGCTTGGTTTTTTTATCAGTAAATGCCACACCTGTGATGGTATACACCTCACCGTATTGCTGTGTTAAATACCGAGTAGCAGATTCAATATTACGCCAAATGTAGCGATTGTTACGTGGTGACTGCGGGGCAATATTGGCTAAACTAAAGCTATCATACTGTTGGCTGCGATTGGCCATATTGGCATTGGGTGCCAAATGTCCTCGATCATAGCCAGAACCTGAATAATCAGACAATGAGGCTCGTGCTGACTTTGGCAGTTTACTCTCTTCGTGAAAGCTGTCTTCACGATCAATCTGCTTAGCTTGTTGTAGACGCGTGCGATCGAGATATTCTGCTGACCAAAGTGGTGTACGCGATACCGCCGAGTACATAACCGCAAAGCCATCCATGCATAGCGCTTGTGTATCTGTTTTTAACTTGGTATTGGTAAATTCAGGATAAACACCACCATAAAAAGACTGGCTACACTGGGTTAGATCATCAGCGTGCGCTTGGGTAATACCCGTCGCGACAAGCAATACTGCCATCAGCGCACTATTCTTACATCCGTACTTAAGCCTACTAAAACTTATCATTCAACTTTCAACCATTTATACTTGCCGTTACATACTTGCTATCCTAGCAGGCGCTTGCCAATAAAGAAAGATAGCGCGCAAGTCGTGACATTCTAAATGGTATCCGCTATACTTAGGCGTTCAAAAAACGGTGAAGTGGGTGAGTGGCTGAAACCGCACGCCTGGAAAGTGTGTATACGTTCATAGCGTATCGAGGGTTCGAATCCCTCCTTCACCGCCAATCTTATAAAAACCTAGTTTTTCTATCCTGTCCTAAACGCTCCTATATATCTCTGTAAACCTTTATAAATAACGCGTCTAGCGTTTTTTTTATGTCTGCTATTTTCCCAATCTATCCGAACGCAACCCACCTATTCCGTGGCTTGTGTTGGTCTATTCGTTGGTCTATCATCTATATAAACCTCAATTAGACCAGCATTCGATCTATTTTTATATACCTTAGACCAACATAATCGTCTTAACGCTTTAAACATATAGCTCGTAGGTATAGGAAATAGACCAACATGTTAAGTGATGCCAAAATTCGTAAGCTTAAGCCAACCGATAAATGCACCCCTGCTCGTCCAGACAAATATAGCGACCAACAAGGTTTGCAGTTACTGGTACGTAGCTCAGGAACGCGAACATGGGTAAGCGCATATCGCATTGATGGTAAGCAGCAGAAAACTACTTTAGGTACATACCCACAGATGGGTCTAGCAGAAGCTAGAGTAGCTAACTCTGATATTAAGGCTTTAGTAGCTAATGGAGTTAATCCAAAGAATAAAAAACGTCAAGATAAGCTTGCGAACGAGCAAGCTAAAATGTTCAATGACTATGCGCTTGAGTGGTTAGAAGAACGTGAACGCAATGTAAAGCCTCGTACCTATCAGCAAGACTATAATCGTATGCATAAAGACGTTATACCTAGCTTTGAGAGCATCGCTTTAAGAGATGTGACATTTGAAGATTGCAAATTTATGGCTGATCAGATTGAAAGCAGGACTACCATTGAAGGAACACCACCGCGAGAAGTAACCAGACGCACTATTGATCTCGTTGGCAATATCCTTAGAAGAGCAAAGAGAGAGCGCCTAATCGAGGTAAACCATACAGAAGGGTTGAAAGAGCTATATCCAAAAGCGAAAACTAAGCACATGAAACACGTTGAGCTTAGTGAGTTACCTAAGCTATTACAGGATATCGAAGGCTACCATGGTCATGACCAAACTCGATTGGGCATGAAGTTTTTAGCCTATTCATTCTGTCGTACTATCGAGCTACGTATGATGAAATGGGAACATATCGACTTCCCCAACCGTCTATGGCGCGTCGATATTGATAACCTTAAGATTGCGCGTAAGCATGTCGTTCCTCTGTCAGACCAAATGCTAGCAGTGTTAGAAGAGATGAAACCCATTACAGGCCATTACGACTACGTGTTCTATCATACTGGCATGCACCAGCCTTATAGCGAAGAGTTTATTAATAATGCGCTAGATATACTAGGGTATGCCGGCAAGCAAACTGGTCACGGATTCCGACACATCGCATCCACCAATCTAAACGAGCTTGGCTATATGGGCGACGCCATCGAAAAGCAAATGGCGCATGATAAAAAAAGCAGCATCCGCGCGGTTTATAACCACGCGCAACACTTAGAAGAGCGTCGTAAGATTATGCAAGTCTGGGCAGACTTTTTAGACCTGCTCAGAGACACAGGCGAGGTCGTTGACTTCCAGACAGCACGGCAGCAGATTGAGCAGTCTATGAATCAGCATAAACAAATCTCACTATCGGATATAGATAGTGAGGCTTTGATACAGGCTTTAAAAGATAAAGGTCTAAACACTGAAGAATTAAAATTCTTACTGTCCAATAATCAAGCTAACAATGAGTCTTATTAAATTTAAACTAGACTTAACAACTACTTGTCTATCTTTTCTAAAATGAGCTTATCGTACGTTTGCTCTATCGACTTATTGATCATTTTGTTTGCAGTTAAACCGCTAAATTTCATGAGTTCTTTTAGTTTAGGTAAGTTCTTATCATATATTTTCACACTATCATTATCGCTCGAAGGTTTTTGACTGGAGTAGTATTTTCGACCACGCCATGCTTTTTCCATAATATAAAGTGTGTACCCTCTTGGAGAAAAACCTTTCTTATTCTTGGTGCCTATATTAGGGTCTTCAACATTGGATAGCACATCCAAACTTGCAAGAATAAGCTCATATTTTTCCTTCGTATTTTGAGGGAAAAATATTCCCTTCAAAATAATATGTTGTCTGTCTTTGTCATTAAGGTATTTATAAATAGAATTAACCTGTTGGTCGTTAGTAGGGTCTATCCAGTTAATATCTTCTTCACAATCTAAACGATTTTTCAAATAGACAGACTTCACATAGAGTATATCGACTACCTTACGCTCTCCTATCCTGTAATGCTGGACTTCATAATTAGGAAGATTTTGAAAGTATAGATCGATAAACATATGGATCTCATAGCGTAGATAATCGGTTACTGCATTAATAAGTTCATTTCTTCCCTTATAAGCCTCATACTCTATTGAGTCTCTAATTAAATATGTTAGAAATAGCGAGCAGCGTAAGTCATTTTTGAACCAACCCAGATACTCTTCGGGTAATACATTACTTATTTTTTGATAGATTAATTCATTGAATGCTAAAAGAGGATCTTGTTGATTTTTCAGATATTCAATCAGTTGATTTTTATAATCATCACTATCAAAACTTATATTTTCCCAACTTTTATTCTCTAAAAAGTTACTAACATATAGAAGTGATTTAGCATCATGATCATCTAATTTACTTAAAGCTGTATAAAAGCTTTCTATTGACTTCCTACGGAGTCTAACATCCCTAATATATTCATCAGCTACATATCTCAATAATTTGGAATGCGCATAGCTTACTGATGCTTCATCAAAAATGATATTTTCACTACTATCAAAGTTCGTTAGTCGTCGGCTTACATTATCTACTCGAGTCGAAAGCTCTCTATGCATGACTATTTTTCACTTGGAAATGATTAGTAGTTATTAATGCAGCGCTGTACCTAACACGCCCTGAAAAGTACGAACAGCGTCTTAAAGCTTTGACGCCAAATATGCGTACCTTTGGTCACGGTACTTACCGCAATACAAATCGTCGGGGACTACCACCCATACCAGAATAATCTCAGATATATACTATTTTAATGAGATAGCGCATTAATAGTTAGTAAAGCGCCTAATCCAATCAACATTCAATCAATAAAGGTCTGCCTCGTGCAGGCCTTTTTTATGCCCAAAATAAAAGGAGTGTTTATGAAAACCATCTGTCCATGTTGTCAGTCAACTGCGGTCTATGAGATGACTGATGGCATCAGTATCAACTTAATCGACCAGCTGTTATCTCCTGCGGTTCTCGTTAGCCTTGGCGTTAGTCTGTGCAAGACGCTTAAGGTTCACCCTGCTATAGGCGTGGTTGCAGGTACAACAGTCGCAGCACTTATTGAGATGACTCAGTCTCATCAGGCGCTACCGATGCTAGTCAATCAGCAATATCGCTGTGATGACTGCTCCCATGTGTTCAACTCACTTCATTAACTTTCAACTCAACCCTCTAACTTATTCAGTTATAAATTATCAATAAAAAGGAAAATTATCATGGCACATTTAATCGAAAGTATGGCGTACGTCGGCGAAACCCCTTGGCATGGTCTTGGCAATGAGCTATCACCTAAGCAGCCGTTAGAGATTTGGGCACGCGAGGCAGGGCTTGATTGGCGTATTGAGTCATCGGACGTTAGCTACATGTCAAGCAATGACAAAGGACACAACCTCATCATGCCCTTTGCTGAGAACAAGGTGCTCTATCGCAGTGACAACCTAGAGCCGTTATCAGTCGTCAGCCAACGCTATCAAGAAGTACAACCGCGTGAGATTTTAGAGTTCTATCGCGATCTCACAGAACAGTCTGACTTTGAGCTGGAAACGGCTAGTGTACTAAAGGGCGGTCGTAAGCTATGGGCGTTGGCTCGTACAGGCCAGTCAGTAACGCTTCGCGGTGGTGATGTTAGTAACGGCTATCTACTACTGGCAACGGCCTGTGATGGGACGCTTGCGACCACAGCACAGTTCACTAATATTCGTGTGGTCTGTAATAACACGCTTGCTGTTAGCTTAGCCAACGGACGTCCGCATAGTACCTCCTTTGATGCTGATAGCGTCAAGCAGCAATTAGGCGTATCAGTCAAGCAGTGGGAAGAACACGCTTATGAGATGAAGCAGTTATCGGAGCGCCGTGTCACTCAAGCGGATGCTGCTAATTACCTCAGCCGTGTGTTCAATGACCAAGACAATGACCTTATCTTGTTTAATAGCGCTAAAAAGCAGAAGGATGCCGTTCCTAATGCCAAAGCGATGAATAAGGTGATGCAGATGTTTAACGGTCAAGGGCGCGGTGCTGATTTAGATGCCGCCCGTGACACGGCTTATGGACTGCTATGCTCTATCACAGAATACGTTGACCATGAACGCCGGGCCATGAGTACCGATAATCGTCTCAATTCAGCATGGTTTGGTGCTGGAGCTAAGCTTAAGCAAAAGGGCTTAGAAGAATCGCTACTGATGCTTGCTTAATCAGAGATGTTTAACGTCTGACAACACAATCAACCACGTCTTAGCGCGTGGTTTTTTTATGCCCGTTATTTAACGAATTACATTAATTCATGACGCCATTTATAAGGAATGTATTATGGAAACTATTGCATTAAACACGACCACTCAGCCAAGACGCGAAAAGCGTTCAGCTGTCAAAACCAAAACAACGCGCATCCCTTCAAAAACGAAAGCCAACATTGAGCACTCAACGCCTTTGGTGCCAAAGGCTCAATCAACCAACGCTAAACGTCTTGTCAGTACCAAAGACTTGAGCCGTGAAGACTGGTTAGCTGTTCGCAAGCAAGGCATTGGCAGCTCTGATGCGGCCGCTGCCTGCGGTATCCATCCTTATCTTTCCATGCTTGAGCTATGGATGATTAAGACGGGACGCATGACCTCAAACATTGATGCCAGTAGTAATAACGGCATTGAGGGTTACTCTCTACTGTACTGGGGTAATACGCTTGAGCCGATGGTCGCTAAATACTATCAAGAGCATACAGGCAATAAAGTACGCCGTGTGAATGCCGTCTTGCAACATGCTGAGCCTGATAATCACTTTATGCTAGCGAATCTAGACTATGCCGTAACAGGAAGCGACGACGTACAAATACTCGAGTGCAAAACAGCAGGAGAACATGGTGCGAAGCTGTGGAAGCATGGTGTGCCTCTGTATGTGACGTGCCAAGTTCAGCACCAACTGGCAGTTACAGGTAAACAGGCAGTGCATATCTGTGTGTTGCTATGCGGACACGAAACTAAAATATACAAGGTTGAGCGCGATGAGCACTTGATTGAATCTATTATCCGTCATGAGCGTTTGTTCTGGCACTACGTAGAGACGGACACACCACCAACCCCTGACCATAGCGAGTCAGCAGCCAAAGCATTAAAACTGCTTTACCCAAAGCCCAAGCCCTCAAGCAAGATTGATTTAAGTGCAGATGACGGTGCCAACAGCTTATTTGAGCAATTGCTTAGTTACCGTAACTACATGCAGGAGCTAGAAGAACGTCATGATAAGGTGAAGCACCAACTGCAAACATTGATAGCTGATAGCGAAGTAGCTGTGTTTGATAAAGGCGCTATCTCATGGAAGCGCTCTAAAGACAGTATTGGTTTAGACAGTAAAGCCATTATCGAAGCGCATCCTGAGCTATTAGCCAAATTCAGTAAAACAAAGCAAGGCAGTCGTCGCTTTGTTGTACTTAATGACTAAGCTAAATATCACTCAATCATCAACACAATAAATAATCAGTCAAAGCTAATTAATCAAAGCAAGCACATAACCGCCCACCTATCACAGGTGGGCTTTTTTATGGCTAAACACATCTTATTAAACACACAAGGAATATAACCATGATTAAAGGTCTCACGATAACCCCGCCAGTACTCGGTCGCATTAGCATCGGTAAAGTTGTGCAAAAAGACGGCAAGCGCCTCCCTGCTAAGGATGACCAATTCACTATCACTAGCCAAATCCAAAACAAGGATGGCTGGATTAATCATCCCCTTGATGAAAAACTTCGTGCGAATAATGACGGTAAGCTTAGAAAAATACCAGTGCGCATGCTGTTCAACGACCCTGAACTGAATTTGCGAGCTGAATACACGCTATTTGATAGGCAGACTGGACGCCCCCTTTGTGTAGGTGATGGTGAACATTGCCAGCGTCGAACGAGCAATGGTGTTGAGCAGCTGCCATGCCCATCACCCGATCGCTGCCCACTAGCGCAAGGCGGTGCTTGTAAGCCCTATGGAAGGCTTTACGTTAATCTGAGTGAAGACGATGAGCTTGGCACGTTTATCTTTCGTACCACGGGTTTCAATAGCATTCGTACACTGGCAGCACGCCTGAGCTACTTCGCAGCGGTATCAGGCAATAAGCTGTCCTGTCTACCATTACAACTCACGCTCCGAGGTAAGAGCACCACGCAAAGCTATCGCACACCAATCTACTTTGTGGATTTGACGCTACGTGATGACGTGACTTTAAAGCAAGCGGTACAAGATGCTGGGGCCATTGATGCAGAGTTAAGTGAACACGGTTTTGACCAAGCAGCGCTAGAAATAGCTGCTAAGCAAGGCTACATCAACTCTTGCTTTGAGGTTGATAGCGATAATCTATTGGATGTGGCTGAAGAGTTTTATCCCGTAGAGACAGATGAGGCTGATAGTAATCATCAAGGAGGGTCGCAAAATGGTATTGCTCCCTACAATGTCGGTAGTATTGAAAGAAGTCTAAGAGAGAGTGTGACAGCTATAAGTTAAAGCAGTGGTAAGAATATACGGCATAAAAAAGGAGCTGACTATTCAGCTCCTTTTTTTATTCGATTGATAAGAAGGACGCGCGGTCAGTATAGGACGCCGTAAAAAAATATGGGACTCCCTAACTGTATGAGAGGAAATGCTCTCATTAACTTATAAGGAGCTAGTCATGGAAAACTTAAACGCAAACACTCAATAAAACCTATCAGCCTCTAACACGCTACATATACCTCGAATGCTACCACTCAAGCAGGTAATACATTATACGGGACTAAGTAGCACAACGATTTACGACATGCTAGATAAAAAATCAAACCGCTATGATGCCACCTTCCCTGTTCAAGTAAAGCTATCAAAGGGTCGAGTGGCTTGGGTAGAGAGTGAGATTGCAGAATGGTTAGAGTGCAGGATGGCAGCTAGGATTCACTAGATAAGTGATACAAGAAAGGCGAATCACTCTAAATGATTCGCCTTTCTTGTATCTAAAAGTCGAGGCGACCGTAGATGTCGCTTAAATTTTATCTAGCCTAGTAATCAAGCGCATACTCAGTATAATACTCTGAATAGATACTATCTTTTCAAACCTCTAGCTCCTCTACTCAACCCTGCTTATATAGATGTACATTATGAATAGTAAAAAATATATGATCGACCTGTTTTCTGGTTGTGGTGGCCTATCTCATGGATTCGAACAAGCCGGATTCGAGTGCATACTAGGTATTGATTACGATCAACCTGCTTTAGATACATTTGCACATAACCATCCTCATGCACAAGCGATAAAACTAGATTTATCATCTGAAGAAAGCATTCAACGTATTGTTAAAGAAGTTGGCAAAAAAAATATTGACCTAATTGTTGCCGGACCACCGTGTCAAGGATTTTCGCTAACAGGTACTAGAAACGAAAATGATAAAAGGAACACGCTGTTCTATTCTGTTTTCAAGCTTGCAGCAATCGTTAAACCTAAATACATTATTATCGAAAATGTACCTGGCATAGCTACCCTATATCAAGGTAAAGCTAGAAAAGCGATCTTAGAAGAATTTGATAAGTTAGGCTATACGTGTTCTGAGAAACTGCTCTATGCACCTGACTATGGTATCCCTCAAATAAGGAAGAGAATGTTCTTTGTAGGAGTACTAGGAGAAGATGTATTTGAGTTCCCGTCAGCCACACATGATAAAAGTAACTATGTGACTTGTGAGCAGGCTATATCAGACTTACCAAGTCTTAAAGATGACCTAGGTAGAGAGATAACAGATTATTCTTGTGAACCTTCAAGTGAATACCAAAAAATAATGCGTGATGGCGCTGATCGGCTATATAACCATGTAGGTACAAGCCACACAGATTTGGTAGTGTCTGTGATTAAGCAAGTTCCTGAAGGTGGTAATCATAAAGACTTACCTGAAGGTGTAGGAACATCTAGAAAATTCAATGAAGCCTGGACTAGGTACCATAGTCAAAAGCCTTCTAAAACAATAGATACTGGTCATAGAAACCACTTCCATTATCGTTGGCATAGAGTTCCTACTGCTAGAGAAAATGCAAGATTACAGTCTTTTCCTGATAGATTCCATTTCGTAGGGCCTAAAACGCAACAATATAAGCAAATTGGTAATGCCGTCCCTCCTATGTTGGGATATGTATTAGGCAAAAAAATATTAGAACTAGATGCGAGTAATTCTTAAAAATGTTAAATACAATTGACCTGTTCGCTGGGTGTGGTGGTCTTACCGAGGGCTTTAAGAAATCAGGAAAGTTTAATCTTCTTGCAGCTGTTGAATGGGAGTCTAAACCTGTTTTGACTCTTAGAAATAGGCTTGAGAGTGAATGGAAATATAATGATGCCAAACATAAAGTCATACATTTTGACATCCAGAGAACTGAAGAGTTATTAACAGGTTTTAACGATGAACGTTATGGTAGTTCAGTAGGTTTAGATGCTTTAGTTGATAATAAACGAGTAGATGTAGTCATAGGTGGGCCACCTTGCCAAGCCTATTCTGTAGCCGGAAGAATACGTGATACCAATAAGATGCAAGATGATTATAGGAACTTCTTATTTGAGTCTTATTTGAAAGTTGTCAGCCATTTCAAGCCTATGGCTTGTATATTTGAAAATGTGCCAGGCATTTTAAGCTCTGCTCCTGGTGGTAAATTGATTATTGAAAGGATTACTGAAGCATTTGATGAAGCAGGTTACTATATTTCTTCTAATTTAAAAGCTGATGCTTTATTTGATTTATCAGAATTTGGCGTTCCACAAAAAAGAAAACGAGTTATTATCGTTGCTATTAGCAAGCTACATTTTGAGAACCCAGAAAAAGTAGTAGAGCAATGCTATTTAAACTTAAACGATTTAAAAGTTAAGAGAGTAGCGACAGTAGAGGATGCTCTAAGCAACTTACCTAAACTCTATCCTTTAAAATCGCTTGAAAAAAGAAGGTCACATCAACTAGGTAAAAACGATATAAATACGGATATTACTGATCACAATCCAAGGTATCACAACCCTAGAGATGTTAGTATTTTCAGACTATTAGCTGAAGATATTGAAACTGGTACGAATAAATATACTTCATCAGAAGCATTACAAGATTTATATACTGAAAAAACTGGGAAAAAATCCTCTGTACATAAATATCATGTTCTAAGACGAGGGTTACCTAGCAATACTATACCAGCTCACTTGTACAAAGATGGATTGCGCCATATACATCCAGACTCACATCAAGCGAGAAGTATAACTATACGTGAAGCAGCTAGATTACAATCCTTTCCAGATGATTTTGAGTTTTTAGGATCAATGGGTGATAAATACAAAATGATAGGCAATGCTGTTCCTCCAGAATTTGCTAAGAGGATTGCTAATGCACTTTATGAGACATTAGAAAACCAGGGGTAAACGATGTTTTATTACGAGAACTTAGATAAGTTAGTTTTAAAAAAGGAGATCGATTATAACGGAACAACTATTGAAGCAGATGAAATCATTATCGTTTCTGGATACATTAGTGCCTATCCAATTTCGGAACTTACAACTTTAGGTTTCAAAAAAATTACTGTATTCGGAGGAATGTATAAAAGCGGTATTAATGAAGATGAATACAATAAACTAGTTAAGACTAATGATGCGTGTCAAGAATTAAGTATCTATATTACGAATAGAGAAGTACATTCTAAGTTATACGTATGGAAAAATAATGGAAAAACTATATCAGCCTTAATAGGTTCTGCCAATTTAACTAATAAAGGTTTAAAGACAGATTCTAGGGAATGTATGTCAGAACTATCCCCAAAAATCTATTGTCATTTAGATAGTTATTTAAATATTATTACAAAAGACAAAATAGGAATTAGAGAAAAAGATAAAATAACAGTATCAAAAGCAATACACTTTAATTCTGATAAAGAAGTAAATTCTGATAGTTTAAATATTGCTAACCATATTACATACCCTAGTGTTGAGCTATTTCTGTACAATAAAGAAAATAGAAAGGTTGAATCTAGTAGCGGTTTGAATTGGGGTTTTGGGACTGGTAATGTTAATATAAACGATTCCTGTATAAAAATCCCTACTGATTTAATAAAAAAACACTACGATTTTTTTATACCCCATATATTTAAAGATACTTCAGAAAATAGGCGGGTTACCATAATATGGGATGATAAGTTCGTTATGCCCGTTTTATTTGAAGGTAGTATGAAGAAGCTAATCAATGGAAATAAGTTTCCTAAACAAATCTCTTCTACTAAAGACAAGGATATTCAGATAGATCCTGAGTATCAAGACGTAACGGTAAAAAGTATTATGGGCATATATTTAAGAAAAAGAATGGGTATTGAGCTATCTAAACCTATTACTTATGAAATGTTAGAGGAATATGGGAGAACAAGCATTCAATTGACTCGTATTAATGAAAAGTTATACTTAGCTAACTTTTCAGTACAAGAAAAAGGTGAGGGTTAGTAATGTCTGAACTTGTCTGGATACATAGATTCAACACCAATGAACTTGGATTAGGTGATAGAGGTTCTTTTTGTTTAGTTCCAAAAGATGCTCGCGTCATATTTTTTCCAGATAATAATTTTTATTTGTTAGAGCAAGGTAATGGTCCAGATTTTGAAATTTATCTCTCGAATATAGATCAAAGCTATAAAGTAGGATACACAAAACCTCTATCAAAAACTGAACACAGGCTTTCATTAGCTGGGGAGATTAGGAATTATATTGGTAAAGAATCTACTGGAAAACTAATTACACCAGGAAAGATTGGATGCTTTTATCGTAAAGATGGAGCAATTTTTTTAACAATTGCTGAAGAAGGAAGTGCTTATGATCGTTTATTACATGACTTTCCATCTCGGGGTAAAGCCAACAATCTCATTACTGAAACAGTTTTAACTTCGGTAGCAGATTCTAACAATTCTGTTTCAGAACCAAAAAATAGCTACACAGTTAGTCAGAATGAACACAAAATGCTTAGCTTTAAAAAATCAATGCCTAATACTATTTACTATGGTGCTCCGGGAACAGGTAAATCTTATACAATAAAAGAAAAGCTTAAATCTATACCTAAAGAGCGTATTGAGACAGTGACCTTTCATCCTGATTATGATTACACGTCTTTTGTCGGTGGATACAGGCCTATTAGTGTAACTAGTGAGAATGGTGAGGACAGTATTAAGTACAAGTTCGTTCCTCAAATTTTTACTAATATGTATGTAAAAGCGTGGCAGAATCCTGAAAAAGACTTTTATCTAGCAATAGAAGAAATTAATCGAGGCAATTGTGCTGAGATATTCGGTGATGTCTTTCAGCTATTAGATCAAAACCAAGAGTACTCCGTGACACCATCAAGTGAGATGAAGGATCACTTACTAGATGTTTTTGAAAGCGGCCACGAAGGTGTTGTTAATGGTTTAAAAATGCCAAGAAATTTATCGATTCTAGCAACTATGAATACCTCTGACCAATCTTTATTTCCAATGGACAGTGCTTTTAAGCGTCGCTGGGATTGGGAGTATATACCTATAGATTATGAAAAGAGTGATACTAATCCTTCATCAAATTTTAAGGTGTATTTTGCTAACGGCGATTACTTTTGTTGGATAGACTTTATCAAAGCAGTAAATACTAAGATTAAAAGCAATCCTAATTTAGGCATGGATAAGTGTATCGGTAATTATTTTATCAAGCCTAGTGAAGACAGCATAAGTTTAAAAACCTTCATCAATAAAGCAGTGTTCTACCTGTGGAACGATGTCTTCAAAGACGAGTTTGGAAGTGAGTCAATATTTTTGGAAGATATAACTTATGAAGAATTTTTTCCTATTGAAATAAATGGTGAATTACAGGTCAGAAATATTATCAGTAATTTAGAGATTGAAGTAGTAAAAGTAGTAGATGACGCATGAAGGTTTTGATTGAAGGTGAAACTTATCCTGTAGAATGCTTAGAATCCCTATTAGACGATAGTAGTTTTTATACTCAGAATGGCTCTGAAGGAACTATAAAATCTGTAGGCTACTACTATTCTGAAGAAAAAAAAGCTTTAGTATATATGTTGCCTAAAGTTTTTATGCGTGAAGCCAGCAGTACCGTTTTTGGTATTAGTGAGCAAGAGCTAGTTGATTTTGCTTCCGGGGATACATGGAAGCATGATGCTCGGCATCAGTGGATTAGACAACTGATTATATATTTTTATAATAGCCTCAAAGAGTTCCAACGAAGACATGAAGATAGCATCTTACTTGAAAAAAACGATCAGATTTTATTGAACTCCAATATAGCCAAACAAGAGTATACTTATTTAGACCTATTACTTACTTTTGTTAACTTTTATAAAAAAAATACTAGCCTTATTTTACATAGGCATATCCAGTCATCTTCAAAAACAGCTAAGCGTACCAATTGGTCAAAGACAATCCGTACGCAATTACCATTAATGAATAGCACTGGTCAGCCTATTTATCATAAATTTCTAAATAAGAAAAAAACAGCCAATACACAAGAAGAACTCCTTGTCTACTTTTTCTCTATCTTGGAGCACTTCAATAAAGAGCACGATCTAAATATTACTATAGATAAAAGCTATAACCTTCTACAAGGTGAAGCTTTTGAAAACCTTAAAATCAATGGTTTGAGGAAGCTTAAGAAAATAAAATACCGTTATTTTTCTGATGTTTACAAGAAAATGTTTCGCTTATGCGAACTATATTTTACCAAGAATGATTTAGGGTCAACATCAAGGAAAAGCAAAGAATTCATAACAATTGACAACTATAATATAATATTTGAAGATATGGTTGATAAGTTATTTTCCGATATTATTGCAGATGACTCATCCATACATAACAAAGAAGGGCTATCGCTTAAAGACCTAAAAAACCACCCAGATGGAAAAATTATAGACCACATATACGCTGATAAATCGTTAATAGATGACTCCAATATCTTTTATATTGGTGACTCAAAGTATTATAAATCCACAACTAATGTTGGAAAAAGCTCAAAATTCAAGCAGTTTACCTATGCTAAAAACGTTATCCAATTTCATATAGATGTCTTAAATCAAACATCTAAGCTACCTGATGGCTTGAGATACCGAGATGAGATTACAGAAGGTTATAATATCAGTCCGAATTTTTTCATCTATGGCTATGTTGACGATTATCGTATCTTTGAAGAACCATTGTTAGCAGCTAAAAACGATAGCCCAATAATTTCAGCACACTTTCCTGAGCGTCTGTTCGATAGAGACACACTATTTATTCATGAATATAAACTGAACTTTTTATATGTTCTTAAGGCTTATACTTCAAGCAACGAACTATCCATACTGAGGTTTAGAAATAAAACTAAGGCGCAATTCCGAGATAAGTTTGTAAGATTTTTCAATTGCCCCGAAAAGTCAGGGTTTTTCGTATTTGAGGAGAAGTTTACTACCCAATCAGAGCTTAAAAATTATGTTGATAGTAACTTTAAAAGCTTGAATGGCAAGTGCATTAGTGTTGATAATAGTTTATTGGTTGCCGAGCCTTTAGCTTCTATTGAAGATAAAGATAAAAGCAAACGATACTTCTTTAAGTAAAACTTGACCTTATTATAACTATAATATATTTTCAGAGGCTTAAAGAATTAACCTCTTGAGATTAGGAAAAAGTTTAGTAGTTTAAAGCGTACAAAAGAGTTAATAAAATCCTTAGCTTAAGATTAATTTAAACTCAAAACTTTAAGTAATTGATGTCTTTTAAGCAAAAAAAAGCCTCACTATTAAGTGAGGTTTTTTAAGTATTTGGAGCGGGAAAAGAGATTCGAACTCTCGACCCCAACCTTGGCAAGGTTATGCTCTACCACTGAGCTATTCCCGCAATAAGCAAGCTATTCTAACAACTTATCAGCACATGTCAATACCTTTTAACTGCTATCAAATTTTATTAGCACTCTAGGGCAAATTTACATGGGTTCTTGAGGTCAAATATCATCCAATGGATGCTGAATAAAATATGCTTAACCAAAAATTCTTTTTTAGTGATAATATATGCTTGAAATCAAATAGAACTATAGAAACATTTCGTTACACTTAATCAGAGTATAAACCTAACTGCTTCTTTTAGGTCCAATACTTGAGATATGTTGGTCTAATAGTTGGTCTATAAATTAAAATACATTAAAAATCAAATACTTGAAAATTAAGTTTGACTTCCTCCTTCACCGCCAATCTTATTTTGCGTAAGCAAAGCCTTTGTTTTTCATCTTGTTCTACCCTTTCCTAAACATTCTTTATATATTTTAACAGTAAGACTTTTAGTCTATACTCACCCTATACTGCTGTCTGAAACATTTCTGTTTAGCCTTAATTTCATATGTCGTATGAGATCTAATCACTATATATCTAATTGAATAACACATTAATTGACCAATCTAAAAAACTCGTATCATGGACTGAGAGTGACTCATATAAGAGTTATAACACAAGATAACTATCTGCTCTTCTATAAGATCAAACAATAAAAACCCCAGTTGGTCAACTGGGGTTTTTTATTATCCTCAAATACCAATCTAACTTTTAGAGCATGGCTTGCGCAATCATCGCTGATCCGATGAAAGTACCTGTAAAGGTTAATACCGCAACAATGGCAATTTTAAAGCCCGATTTCTTAAACAAATCGACTTCCATTTGCGAGATGGCAAAACCAGCGTAAGCAAGTACTGGTGTTAATAATTGCAGAACGCCCAGTTTAGCGGTTTCTTCCAAAACATAAGCATTAAATGGAAACTGTGGTAGAGAGATTAAAATAGCCACAATAGATATCCAAGCAATTGCCGGTACATTGACTGGAATAAATCGCTTTAACAGCATACCAATCACACAACAGACAAACAAAATGAGCATGGCAGGTAATGCCGTTAATGGATTTACACCTTGCCCTACCCAATTGCTTAGTAGCAAGACCACGCAAATCACAGCCAATAAAATAAAAGACTGCATGATTGAAAGACTGGCAGGCTCTTCCATGACTGCATCAAGATTGGTTTCTGTCGTAGCGACTGTCTGCTTGTTATTCTTAAATTTACTGACTACTTTATACAAAAACTCTGTAAAAGGCAGTGCTACAAACAAACTAACAAATAAACCAGTGGCATACGTTAGCAAGTTAGAAGTAGCGGCAAAGGCAGTAATGGTTTCTGCTTGGGCAGGCACCGTCTCTGCTAATGCTGCTGAACAAGCACCCATCATACTACCGCTACCAATACCGCATGCCATAGCAAGTGCGCGTACATCCATAATGTCCATCGAGGCAATGATACCGGCCATTAATGAGAAGTAAATCGCGCCAAACAAGGTGCCCATGACATAGACACCCATCACACCAATGCCTTCTGGACTTTGTAAGCCGTACTTATCAGCAATCAAAGCAACGTTAGGTTCACGAGCAACAGAGTGCGTGGCACCGATGGCTTCTCGGCCCATGCCAAAGACAAGCACTGCAACAGGTAGCGCAATCAGAACGGTCGCTACATTACCTAACTCTTGTAACAGTAGTGCTGGACCAGCAGCGATGATTTCTTCGATATTGGGACCAACACCAACACCGAATTTGGCGATAAAAGGCATAATACTTAACAGAATGGCATAACTGGCAAACTTGGCGCGTTTTTTGGTTATAACTGCTTTCATCGAAGGCACGACATTAGGATTTAATAAAATCGCAAAGATAAAAGCATAAAGTAATGGCAGCAACACCAAAATGCCAATACCGATAGGGATTTTTATAATACCTATCCATTCTGCTAATAACGACACAGCAACCACTAATAAATGCAGTTTCCAATCAAGCAGATGCTTTGTCATAGTAGGCGACAGCACGCTATTGTTGTTCATATAAATTCCCTTTGAGTATGATGATGACTCTATTGATTGAACTTGGTCTGTTGAGCTTTATCTATTGATAATAAAATTTTATTCAGCGCTCTTCGGTAACTCTGACTCAACCAAAGAAACCCATACTTTGATACCTGTCTCGATAGCATCATCATTGAAGTCATAAGAGGCATTGTGCAGCGGCTTAGAAGGTATGCTGCCATCAACGCCCAACCAAAAATAGGCGCCTTTAACTACCTGACTCATAAATGAGAAGTCTTCAGAAGCCATAGAAGGTTCTACATCGGTATTGACTTTATCAACGCCCAACGCCTTAGTAGCCGCTTCTTTAATCTCAAGGTAAGCCTGACTGTCGTTGGTGGTTACTGGATAACGAATGTGGTAATCCATCTCGCCTTTGACACCATATAAAGGCGGCAGAGTGGCGACCATTTCTGTTAGCATCTCTTGCATAGATTGGCGTACATCCATATCAAAACTACGAACCGTACCTTTTAAGATGGCGACATCTGGAATCACGTTGGTGGTATCGCCGCTGTTCATTTGCGTCACGCTAATAACGCCAGACTGCAATGGCGAGACGCGGCGAGAGATAATAGATTGGATATTAGTGATTAGTGCAGCACCTGCGGCTATAGGGTCAGCGCCCAAATGCGGCATGGCAGCATGTGTGCCTTTGCCAGTTAATGTAATTTCAAAAGTATCAAAAGAGGCCATCATGGGCCCATTATTTACAGCGATTTCCCCCACTGGCAGCCCAGGCCAATTATGCAAGCCATACACAGCATCCATCGGAAATTTATCAAATAAGCCATCATCAATCATGGCTTTGGCACCGCCTAACACCTCTTCAGCAGGCTGAAAAATAAAGTGAATGGTGCCGCTAAACTCTTTATGTTGACTTAAGTGTTTTGCCGCTCCTAGCAGAACAGAGGTATGACCATCGTGACCACAAGCGTGCATACAGTTTACGTGGGTAGATTTATGCTCAACATCGTTTTGTTCTGCGATTGGCAACGCGTCAATATCGGCTCTTATACCGATAGTAGGGCCTGCACCGTTTTTCAAAGTACCAACCACACCAGTGCCACCCAAGCCTTGATGAACTTCAATACCAAAAGATTGTAACTTATCTACGATGAATGAAGAGGTCTTAAATTCTTTGAATCCAAGCTCAGGCTGGCTATGAATCTGTTTGCGCCATTGTTTGACTTCATCTAATAATGCTTCATTAACTGACATTTATTTTTCCCTTTGAAAGTATGTATTGATATACCGACGTTGGCATTGATACGCGCTATCAACTTTTGGACAGCGAAAACCATCTAATCTTTTTGCACTCTTTTATTTTTACCAAATAAATAAGCCACTTAAAGTGGCTTGTTTATGACGTAATAGAGATATATGTTCTTGAACAGCTATTGTAACCTATTTTCACGCATTCGAATAAAGCCGAGTCGTATTAGCAAGCTTCGTCTTCATCTCTTTTTGAATAGATTTTTTACAGTAGTGCAGATTATAAGCATTTTTTCAGTCGTGTTTGACCGTATAAAATTGCCGTTAAATGAGTCGATATTCTATTACGATTCGTTTTATTATCAGCTTAATTTTATTCCTAGACCCTTATACGAAAAGGCTTTGAGTTTTTCTGTGGCGCTCAATCTAGCTTTATATCTATATTTACCATCATTGCTATACCGTACAAAAATGTAATAACAATAGGGTCTCTGATACTCGGCAGATGCCATTGTCCAAAAATTGGATTATAGTAGATATCGGTAGTATTTATTTAAATAAACTAAAGGATACAATAATGAAAACACTAGGAATGTGTATCGTAACAGGACTCGGATTGAGTGCTTGCGCTACTGGTATGGGTGGCATGGCAACAGGTAATACCAATCAAAATAACAGCTCTGATAACGTCGTCACTCAATACCCAGTTGAGACTGCCCTACTCAATATCTATACCAAACAACGTAGTGAAAAACTGGTCGCTACTGTCGGCGGACAAAACGTAGCCGCAGATATTCAAATCACCCCTAAAGGCAGCATGCGCTTTAATAATAAAATGGTACAAGGCGCAGAAGTCAGCACAATCAACACAGTGAATCAGCAGATCACGGATCAGTCAGTCGCTATCAATTACTTTACGCCAAATCCATTGGTGTTCCATGGTTTTACGGATAGTACGGGTGAATATTCAATCGCTAACCAAACGACAAATATCCCTAAGATAGCTACGGTGGGCGACTCAAATCAGCTCATCACTGAAAACGTATATGCTGACAGCAGTATGCGTCAGAAAACCGCCACTTATAAGCAGGACTGGTCGCTCACACAAGATACAAATAACACGGCGTGGCTCTGTATAGAAACCTCAGGTAATCTACTTTTAACTTCTGATGCTGCAGGTACTTCGTCAGAATGCTATAAAATCAATGCCAAAGGCGATGTTTTGAGTAGTAAAGTCACACTCACTCAGCCTAATAAAAATGGCGTGTCCAAATCAATGACATTTCTCAGTCAGTAGCACTTGCTCAATTAGTAACGATCAATAGTGTCATATAAACAAAAAAAATAGCGCCTTATTAAGGCGCTATTTTTAGATGGTAAAATCGGGTTTTTACGAGCGACGGTCATGGTTGTTTTTGTCATGGTTGTTTTTGTCGTGACTATTTTTAGCATGAACATTTTTGGCTATTGCTTTGTGCTTAGCAGCCACTACGTTCGCTTTGTGATGTGACTTTGCTGCCTTAACTTTGGCATGCTTATAGTTATTACTCGCTTTATTGCTGCTGTGTTTTTGTTGCTGTACTTGAGCTGAATGATGCTTATCAAAATTAGGTGCAGCATTGGCTTGACCCACCATCGACAAACAAGCAGTAGCGGCTAAAATCGAACTAACTAGTATCTTTTTCATCATTTTATTCCTTTGAATTCATATTTAGAGTCGTTATAGATAATTCATTTAGTGTTAAATGAACTATCGTGATAAAGCTTTACTCTATCGACAAAGAGAATGATAAATGATTCTGGTATTAAGTAGATTTATGAAACTTGAAGAAAGGTTGCGATTGTTACGAGGGCATGCGCGCTTAAAGGCATGTTAGGTATTGGCGTAATGTTTGGCTAAATGACAGCGTATTTACGCTTTATCGGTAAGCATCGTAAACAGGATATTTATAAAAACGCGAATGACTAGCTGATTGATGAAGAATGCAAATACGGAAACGGTTAAGCCAAATTTCCTGATAGCAATACTTCTGCTATTCGAAAAACCTAACTCATTAGAAGTTTCTGGCTAATGTTTAAAACGAGCATAGCAATACTCCATACTGCGATGCTCTAAATGTGCTAAACAGGCGTTTTCTGCAAAATATAAACCACAAACTTCGCCTCTGTGCTAAATGCTGCTGTTTCTACGGCAGTCAATAGTGCTTGCCTTTTTTCGCTGCGGGCACGGTAAGCGTAAGGTGTCATCGTCATCAAATCAGCCAAATCCTCTGCGGATAACGTCAGCTCTGTACTGACACGGCAGGTCTCAACCAACATAAAATATGGTACCAATTCTTGCAAAAATTTATCAGAATCATGCTCACGTACATCATCAAATAACGCATCACGCATCGTTGCCAAATGCCCGATATCAGGTTTGGCAATAATTAAATAGCCCCCATCCATCAATATATTATCAAACGCCTCGGGCAAAATAGGGCTAAAAATACTGCTAATACCCATCATACTGTGCGGGCGTAACGGTAGATGTGCAGCACTGGTCACTAATGGATAGACCGCTGTCGTCTTGGCAGTATCTTCTTGGCGCGGCTGATACCATAGACGACCTGCTAGTTTACTGACTTTGGCCAGCTCAACCACTGCAGGCTTACTGATGTCAGCGGCTATCAGCGTGTCTATAACATCCAAGCCCATTTGTGCCATTGCCTGCGTGTAGTAGCCTTCTCCGCAGCCAATATCGAGCCAATTGACTGACTTGTTATCTTGCTTATCTATTAGCTCATCGTTAGACAGCAACTCTGTCATTTTTTGACTAATTAGCTTTTGGAGCGGTGCATAGTGCCCATGATTCAAGAACCGTTTACGCGCATCGATAGATTCTTGGCTGTCCCCAGGTGCTTTGGACTTTTTCTGTTGTACTGGCAGTAAGTTGACATAGCCTTGACGCGCTACATCAAAAGGATGTGAAGTCTGCTTAGGGTGCAGACTACCATCACAGCGCCAAGTATCTGCAGCAGGCTGTAGCGGTGACTGACAAAGTGGACAAATAAATAACGACACGGGCATCTCAAAGTGATAGCAATATGCTTCGCATTTTAACAAAATTCATGGGCCTTGAGCGACAAAAAGCCGTCTCAATCATGATTGAAACGGCTTTTTGGATTTTTGCAAATTGATATCCATATAGGTACTTGGCGGTTATGGCTTAACGCAGTTTTAGCGTCATTAGCCCAAGGATGACAAGGATAATGGCAATAATCCAAAATCTCGCCACCACTTGCGTTTCTTTCCAGCCAATTTCTTCAAAGTGATGGTGCAGCGGTGCCATACGGAAGACGCGTTTTTTGCGTAGTTTGTACGAGCCAACTTGTAACATCACTGATAGCGCTTCGGCGACAAACAAACCACCCATAATCGCAAAGGCAATCTCTTGACGAGTCATCACGGCGATAGTACCTAGCATTGCACCCAGTGCTAGCGCGCCAACATCACCCATAAATACTTGTGCTGGATGCGCGTTGAACCATAAAAAACCAAGACCTGCTCCGACCATTGAACCACAGACGATGATGACTTCAGAGTTGTAAGGAATATAAGGCACATGCAAGTAATCAGCAAAGCGTACATCGCCTGATACATAGGCCATCGCGCCCAAACCTGCAGCGACGAGAACGACTGGCAAAATCGCCAAACCATCCAAACCATCGGTTAGATTGACTGCGTTAGAAGCACCATTAATCACAAAGTAGGTAAAGATGATAAAGCCAATACCAAATGGCACCGCTGAAAATGGAATCATCCAGTCTTTGAATACTGGCAATAGCAGATCCTGCATCTCACGTGTGGTATTAATATCCGGTTGTAGCGTGGCGATATAGTACAAAGAAACACCGACAAACAATGCGCCCATAGACAACCAAAAGTATTTTTTGCGAGCGATTAGGCCTTTTGGATCTTTGTACTTAATTTTTAGCCAATCATCAGCCCAACCTACGGCGCCGAAGATAACCATGACCACGAGCAAAATCCAAACATAAGGATTATTTAATCGTGCCCATAGTAGCGTCGATATGCCAATCGCACTGAGGATCAATACCCCGCCCATGGTTGGTGTACCAGTCTTTGCCAAATGCGATTGAGGCCCATCATTACGAATGGCCTGACCATATTTGAGCGAACGCAAGTGCCGAATGACACGGCCACCAAACATCATGCTAAACATAAGGGCGGTAACAACGGCAAGCAATGCTCGCAGCGTCAACGAAGAAACCGCAGAAAACGGCGTATAATACTGGCCAAGCCAGCCGAACAACCAAACTAACACCGCCTACTCCTTTACTAGCGCATGAATAAGTGTTTCCATTCCCATGGAACGAGAGCCTTTGAACAACACAGTACAAGGCTTAGCTTGTTGCGCTTGCAAATACGGCTGTAAATACTGTAATAAACTGTCTTTGTCGGCGAAAGCATGAGCGCTGATATCAGACACCTCTTGCGCACCCGCAACGGTATAAGGGGCATATTCGCCAACACAAAGCAGCACGTTGATACCTGTGGTCGCGATAGTACGGCCCAAGCTTTGATGCTCACTAATAGCCGCCTCTCCTAGCTCACCGATATCGCCCAACACCATGACTTGCGTACCCGTTTGCGCAGCCAATACTTTGGCGGCGGCACGTACCGAATGAGGGTTGGCATTATAAGTATCATCAATGAGACGATGCATACCAAGTATCTGGCTATTTAGACGACCTTTAGCAGGACGTGCATTTTCGAGCCCAATCACAATGTCACTTACCTCAATATTTAGCGCATGCGCACAGGCAGCAGCGGCCAAGGCATTATTAACATTGTGCTCACCTGCCAATGGCAAGTTGATATCATGGACTTGGTTACCGATATGTAGCTTAAATTCGCTACGCTCAGGCTCTACGTCTAGATGGCTTGCGCTTACATCCGTATTACCAAAGCCAATCACATGTGAGGTATGCTTTTCAGCGATACGACGTAGCTGATTGGTAAAATCATCCTTATCGGGAACGATTGCAAACTGCGCGTCCGTCAACGTATGGTAAATCTCAGCCTTGGTTTGGCAGATACCTTCACGGCTACCAAATTCACCCAAATGCGCTGTACCGATGTTTAAGATACAGGCCACGTCAGGCTGAACGATTTCAGTCGTATAAGCAATCTCGCCAATATGGTTTGCGCCCAACTCTAAAATAGCGTAACGATGATGATCTGATAGCTCAAGCAACATCATTGGCACACCCAAATCGTTATTGAGGTTACCACGAGTGATCAAAGTCGGTGCCAATCTACCAAAGATACTGCCTAGCATTTCTTTGCAAGTGGTCTTGCCGCTAGAACCCGTAATAGCAATCACGGTTAAATCTGTATGCTGCTGACGACGATACGCTGCCAATTGACCTAGTGCCAAACGAGTATCGCTGACTACCAATTGTGGAATAGCATTTGGGCCGGACAACGAGATAGGACGCGAGACGACAGCAGCAACAGCGCCTTTTGATATTGCTGTCTCGATATAATCGTGACCATCAAAATTATCGCCGCTTAGCGCCAAAAATATATCACCTGCCTTTATCGTGCGGGTATCGGTGGCTATACGTTTACTAGACAAGGCCGTCTGCTCTGCTGCATGGCCTTGTGGTAGTTGCCAATGCCCATCGAGCGACGTGGTCGCTGCGAGCAAATTGTCCATTTGCCAGACATAGAGCCCTTGCGACTGGGCAGTATTATCGGTGTCGGCTGTCATAATGATTACCTTATATGATGACTACTTAATTTTTATATTTAATGATCAATTTTTTACTAATGCATGTATCGAAAGTCAATCAACTACACACGTCCCGCCTGACTCAATGCCTGCTGCAAAACAACACTGTCATCGAAATCATAACGAACGTTGTTAATCTCTTGATAGGTTTCGTGACCTTTACCTGCGATGACCACGATATCATTTACACCTGAGTGACTAACTGCATATTCAATGGCGGTTTGGCGGGCAGGCTCGATATGGGTTCGTTGATATTGCTCAGCTGTCATACCAGCCTGCATATCTTGCAAAATTACATTGGGGTCTTCGGTACGTGGATTATCCGCGGTCAAAACAACTTGATCAGCACCTGCCAGACCTGCTTGCGCCATCAACGGTCGCTTGCCTGCATCACGATCTCCGCCGCAACCAAATACCGCCCATAGCTGACCTTTACAGTGGGTTTTTAAACTTGCCAGCACTTGGCTTAGCGCATCTGGAGTATGCGCATAATCAACGATAAAGCAGCCATCATTTGATGATACACGCTGCATACGCCCAACTGCACCTTGCAACTGTGCAACAGCAGGCGCAATATGTTCAATATTCATAGCCAAGTCAGTATCAAGTGCTACGACAGCTGCGATCGCTGCGAGCAAATTGGCTACATTGAAGCGACCTAATAATGGACTAACAATCTCTATGTTGTCAGCTTTCTCATCACCAAAATCAGTACGCAAATTTATTTTGACGCCTTGCAGACTTGGTATGATATCAGCGGCAACGAAAGTAGCAGCTTTTGATGAATCCAAACTGTATGTCCATACCGTCAAACCGCTAGCGTTTGCCGTATCTAACATAACCTGAGCGTGCTCATCATCGATGTTGATAATGGCATGAGTCAAATCTGGGAAATGAGCTTTATCAAGCAGCTTGGCTTTGGCAGCGGCATATTCTGCCATATCAGCATGATAGTCTAAATGGTCACGACTCAAATTGGTATAAATTGCCACAGTGACTGGCATACCTTGTAGACGTTGCTGGTCCAACCCGTGAGAGCTGGCCTCTAATGCCAATATTTCTGCCTGCTCTGTTCCCATTTGATATAGAAACTGTTGGACAGCTAACGCATCGCCTGTGGTATGGCTGGCTTGCACCAGAGCGCCAAGTCGACCATTACCTGCCGTACCCATCACTGCGCTACTCTGACCCATCAACTGAGTAAGCTGTGCCACTAATTGACTGATGGTTGTTTTACCATTTGTACCAGTCACCGCAATCACGGTCGGTAGAGTCACTGGCTGCTGATATTGCAGGCGCGCTTGAATTAAGCTACCTAAAAAGTCGCGAATGTTAGGAACGTACAATACAGGGCATGGTAATGCTGCTAGTTGCTGAGGTGCATTAGCAATACTATCTGTCTTAGGTTCACTATTGGTATTTGAGAGGTTGTTTGCTTCGCTCAGCAAAACAATAGGGTCAATTTCTGAGAGAATAAACGCAGCTTGCTCAGCGGCTTGTAGTAGATAATCGCGACTTTTTTGAGGGTTGGCTGTTTGACTTTTTAACAGGACAAATACGTCATTCGCATCCAATTGGCGATTGTCCAAGCGAAACTGTTGAAACGAAATATGGGCAATAGACTGGGATTGATCTGAACCTACCTGATTGGATGCGTCCTGAATCGATGTTGCTATCATCGCTGTAAGCTGCTCAGCCAGCTTTTGCTGCTGGCTTTTATTGGCATCTATAAGCTGTTGTAAAGTAACAGTAGCGCTATCTAGCGATGATATAGTCATAGATAAATCCTAAACAGTTAAAACGTGTCAGCTCAGTAGAACTGGACATTTAAAATAATTGAACGCTTACTGCGCTTCCGTTTTTAGTGGCTTATCCAAAGGCACATTATACAATCGTAATGCTTCTTTCATCACATTATGGAAGACAGGTGCGACCGTTAGACCAGCATAAATCTGACCGCGCGGGTCTTCGATAAGCATCACGCCTACCAGCTTTGGATTGGATGCAGGCGCCATACCAGCAAAGACGTTACGATACTGATCCGTATAGTAACCACCGTCTGGATTGATGCGGCGTGACGTACCCGTTTTACCTGCCACGCGATATCCATCAATAGCAGCGGCTTTTGCCGTACCACCAGGCTCAGTCACGCTCTCAAGCATCTGTACAATCGACATTGCCTGCTCATGCGCCATAATGCGTTTGCTTGGCTGTGACTTATCATCTTTAATTAAAGTTAATGGATGCATGACTCCACCTGCTGCTAGGGCTGAATACGCCTGTGCAACCTGTGCTAATGTCACTTGCAGACCATAACCATAACTAACCGTCGCACGACGCGAGGTTTCTTTTTCTTTTGGCGTGACGATTAGACCACTGCCCTCACCTGGGAATTGCAAAGGTGTTTTTGAGCCAAAGCCAAACTGTCGTTGCATATTACTAATAGCATCGGCTGGCAGTGATAGCGCAATCTTGGTCGAGGCAACGTTACTAGATTTCTGTAATAGCGTGGCCATGTTAATCATGCCCAAATTATTATGATCTCGAATGGTATAGCCACGTACGCGAATCGAACCAGGATTGGTATCAATCAAAGTCGTTGGCGTATATTTGCCCGAGTCTAGCGCTGCCGCCACGGTAAACGGTTTCATTACCGAACCTGGCTCAAACACATCTAACAATGCGCGGTTACGCTGGTTTTCACCCGTCATCTCATTAAGGTTGTTTGAGTTAAATGACGGCCATGTTGATAATGCCAACACTTCACCAGTCTGCACATCAACGATCATACCCGTTGACCAGCGTGCTTTTTGCAAACGCCCAGCCTTTTCTAGCTCTTTATACAGCAAATACTGTAAACGCGAATCAATCGTTAATGCCACATCTTTGCCAGGTACTTCTGGCTCGATTTGTTTGATTTCTTTTAGGCTATTTTGTTTGGCGTCTTTTAGAACTAAAACTTTTCCGTCATCACCTGCCAGATCTTTTTCATACTGACGCTCAATACCAGCACGGCCTTCGTAGCCGCCTTCGGGATCTTTGGCGTTTTGACCCATAAAACCTAGCAGCTGTGCGTTAGACTGTGGCTGCGGGTAATAACGCTGAAAGAAATTCTTTTCGTAGACGCCAGGGAAGTCAAGCGAGCTGACGCTTTGGGCAATCTCAGGTGTAACTTTATTAAGCAGTGGCAAATAGTGCGAGCCTGCGCCAGATGGCAAAGCAGCTTTTACGGCTTTCTCATCGGTCACATCGATACTGTCATCAATAGCCGTGACTTTCTTTAGTTCATCGACCGAGATATTGGCAGCAGCGGCTAGCTTTGTCAGATCCATATTATCCAGACGCTTCTGCATACGCGCCTGTAATTGTGGACTGCTAGGATTGGTAATGATAATGCGCTTTAGCTCGTAATATTCACGCGAATAATCATGCGGACTAAACGAAACCGTCGCGAGCGGCGCGCTGACCGCAAGCGGTAGATTATTACGATCGGTAATCATACCGCGATAAGATTTTTGGGTGCGCTCACTGGTAATGAGCTCATTACCTTTGTCTTGATAAAACTGTGCATTAGCAACCTGAATATAATAGGCGCGGCTAATCAGTAGCGCTAATATGACCAGCGCTAGACCCCAGACCATACGAAAACGGTTTTTGTCTTGTTCGAAACCACCGAGAGCAGAAGCACCTGACGCTTTGCTCGAAAAAACCATTTTACTTTTGCGATTTTTTACACTGGTATAAGCACCTTGGGTATCGCTTTTTTTGATACGACCAAACAATTTGGCCTTACGATTACTTGCAGCTTTATCAGGCTTGCTACTCGTCTGACCAGATTTAGCAGCACTGGCTCGGCGTAGAGGTTTGGTTACCTTGCCGCTGGCTGGTTTTTTGCTAGTATTTTTTGCGGTGGATTTAGGCTTTTTTTCACTCATTGTCCTGCCTCCGTCGCTGGTTCTTCAGGAGAGATGTCGGTAGAGGCACGTGGCCCAATGACATCATTCAAATCTTCATCTGAGTCTTCCGTAACCACTGGCACCAATGCAGTAGCGACACCAGGCTGGATAATCAGCTTATCCTTTAATGTTGGTGAATACATGCCCAATTCAGCAACCGCTCGACTGGCAATCTGCGGCGTGGCGCTAAAGGTTTGTTGCTCAATCAATAGACGCTGATGCTCTACTTGTAGCTTACGTTCTTGTTTTTTCATGTCTTGCAAAGTTTTGTAGTCCTGATGATATTGCTGAACTTCTTCGGCAGTTTTGATACCACTCCATACAATCGTGGCGGCCAATAGCAGTAGCACGACCACATAAATGCTCACCACATTAAACCGGCGCACGAACAGCTCGCCGACATCGGTATTATAAGGTGTAGCAGTGCGGCGATTCGCAGGTTTGTCAGATATTGCCATGACGATCTCAAAAAGGTGAACGTAAACGATAGAGTAGATAACGGATTGCGAAAGATGAACGTGTCATTATTCGGTCATACCATCGATAAATATAAAACCAAAGACACTTATAAGTGTAAAACCTAAACCTAAAAAACGAATATGAAAAACACAGCCAATAGCTAATATATTCAATAGCCACAAGTCATCACAACTCATGACTATCAATATGCCATACCATAACCAAACACGTTGAGTGGCTATACTATATAAAACCATTCAACTATTAAGCAGATAAAAACTAACTGCTGAGCCTAACAGACAATATTTACAGATTTTTAACAGTGGCGTAGCCATTAGGACGTTTGCGCATCATTTAGACAAACATTAGCAATCTTAGACAACTCACCAATTTTATTCGACTATGATTTGTGGCAGCATGATGTTCTATGGTGCTGTTATCTGCTCATAAGCTGTGTCAGTACGCGTTGCCATACGCAGCCATGCGCTACGCGCGCGCGGGTTTTGACTCGTCTCAGCTTTGCTTGGGCCAACACGTTTTGGCTTGCTAAAATAGCGCGGACGATTCGGCGGCATTGGCAGGTTTTCGTCTTCTGGATATTGCCCTTTACTATGTCGCTGCAAAAACTGTTTGATACGGCGATCTTCTAATGAGTGAAAGCTAATGACCGCTAGTTGACCACCTGACTTTAAGATAGGAATACTTTGCGCTAAAAAGTCGTCAACATCGCCTAGCTCGTTATTAATAAAAATACGCATGGCTTGAAAGCTTTGCGTCGCTGGATGTTTGCCGCGCTGCCAGTTGGGATGCGCTACTTTAATCACTTCTGCCAACTCAAGCGTAGACTCGTAGCTCTCCATCTGTTTGATAGCACGAGCAATACGGCGACTGTGACGCTCTTCACCAAAATCATAAAGCACATTGGCCAACGTTTCATCATCGACTGTTTCGAGCCATTCGGCAACTGACTGGCCTCGACTGGTGTCCATACGCATGTCTACTGCCCCGTCACGCATAAAGCTAAAGCCGCGACTACCATCATCAATCTGCGGTGATGAAATGCCCAAATCCGCCATCAAGCCATCAACTTCACTGATGCCCATAGCAGCCAGACTATCGGTCAACGTCGCAAAACTATCGTGAACCACACGCACACGGCTGTCTTTGCTTGCCAGCTCTTGCGCCACACTAATGGCGGTCGGATCTTTGTCAAAGACAATCAGTGTTGCGTCATCGGCGAGTTGACTTAGTAGCAGTCGACTATGGCCGCCACGACCAAAGGTCGCATCAACATAGATACCACTTATATTTAAGCTATTTTGGTCGCCTTCTGTTTGCTTGGGCAAGGACTTCACACCTAGTACTGCTGCGACGGTCTCTTGCAGCAGCACCGCATCATGGACAAAACTCAATTCATCAGACGTGATATCACCCTCATGACGGGCGTGAGTAACATCCAGATCGACATCTTGCATAGACGCATCCTTTACAACAGAAGGACTAGACACTGACTCAGAGAGATCAGCGGCGGCAGAAGGACTGGCTTTCGATTTTGGCTTAGACTTTGATAGGGACACAAACAACTCAATAGATGACGACCATACTGGCCAGTAATTAGATGAAAATAAACAAGTTATGACTTGCTTAGCATTATTATCGCAAGGATACACCTGTAGTCAAGCACTAGAAGGGCTTTTCATTAAAAATATCACATGTCTCTGTTATACTAGCGCTATATTTTACGCTATTTCTTGACATCGACTTCATATCTTTCATCGCTATTTATACTGATAGCTTATATCGATAGCAAACTTTGAGACTTTTACCATGCAAACCTCTACTGACAGCACGCGCCCTGTGCGCACGCGTATCGCCCCATCACCAACTGGCTTTCCTCACGTAGGTACTGCCTATATTGCCCTGTTTAACTTGGCTTTTGCCAAAGCGCATGGTGGCGAATTCATCTTACGTATCGAAGACACTGATCAGACTCGCTCGACTGAGCAATCAGAACAAATGATTTTGGATGCCCTACGCTGGGTTGGGTTGGATTGGAGCGAGGGCCCAGATATTGGCGGCCCACACGCCCCTTATCGTCAGAGCGAACGTAGCGATATCTACAGAAAACACGCTGAGATACTCATAGAAAAAGACCATGCGTTCCGCTGTTTTTGTACCAGTGAAGAGTTAGATGTTATGCGCGCTGAACAAATGGCTAATGGCGAGACCCCTCGTTATGATGGTCGCTGTGCCCATCTTGCACCAGAAAAAACCGAGCAATTGGTAAGCGAGGGCAAGCCGCACGTGATTCGTATGCGTGTACCGACCGAAGGCACTTGTCAGGTACAAGACATGCTACGTGGCACCGTTGAGTTCCCTTGGACTCAAGTCGACATGCAAGTACTGCTAAAAACAGACGGTATGCCAACGTATCATTTAGCCAACGTCGTTGATGACCATTTGATGGAAATCACTCATGTGATGCGCGGTGAAGAGTGGTTGAACTCTGCGCCTAAGCATCAACTGCTATATGATTATTTTGGTTGGGAAATGCCAACGCTTTGCCACATGCCGCTACTGCGTAACCCAGATAAGTCAAAACTGTCTAAGCGTAAAAACCCAACCTCTATCACCTACTATCGTGATGCAGGCGTGCTACCTGAAGCATTGTTAAACTATCTCGGTCGTATGGGCTACTCAATGCCTAATGATGCTGAGCAATTCACACTAGAAGAAATGATTGCCAGCTTTGATATTCAGCGTGTGTCGCTTGGCGGCCCTATCTTCGATATCGAAAAATTAAACTGGCTCAATGCAGAATGGCTACGTGCGCTTAGCCCTGAAGAGCTAAAGAATAAAATCCTTGAATGGGCTAGTAACAGTGATAAGCTAACGGCTATCGCAGCGGCGATTCAGCCACGTATCGAGCTATTGTCTGATGCGGTTAATTGGGGTGGTTTCTACTTCCAAAACCTACCTGATATCAATGCTGAGAGCTTCACTCATAAATCGCTCACCCCTGAGCAAATTATCGAGATGCTGCAATTAGCGCTTTGGCAGTTAGAAGTCCTGCCGACGTGGTCAGAAGAAAATATCTACGCCACGCTAAAAGGCCTTGCTGCTCATCTGGATATTAAGATGCGTGACTTTATGGCGCCGTTCTTTATCGCTATCGCTGGTAGCACCTCATCGACGCCAGTCATGAACTCTATGGCGATTATCGGTGCTGATATGACGCTGACACGCTTGCGCCATGCGGTTGACGTACTGGGTGGCCTCGGTAAAAAGAAACTGAAAAAACTTGAGAAACAAGCGGCAGAGTTGCCAGATTTCTTAACTGCTGCTGAATAACTTATCTACTAAACAGTTAACTAGCTAAACTTGTCGAATGTAAAAGGGTCAGGCCATCTCTGACCCTTTTTTCGTTAAGCGCAGTTATTACTACCTCAAATTATTAGACATCTTTTATTAAATATTTTAATTGGAAATAAACATGGCCGCCAAAACCGTCACGATAGAAAGCAAAGACTATGTCTTTAATACCCTAAAAGAAGCACAGAAATATTATGATGCCATCATAAAGGAACTGTTTGATGCAACTTTGACCCTGACCAAGGGCCAAGACTTCGAAGATTTAAAATGGATATACAGCACTTACTGTGGTTACACCAAGCATAATCTAGATAAATTGGGCGAATATGACATCATTGGCGTCAAAGGCATCAGAACTATCCGAGAAAAAGGCGGTCAATATATGCCAACTGAATGCTGTGCGATTATTTTTTCTGATGGTAGCGAAGAAGAGCTTTATACCGATAAAGCCATCAAAGAGATCGCGCTGAAGCAAAATCCACGCTAATTTGGGCTTGTTGAGCCTTTAAAATAGGCTAAATCGCTTTTTTTTGCATATTTATGAATTATTTTTAAAATAGTTGTTGACAAGACTGCCGCTCTTACATAAAATACGCACACTCTTAGCGAGGGGCTATAGCTCAGTTGGTAGAGCACTTGCATGGCATGCAAGGGGTCAACGGTTCGACTCCGTTTAGCTCCACCATACTTATTTATAGCAACGCTCAGTATTACTGAAACGTAATAATAAATACTCGCTAGTAGGACGATATCAGCACCTAGGCAATGCTTATTTAATAAGCTATCTGATATTGTGAAGTACCGTTGTAACCACTGGTTATAACACTCTATGCGTCCCCATCGTCTAGAGGCCTAGGACACCGCCCTTTCACGGCGGTAACGGGGGTTCGAATCCCCCTGGGGACGCCACTATTCGGCGTCACTTATTAGCACTTTTGCTTAGCATCAGGTTAGACTAATAAGCGAACAATAAAAAAGCCCAGTCATCATATGGTGACTGGGCTTTTTTATGTCTGTCGTTTCTTAAAACCCTCTATTCTGTTGTCGTTAGCTTATTATTAATAGCTGCTAGCTTACTGTTGATAGCGCTATTGCCAACCTATCTAATACTCGTTAACATCGACCTGACAAGCGTATTGATAAAGTGCAGCTACCTACTATAAATGATGGGGCTTAGCGTGATTAAAGGGAAGTGATTGCGATGTTTGGTATCGAGAGTTATCTAGGGTTTATCTTAGCGGCTATTTTGTTAAACCTAACGCCAGGTACGGATAGCATGTACATCATCACCCGTAGTATTTCACAGGGGCAAACAGCAGGGTTTTATTCTGTTCTTGGCATTACTTCGGGTGTTTTGGTACATACGTTATTGGCGGCACTAGGATTGTCCGTATTACTTGCCAACTCCCCTATCGCTTTCATGATCGTCAAATATATCGGTGCGGCTTACTTGTGCTATTTGGGTCTAAAAATGCTACTGAGCAAAAACTCTAACTCGATAGCAAACAATTTATCCAAAGATCAGGACGTGACTAGCCAAAAGACTGTAGATGGTTGGCAAATATATAAGCAAGGTGTGTTGACCAATACTTTTAACCCAAAAGTCGCTTTATTCTTCTTGGCGTTCTTCCCTCAGTTTATCGACGCTAGTTATGCTTATGGCATGCTGTCATTTTTGATGTTGGGGCTGACCTTTGCCACCACAGGCTTTATATGGTGCTTGAGTTTGGCGCTGTTGGCGTCAAAGTTCAGCAAAAAACTAAGAGAGAATCCAAAAATTGAATCCATGATGAATAAAATAAGTGGTGTCGTATTTATGGGGCTAGGAATTAAGCTGTTGACTGAAAAAGCTTGAAGAGTAAATATGCTTAAATTATTAAGTCAGATTAGACTAGGATATATTAATACTTACTGTATCATTCATCTTTGATAACTATGAAGATGCAAGCTTATATTTACTTCAAAAACATAGTTTTATCAGTCGGTATAACATGGCCTAATCAGTTTGCATTCCTTTTGAGATCATTAGATAGTATTGAAGGCAGATGAATAAATGTTAACATTCTATTTAACGAACAGGAGTTCAATTGATGTCTCAAAAAAGAGTAAGGCAAAAACAAAAGAATAAGAGCAAAGGGAAAATTGATTCTCATAAAAAGGAAGGTTCTAAACTAATATCTCCTTTTAATCAGATTCCAAATGCGGCTTATATCTCTTGGATGAATGATAGGCTTCCCTGCATGGTTTGGGCTGCATTGCTAATGAATGCAATCGGTAGAGAACAAGCAATTGAAACCTTTAGACAAATAGGACTACATGTTGGAAAGTTATTTCAAGAGATAGAAAATAGGAATTGTAGTTTACCTCGTGTAGGGATATATGGTTTATCTATTCTAGATTGTGATCTGCAAGATAAATTTTTTGAAGTGCTTTTTTCAGATAAAAGAGTAGTTAATGCTTTAAAGCCATTAATATTGTTTAAAGATTTACCTTTATCCAAAAAGTGGGGCGAATATCTTGGAGAAGTGCCGGAAAATGAAGGAGAACTTTGGACTAATCTAGCGGATGCAGTCGCAATTCTTTTAGATCATCAATCTCAAGAAGCTACTGATTGTCGTTGGGCTTATATGATACCCATTATTTATTCTGGAAAGCTTCAACTCCAAACTGAAGGGCAGTATAGAGAGTATACTGAATATCCCAATTACGAAGACCAACGAAAGGTTAGGCCGTTTATTCGAGCAACTGAAATGCAATTTGGCGGTGACACGTTGGATAAAGATTACTCTCAAGGAAAAAAGGCTTGGACAGAAAAATTCTGGAATGAATGCAAAGGTAATACAGAGTGTATTTCGCCCGTACCAAACAAAAGCAGTGTTGATTTTGATTTAATGGAAACTGTCTCTTCAGTCCGAGACATTTGGAATGATTTATTTGATCATTTCTTAAGAACTGATAAATTCACCCATATTCAGCCCAAACGTGATGCATCCTTTGGTTTTTGTTTTTATGCTCTCACTGTAACACAAGAAGGGTTGGCATCATCAGGGAAGTTAGTAACTGCAAAGTTAGCTTTAAGAATGCTGGCTGAAATCTATATCACTTTTAATTACTTAATAAGTGTAAGAGATGAAAAACTTTGGGATATTTATAGAAGCTATGGTTCAGGACAAGCAAAGCTTACATTTCTAAAGTTGGAAGAGATTCTAGAAAACCAACCTGGCTACATTAAGAAAGAAAATGTTGAAGCATTAGCGAATGAAGATATCTACATGGACTTTCAAAATATTAGTTTAGGTAATTGGGCAAACATAGACTTACGTAAAATGTCTCAAGTTGCAGGCTGTAAGAGTATATACGATGCTTATTACGCTTGGCCTTCTTCATATGTACATGGTCAATGGTGCGCAATTAGGGATGTTGTTTTTACTACTTGCCATAATCCACTTCATCGGCTTCATAGAATTCCAAGACTAGCACCACGATATGAAGATGGTGCAGAAAGTGACCTAATTCTTCTATTCAATAAAGTCTTAGATTTATTAAATGAGGTTTATCCAAGCTTCGATAAA
This sequence comes from Psychrobacter nivimaris, assembly GCF_043419765.1. NCBI lineage: Bacteria > Pseudomonadati > Pseudomonadota > Gammaproteobacteria > Moraxellales > Moraxellaceae > Psychrobacter > Psychrobacter nivimaris. The sequence goes on along the minus strand of NZ_JBHOFX010000005.1, from coordinate 41,794 downwards.
CGAGCAGAGTTGGTTCAGAAACCTTAGGCTAGTGCTAAAAATGTGTTTCAATTGAAACAACACTTACAGTAGGTTGTTTTTATTGAACTCTTTAAAAGAATACTAATGAAACGCGACTCACCAGTTTGAATAGTTATTCCTGCTTATTGAGCCGGTTACGTTTGCACTATCCCAAACTTGTATTTTGTCTTGATGTTCAAGCAGCTAAATTTTCAAAATGCCACATAGAAAAGCCCAATCCCCTACTTTAAAGGTGATTGGGCTTTTTATCATACAAAGCTTAACTAACTACTAGCCTGCTTCTTTGCTCTCAGCAGCCAATTGACGTAGTACATAGTGCAATACGCCGCCATGACGCACATATTCGCGCTCTTTTGGCGTTTGTAGACCAACATTTACCTCAAAGGTTTCTGCCGAACCATCAGCACGTGTAGCCGTAACCGTGGCTGTTTTACTTTCACCATTATCTAGCCCCGTGATGCTCAGCACTTCAGAACCATCTAGTTTGTAAGTCTCCGCATTTTGACTATCTTTAAACGTCAATGGTAGCACACCCATACCGACTAGGTTTGAACGGTGAATACGCTCAAACGAGCTGGTCAACACCGCTTTTACGCCTAGCAAGATAGTACCTTTAGCTGCCCAGTCACGGCTCGAACCAGAACCATACTCTGCCCCGCCCAGTACCACTAGCGGACGCTTATCTTCTTTATACTTCATTGCTGCATTGTAGATGGGCATTTCTTCGCCATCTTGTAGCGTAGCGCTGTCATCTTTGAAGTAATAGGTATAGCCGCCTTCTTTACCGCCCATCATGGTATTTTTGATACGGATGTTGGCAAAAGTACCACGAGTCATGACTGCATCGTTACCACGGCGTGAGCCATAGCTGTTGAAGTCCGCTTCCATCACACCGCGCTCTTGCAAGTACTTACCTGCTGGCGAGTCTGGATCGATATTACCTGCTGGTGAGATATGATCGGTGGTGATTGAGTCACCAAACAGACCTAGGATACGCGCGCCTTCGATATCAGGGATACCTTCTGGCTCCATGGTCATACCATCAAAGAAAGGTGGGTTTTTAATATACGTTGACCCTTCATCCCATGGATATAGTTGGCTATCCGCTGAACTAATTGCGTTCCATGCGGCACTACCATCAAATACTTCGCCGTAGTTTTTGCGGAACATATCAGCATCAATATTGTTGGCAATTAACTCGTTAATTTCTTCTGAAGTCGGCCAGATGTCTTTTAGGAATACATCGTTGCCGTCTTGGTCTTGGCCTAGTGGATGAGTGGTCAGATCGATATCGACTGTACCTGCTAACGCATAAGCAACGACCAACGGTGGTGAGGCTAAATAACTGGCTTTGACATGCGAGTGAATACGACCTTCAAAGTTACGGTTACCAGACAGTACCGCTGCCGCGACTAAGTCGTTTTCTTCAATGCCTTTTTCGATTTCTTCTGATAATGGCCCTGAGTTACCGATACACGTCGTACAACCATACCCTACTAAGTAGAAGCCCGTCTTTTCTAGCTCATCCATTAGATGGGTTTTTTCTAAATAATCGGTTACGACTTTAGAACCCGGTGCGAGCGATGTCTTAACCCAAGGCTTGGCTTTAAGACCTTTGGCAGCAGCTTTCTTAGCCACTAGACCTGCACCAATCATTACCGCTGGGTTTGAAGTATTGGTACAAGAAGTGATGGCAGCAATAACTACCGATCCGTCTCGTAGTTTGTGTTGTTTGTCATCGATGCTGACATTTGAGAAGACATTGTTTGCTGGCGCGTAACCTGCATTGTCATCACTGGTATCAACTTCGATATTCGGTTCAGCCGCTAAGTGTTCAGCTTGCTCTTGCTCGCCGCCTTCTTGATCAAAGCGTACTTTACCTTCTACTTCTGACTTACGATCTTTAGTCATTTTTTCTAACGTTTCGCCAAACTTCTCATGCATATCAGACAAATTGATACGCTGCTGTGGCAAGTTTGGACCAGCAAGTGCTGGCTGTACTGACGACAGATCTAGTTCTAACTTACTCGAATAAGTCGCCGCTGGTGTATCGGCATCGTGCCATAAACCTTGCGCCTTAGCATATTTTTCAACCAGTTCAATCTGCTCTTCGTCACGGCCAGATAGACGCAAGTAATCAATCGCCATTTGGTCAATTGGGAAAATACCACAAGTCGCGCCATACTCTGGTGACATATTGGCAATGGTAGCTCGATCCGCTAGCGGCATACTGTGTAAGCCTTCGCCATAAAACTCGACGAACTTACCTACCACACCATGCGCACGCAGCATTTCAACGACACGTAATACCAAATCGGTTGCCGTGACGCCTTCGGTTAGCTTGCCTTTCAGCTCAAAGCCGACTACTTGTGGAATCAGCATTGATGACGGTTGACCTAGCATCGCCGCTTCAGCTTCGATACCGCCTACACCCCAACCAAGTACGCCAATACCATTAATCATCGTGGTATGGCTATCTGTACCAAATACTGTATCTGGATAAGCGGTCAGCTCGCCATCGACGTCTGCTGCCATCACGACACGGGCTAAATACTCAAGGTTAACCTGATGCACGATACCTGTCGCTGGCGGTACCACGACGAAGTTTTCAAAGGCTTGCTTGCCCCAATGCAAAAATTCATAGCGCTCATTATTACGCTTAAATTCAATTTTTTCGTTCAAATCTAGCGCATCTTCGCGGCCATAAGCATCGACCTGTACAGAGTGATCGACGACCAGCTCACTAGGGATAAACGGATTGATCTGCTCAGCCTTACCGCCAAGCTCGACAACTGCATCACGCATCGCAGCCAAATCAACTACCGAAGGTACACCAGTGAAATCCTGCAATACCACACGCGCTGGCATAAAAGCGATTTCTTTTGACGCCTCAGCCCCTGCATCCCAGTTGGCAACTGCTTCGATATGGTTTTTACCAACCGACTGGCCGCCGTCTTCGTTACGCAATAGGTTTTCTAATACCACTTTCATACAAAATGGTAGTGTCTTGATATGCTCATAAGTTTCGGTCAGCTTTGGCAGGCTGTAGTAGGCATGCTCCTTGCCAGCAACCGAAAGGGTGTCTTTTACATCAAAAATATCACTCATGATAGCTTCCTTATCGTTGTTATAAATCCTGGACATAAATTATTATAAGTTTATGTATGACTGGTGGCTCAATAAATGATTGATCTATCTTGGATCAGCAGAGCAGTTTCGCAAAACTGTCTGATAGAAGTCAGTGTTAACAAAAGAGATAATCATATCTGTAGTGATTAACAGAAACTCCCTTTTACCATAACAAACATACAAGGCTTTGTTAACGTCTGGACGTTGTCGAATCGTGGCACAATCGTAAACGTAACAACGGTTTAGCGAGCTATCTTTAAATGATTTATTCCTATTTAATTTTTATCTTTTTTACGTCGTCCACTGCGGAATACATAGCTGTCCTCATAGAAGTCAGTATCGGCATTTTCTGCCCAAAAATGCGGCACCCCCAAGATAGGTAACGGCGCAAGCTGGCGCGGTTTGACTTCATCATTGGATAATAAGGTATCCATATATTCGGCAACTTTGTCATCCAAATAGCTCATACGTTCAGCTAAGGATAAGGTAAAGAATTCTTGTGCAACGTGAATGACAATGCTGTGAGCGCATAGAGGTTTGCGAGGATGTACCAACTGCTCAAGCAGTGCATGCCCAAAGATATAGACTGCGGCTTGAGCGCTGTTATCAGGCTGAGTTGGGTTGTCCCATTTAGCACGCGGCTTCACCAAACTTGCCTGCCAGTCAAAATCAACCAATGCCTCACCGATACTAGCATCAGAAGTCACTAGCACTGCGCCATTCTCATCAAAGACAGTAATAGTGTCGCGCACACGCCCTCGACGCTCACTGATGCCTTGCTTTTCGATTTCTAGCATATGATAGTAATTGAGCACAGCCTTAGTCTTCGGATAGGTCAGCCAAATGCTGCCATTAAACAAGTCATGCAAATTATCCCGTGTTGGGATATTGCCAGTTGTGCCGATGAAATGCTCATAAGCCTCCCCTTCAGGAAATGCATTTTGAGAGACGAATTGTAGCGTTTGAGATTTGTGGTCATGAGCAGGTTTGGTACACGGTAACGGCTGTTGCAAGTGATTAACCTGCTGCGTCATCGCCGTTTTTAAGACTTTGGCAATCGTGTCAGGCGTATTGGTGCCAGAAGCATTTATATTGTGCTCATATAGACTTTTCACATTATCCAAACCTTCTGAATCATTCAAACCATCCAAGCTATTTCTCTGTGATTTCGAGCGACTAAGCCGTTCAATCGTGTTGCTGATATAACTCAATTGAGTAATATGCGATAACCAAGGCACTTGCCAGTCAATAGTAGCAAAGCTGTTATCAAGCTGACCTTCTACTACAGGCAGCTGCTTAGTATGAGTATCGGAGTTAAGTGTGGTGGGCAAATCATTGGCAGGCATAGAAGCTCTCTCTTACAGGCTATCTCTATTAGACGTATGGGCGGTCTATGGTATCATGGTGCGCTTTTTTACTGCTAGATACGCCGCTCGAAAGGACTTTTTGAGCGCTATGGATGAATGAGTTTTATGGCAAATTTTAATACCCACTTAAATGTCGCATTTATGGTCAGCGGCACACTGAGTTTGACGGTTTATAAAGCTGGATTGATTGATGATTCGGGATTTTTGGTGTGCGTGGCGCTTGGTACTATCGGTGGGTTGCTGCCAGACTTAGATTCTGATAATTCAACACCGATTAAGCTCGGTTTTAATATCACCTCGTTTATCTTTGCCTTTGGGCTGGTCATGCATTGGCGTAGTGATTTGAGCTTACTGGCATTGATAGTATTGTGGCTGGTGGGCTACGGTTTTATGCGTTACGTGGTTTTTCATATTTTTACTACGATGACGGTGCATCGCGGCGTCATCCACTCTGTGCCGTATATGGCGATACTGGGATTGGGTCTGACGTGCCTAAGTTATTATGGTCTGCACCTACCGCTGACGACCAGTTGGTTTTATGGTCTGTTTTTATTTGGTGGCGCAATGGTGCACTTATCATTGGATGAACTGTATAGCGTCAATCTGTCCAATATGAAAATGAAACGCTCATCAGGCACTGCGATGAAATTTTATCAGCCAAAAGACAAATGGTGGTATTTGCTTCTATACACTATCCTTGCGCTACTGGTATATGCCGCCCCACCTTTTGAGATGTTTTGGTCACGATTAAGTGATCCTTCTGCATGGGCGCAGCTCAAAGTCGGCATATTGCCAGAATTAATAAAAAGCATGCTGCAATAAAGTTATCAAAAGACCATTAAGCCTAAACGAATAAGCCCAAACAAAAATTAGAGTAAAACATGCAATCTTACCCAGATACTTGCCCTTGCCAAATCAATCCAACAGCAGAGACGACAGATGCTCCACTATCCTATCAAGACTGCTGCCAGCCATATCATGATACTTTTTATAATGGTGCGTTTTATAATGATGAGGTTGACAAAGCAGATGGTACAAAAGCGGAGACAGCCGAACGGCTTATGCGCACGCGCTATAGTGCCTTTGCATTGGTGAAACCAGAGTATATCGTCAAGACCACAGTGCCTGCTCAGCAAGCATTACTTGATGTTGCAGCGATTGAAAGTTGGGCAAAAGAGACAGATTGGGCAGGACTAGAGATTGTAGAGCACACGCCAAAACTGGGTAAACGTCATGCACAGGTTGAATTTAAGGCTTACTTTAATGCCAAAGATAATGCAGTTGATTTAGCAGAAAAAATACAGGCGCATCATGAACTGTCTACTTTCGTAAAGGTAAAAAGCAAAGCTAATCAAGATGCACTTTGGTACTTTTTAGACCCGACGGTTGCGATGACTGTCAGCCAAAAACAACCGTGCATTTGTGGGTCTGGTGAGAAATTTAAACGGTGTTGTGGGGGTTATATTTAAACAGTATTGGATATTCATTAACCTTTAAACACTCGCCCCAACTGCTCGTGCGATTGCAATACCTTCATCAACCGTCAAAAACTTGCGCTGGCTTGGACTATCTTTATAAATGACATCACCATCTTGAAAAATTAAGCATTCATTGACGGCGAGCTGCTGCCACTTCTCATTTTCAGTCAATGGCACGGTGACTAAAATAGTGACTTTATCTGTATCTGTAGTCACATCACCAAAGTTAATCGCCATATCATCATCAGCGAGTTTGGCTTCACCAAATGGCGCTTTGCGCGTAAGATAAAACAGTAAGCTACCCGCATAAGCCAATTGCCACCTGCCATTCGATATTAAGCAATTAAATAGACCATTGGCCGATAGATAGCGACACTGCGTGGTCAAAAAATTAAACAGCGTTTTGTCATCAGGACGCGACTTAAAGCTACTCTTTAGACGATTGACCAAATAACAGAATGCCATCTCAGAGTCAGTTGAACCGACTGGCTGACAGTGTGAGGCATTACCGTTGTCTTGCAAGCGCTGACAGCGTTTGATAAATTCGCTATTCATCTGTCCATTATGAGCAAATACCCACTGCTCGCCCCAGACTTCACGGACGAATGGATGGGTGTTGGCCAAACAGTTCTGCCCTTGTGTCGCCTTACGAATATGCGCAATAACATTCATGGCTTTGATTGGGTAATTGTTAACCAAATCAGCGACTGGCGACAGATGGCTTGGGCGATTATCATGAAACAGACGCAAGCCCGTTGAGTCATTTGCCGTCTCATCGTTCGTTTTGTCATTATTGCTACATTCGCTGCGCTCAAAAAATGCAATACCAAAGCCATCTTCATGACTGTCCGTCATCCCGCCGCGCTTGCGAAAGCCTGCAAAGCTAAAGCCAATATCCGTTGGGGTATTACAGTTCATTCCTAAGAGTTGACACATTTAATCGTTACCGCCATTGTTATTATTAAGCGAATCATCGTTTATGATCGGTTCATCATTTATTGTCGGGTTGCCTTGGGAAGTGTTACTTTGAGCAGCAGATAGCGCATCAAAGTCAGCATCACTCATCTCATCCAGTAAGGCGGCACCATCAGTTGGGATGGTATCCAAAATGCGCTGAGCTTCTGCCAAATCTGTACTTTCTACCCAAAGAACGATACCCGAGTTCATGCCAGGGATAGCGCTGAGCGGCTGCAAGGACACGGTGATGCCGTTATTACGTAGTAGGTTGGCGTGTAGCTCACCTTGCATATTGGTATCGTAGCGCGCCAGTTTGTGCCAGTTATCAACTTGATCGGTCATGGGGTCGCCTCTAAGGTTTCGGTGCTAAAATTAGTACTAGCATTGGTACTAGAATAAATGAATAGGCAATGCTTAAGACAATTGATCTAGCGTATATTCTTTGATTGCAAACTCACTACTATTTAATGCTTCCTGCGCTTGCTCAGCTTGGGTAATACTGCTAAATACACCAACTATTTGATTATCTGGTTTGGTTGATAGTACAAATACGGTATTCTGTGACTTTTCAACATGCGTCCAATGGTAAGCGGCCAGACGTTTCATCAAGTCAGGGTTTTTGACCATGATGTTATCACCTGTACGGCCTTCGGTACGGTTGTAGTGAATCACATTTAGGCGTAATAACCAGAAAATCACCGCCGCTTTCGCCAGCATAACAGGTAGTGCGCGTTTTTCATCGCTGTTCAGTGGGCGGATCGATTCATAACCTTGTAAGAACGCTGCCATTTTACTGCGGTCAAAGTTAACGGATTCGCCTTGTTCTGCAACGCCCCACGTGGTACAAAAATCATTGATGGTAATGGCAATGTCCATCACGTAATGCTCGACACTGACTTCGGTAAAGTCCAACAGGCCCGTCAAACGTGCTTCGCCTTTTTGTAGATTCCATAAGGTATTGTCGGCAAACATGTCTAAATGACACAGACCTTTTGGTAAGGTTACCAATGGTAATTCTGAATAAGAGCGCCAGATATCGCTCATTAGCTTGGCTTCGTCACCTGGCATGAACTGCATTTCACGGTCGCGCACCTCTGTCCATGGGTACAAAGGCACGCCGTATTGCTCACTTGGTTGTAGTGCTTGTAGCGTTTCATGCAGCATTGCTAATGCTGCGCCAATATCATGACACATTGCTTGCGTGGTTTGATCCGGATGTGAGCCTGCTAGACACGGTACTAGCGTAATCGCTTTGTCTTCATAGTGGATGACATAACGCTTGTCCTCGCCATCCGTTTGCAAACCATTTGATTCAATAACGGCTAGCGGCGCAGCAACTGGTAATTTGCCATTTAATTGATTGAGGATAACGGCCATTTTTTCGATATCAGCAGGCGGACGCTCTTCAAACAATGTGAACACGTAAGAGTATGTGCCATCTACATCGTCAGTCGTTTGAATAAACCAGTTTGAGTTTTTTATCCCTTGAGTGATCGGAATCGCACGGGCGAATGACACGCCAAAGCTTTGGCAAAAGGCGGCAAACTGGTCATCGGTTAACTGGGTATAGACGGACATGACATCTCACTTATAGCAATTGGATAAGAAGTTGAATAGGATAAATTTATGCGGTAATGACAGCAATTGTACCGCGCATGATAAAACTATGGTGAAAAGCGTAATAATCTTGCGAAAACCTGCCTGAAATAGCAGTGATTTTGCTAGACTAGCGCCTATGAATTGATTATAAGGTGAAAGACCCTATGTTAGCAAAGCGTATCATTCCTTGCTTGGACGTTGACAATGGCCGTGTGGTCAAAGGCGTGCAATTTGTCGATATCAAAGACGCAGGCGATCCTGTTGAAGTAGCCAAACGCTACAACGAACAGGGCGCTGATGAGATTACTTTTTTGGATATTACTGCGACCAATGATGAGCGCGATACCACTTATCATACTGTTGAGCGCATGGCAGAAACGGTATTCGTTCCGCTGACCGTTGGCGGCGGCGTGCGTAAAATCGCTGATATCCGCAATTTGCTCAATGCTGGCGCGGATAAAGTTGCCATTAACTCAGCAGCCGTATTTACGCCGGAGTTCGTTGGTGAAGCCGCGCAGAAATTTGGCAACCAGTGTATCGTCGTTGCCATCGATGCCAAACGTGTCGCTGATATCAACGTCGATGGTATTGTCGTGCCACGTTGGGAGATTTTCACTCATGGTGGCCGTAAGCCAACGGGTATCGATGCCGTTGCTTGGGCGAGCAAAATGGCAGAGTTGGGCGCTGGTGAACTACTGGTCACCTCGATGGACGGTGATGGCACCAAAAAAGGCTATGATTTGGCACTGATGCAGCAAATTACGAGCCGTGTTAATGTACCAGTTATCGCCTCAGGCGGCGTCGGTAACCTGCAACATTTAGCAGAAGGCGTACTAGAAGGCGGCGTAGATGCCGTACTTGCCGCCAGTATTTTTCACTTCGGTGAGTACACGGTATTGGAGGCCAAAGAGTATATGGCAGCGCAAGGAATACAGATGCGTCTTTAGCACGCTCGTAATATACAAATAAAACCCAAAAAAATGCTATCATAGCGCTAACCATTTATTTTCGTTCAATTAACTAGGGCAACGCCAAAATAATAGGCGACCGAGTCGATTGAACGCATCAGACTATTTAGCTATTTATTGACGCCTATATTTCAATTGAACGCTTATTAAGCAAAGGATTTTTTATGTCGAATTTACAACAGCAGCGCAACGACGTGACTCATATCGATGGCAACCTACATCAAAACGCTGATGCTCGCATTGGTATCGTTGTCGGTCGTTTTAACGGTTTTGTCGTTGAGTCATTGGTTGATGGTGCAATCGATGCCCTACTCCGTCATGGTGTCTTGGGTAGCAACATTACTGTTATTCGCGTGCCTGGCGCATTTGAGCTACCACTTGTGGCCCAACGTGCTGCTGAATCAGATCGTTTTGACGCGATTGTGGCGCTGGGTGCAATCATCCGTGGCAGCACTCCACACTTTGATATTGTAGCTAGCGAGTCGGCCAAAGGTTTGAGCGCTGTGGCAATGGATTATAATATCCCTGTTGCTAACGGTATCATCACTACTGATAGCATCGAGCAAGCCATTGAGCGCTCTGGTACTAAAGCGGGCAACAAAGGCTCTGAAGCTGCGATGGTTGTACTAGAAATGATCGCTGTTTTATCACAGCTAGATATTGATGACAGCATCGATGAAGCGTAAGCTTTAAAGCTCAAATTTATTAGCTTAACTGGTGCTGCTATTTAGTAATAACAGCACCTCATAGCATTAGCCAGCTATCAAAACAATTGGCTACTTTTTGAATTTTCGCCGTATTTCTATACCCTTTAAAGCTTTAAGTCAGCATAGCTAATAAGTTACTTTGCTAATTTATATTTTGACTGGGTATCATCTCAAAAATTTAGGTACAGACCCCCTATGACTGACCAACTCAAGCGCGCTATTAGCGCTGCGAAAACCGCACAAGCCAATGATGGACAAGCTGAAGCTACCCGTATAGCGAGCAGTAGTGCGGGTGATCAAACATTCGATATGAGTGAGTCTTCTTACAAGACCAGTCACACTGCTATTCGTAAGGCACGTCGCTTTGCGATGCAGGGCCTATACGAATGGCTCGTCACTGATCGCCGCTTTGATGTAGATGGTAAGCTTGGCTGGAAAGCCAATGCTCCGCATGATATTGCTGCTCGCACGCGTGCAACCAATGCCATGCATACCGTCCATATCGGTTATTATCATGAAATGATGCGCGACATCCCAGAGCAGATTGAAGCACTCGACGCGCTTATCAGTCAGCATCTCGATCGTGAGGTTGATAAGTTAGATACGGTTGAGCACGCTATCTTGTTGATTGGCGCGTATGAGCTGCAAAACCGTGTAGAGATTCCTTATAAAGTCGTGCTTGATGAAGCAATGAAGCTAAATAATCACTTTGGGGCGACTGATGCTCACAAATTGATTAATGCGGTACTGGATAAAATGGCCGGTGAGCTGCGCGCAGTCGAAGTGCAAGCAGACACTAATGCCAATCTACGTACGTCACAAAAAGCGGCGGCTAAACAGTCTGAAGCAAATCCAGTGGATAGCATCGAAACTGCTGCTGAAACAGAAAGCGCGATCGTCGATGAGCCGACTGCATCAAACAAGCCGCGTATCAGTGCTAACAAAGCCAACGTTAAACGCAGTAGTGCCAGTAAAGCCAGTGCAAATATCAGTGACTTTAAGGCGAGCAAGAAAAACGCTAACGATACCAAAGACTAAGACTAGCCATGAACGAGTTTGAGCTGATTGAGCGTATATTCTCACAGATGCAGGCCACGCATACGCCATTAACTGGTATCGAAAAAGGTATCGGTGACGACGCGGCGGTGATGGCATTGCCAGCAGGATCACGCTTGGTTAGCTGTATTGATACGTTGGTTCAAGGTCGTCACTTTCATGCTAACTGGCAAAGAGTCGACGAATTAGCGTTTGCGATTGGCTATAAAGCCGTGGCTGTTAATGTCTCAGATATCGCTGCTATGGGTGCGACGCCACATAGCATTATGCTAGCGTTGGCACTACCTGAACGTCTAGCAAATCACGATTGGCTCACGACATTTGCCAAAGGCTTATTTCATGCGTGCCAGCTGTTTGGCGTGACGCTGATAGGTGGTGATACCACGCGTGGTGATCGTTTAGTGCTCAGTATCAGCGCGCAGGGATTACTGGCCGCAGATACACCAGCCATTTATCGCTCAGGTGCACAAGTGGGTGACAAAGTTTATGTTTCAGGCACACTTGGTGATGCTGCTTTCGCCTTGCAACATCCTGACAGCGCACAAGGTATCGAGTTGGCACATCGTCTACATATGCCAACGCCGCGTATTGCGCTAGGTGCAGCATTGGCAAAGATGGGTGCCACAGCGATGATAGATATCTCCGACGGTCTTTACCAAGATCTTGGGCATATCTGTCAGCAAAGCTCTGTCGGCATACGAATCCATTTAGATAAGCTACCGAGTAGCGAGTCATTATCTACTGTCGATTTGTCTGATCGCTTATTAGGTCAGCTAGCGGGCGGCGATGATTATGAACTGGCATTTACTTTGCCTTCACATATCAAACCGCCTACTGGCAACACACCTGTCACTTGTATCGGCGAGGTAATTGCACTAGCAGATCCGATAGCGACAGATACCAAGTCTTCTGATAACTCACGTCTTGAACTGTTTTATCAAAATCAGCCAGTGACGCCAACTCAGCCCGCACCGTTTTTGACGTGGCCCAATCTTACTGGTTACCAACACTTTACAGGCTAATCCATGACTGATCACGACTTATCTAAGCCTGACATCCGTAAAGCAAATGACTGCCCACCATTACCGGTCGGTGCCAGTATGCTTGACCGTGTGGTTTATTGGCTTGGGCTAGGTTTAGGTAGTGGTCTGCCGCGCCGTGCACCTGGCACTTGGGGTACTGTTGGTGGGTTAATCATTGCAATACCATTGTTGAGTTTGGGCTTTATACCTTTTCTCATTCTGACAATTCTATCTTGTATTTTGGGCGTTTGGATTTGCGGACGCACTGCTGAGCTGATGCAAGGTCATGATGATCCGCATATCGTTTGGGATGAGTGGGCAGGTATTTGGATTACCCTACTGCCTCTTTCTTACATGGGGATTGCTGACGATAACTTTTGGCAAAATATGTCTCAAGAACTTTCTATTTTCGCCATTGTTTTCGCTTTTATCTTATTTCGCTTTTTTGATATCGTTAAGCCGCCACCGATTGGATGGGCTGACAAAAGAGTTGCTGGCGGGTTAGGCATTATGCTCGATGACATCATCGCCGGTATCATGGCAGCAGTAGTATGGGTAGCGGTTATGTTTGGTGTGCTGTTATAAGCTACCCTAACTACTACGATGCTGAATTGGCTACTCTACAACCGCTAATCCTAGCAACGTTATCAATTTGAACGCTACTCTCCTGTATAGACAATTGATCTATTGTTAGTAGGTGGCATTACAAAGCCTGCACATCACAGCATTTTTATAAATGAACATTTGCGCTATAATCCAATATTATATTTTGTTACATTTGTGAGCCTATTATGACATCTCCTCTTTCTGTAATTATTTTAGCTGCCGGTAAAGGCACACGTATGCAATCGGCAAAGCCAAAGGTATTGCAGACATTGGCTGGGAAGTCTTTATTAGGCCATGTGCTAGATACTTGTCATCAGCTCACTGTTGATGAAACCATCATTGTTCATGGCTTTGGTGGTGATCAAGTAAAGTCAGAGATTACCAATCAATATACACAAGCATCGATTACTTGGGTTGCTCAAACTGAGCAATTGGGAACTGGCCATGCGGTCAAGGTGACACTGTCTGATTTACCCAAGTCAGGACAAAGTCTTATTCTTTACGGTGATGTGCCATTGGTAAGCTGTGAGACATTGACAGCATTGAAAACTGCCAATATTGATGGCATGTCGATGCTGACGCTGACGGTCGATAATCCGTTTGGATTGGGTCGTATTAAGCGTGACCAAGCCGGTAATATTGAAGCCATCGTTGAGCAAAAAGATGCCAATGCTGAAGAGCAAAGCATTAAAGAAATTAACAGCGGTATCTACTGCGTCGATAATGCGTTACTGCACAAATACTTGCCTGAGCTCTCTAACGACAATGCACAGCAAGAATATTATCTGACGGATATCGTTAAAATGGCAGTCGCCGATGGTATTACTATCGCGGCGATTGAGCCTGAGCATACGTTTGAGATTGAAGGAGTTAATAATCGTCAACAGCTTGCTAGTCTAGAACGCACTTGGCAGCGCAAGCTAGTTGCTGATTTGCAAGAAGCTGGCGTGCAATTTGCCGATCCTACCCGTGTCGATATTCGTGGTACGTTAACCGCTGGTCAAGATGTGTTTATTGACGTTAATGTGGTATTTGAAGGTGACTGTACCTTGGGTGACAACGTCTATATCGAAGCGGGCTGTGTCATCAAAAATGCCCAGATTGGTAATGCCTGCTACATCAAACCGTATTGCGTGATCGATCGCGCTGATATTGGTGCTGGTGTTGATATCGGACCTTTTGCGCACTTGCGTCCTGATACCGTACTATCTGATAACAGCAAAATTGGTAACTTTGTCGAAATTAAAAAATCGACTATTGGTCAAGGCAGTAAAGTAAATCACTTAAGCTACGTCGGTGATGCAACCGTTGGCACAGGCGTTAATATCGGTGCTGGTGTCATTACCTGTAACTATGACGGTGCTAATAAATCGCAAACCATCATTGAAGACAATGCGTTTATCGGCTCTAACGCCAGTCTAGTCGCTCCAGTGACGATTGGCGATACTGCTACCGTTGCTGCTGGTTCTGTGATTACCAAAGACGTTGATAGTAGTGCGTTGGCATTTGGTCGTGCGCGTCAAGTACAAAAAAATGATTTTCAAAGACCCCCTAAAAAATAATTGCTCATTGGTGGTTTAGTCAACCTCAGTCATTCTTGAACCATTTTAAGCAGTACGGCAATCTTTGTGGTGCTGCTTCATCATATTTATCTGTTGATGACTCATCATTAATGACCAACCAAATTATTTGATCTTGCAACATTATATATTGAACTACTAAAATTTGAATCTAAGGAAGAGCCATGTGTGGAATTGTAGGCGCCGTTGCTGAGCGAAATATCGCTAATATCTTACTTGAAGGCCTAAAGCGTTTAGAATATCGTGGCTATGACTCAGCTGGCCTGACGGTTATTCGTGATGGTGAACTACACCGTGAGCGCCAAGTAGGTAAAGTACAGGCACTGGTTGATGCCGTTGCAATCAATCCAGAGTTTTTTAATGGTTACATCGGTATTGCTCATACGCGCTGGGCAACCCATGGCGAACCAGCACAGCGTAATGCACATCCACACGTGTCAGGCAAGATTGCGGTCGTGCATAACGGCATCGTCGAAAACTACGCTGAACTAAAAGAAGAGTTAATAGCCAAAGGCTACGTGTTTACTTCACAGACAGATACTGAAGTTGTGGCGCATCTAATCCATGATATCTACAAAAAAACGCCTGACTTGTTAGAAGCAGTACGCACCATTATCCCGTTACTGCACGGTGCTTTTGCATTGGGTATCGTACACGTAGATTGCCCTGATGAACTCATTACTGTACGTCTAGGCTCACCTTTAGTGATTGGTGTCGGTATCGGTGAGAATTTTATCGCATCAGATCAATTGGCGTTGCTGCCAGTGACTAACCGCTTTATGTATCTAGAAGAAGGCGATATCGCCAAATTAACTCGCAATAGCATTCAAGTTTATGCAGATGGTGTTGAAGTCCAACGTCAGATACATGAGATTGATGCAACCCAGCATAATGCCGATAAAGGCGAGTTCAAACATTATATGCTCAAAGAAATTTACGAGCAGCCAGATGCCGTCGCTCGTACGATAGAGATGGCTTTGGATAATGGTGAAACGACTAAACTACGCGACGATTTTTTACAGCGTCATGAGACACTGTTGTCAGGTATTCGTCATGTGCAAGTGATTGCTTGTGGTACCAGTTATCACGCTGGTATGGTCGCAAAATACTGGTTTGAGAGCCTTATTCGTATACCTTGTTCGGTCGAGGTTGCCAGCGAATTCCGCTATCGCAATCCTGTCGTCGTCGATAACACTTTGGTCATCTGTATTTCTCAATCTGGTGAAACGGCTGACACCTTATCAGCGTTACGTGATATCCAGAAGCAAACACCAACAGGCTTAGTCAGCTTGGCATTATGTAATGTACCGACGTCATCGCTGGTACGCGAAACAGATATTTTCTTGCCGACGTTAGCAGGACCTGAGATTGGCGTCGCCTCTACCAAAGCATTTACCACTCAGCTTGTGGCATTGATACTGTTGATATTAAAAGTTGGCGTCACGCAGAAGCGCATGACTGACGAACACTTAAATACGTTATTAAGTGAGTTACATCAATTATCAGGACAACTCTACGCCAGCTTAAACCTTGATGCTCCTATCAAGACCATGAGTGAAAGCTTTGAAGATAAGAAGAGCTGTCTATTCTTAGGTCGCGGTCTACAGTTCCCGATTGCTCTGGAAGGCGCGTTAAAGCTAAAAGAAATTTCTTACATTCATGCAGAAGGTTATGCGGCAGGTGAACTCAAACACGGTCCATTGGCATTGGTCGATAAAGACATGCCCATCGTCGTATTGGCACCTAAAGATAGTATGTTTGATAAATTAAAAGCCAATATGCAAGAAGTGCATGCGCGTCATGGCGAGCTATTTGTCTTCGCTAGCGAAGCCAGTCAGATGGTCGCTGAAGATAGACTGCACTTAGTATATGTGCCCGATGTTTGCGAGACGCTTGCCCCTATCGTCTACAGCGTGCCTGTGCAGCTGTTGTCATACCATGTAGCAGTAATGCGTGGTACAGACGTCGACCAGCCACGCAATTTGGCAAAATCAGTCACGGTAGAATAAGAAGAATTACTCTACGAGAGCTCTGAAAAAACAAATATTTACCCCTGCTATTGTGAACTCAGTAGCAGGGGTTTTTTATAATTTTAAAACGATCTACTAGCAGTTTAAAAAAGTAGTAATAATTGGCTGAGCAAAAATTAAATAAAGATACTTAGACCCAGTTCCAAATAATTCTCATATTTTAAAAACTGGTGAAAAGTAGAATTACGATACAAAAAAAATAGTGATACTCCGTCTATTAACTAGAGTATCACTATTATTGTTCTTATTTGGTGGCTACATTTAGTTGCCTGTAACGACGTTTAGTCTCTCTCTAGCACCACTCTATAGCGAGCATTGCCACTCTCTAATCGCTCAAACGCTTCATTAATCTCAGACATTTTGTATGTTTCAGTGACTGGCTGAATATTATGGCGAGCAGCAAAATCTAGCATTTTACGTAGCGTCGCTGGTGAGCCAACTGGTGAGCCTGATAGACTGTTTTGAGCCATAATCATTGGTGCAGCCGATATCTCTAGTGGTGCTTCTAGCAGTCCAACAAAATGCAGCTTACCTTTTGGTCTTAGCGTCTTGATCACGACATCCCAGTTCATATCAACGTTCACTGTTGAGATGATTAAATCAAAAGAACCTGCGGCTTTTTCAATTTCGCTATCGTCTCTTGAGTTTAGTGAATGGTGAGCGCCCATCTCTTTTGCTTCTTCCATTTTTGATTCACTGGTAAATGCCGTCACTTCACAGCCCCACGCGTTGGCAAATTGCAATGCCAAATGACCCAAGCCACCAATACCAATTACAGCCACTCTAGAAGTTGGTTTGATGTCGTACTGCATAAGTGGGTTAAACACTGTGACACCGCCACATAACAGTGGTCCTACCGCGTTAAAATCAAGCCCTTCAGGTATCTTGATGACGCTAGTATCTTTTGCGCGTACTTTATCTGCAAAGCCGCCATGATTACCAATGATCGTACCTTCTTGCTCAGGGCATAAGTTATGATCCCCATCGATGCATAGATCACAAACGTTACAGTATCCTTTATGCCAGCCAAGTCCGACTTTATCGCCCAATTCTAGATGCTTGACGTGCTTGCCCTTATTAAGGACTTTACCTGCAACCTCATGCCCACCGACAAACGGATATTGAGTCATACCCCATTCGTTTTGCCACATCGATAAATCACTGTGGCAGATACCGCAGCTATGTACTTCGATTTCTACTTCGTGATCGCCTAGAGCACCTGGGTCATATTCATAAGGCTCAAATTTGCCACCTTTCTCTTTTGCTGCATATGCGTTAATCATAGTTATTCCTTATTTTCTAGTTTTTTTAAAGATTGGTTTATAGCTCTAGTAGCTACTTATCTATTAGTAAAATTAAAATAGTGCTATAAGAGATAAACAATTTCTTCAATTAATTTGGTTGGACAGACTATAGCAAAGACTGTCCCAACTAATCCATTCAACTTACCAGTTTTAGACTAACGTCATACAAAGAGTCATACTTAGCAGGCAGTAACTCATCAAAAATACTGCTTATCGTCAGAAATATTGCTTGGTTACTTATATAGTGCATGTCTTCTTCGATACCTTATCAGTTTTGGCGTCTTCATTACCTGCAATAAGAGACAGATTATCATGAGTGACATTCCTAGCCAGCCGATAGGAGAGAATGTTTCACCGATTATAATGATAGCCAATATAGTGGCCACGATAGGTTCTAACAATGTGATAAGTGTCGCTTTGCTCGCCTCGATCTCTCTCAACGCTTGACCAAAAAGTAAATAACCAAAGAACATCGGCGCAATTGCCAGATATAGGGCAACGCTTATATGTTTTGCATCTAAAAACAGGTTTTCCCCTGTTAATAATAATGATGGCAACAATAAGATTGCCGACAGACCAAACATACTGGCCATCGCTGATTTCGAGTTTACCCCGTTCTCTATCATCTGACGTGCTGACCATGAGTATGTGGCATAGGTCAGTCCTGCAACTAACCCTAACAACACGCCTAATATCTGACTATTTGCTTGTGCGTTTATATCTAAATATTGAGTTTTCCCTAAAGTCAGCAAAATGACGCCAACCACACCAAATATAAAACTTACCACCCATCGACTAGTGAATCTTTTATTGCTAATCAGACGCTCCATGATAACAGTGAAAAATGGTGCGCTAGCAATTGAGATCACTGTACCAATAGCGACACCAGCCAATCTCATAGAGGAATAAAAAGCTAAAGGATAGATAGCAACGCATAGGCTACCGATGAATAAGAGACTGGGTTTAGAAAGTAGTTTCTGTCTATCGCTTAATAAATTATTCTTAGCATTCAGTACTAGCAATACACCACCTACCCCCATAGAAAACGCACCAACGGCTAATGGACTAACGTCGGGTATAGAAGCAGAGGCTGTACCTGTCGTTCCCCAAAGTACACTGGCAGCTATCACACATAAAATAGCACTTAGATTAGATTTATTCTGCAGCATAGTAGCTACCTCTAACGTTATAATGAATAACATTATTATAGAGATTTATAGACTGATATTTGTGCAGATTAGACGGTTTGCATGTTTGGTTAGACGTGTTTTAATTTGGAAGGGGCAATACCAAAATATTTAGAAAAGCGGCGGCTAAAAGCACTAACATCCGTATAACCAACCAGTTCGGCTATGATAGCGATAGGTGAATCAGTATGCAGTAACAAAGCTTGCGCCTTTTGCATTCTGATCCTTGTGATGTACTCAGTGACGGTTTGGTTTGTTTGCAATTTGAAGTTCTTTTTGAACTGCGTAGCACTGAGACAAGAGATATCCGCCAACACTTCGATAGAAAGGTTTTTAGAAAAATTGTGGTGAATATATGCGACGACTTCTCTAATTCGAGCGTCATATTGCACAAATAGATTTTGTTGTTCTAAGAGTTTATAAAAGGTATCAAACATCAACTTCTCAACTTCAGGATTGATTTGATACCTTAACTGACTTTCTGAAAACTCCAAAAATGCCAACAATGGCGAACTTATAGAAAAAACAATTTGTGATGAATGAAGCACATTTTCTGGTAATAGATCTGTATCCACAACGATAAACTTTGCATTCTCCTCAGCGCTAAAGTAGTGCTTTTCATTTACCTTGACCACAACACATTCGCTCGGGATAACTTTTCCAGTATAGCTCCCAACTTCGATATTGATTGCCCCTCGCAAAGGCAAAACAATCTGATGAAAGTCATGAGAATGCCCTCGAGTCTGGCGAGTGTATGACCTAATTGAGAGCGTGTTAATCATGCATCATTTTCCAGACTGCTATTATTGTATCGTGTCTTGGCTCACTATTGGGTTAGCTATTTGGCTCTCTATAAGAAGTGACTATTAGAGGTCACTAGGTTTGCCATGTGGAGCTAACCATTTAGCAAACCATCCTGATAGGTCATCCATCAAGGTATAGACGACAGGAATAACAACCAAGCTCAATAGCGTAGAGGTTACCAGACCACCCAATACCGCTGCTGCCATCGGTCGCCTAAAGGTAGGATCTGCATCACCCCAACCAAATACTAGAGGCAACATACCTGCGCCCATCGCAATAGTTGTCATGATAATAGGCCGTGCACGCTTACGACATGCATCTACGATAGCTTCAAAGCGTGCCAACCCACGTCGCTGGGCAATCAACGCATAATCGACCAGCAGGATTGAGTTTTTGGTCGCAATACCCATGAGCATAATAAAGCCAATCATCGAAGGCATCGATAAGCTGCTATTGGTAATAACCAAGCCAACAAACGCCCCACCGATCGACAGAGGTAGCGCCATCAGAATGGTAAAAGGCTGCAACAAACGACCAAAAAGTAAAATCAGTACGCCTAAAATACAAACTACACCGACGGACATCGCAATGATAAAGCCACTAAAGAGGTCGGCCATGTTTTCGGCTTGGCCTTGATCGATGATGGTAATCGAAGGCGGCAATTGTTGCATGGTCGGCACTGCTTTGACCGCTTGTACCAAATCGCCAAGCTCGCCACTCGCAGGTTGTACTGTGATACTAATAGCACGCTCTCGATCCAGTCTGCTAATCTGCGCAGGCCCAGTGCCAAAGTCTAGCGTAGCAACCTCACCGACGCGCACGCCTTGACCTGCAGGCATAGTACTCGGCACGTACAAACCTTCTAGCTGGCTAACATTTTGCTTAGCCACATCAGGTAGACGTACGACGATTGGTACTTGACGCGTATCAAGATTGAGCTTGGACAATTGCTGTTCGTAGTCGCCTACGGTCGCCACACGTAAAGTCGTAGCGATATCTTGCGTCGTGACCCCTTTATCCGCCATTGCCAACCTATCTGGCGTTACCGTTAGCTCTTGGCGTGGTAGACTTCGATCACTGGTCACAGCGCCTGCACTTGGTAGCCCCCGAATCTCAGACATGATTTTTTGTGCAGTTTGTTCAAGCAATTGCGGGTTGGTACTGGTTAATGAAAAGTTATAGCCACTTTCACCACCACTCGATAGCCCGACTGTAAACCGTGCTCCTGGCACTTCTGTCATCAGCTTGCTAATTTTGCGCTCTATCTCTTGCTTGGTGCCTCGTTCTGCACGCGGAGCAAGCACAATATCCAAGCCAGCGATGTTTTCAGCCTTACCGCCGCCGCCATCCGACGCACCCATCGACGCCTGTGCCTCTCCCACTGAGGTAAAGATATTGGTCACCTCAGGCATGGCCAAAATACGAGCACTTGCTAGCGCTGCCACGCGCTCAGTATCTGCCAACGATACGTCAGGTGTCAGCTCAATAGCCACTCGAGTTTGATTGATATCATTATCAGGGATAAACGACGTGGGTAGCAGCTTAACCAGAGCTAGCGATGCCACAAATAAAACAAGTGTTGCACCCATGGTTATCCAGCGATGATGTAGAGTCCAAGACACAATCTTAAGATAGTACTTCATCATCGCGCTTTGTTTTTCGACGTGCTTTTTCTCAGGTCGTAAGATATAAGCTGCCATCATAGGGGTAATCAGGCGCGCCACCATCAGCGAGGCAAAAATTGATAAGGCAGCTGTCCAACCAAACTGACGGAAAAACTGTCCAACGATACCGCCCATAAAGGCTGTTGGTAAAAACACCGCAATCAACGTAAAAGTGGTGGCGACAACGGCCAGACCAATTTCATCAGCGGCTTCCATCGCCGCTTCATAAGGCGTTTTACCCATACGTAGATGGCGTATGATGTTTTCGACTTCAACGATTGCATCATCGACCAGCACCCCAATAACTAGTGATAGTGCCAGTAGTGAGATGATATTAAGACTAAAGCCAAACAGATACATACCCAAAAAGGTTGGAATGACTGACAGCGGTAAAGCGACTGCGGCAACGATAGTCGCTCGAATATTGCGCAAAAACAGGAAGACTACCACTACAGCCAACAGCCCTCCTTCGATGAGCATTCTTAACGAGGCTTCATAGTCTTCTGCAATGGGTGTGGCTCGATCATAGACCTTTTCGATACTGATATTACCGACATCAGCGGTCAGCTTGGCAAGCTCCTCATCGACCAGCCCCATCACGTCGACCTCACTGGCCCCACGCGATCTAGTGATGTTAAATGCCACCACTGTTTGACCGTCCAGCTTAGCAATCGAGCTTGGATCTGCTGCGCCGTCAGTGATTTTTGCCATACGACCTAAAGCTTGTGTACCCCCCGTAGGGACCGCCACTTGTAAATCGTTTAGCTCATTTGCTCGCTCAACAGCGCCGAGAACACGGATGGTCTGAGTCGTATTGCCAACTTCTGCCTCCCCGCCAGAGCTGTCCTGCTGGATACCAGCGATTTGCTGCGATAATTGTGAAATAGAAAACTTCAGACCACTTAACGCAATTGGGTCAGCAGCAACCGTGATTTCACGCTGCAACCCGCCAACACGGCTCACGGTACTAACGCCTGGTATGTCAGATAGCCGTTTGGTAACGGTATCATCGACAAACCAAGATAGATCCTCCACGCTCATATTCTCAGCAGCGACAGAGTAAGTAACCACTGGAAACCCAGCAGTAGATACTTTGGTAATAATAGGATCATTAGCCGCAGCTGGTAGATCACCACGTACTTCGCCGACTGCTGACCGCACATCGTCTACCGCTTCTTGAATGTCTTTTTCTAAGGTAAATTCAGTGGCAATGGTCGCCGCGCCCGTCTGTAACGTGGTGCGAATATGACTCACGCCCTCGATACTGGTCAGTTTATTTTCAATCTTTTTGGCGATATCGTTTTCGAGCTGTGAGGGCGCAGCACCCGGTAGCGTTACCGTGACTACCACCGCTGGCAAATCTATGTCCGGAAACTGCTGGACTTTCATTTTCATGAAACCGTAAATGCCGCCTAACGTCAGCAGCACAAATAGCAAGATAGCGACGAGCGGGTTCTTTATCGAATAAGCGGAGACGTTTAAGCTCATGGCTGTGCCTGCACTGGCTTACTGGTTTGGGTTACACCATTAACAACACGTACTAGGTCACCATCATTTAAGAAGCTGCCGCCCTGTTTTACGATACGACTGTCACTTGGCAAAGGCTCTAGCACTGCTACGCTCTCGCCCAATCGCTCACCTAACGTGACTCGCTGCTGCTTGATACGCCCCATGGATCGATCATCTCGAGTAGTCGATTCGGTAACGAGCATCACATAATCATAACCATCATTGCTAACCACGGCGCTATTAGGAATCGTTTGCGTACTAGTACTTCCCAATAGGAACTCACCTGTTTGATACATGCCTGCACGTATCTTTGAGTTGGCAGCTAGGCTGGCATAAATCGTAATTTGACGGTTGTTGTCTGCGGTTGGTGCGATGCGGTTTACTTGCCCCATCACTGTATCACCACCCGGCAGACTGACTTGTACAGGCGTACCGACGTTTATATCACCGACAAGCTTAGGATCTATATCTGCTCGCCATTCCAAAATGCCGCCTTTAATAATCGTAAATAGCGGATCCCCGCCTGCCACTTGACCAACCTCTACCATCTTTTCACTGATAATACCGCTGACAGGAGCGACGACTTTTGCATTCTCTAACGTCAAACGCTGATTGCTCAAACGGGCTTTGGATGCTTGCAAAGAGGCTCTGGCACGGACTTCCGAGGTACGATAGCGATCGGCTTCTTGTTTGCTGATGGCATCGATATCGATCAATGGCAGCACACGTGCAGCATCAGCGCTAGCATTGGCAAGGGTGGCTTCCGCTTCTGCGACATCTGCTTGCGCTTGTAGCACTTGCTGCTCCATGGCATCAGTATCGAACACCGCTAAAACTTGACCCACTCTGACGCGGTCGCCTTCTTCGACCAAGATACGCTCAATAGCCACACCATTGACTTTTGCACTGACGTTCGCAGTGTCTTTAGCATTGATGGTTCCATCGGCACTGAGCGTGCTACCGATATCATCTTGGCTTGGACTGACTGTTTCTATTGAGAGTACTGATTGCTCAATACTGGCATCACTACCAGTTACCTGATCGTTTGCGACAGAATTAGAAGTTGCTGACTCATCTGTAGCTGCATTACTATCATTGCCCCAATATTTGCCAAGCAGTACTCCAATCACTAGCACGGCTGCTAATACGGGCCACAACCATATTGGTGGTTTCGCAGATGGCCTTTTAGATACAGTGTCAGTTTGACGATACGGCGGCAACTCAGATTCAGCTGACGGCTTAGAATGGGTTTCTTCAAAATCGCTCATGATAACTCTCTGTAGGTACAGTCAATATTGAAATACTCGATATGGAATGACTAAAAATATCAATCAGTCACAGCAATAATAAAAAGTGGCACGCAATCGAAGCAATTTTTGGACAGCCTGATATAGGGCTATGAGCGTTGCTTACAGAGAGTATTACGATGTTCTCTAAAGCACTGTTTATTATTATAATAGTCCATCAAATTATCGAGAATAGCATATATTTAGTCATCATCTTATTTTTATATATAGTGTCTAGCGTTCATAATTTTAATTGAAACTTAGACCGAATATCTGTGCAATATTCAAGGCATATCGACCAATTTAAAGAAATAAGAGCGCGTGTAGCCAGTCGCTGAATCTCTGATGTATTCAACGACTGACTATGGATGGAGTAACGTCTATCAAGAATGTTAACGTTGTGGCCATACTGTTTGTTTATATCCAGAGCTAGGTTCGATGACATATTAAACCCACTTGCCGATACCGATACTAAGCACTGATTACTAGGCATTGGTATAGCGACTTGCCTCAGGCATCCAGCGATGAATCAATTGACTGACATCTGCTTTTCGCGTAGGGTCTGCTATCAAATGCTTCGCTAACCGCTGAGCAATGGCAAATAATTGCTCATCACGGATCAGATCAGCCAAATAGTAGCCAACGTTACCTGTTTGACGTTTGCCTAACAGCTCTCCTGGCCCACGTAACTCTAAGTCTTTTTGAGCAATGACAAAACCATCAGTACTATCGCGTAGGACATTTAGTCGCTCAGTACCTGTCTCTGATAGCGGTTTTTGATATAACAGCACACAGAAACTTTTGGTCGAGCCACGTCCGACTCGCCCGCGCAGCTGATGCAATTGTGAGAGTCCCAAACGCTCCGCATTTTCGATAACCATTAACGATGCATTGGGCACATCAACCCCTACCTCGATGACAGTCGTCGCAATTAACAAATCCAGATTACCTGCTTTGAACTCCTGCATGATGGCTTGCTTATCAGCAGACTTCATCTTGCCATGTACCAGTCCAATACGAATATCTAGACGTTCATTTAAGTCCTCATAAGTGGCTTCGGCTGCCTGCGCATCCAAGACACTAGACGCTTCTACCAGTGAGCATACCCAGTACGCTTGCCTGCCCGCTTCGCAATTGATCGCGATACGCTCTATTACTTCATCGCGTCGATTGCGATCGATGGTTACTGTCGTAATTGGTGTACGCCCCGGTGGCAATTCATCGATGATTGAGGTATCCATATCGCCATAGACACTCATCGCTAAGGTTCTTGGAATCGGTGTTGCGGTCATTATTAGCTGATGCGGGGTACTGTTAGCCACGCCTTTATTGGTCAATGCCATGCGTTGCTCAACACCGAATCGATGCTGCTCATCAATGATAACCAAACCTAACTTAGCGAACTGAACTTGCTCCTGAAACAGTGCATGAGTACCGACCACCACTTGCACGGTATTTTCTGCGACAGCTTCCAAAGCTTCGCGGCGCTGTTTGGCCGTTTGCTTACCGGCGAGCCAACCGACACCAATGCCCAATGGTTCAAACCATTGCTTAAAATTCAGTAGATGCTGCTCTGCCAAAATCTCAGTTGGTGCCATTACCGCGACCTGCCAACCACTATCGAGCGCATAGCCTGCCGCCCCTGCTGCCACCAACGTCTTGCCAGCACCCACATCACCCTGTACCAGTCGTAGCATCGGAATTGAGGTCGCCATATCCGCAGTGATGTCTTTCATCACTCTTTTTTGCGCCCCCGTTAAATCAAAAGGCAATGCAGAAAACAGCTTGTCAGCAAGAGGGCTATTGGTAGTACATTTGGGCGATTTATGCTGATGTAGCTGTTGGCGACGATATAGCAGACTGAGCTGATGCGCAGTCAATTCTTCAACAATCAAGCGCTGGCAAGCAGCATGCGTACGAGCACTAAGTTGAGTGAATAGTTTGTATTGCTGAGACGCGCTGGTATAAGTAGGCGGCGTATGCAGCAGTACCAATGCTTCAAATATCGTTAAATTATAGACATTGTGCTGAGCAATACTGGCCGCGACGCTATGTATGTCATTATCTGCCTGATAGGTAGAAGGACTGGGTTTGTATACGCTATTGCCAATCGCATTATCAGGCACGCTGCGTGCTAACGTTGAGAAAATATCTTCGGTATATTCGGCCTCTGACACCGCTGACTTAGATGGCTCAAAAGGCACTAATGGCAAATCGGATACAACTGCAAAATCTTCAGCCGTAAATAGTGTCATCGGCAGACCTTGGCTCCGAACCGTTTGCAATGCCAGCTTAATTAAAGTGCGCAGCTTGTTTTGATGTAAGCCTTTGACAGTAGGGTAAATAGGCTGCAATCCCGTATCGGTCATGACTGTATTGTCAGTGATAACTTGATATTCAGGATGATGTACCTGCTTACCGTAGCGGCTGACTTTAACCTCACCAAACAGTTGTAAGCGCGTTCCCAAGTTCATGGTCTGTACCAGACCGCGATAGACCTTAAAAAACCGCAACGATATCGTACCCGTATCATCATCCACCGTCACAGTCATCCCACTGCGCTTGGTATCGACATGGACGATATGACCGGTAATTAGCGCTGACTGTCCATGCTCTACATCGGCGATTGATACCAGTCGACTACGATCCTCATAATCACGAGGCAAATGTAATAGCAAATCGAATATCCGCTTGATATTTAACTGCGCCAACTGCTCTGCGACTTTTACCCCCACACCTGCTAGCGCAGATACTGGCATATCTAGTGCTGACAGCGGCATGTCAGATCTAAGGTGATCTAATGAGTTGGCTGAGGCACGACTCTCCGATATTGGCATTAAAGATCCTAACAATATTATTTTTAATTTTCGTATGCTAAATCGAGCATTTTTAGTAGGCTGCACATGATGACTTGTACCACAGAATAGCGATAACGATAGTACGTATAAAGACGTCGACTCATTTCATTATAGCTGACAATACAATTGCTTATGCTAGGCTATTTAGTAAAATAGCATCTATACAGTCCATCTACTATAGATAAACCGCTTCTCCTCATCATACCAATAACTGATGTCTGATTTTTTGAATTATGGCAATTTCATAAGGTGTTTTTCTATGCTTGTTTCTATTTTGCCTCGTCAGTTGCTTCATAACTTAATTCGTCGTAATCTAAAACTACTGAGGTTGAGCTTAATACCCATTCTCGGTTTGTATCTCAGTGCCTGTAACACGTTGCCATCGACTATTCCTGGCACACCAGAGCCTGTTGTTAAGGCCCCTACTGTCGCACTGGTGTTGGGTGGTGGCGGTGCGAAAGGGTTTGCCCATGTAGGTGTCATTAAGGCACTAGAAGAAAACGGTATCAAACCAACATTGGTAGTCGGGACGAGTGTGGGTAGCTTGATTGGCAGCTTATACGCCAGTGGTTACACGCCGGCACAGCTTGAGCAATTGGCACTGACCACTACTGATAGCCAGCTCACAGACTTTACTTTATCCAATCAAGGTTTTATCGAAGGTATTAAGTTAAAAAACTTTATTAATAGCAAAGTGAATGCGCGAGCCATAGAAGACTTCCCCATTGCTTTTGCGGCAATCGCAGCAGAAAAACACACTCTGAACAAAACAGTCTTTACCACTGGCGATGCTGGGCTTGCCGTACAAGCGTCCTGTAGCGTGCCCAATATTTTTATTGCCCCGCGCATTCCTGAAAAGGTCGGTAAAAAATATGTCGATGGCGGTGTGGTCAGTTTAGTACCAGTAGATAGCGCCTATGACTTGGGTGCTGATATTGTCATTGCTGTAGATGTGACGGGAGCTCAAGGCAGCAATAATACGAGCAATCAAATACCGACTATGAACTCATTGAGTGACTTTTGGGGCTTTCTAGAAACCAATATTATGGCTACTAACCTGACTACTAGTCGCTCCGCATCAAATCAGAGCGAACGAGATCGAGCAGATATTGTTATTACTCCCAATGTCGGTCGTAACAGTTCGATAGATACTAGGCAGCGGCGCAGTCTAATACAAGCAGGCGCCCAAGCTACAACGCCACAAATCAATGCCATTAAACAACTTATTCAAGAGAAATCCAGTAGCAAATATGCCACGCTGTAATTGAGTACTTTTACTTACTTATCAGCAAAAATACCAAACATCCTGACACACCATAAAAAAGCACCGCAGCTATAAACTGTGGTGCTTTTTTATTGATAGCTTTCAGTACTAAATGGATAGTTTTCAGTGCCAACTATATCAATGCTAGCTAAATTCTAATCCAAAAGTTCAGGACTATTTTACACGAGCGCGATATTTTACAGCGACGGTATCATTTAGGCCTACGCCTTCTAGGTCCCAACGTACCGCTTTATAGTATTTAAGCGCGACATCTTGTAGTTGATTATCTACTTTGGTACGTAATGGCATACGAGCAAAGTTATTGCCATCTACACTGCCATATGGGAATTCAGGAGCAACCGTTTTTAGTAGTTCTACCTGCTCTGGAATGCTCATCGTAACGGTCATTTTACGTACGCGATCTGCATTGGTATTGGTAAAGTATCCTTGATACTCCAATACATTGCCTGACTGCAAACGAGTATTGGTATCTACAGGGACGAGTACTTCTTGACCATTGGCATCAACGCTGACCAATGACGCTGTGATTCTGCTATTAACGGCCTGAGCACTTGAGTTGCTGCTCTTGTTAACATTTGTCTGAATAGCCATCGAGCTATCAACCGCTTGCTCTGGTGTTGGCAGCATCGCTGAAGCTTGTGTGACTACCATTGCACCGATAAGCGTACCGGCAACAACGTGAAATAAGCGGTGGCCGCTCCAAGCACTGAACGGGCTAGCAAACTGGTTACTTTTTTTCATGATTTTCATTATCCCTGGTTGATATGTCGGTAAAACACAGATGGTGCAACTTAAGTTATTTTTATAATTTGTTCAACAGATAAAAAGCATTACGATGTATATAAGATATTGCTGTGAAATAGCTCATGCAATCTATGAAGCACATGAACTCACTTATCTAACCTGATTATCTTCGCTCAGCATCTGTAAAGCAATAGCGCTTAGCATAACAAAAAGCATTTGTACGTACATTAACCCAGTGTTGAGGTTGTGTATATCAGCGATTGGCAATAAGAATGCTTGAATACAGCTGAAATAAAAGATAGCTCATAACCGCGTTTTTTGCTATGGTAAATCTTTAGCGTTAGGCATTTTTTTGCTGCGCCCCTTTTCTTATTCTAACGACTACTGCTCCCATTATGACTACTAGCTCCATGCCCCAGATTAACCCTGAATACGTCCATTGGTTCCGTAACTCTGCACCCTACATTAATACCCATCGCGGCAAAACTTTCGTGATCATGTTTGGTGGTGAAGCGGTCAATCATGCGAACTTCAGCACACTTATTCATGATTTTGCCTTGTTGCATAGCTTGGGTATCAAGCTGGTACTAGTACACGGGGCACGACCGCAAATCGAAAAGAACTTAAAAGACGCTAACATTGAATCGCCGCTACATCAAGATATCCGTATTACGCCACGTGCAGCGATGCCATCTATCTTACAAGCCGTTGGTGCCATTCGTTTACAGATTGAAGCTCAGCTATCGATGGGGCTGGCCAACTCTCCGATGTATGGTTCGCGTATCGATGCGATATCGGGTAACTTCGTGACAGCTCGCCCATACGGTATCCGTGAAGGTATTGATTACCAAATGACGGGTGAAGTACGTTCTATCGATGTGGAAGCCATCAAAAACAATCTACTTCATGACCATATCGTTGTACTAGGCTCGATGGGCTACTCTGCAACTGGCGAAGTATTTAACTTATTGGCCGAAGATGTGGCCCTAAGCGCTGCCGTAGCACTGGGTGCTGACAAGCTTATATTCTTAGGCGAAGAAGCAGGTATCAACGATGACGATCGTTTATTACGTGAAATGATTCCTAATGAAGTTGATCGCTTCTTACGTGACCGTGATTTAAATTGTGAAATTAATTATTTCTTGAACTGTGCAAGTTTGGCCTGTCGTCAAGGCGTCCATCGCACGCATATTATCTCGTATGCCAAAAACGGCGCATTATTAGAAGAGCTATTCACACGTGATGGTTCTGGTACGCTGATTAGCCACGACCCTTATGAAGAAATTCGCCGTGCCAATATCGATGACGTGGTTGGTCTTATTGAACTGCTGTCACCTTTAGAAGAGCAAGGCATCTTGGTCAGTCGCTCACGTGAGCGCTTGGAGCAAGAGATTGACAACTATAGTGTGATTGAGCGCGATGGTATGATTTTGGGCTGTGCAGCATTGCATACGCTAGATTCAGAGTCAGCAGAAGTTGCCTGTGTTGCCGTACGTCCTGAGTATCGTAGTGGTAGTCGCGGTGCAGATTTACTAGCATTTCTAGAACAGCAAGCGCGCAGTCATGGTTTGTACAAGCTATTTGTTTTGACCACTCGTACCGCGCATTGGTTCGTCGAGCAAGGCTTCGCTGAAGTTGAAGCCAGCGCTTTACCTGAAGCACGTTTAGAGAAATACCATAATGGCCGTAACTCTAAAGTCTTTCAAAAGAATCTATAATTTATCGCCAACTTGATATTTGCTTTGTAAGCTCGATATCAATCTGAGGTAAAATATTAGTCGTAAAAAAGCCTTCATAATTATATGAAGGCTTTTTTGTAGGCTAAGTACCTAAATTAAACAATATTTGCTTTAGATACTTATTTTACTTTTAATAGCTCAACAGTAAAGATAAGGGTGCTGTTTGGCTCGATACCAGCGTTACCCGCTTCGCCATACGCGATGTCTGATGGGATATAGAACTCGTATTTTCCGCCTTCTTTCATCAACTGTAGACCTTCAGTCCAGCCAGCGATTACTTGGTTTAGTGGGAACTCGATTGGCTCACCGCGCTCATAAGAGCTATCAAATACTGTACCATCAAGCAATTTACCTTCGTAGTTTACTTCAACCACGTCAGTTGCTTTTGGCGATTTACCAGTACCTGCTTTGATAACTTTATACTGTAAACCAGACTCTGTTTGCTTCACGCCTTCTTTTTTGGCGTTTTCTGCTAAGAATGCAGTACCAGCGGCTTTATTTTCTGTCGCTTTGGTTTCCATGTCTTTAACGAATTGCTCTTCTTGCTCTTTTTGATAGTCCATCAATACTTGTTGCATTTGCTCTTGGGTCAATGCTGATTCATTGCCTTCGTAGCCATCACGGAAGCCTTTTTCAAAAGTATTTAGGTCTAGATCTTTGACAGCGTCTTTATTGCCTTCTGCCATCATGAAACCTAAGCTATAACCTACTTTTTCACTAGCTGAGCTTTGTTCAGTAATGGAAACGCTTTGAGCGGCTGTTTCTTGATTGCCATTGTTGGTGCTACAGCCTGTTACTAACAACATAGCGCTAGCAAGTGCACTAACGCCTAAAGTAGTGATTTTTTTCATAAAGTACTCTCTAATTGTAAGAATAGTGGCGAGATGTCACATTCCTCTATAATAACAAATCTTAGTTTTGGGAACCACGCTTTGCACGAAATTATCGGGTCAATGTATAGTCTATGTTAATATCTTCTATCATAATAACAAGTTATCACACAAATATAGTAACAGGTAAAGCTTTCTGTCTTTAAATCCCTCAATACATCAGCTAAGCTGAATTAGTTAAGGAGATAAGTAACCGAGCGTTAATTTTTATCAAAAATAAGCAGATATCGATAGCGAAGTCACTGTAATATAAATAAGAGATACTGCTGATAATAATTTATGCTCAAAAACGATAACATCTCTATATAACTGATTCTAAAAATACTATTTATGACAACCATCTATATGTCTTGCTCACTAATCGCTGTATGAACATTGTTTTTGGCGAGTTATATAAGATGCTTCAAGGAGGATAAGATGAACCCAATGTACACATCTTTTAACGGCTATCTTGGTGGACCTATCGGTTCCATCATTGGTGCTATTTTGATATTCGTTATTGGTTGGCTAGTAGCCCTTGGTATCGCAGCACTGGTACGCGGCGTACTCTCTAAAGTTAATCTCAATCAACGTATGAACTCTTCAACTGGTAAGACCTACGACCTTGAAGGTATCATCTCCAAAATTGTTTTCTGGTTTATTTTCATCATTGCTATCTCAGGCGCACTTAGCCAATTAAACTTAAACTCTATCTCAGCACCATTCGCAAATATGGTTAATCAAGTATTGGCATTTATCCCTAATCTTATCGGCGCTATCGCACTTGGTGTGATCGGTTGGGTCGTGGCTACTGTTGCACGCACAGCGATCAACGCAGCTCTTGCGAAGACCTCTATGGATGAGCGTTTAAGTGCACAAGCTGGCGTAAAACCAATGAGCAGCACGATTGCTGATATGGTTTACTGGTTCATCTTATTGGTTGTATTGACCATGGTACTTGGTCAATTAGAGCTTGATGGTTTGTTCGCTCCACTGACTAATATGGTCGACAAAATCTTTAGCTTTATCCCTAATATCTTGATTGCTGGTGTGGTCTTCGTCGTTGGTTATATCATTGCTAAAGTCGTACGCGGCATCGTAACCAACCTTGTTTCTACTTTTAATGTACAAGAATTGGCGTCAAAAGCAGGTTTAAGTGAGCAAAACAGCTTACCTAATATTGCAGGTTCATTAGCATTTTTAGTGGTTATTATTCCAACCATTATTGCTGCTCTAAATGCACTAAAAATCGAAGTGATTGCTCGCCCTGCGACCAATATGCTTAACAAAATCATGGAAGCCTTGCCAAATATCTTTATGGCAGTCGCTATCCTAGTAGTAACTTTCTATGTTGTACGTATGGTTGCCAACATCATTAAAGGTTTGATTGAGAACACTCAAATCAATCAACTGCCTGCGAAAGTTGGTCTACAAGAAACCATGGGTGATAAGAAAATTTCTGACCTAGTTGGTTATGCGATTATCTTCTTTGCTATGCTATTTGCTGCTATTGCAGCCGCTGATTTACTAGGTTTCGAGCCTATCTCAGCTATTATCACGATGTTTATCGCATTCGGTGCAAACATCATCTTAGGCGCAATTATCCTATTCATCGGGTTCTGGCTTGCCAATATCATTGCAGGTGTGGTTGAACGTTCTGAGCAAGGTTCACAATTCCTAGCAAACATCGTACGTGTATTAATCATGGGCCTAGTATTAGCAATGGGTCTAAAAGCGATGGGTATTGCCGATTCAATCGTTAACCTAGCATTTGGTCTAACACTAGGCGCGGTAGCCGTTGCCTTTGCCCTATCATTTGGTCTTGGTGGTCAAGAAGCTGCAGCTCGCTTTTTACGTAAAATGCAGGATAAGATGGATCATGAACGCACTGAAGCGAAAGCAAAATCTGCGCTACAGCCAAGTTCATCAACTCAAGAAAAGGTTGCTGATTCAGTTCGTGAAAACACGCCCTCTGCTGCTAGCACACCTACCACTGATTTACGTACCGATGTAGTTGATACACCACGTGTTGATACTAATGACATCTACAACAGTGATGACATACTTCCTGGTAGCGGTCTCAATGACGATATCAATAAGTAAGTATTTTTGATTGTTTAGTTTAGATACGAAAAAGACAGCCTAGGCTGTCTTTTTTTATGTCAGTAAGTATATTAATAAATCTGTGGTTATTGTTATCGAAGCTCTTAGTATAAAAGGTCATTCAAACAATTTCACGCTACAATCTACTGCTTATCTTTACGTGCTGGAATCGTTAAACTCATCTGTACTTGCGGTAATTTTTCTTTTTGCGCCTTCGTAGGTTTACCACTTTCCACGCTACTAGCAGGTGGCGTATTCTGTTTATCTAATTCTTGTTGTTTTAGCTTCTGCATTTGCTTAGTAAGTTGGCGCTCCCGTTGAGTCATCGCATCGACTGGCTGAATCCACAAATCAATATCGAAAAAATTCTCATTATTCTCAGTGATAAAGTCGATACCAAGCACGACTACATGATGTAGCTCAATAATTGGCAAACGTGTGGCAACGTCCTGTGCGATCTTTGCTAGCTTTGGTTGGACTGCGGCTTTGCTATTAGGTCCTTTTAACTCCTGACTATAAAAAACCAGTACATAATGTCGTCCCAAACTTTCATAAGAATGTTGATGTACCACATAGCCATCTTTTTGCAGTGCTGTGCTCTGTTTAGGATGTCTATATAGCGTACGGATAAGCTCGTGACGTGAAAACAAAGACTCATCTAGCAGTTGCTGTTGCCAGTGAGCTAGCGGTGTTTCTGTCTGTTCGTCACTGTTAGTTATGTGCTTTTTACCATACGTATCTATCATCTGCATACTTAGCTGAGACCATATCGTGGCTGCTTGTATCATATGCTGATGGTACATCTGCGCAGTTGAACTTTGGTTTTTGTAGGCAAGTGTGATAGCTACCAGTGCTGAGTTAGGTTCGTCTTGTACTTCATTTTTGATGAGCGCATTATCAACTACAATAGCAGGAGCAAATAAATCTGGACTTTGTAAGAAACGCTCAACCAAAGCGTCTTCCGATTCAAAACTTGGGATATGGTTTACGGCCGATTGATGTAGCTGCTCCAGATGATAAGCTAAGAAACGCCATAACTCACATGGGGTTCGTACCGCTGCTGCTATCGAGTACCAGTCATCCCAGCTAAAGACTTGCAGCTGCTGCATGCTTTCGCTCATGTCGACAACTAAGTCTTCTAAAAAGTAACGAACCCCAAAATTGTGTTTAAGTCGTTGTAGAGCACTGTTTGAATGGTTTGCACTGTCACCGTTATCATCTTGATTGAGACTACTACCCCCTCCGACAAGCTGAATGTCAAAAATCATAGCTTCATAACCAGCTGAAGCATTGTCTCCATCTTGAGACGATAATGACTTGTACCATGTAAGTGCTGACTTGACCGCAGTTATGCGTACAGCCTCAATATCAACTGACTCTGTATCATAGGGTAAATACAGTGTCAGCTCCAACAGCTGTAGCTTGCCAAGTGGCAACTGATATTGGTAGTGACGAGCGATGTACTGAGCATTGTATTCATGCTCAATTGTGTGCATGCCTGCCAAGGTCACCGCCATAGCATCTGCTTGTAAATAACTGACTAGCTCGGTCGTCAGATAGCCCCAGTCGGGCATAGTAGTAATCGAATGGGACACAAGTTCCAACCTTCTATTATCGTATGGTGAATATCGCACATGCCAGCTCGTAATAATAACAACATCATTATCGCGTATTACAAATATCTGAATGATGCAAAATTATGCTACATAAGCACTATCAGAGACAGTCGCTTTCAAAGCGATCACTTGTTATGATGATATCAAAGCAGTATTGCTTGCGTGCAAGTTTATGGATGACGAACTGTACTTAGTTGTATGTATCGAAACCGTAGTCGTTGAATTTTTAATCATCGAATTTTTAATGACTATTATATAATAATAAGGATTAAGCATTATGAAGCGTTTTAAAGAAAAGACCGTCGTTGTAACGGGTGCAGGTTCTGGTATTGGCCGTGCAACTGCCATTCGCTTTGCCGAGGAAGGCGCTAGCGTGGTTCTAGTAGGACGTACGGCAGCAACACTAGAAGAAACTGCCAAAGAATTACCACAAGATCGTACTTGGATTCACACCGACAATTATCTCATTATTACATGCGATATCAGTGTCCAAAGCCAAGTACAAGAGATGGTTGAGCGCGCTATCGACAAATTCGGCAAAATTGATATCTTGGTAAACAATGCTGGTAAGGCAACCCAAGGTAAAATCACAGAATTATCTGCTGATGATTGGCGCTCTGCTATCGATGTAAATCTAAATGGGACTTTTTACGTCTCTCAAGCGGCTATGCCTCACTTGATTGCATCAAAGGGCAACATCGTCAATATCTCATCGCTCTCAGGTGTTGGCGGAGACTGGAACATGGCTGCTTACAATGCCGCTAAAGCGGGTGTAACCAATTTAACCCGTACATTAGCATTAGATCATGGTTCAGATGGCGTTCGTGTTAATGCGGTTAATCCAAGTGTCACCAAAACCGATATGACTACGGCTATCCAAGACAATGAGTCTAAGACAGATAAGTTCTTAGCTCGCTGTCCGCTTGGACGTTTGGCAACCCCAGAGGATATCGCCGCTGCCATTACTTTCTTAGCAAGCGATGATGCCTCCATGATAACTGGTGTCAATCTACCTGTCGATGGCGGAGTTAGCGCTTCTAACGGCCAACCACAGTTCTAAATTGTTAAGCTGATAGACATCCAAATACTACTTAAAAAAAGCCCCTGATACCATCATATCAGGGGCTTTTTCAATATCAGTTATCAGAACTTAGTTGTAGGTAACTGTTAGCCTGCGTACCCGTAATACAGTCAGTTCTGTTAACTTAACTAATTGAACTAATATTTATACCACTTAGCTTATTCAGCTGCATTATTGATGTCTTGTAGTGGCTGTGACAAACGCTCAAGGTGTCTTGGCAACACCCCTTTATACTGAGAATATATTTTTGGCAAATCTGCTTCGATATCACCTGTAGGATAAACCAGCGACATAAACCGTATTTCTTTAGTATTGTAGTCCATCGCTACTGGCAAAATCGGTACACCAGCACCCACCGCTAAATAATAAAAACCTGTCTTCCACGACTCAGTATATTGCCGTGTCCCCTCTGGTGATAATCCCAAAAATAATGGTTCACCAGTTTTGAACTTATCAATACTGGCTTGTAGTACAGAGCCTTTGTTACCACGATCGATAGGAATAACTCCTATCCAATTTAACAACTGGGCAAATACAGGTACTTTAAATAGCGTGTGCTTGCCCATAATGCTGATTTTGATATCTAATGCAAACAGACTTGGAATCGCATAAATACCATCCACATTAGAAGTATGGGGCAGAGCAAGCACTACAGCTTGTGAGATATTTGGAATCTCGCCTACCGTACGCCAACCTGCTGCTTTTAACAGCGCGGATGCAATAACAGGCGCAAACTTATTGCCACGCTTAGGAACCTTATCTCCCAAATGCTTCTTGCTAAGTTTTGGGAGTACTTTGGAACGCGCAGGTTTAGAAGTAACAGACTTAGAACGGTTAAAAATCTTCGGTATCATGACAGCACAATATAATGAAAGGTACTGACATAATACCATTAAGCTTTTGTGGCGAGGCTGAATTTTGCGTGCTTTTATTATGTGATAGATCGTTTAACCATAAATATAAGTAATGACCTATTTCGATATTCTGTACACCTACTTCTTTAAACTTATTGCTAAGTGTTAAGAAATATCGGCCAAATCACCTTTACTCTCAAGCCACGACTTACGATCAGAGGCACGCTTCTTAGCCAGTAGCATATCCATCACACTATTGGTCAGTACCATGTCATCCATATCTAACTGTACTAAGCGGCGTGTATCACGGCTCATCGTCGTCTCACGTAGTTGCTCAGCGCTCATTTCACCAAGCCCTTTAAAGCGTGTAATCTGAGCTTTTTTATTGCCCGGTACGTTAGCCAAGATATGTGCAAGCTCCGGCTCATCCAATGCATAATGAACTTCTTTACCCACATCTACTCGATATAATGGCGGCATGGCCACAAACAAATGACCCGCATCTACTAGCGCAGGGAAATGCTTTACGAACAGCGCGCAGATCAATGTCGCAATGTGTAGTCCATCAGAGTCAGCATCCGCTAAGATACATATCTTGTCGTAACGCAGCTCAGACAAATCATCAGAGGCAGGGTCGACACCGATAGCAATGGCAATATCATGAATCTCTTGGCTTGATAGCACCGTATCTGATGATACTTCCCATGTATTTAGGATTTTGCCGCGCAGAGGTAGGATTGCCTGATAATGACGATCTCTTGCTTGCTTAGCACTACCACCCGCAGAGTCACCCTCTACTAAGAACAACTCAGCGCCATCACGCAAGTCACCACGGCAGTCTGCCAATTTACCAGGCAATGCGGGTCCCTGAGTAATCTTTTTACGAGCGACTTTTTTGGCAGATTTCAGACGACGTCCAGCTTTATTAATTGCCAATTCAGCGATTTGCGTACCCATGTCCGCATGTTGGTTTAACCATAAACTGAAAGCATCTT
Organism: Psychrobacter nivimaris; assembly: GCF_043419765.1. Lineage (NCBI taxonomy): Bacteria > Pseudomonadati > Pseudomonadota > Gammaproteobacteria > Moraxellales > Moraxellaceae > Psychrobacter > Psychrobacter nivimaris. Next base: position 3,376 of record NZ_JBHOFX010000005.1, on the reverse strand, counting down.
TTGCCAATGTCTGTACAGCGCCTGCAGCTTCACGGCTAGATAAACGTTCTTTGGTCTGTCCAGAAAACTGTGGCTCAGAGAACTTCAGAGACAGTATATAGTTAACCCCGTCCCAGGCATCTTCTGCAGTTAGCTTCACACTACGTGGTAGCAAATTATGAATATCACAGAACTCACGCAGAGCTTCTAAGATGCCCGTACGCAGTCCGTTGACGTGCGTACCGCCCTGAGCTGTGGGAATCAGGTTCACATAGCTTTCTTGAATCGGCGTGCCACCATCAGGCAACCAAGACAAGGCAAAGGTAATAGCCGCTCGTTCACCTGCTTTCGCATCATAATTATAATAAAACGGTGCTTCAGGTAATGTTTCCAAACCATCTAATTGTTCGCTTAGATACTCGACTACCCCATCCGTAAACTGCCAAACGACCTTTTCATCATTAATATCGTCAGTGAATTCAATCGTCAGTCCAGCGGCCAAAACAGCCTTTGCTTTTAAATTATGCTTGAGCTGTTTTACATTAAATTTGGGCGTATCAAAGAAACTACCATCCGCCCAAAAGTGTACTCTAGTGCCACGTTTACGCTTATTTGAGCTGACTGCTTCCGTCAATGGCGTAACTGGTGCACCATTTTCAAATGCCATATCAAACTGTGTGCTATCACGCCATACCGTAACCTCAACGCGAGTTGATAGCGCATTGACGACAGAGATACCCACGCCATGCAGACCACCTGATACTTCATAATTAGAGGTCGAGAACTTTCCACCTGCATGTAAGCGAGTTAATATCAGCTCAATACCAGATTGACCAAACTCAGGGTGAATATCAGTTGGCATACCGCGTCCGTCATCTTCGACAGACAACGATCCATCACTATGCAATTGCACCTTGATGGTTTTAGCATAACCAGCTAACGCTTCATCCACTGAATTATCAATAACCTCTTGCGCCAAATGATTCGGGCGCGTGGTATCGGTATACATACCTGGACGACGACGGACTGGCTCAAGACCTTCTAAAACTTCTAACGATTGCGCATTATATTGACTCACAAATGCATCCTTAACTGTTCGCGTGCGTTTAATTCTATTAAACCATTATAACGAAAAATAGCGACGTTAACGTTAATACTCCATCGCTTACGTCATATAATGTCGTCTATTTAGGCTTGTACTAAATTCTGTAAGATATTCATCACCATCGGTAGCTGATCATTAAAATCACTGAAGCGATGATCGCCACCTTCTTGAACCGTTACCGATGCGCCATGACTTTGATAAAAATCTCTAGACAGTTCAGAATTTAACAGCTCGTCGCTTTCTTTTAGCAGCACAGCAACTTTATCGGGATAATTTACTGATAACAGCTGATTATCTGCAAACCACTGTAAATCAGCAGGAGTAATACTCCAGCCACCTGCTGTCGTATGCAGGACCTTGCTAGTAGATGACTCATTTAAGTTATTTTGACTTGATACTGGTCTATTAGAGAAACGCTGTAAAGTGATATGGGGCTGAGTGCTAGGGTTGAGCAATAAAACTGGGCAACCTATCTGATTGCTTATCAAAGTAGAAAAATACCCACCTAGCGAGCTACCGATTAATACCGTATTTGATAACTCAGTCTGTTTATCTGCTGATTTTCCATCTTCAGTATCATTTAGCGCTTTGATTAAAGACAGTAGTTGCTCACACACTTGCGCAGGGGTTTTATTTAAATCAGGACGCAGCACATTAATATCAGGATAATGAAGCTGGCAATATTTTTCTAACAACATCCCTTTGGTCGAGTTGGCATCACTGTCCAATCCATGGATATAAATCAAGTTCACGTATCATCTCACTTATTAATTTTGTTATGATTATCTTATAAAGGCTATCAAAGCTAAGCATAGCACCCGCTAGACGGAAATAATAACAATAAAATGGCACACTATTAGTCAGTATTTGCGACATAATAATGTTGTACAGTGATTTTATGCAGGTCAAAGGAATGACGGTAGTCATTATGGAGGAGTCATGAATCAACAGTTTGAGCTGTTCGAGATTGCCAACCCATGTATTGGTCTTTGTCAAAGCAATAAGAAGGGTTATTGCTTTGGTTGCTTGCGTAGTCGAACTGAGCGCCAGCGATGGCATGACATGACCACAGAGCAGCAGCGCGAGGTGCTACGGCTTATCGCAGGACGGAAGCTGCGTATAGAACAAATGAAACAGCGTAAAGATGAACAGTTAGGTTTTGATTTTGAAGAGATACCTGAGATAGGTGAGTTGTTTTAAGAAGTAATTAATCAGGCCAGACATGCCAACAGTATCCTCAAAATGCGTTAAATTTCGCTAAAATATATGCCCAATAACCTAACAGTAGAATCAGTAGTCCCCACGGTATGGCAAAACACCAATAAGATAAATCGCTAGTAGTAAATACGTAAAAATAAACAGCCATTCCAACACTGATTACAAGTGAAGCTGCATATCCAATCAACAAGGTAAAGAGAACATTATTCTCAATTTTGGTTAAGCGTGGGCTTCCCTCCGCACACATATAAAAAAGAAACCCAAAAGCAAAAGCCCCGCCAATAGTAATATGCAAAAATGATATTAGAACTAGCAACCAAATTGACACGCATACTTCCTTATTAATCTAGTATTCGCTTAGATAAAAAACTACTGGCTAAAGCTAAGAATAAAAAGTACCTTTCTTACATTATATTAAATATTTCAAGTTACACCAAAGAAACTTATAACATATGGCCCTGCTAGAATACCTATTACAAACATAATCAGTCCAGCTAATATGTTTATAGCGAAAGCAATAAAACGTTCAGAAACTTTTCCTTTATTAAGACTTATATCCAGCTGTTTCAAAAGTGCTCTAGCTTTATCCTCTTCAACTTTCGCCAAACTCGAATACCGTTCATGCTCTTCTTTAAGTTTATGAACTTGTTTTAGTTTCCAATCCAATTCAGTTTCCAATCTCTGTATCAGATTTGATGTATCTTGAAGTGATTGGTAGGCTTGATCAATTTTTCTAGCAAAAGACTTTTCATTCTCTGTTAAATCTTCTAGTAAATGACTAAAGTCTACTAGAAAGCTTGGCATAAAAGTCTTAATAAAAAATCTATATAAATATTTATTTATTAGATCTAACTTGGAAATTTTACTAGACGGCATCGAGTTGTATTACCTTTGAAGAAAAGTACTTAAGAGTTTATCATTTTATGAATATAGGAACAGAAATAATAGTTAGATAAAATTTCAGACAAAGAAAAGCCCCCAACGCGTGAGCGTTGGGGGCTTTATCTAGAATAGAGAGCTGACGATGACCTACTCTCACATGGGCGAACCACACTACCATTGGCGCTACGATGT
>NZ_JBHOFX010000004.1:406211-448520 GCF_043419765.1 Psychrobacter nivimaris | reverse complement strand
CTACCATCGGTGATGACAAATGGATAGCTGACCGCGACCTCAGTTGGGTTTGATAAGGTCACGGTGTGAACCAAATCACCACCTTCGTCAGTAGTGGCATCAGAGACGCTGACGACGGGTTTGTCACCCTCCGTGTTGCTACCTGGATTGGCAGGGTCGTTTGATTCATCAAGGATGACACCAGTCGCACTATTCGTGCCAATGGTGGCATTCACGGGGCTGCCAATCTCAAGCACAAGATCTTCTGATTGCTCGTAGTCCACATCGTCGGCGATGGTCACGGTAATGACTGGCGCAGCCGTTTCTCCAGCTGGAATGGTGACACTGGCGCCGTTGGTTAAAAAGGTGTCAATCTGAGCGGTGGTGGTTAAGCTGACCACCACCCCTGTGGCATTGGTATAGCTGATGCTAGCAATGTCAGCGGCTTCGACGGTGTTGTTACCACCTAAGCTCACGTTAACAGTAGTATCAAGGTTGCTTAGGTTGGTCTGAGTCACGCTAAAGATGAGGCTGTTGTCCACTCCTTCAATCGCTTGAGCGTCGGTTGCGGTAATGCTGACCACGGGGATATCATTCCCTACTGTTGGGTCAGCAGGATTAACCGGTGTGGTGCCATCAGTGGTTCCATTGTCATAAATAGTCGTGGTGACACTGTCATTATCCGCACTAATGTTAGCTGTACCAGCAGTGGTACCAGTGATAGTGACCGTAAAGTCCTCGGCACCTTCGTAAATACTGTCATCTACCATTGGTAAGCTGAAATCAACAGAAGTCTGCCCAGCAGGAATCGTGACAGTCTTTATAGTTGGTGCAACGTAGTCATCGCTACCTTCTGTACTGCCATCGCTAATAATATAGCTGATAGTCGTATCAACTGCGCTTGGATTGCTTAAGCTCACAGTATACGTTGCGCTATTAACACTACCATCAGCAGCTGTTTCGCTTAGGTTTACTGTACCTTTGATGCTTACAATTGGCGTGTCATCACCCACTGTTGGGTCATTAGGGTCAACTGGTGTTGTTCCGTCAATGGTGCCATCATCATAAACAGTTGTAGTAACAACGTTTTTAACAGGGTCGATAGTGGCCTTACCCGCACTGACGCTGGTTATAGCAACCATAAAGCTTTGAGCGCCTTCGTAGACGTTATCATTTACAATTGGTATGCTAAAATTAACAGAGGTTTGCCCTGCTGGAATCGTGATGGTTTGCGTCGTTGGTGCCGTATAGTCACCGCCATTGGCAGAACCAGGCGTAATGGTGACTGTCACACTGGTATCAACATCGTTGGCTTTATCTAGGGTAACGCTATATATCGCAGTGTTTGCGTCATTCGTTGCCGTAGCTTCACTTAAACTTTTAACACCACTGAGACTGACGATGGGCGCAGGTTCAGGACGATCATCACTACCACTGCCACTGATACCCGCAATCAAACCTGCCAATCCAAGTCCTGCAGCAACAGGTACCCACCAAGGTATTGCCGCCGCCACATATTCTTCACCGCCTAACGCCTGTCCTTCTACATCACCGACTTCCAGTTGGGTCACATAATCGTAGGTTTCACCCGTATCTGGAATGTAGTAGTAATAGTCGCCATCTTCTGCAATACCGACTAAGGCACTGTCTGCGCTGTCATAAAAACCTTCTATAATTAAGTCACTGTCTTTACCGTTTTCTTCAAATGAGACGTGCAGATCATTTTTGATGCGTTTGGTAATAATATGATTGGGCGCTCGACCGATCACCATATCATGGAACTCGTAATTGACTTTCTCCATAGCTTGGATGATGGTTGGTTTTCCATCTTTAGTGACAACTGCCACTTCGGCTACGGTTTGAGTCGCATTATTGGTCTTAACCATGATAGTGTTCATATTCTTACCTTTTATTTCTTATCGTCTATTTTTCAATTTGAATAGTATAGATTTAGATATGTTTGTATTAGGCAGGTTTACATGCCAAAAAGCGATGTATGTATGGAGTATCTTTTAAGAGAAGAGAGATTAAAACCGCATAGTGCTCATTTATTAATATTATGGTCGTATTTGATTTGCTACTACAACTTGTCGTTCAAATTGCTGGCCTACTTTTTTACTTCATTGATTTAATGCCGTAATAACATTTAATGGTGTTTTTTCAAAAAGCTGAAATGTATTTTTTTATAATTTACTGTCAGTATCAGCAAAATTCTTCGATGATTTAGCCATTCTATAAAAGGCTATTTACATATTGATGGCTTTCGTTTCTGGCATTGCCATACTAGCTTGCTAAATAACACTCATCTAAATTAACTATGATGTTACATATACTTCATGCTACCTGTTTTTGAGCATGGACACTAGTAAGACGGAACCATATTATCAACCGTTCATCTATTTTTTCCTAAAGTATTCTCAAATTATTGATCTTATTAGTTAATATCCATATTCAAGAAATACTTATATGCTATATTTTTCGTATTGGACTAGTATCTTGTTTCATAAAGCCATAAAACAATTAAATCTAATAGCGACAATACGGCAGCCCCCTATCACAAACAACATGCTCATTATTGACTGCCCTTTGAATTTTCAGCTATATAAAAAAGTATCTATGACATATAGATAGTATTAGCAACGTTTTTACTCAACGACGTTATACAATATCTAGGGGTTTTTAGGCGGCACTGAATACGTGCCGACCACATGAGCCACCATATCATCACATCCTTCTGAATACAGAGAGACCTCGCCTACTATCAACGTGCGTCCTACTTTCATCAAGGTACATTCGGCGATAATACGCGCATTTGCTGAGGGCTTACGCAAGAAGTTGATGGTCAAACTCGTCGTCACCGTTAATGGGACAATACCGATTCTTCCGAGTATCGCCACATAGATAGCGACATCAGCAACGGCCATCATGACAGGTCCCGAAACTGTGCCACCGGGACGCAGCTCGTTTATGCCAATTTCGTGCGATAAGGTCGCGCCATTTTCGTTGACCGCCTCGACGACGCATTTGGTTTGGGGAAACTCCAATGCCATAAAGGCGCTGATTTCTTCTTTGGTTGCAGACATAACTCTTCCTTGAATTGAACTGTCCATGTTGATTCGTTTAATACATGTATACGATCATCGCTAGTTAGCAAAATCGAAACTATTTTTACCTATGCTACGGTGCTCTTTTAATGCTCTGAACTACGTACCGACTATCTATCTCTCAATGTATCACGGGCGTGCCTTCTGTACTAAAGGCAAATCCTTTATTGCTAAAGTTACCGATCATGACTGCTTCTATCACTGGTTTGACGGTTTCATCCACACCTTCGACTTCGATGATAAAGTTAGCGCCAGAACCGCCTTTATCCTCTTCTTTTTCGACGATATAGTTGAGCGTGGCCATCGCTGGTAGCTCGATAGGCTTATCTAGATATGATTTTACCAATGCTCCATCTGTATCATAATAATCAATTTTATTGATATACAGTGATTTTTTGAGCGTGGTGTTACGTATACTCAGCGTGGCCGATAGCAGCACTTTGCGAGCGTCTCTATCGGTATAGATATCAGAATAAATCGGCACATAAAAGGTTTGCTTGTAACTAAACTGACTGTGATCCACGTCTGAGGTAACCTCTAGCTCCTCAATTGGGTCTTTTTGATGCTCAGACAAAAGAACGTTCGGGTCTTGCGCTGATTGATCACAACCTGACAGTAGTGCCATTATAGCGATCAGTAGGACAGATATACTTCGCTTATTCATAATCATTTCCCTATACCTTCTGGTATCACTGCGATGACAAGCTGCTATTTTATTTTCACACCCACACTACGTAAGAACTGATTGATGTGTTTGTTGGCACCATAAATCACCAGTACATCGCGCTCTTGCAGTACTTGCTCAGGCGTTGCCAAACCTTGAATGCTAGGCTTGCTCTGCGTACGACCAAAACTGTCTTCATAATACTCATAGCGCAACGTACTAAGCAATCGGATATTGAACTTTTGCTCTAACTGTAAGTCGTCAACAGTCTTACCAATCAACACATTTGGAATCTTAATCTCTACCATGCTGAAGTTATCGCTCAATTCGAACGAATCGACAAAGTAGCGTAACGACAGTCGTTTGGCCCAGCGATTGGCCGCTTCTTTTTCAGGGTGAATCAAATCATCCACGCCGATAGCTTGCAGGACTTTTTCGTGTAGCGGATTGATACTACGGCTGATTAAACGTTTGGCTTTTAACGTTTTAAATAGCGCTGTTGCCATGACATTGGCACCTTGATCTTCGCCAATCGCCACGATGACAATATCGGTATCAACGATTGGTAGACCGCTAACCGTATACTCGTCCGTGGCATCCATACACAGCGTATGAGAAATCACTTCTTTGTAAGCTTCAACCCGTTGCATACTACTATCAATAGCAATCACTTCATGCCCTTGACTGGTCAATGCCGAGCCCAGTGATGCACCAAAATTTCCTAGTCCTACGATGATGTACTTCATAACTTAAACAACCTTTTTTAATATTTTTTGCTATTTATTGAGAACGACACAGTCTGTTTGCGACGGATTAGTTAACTGTTTGCGATGAATTAGTTAATCGTAATCTCTTCAGTAGGATAGCGATAATTGCGTTGACGCATATTTTTTAGCAGTGCGATAAATATCGTCAGCATACTGACGCGGCCAACGAACATAATGACCGAAACCACTATTTTACTAAAATCTGATAAGTCTGCTGTCAGGTTTAAACTTAGCCCCACCGTGCTATACGCTGAAAAGCACTCAAATACCACTTTAATCAAATCAAGCTCTGGCTGATCATAACTGATGAGTGTCACGCCCGTACCGATGACTAGTAGCGACAGCCACATAATAGAAAATGCGCGGCGAACGGAAATCTCCGCAATCTCTCGTTTAAATACTTCTATTTTGGTCTGACCACGCGCCAGACTCAATGTATTCAATAGCGCAATCGCAAAGGTGCTAGTCTTGATACCACCACCTGTCGAGTTTGGAGAGGCACCAATCCACATTAGAAATATCGTCAGCATCACCGTTGGAAACGTCAGCTCACCCATATCAATGACGTTGAAACCTGCTGTACGCGGGGTAGCCGCAGTAAAAAACCCTGTTACTAGCTTGCCAAGGAAACTGGTATGGTCAGCGAGCACATTATTGTATTCGAATATCATCACCCCAATCAGACCGACCAGCAGTAATGCGCCTGTGGTAATCAAAGTAATACGGCTATTGATATTAAGTAACCAAGGCTGATAGATGTAGCGTTGGTCATGACGATTTATCAGCCGCTGACCACGATAACGTAAATACCTAAGCACATTGACCACGATGGTAAAACCCATACCACCAAAGATAAATGTCATCGCCAGAATCAGCTGTAGCGAATAATTAAAACGTAGAGAATCATCGTACAAGCCAGCACTAAAGGTAGAAAACCCAGCATTACAAAAAGCAGAAATCGCATGAAAGACCGAAAAAAATAGCTGCTCAGACCAATCCATATTGGGTATGTCATAAATACTTATATAAATCATCGCAGCCGCTACCGCCTCGACCGCAAATGTGACGTATAAGATAGACTTAAGTGTCGACACCACATCACCCATACCGCGCATATAAGACATCTCGCTGATGCTTGCTTGCGTCTCATAGCTGACACCGCCCTTAAAGAAATAACTAAAATAGGTCACAAAGGTCAAAATACCCAAACCGCCAATTTGTATTAGCCCCATAATAATAACTTGGCCAAAAGTCGTAAAATAGGTCGCAGTATCCACTACGATAAGCCCTGTCACACAAACCGCGCTAGTCGCAGTAAAAAGCGCATCCACAAAAGACAGTGGCTGCGTCGTCGCATTGGGCATCATCAATAGCAATGCACCAACCAGCACTACGATTAAAAAGCTTAGAATAAAAAACTGCGCAGGATGTAGAAAGGTACGATTGAGATTGAAATTGTGATCGGAGAGTTCGCGGACGAAGGTGACAAACACGGCTATCTTTATCGCAACAAAACCATCAACGGCGGCTGACAGTCCTGAGCGCACTAAATCAGTAAAATGCGCGGTCAATAAAATGATGATGGCAATGCTAGTCAGTGCGTCAAAGACGGCGACCTTATTAAGCGTTAATGGCTTTTTGGTATAGATGTAACGACCAGCGGTCACCATAAAACTAAGGAAGATAATGACCAAATAGAAAATATGGAATACTTGCTGGAGCCACGTCGGTAGTGTAAAACCACTATCTAACAAGGCAATCGCTACCCCGATGACACTAATGAGAATCGTAAAATTGTTTAATAATCGATAACGCGTGGCTGCATTCATAGCCTGAGTCCATGACAACAATAACCACGATACTTATACTCCTTTTTTGTCGTATCCACAAAAAGTGATTTAAGTTAATCGTAACCAATTATTGAGTCATAGCAGCTATTGATAATCCTAGCGAGGTAATAAATGTTCACTAGGAAGTAACGGCTTTAACAACTCTATAGTTTAGTGCTATCGCCTATACACATTTATGAGACTTCTTCTTTTACTTTTGATATTTTTACGCCGCCCCATGTGACTAATGCCACGCCAATAGCAATTAAAGTCGCACCTGAAAATAAACCTTCTGGTGGACTTTCCCCTTGCAAAAAAATAGCGACGGGTACGCCGACGATGGCCCCTACCGCACCTAATAAACTCAGTAACACGGGTCCACCTGTCTTTTGCAATAGAAATAATAGTAAAAACTGTCCAGCAAATACGCCTGCTTGTATAGCTATCATGCTTAGCGGCAACCAGTTCTCTAAAGATACAGCAATAGAGAAGTCTGACATCATACTAAATAACCCTAGCAGCAGCGCTGCCGCAATCAACATACCTGGAGCGAGTGCACCAGAAGACGCATTATCAGGCCAGCGTAATGTCCGATATATATTACCAATAGCGAGTAGCACTGGACCACAAAGCGCAATTAAAATCCAAAAAACACTAGAATCTGGCGCAGAGAATTTATGCACGGCTAATGCTCCTGCCCCGATGAGTGCCGCGATGACCCCAAGCGCACGGACAATATAAAATTGCTCTATACGTAGTAACAGCGCACCAAGATAAGTTAGCAGTGGCGGCAATGAGAGGATTAAGGCGACGAAACCTGCGCCCACATGAGGAATGGCAGAAAATAACAGTAAGTTGGCGGCCGCGACACTGACAAGCGCCGCGACAAAGTAATACTCTAAGCTGCGCGCATTAAGAGGAGGGAGTTCTTTTCTGATGAGCGCTACCATCAGTAAGATAACAGCAGCGCCAGTAATCGACCAAAACAAAAACCCTAATGGGGTCAGACCGACATCGATAGCGTACTTTGCCACATTGGTCGAGATACCAGTGAGTGCCCCACCTGCCAGCAGACAAATGAAGGGCACCAGCCAAGTAGTAGTTTTGTGAATACTGGTTTGTTTGAGCGAGTCATTCATCGACTATCCTATTGGATGATGAATTTTTGAGTCATGTTAGATGGCTTTTATAATAGCTACTGGCGCAAAATGGTAGCAGGTAGGCTTTGTACAGCGACGGTTGCTGCATCAATTGCTCCAGCGACATAGCCAGGGAATTGCGCTGACCACTCACTACCACAACCTGTTAGACAGTCTTGCCACACGCCTGTTTTTGGTTTGGACGGCGGAGCTACTGCATGCTGACCGTTGCCGCTGGCATCAGCAGGCATCGCTGTTAATGGATCCTGTGCCCAGTCTTTGAGATATTCAGCTTTTGGAGTACTTGCCTGATCACCAAATAGTCGCACTAACTGGGCACGGCAATGTTCTTTTAGCACCGTATCAGAGACGCTCTGACGTACTTGAGCAGGAACACCAAAGAAACCAAACAATGCCCCATCGCCCTCTAGTGTAGAGGCATCATGTATCTCAGTGAGCGGCCCTATCGCACTGCGCGCGGCACCCGAGAGACCAGTATCTCGCCAAAATGGTGATTCATAAACAGCAACGTATTTGGCATGGGGAGCCATCCAAGTGGCTGTCTCGCGCCACTGTTCACTTAAGTCTTGCGGTAGCGCTGGCTGAAATGCTATCCGACCTTCTACCAATCGAGGCGGTAACGCCAGTAGCACATGCTGCGCACGGAACGTCGTCACATGTCCGGTCACATGTCCAGAAGTATCTTCGCTCTGTACTTCGATATGTTGAGGCGTCCTGTTCAATTGCTTTACCGTTTGACTGGTCATGATACAACTAGCATCTAGGCGAGCATATAGCGCCTCAATTAAAGCGGCCATACCACCGACTAGCCGCATAGAAGGCGGTGCGCTTTTGTAACCTTGCATACGCACAGGTGGCTGGTTGGCAGCGCGCTCAACCATCATATCGCCTTCTTCGAACTGCGCAAAACGTGATAAATTTAACGATTCAATAAGCGTACTTAACTGCGTTTGATAATCCGGCCAAAACCATGACGGTCCTAAATCAAACGCCGCGCTTGATTCTACTTGATCGATATCAGTACTGTTATTAGTAGCATGCGCATCTAGATATTTAGCAACTGCAATGCGACCACCCAAGGTATCACGCGCCTCTAACAGTCTATACGCTATGCCCTTTTGCTCTAATAAGAAGGCAGCATATAATCCACTCAGCCCACCACCAACGATTACCACAGGTATGTCTTGCATAACTGATTACCCTATTTATAATCGCTTCAATGTAACTTGGATACAAGGAAGCCGAATGAAAGTAGTACAAGTAGTAAGCTAGGCGAGACGGACACCGTACCCAATTTGTAGAGGATTGACTATAGTTGAGACTACTCTGCCAATAGCTTCGTAAGCATCTCATCAATCTCAACCTTGAACTCTTTGTCTTCGATTTTATTGGCTGTGATTTTGGCATTTTGCAGACTTTGGATAGCAGCTTCTTTTTCACCTGTCTCAAGCTGTAGAACCGCCATAGAAAAAGCAATTGATGACATATGATCTTTTGAGTTAATGGCAGTAGCTTTGGCCAGTGCTTTGTCATAAATCACCAGTGCTGCGTCCAAATCTTCAGTAAAGTCAGCAAGCGTTTCCCATTGTTCTGGGTGGTCTTTGTCAGTGCCTTCATTATCGGCACAAATGGCGTTTAGTTCAGCATACAGCGAATCAAATTTTGCTTGATTGCCTCTGCGATCCGCTTCTAATAATTCTTCGGCTAAGGTGTAAATGGCTTTGTATATTTTGGTATTGATCATTGTTTACAACCTTTTATGGAATATATCGTGTGTGGTTAGGATTATAACGTAATTCTAGGGCGTGTCCTCATTTTAAAAATGGTGATAAAAATGAGATAAATTGCAGTCAAACAAGGAAAATAGCGTAGATAATATCGGGATATTAACCAGCTATTTAACGATGTTTGGCAAAATTTAGCCATTTTTAGCCCGTTTAGATATAATCAATTGAATTGAGGACACGCCCTAGCGGCTCAGATGATTGCTACAGAGAAGAACACGATATTTATGTGGCTGTTATTAATATTACTATGAACCTTATTAAGGTTGTTATTCATACTATAGTCGATTCAATTTAAAAGTAGTACAAGGCAACCGAGTGCAAGTTATACATTAGTATGCTTAGCGAGGATGACGATGTAGCGGATTTATATAGACTTGACCATATTAGGGTTACAACTCGCGACAGTGCAGCCACAGTCGCGTATCCAGCTCAAATTGATGATACTCAGGCTCCATATGGCAGCATAATTGATAAAAAGCTTTGTTGTGCTCATGCTCTTTGAAATGGGCAAGCTCGTGCACCACTATCATGCGCAAAAACTCTGGCGGCGCGTCTTTAAATAGGCTAGCTACCGTGATGCTATTGTGCGATTTGAGCTTACTGCCCTGTACGCGCGATTGCGTCGTATGGATACCCAGTGCATGTTTTAAAACCTTGAGCTTACTGCTATAGCTGACATTTGATAGCTGACCAATCTTACGCATGTATTGGGTTTTTATCTCATTTATATACTGATAGAGCGCTTTGTCGCTTTGGATTTGATGCTGAGTCGAGTACTTTTTTTCCAGATACTCGCCTAACCTATCCTCAGTTATAAGCTGAGCAGCTTGAGTTTGAATCTGTTCTGAGTAATGTGCTATGTACTTTAATTTGGTCACAAATGTATCCTTTGCTAATACGTTGCAGCGTATCAGTCGATCAATTTAATCTTAATGAATTTTACCTTATATTTGCGGTATTTGTTTGCCACTTATTTGGGGTGTACCCTCAATTCAAACGATAGTTATTTATAAATAGTTATTCATAAAAAGAAACCCCATAAGCTGCGTTCAACTTATGGGGACATTTTTACTGATAGTTTCACTTAAAAAGTGTGTCTGATTAACGCTCTAAATGCAGATACTGCAAGTGACGCTCGTACTGATTTAAGATATCAACCAATACCTGCTCTTTTGAGTAGCCAACCAAGTCATACTCTTGCGAGCCTTCACTTAAGAACACTTCCGCACGGTAGTAGTACTCTGCATGCTTGGTAGATGTGCTCAATGTAAAGTTAGGACGATGAGCTTTAATCAGATTGACTTCATAAATAAAGTCATCTTCATCGCCGTGACCGACACGCAGTTTTAGACCGTCTACCTGACCACTGTCTTGATCCATACCTGCATCGATACCTTCACCGATACTAGCAAGGTTTTTGGTATCTAACGAGGTTTTGAGACCACCTGCCTTAAACTCTTTTTCGACCTCAGACATCGCTGGCATCACAACCGTATGCAAGAATTTTTCAACCTGTGCATGTCCTGGGAAACTCACAATACGTTGCAAGCGCGCTTTCCAGCTCTTCCCGCTGTCCAACACATTTGCCGTACCGATTGTACTGGCTTTACGCTTATTACCTTCTTCTTTTAGCGACTTCCACATAGACATCATGTAAAGCACAAGAATAATAGAGAATGGTAAACCTGCAATGACAGAGACAGACTGTAGTGAGGCAAAACCACCTGCAAACAATAATCCTAACGTAATAAGACCAGTCGCTGCTGCCCAAAACAGACGTAACCAAACAGGAGCATCGGTATCATTGGTCATACCTCTTGAGCTCAAGTTTGCTAGTACTAATGCGCCTGAGTCAGCAGAAGTCACAAAGAAAATAAGACCAATAACCACACCAGCAAATGACAATACTTCACTGTAAGGGAAGTACTCAAACAACGCAAACATGCCCATTGCCGCATCATTGACCGCGATTTCGCCCAGCTCTGTTGCGCCATTGGCAACCAAATCTATCGCTGAATTACCAAAGATAGAGAACCATGCAAAAATAAACCCAAGGGGGATAAACATCACGCCAAATACAAACTCGCGTAACGTACGGCCACGGCTAATACGTGCAATAAATAGACCTACAAATGGTGCCCAAGCAACCCACCATGCCCAGAAAAATATCGTCCACCAAGATTTCCACTCGGCACCAGCAGCACCGTCATAAGCATAAACATCAAAGGTTTTATAAACGATGGTTTGGAAATATTGACCGATATTTTGGGTAAAGGTATTTAATAGATACACCGTATTGCCCATTACCAATATGGCAAGCAACAACAGTATTGACGACAACATGTTGAATTCAGATAGACGACGAACGCCTTTTTCGACACCTGTCATCGCAGAGATAGCAGCCGCCGCGACAACACCTACAATGATGAGCGCCTGAACCGTTTTGCTAGATTCGATACCGAACACATGGGTCAAGCCAGCATTTGCCTGTAATACCCCAATACCCAAACTGGTCGCAATACCCATCAACGTACAGACGACGCCAAAGGTATCAATACCATCGCCTAGCCAGCCTTTGATTAAACGTTCACCAAATATCGGTGTTAGCGGCGAGCGTAGCGCGAGTGGCATGTTTTTGCGATAAGCAAAGTAAGCCAGCGCCATACCGATCAGCGCATAAATACCCCAACCGTGTAGACCCCAATGCAAGAAAGTCTGAGCAAGTGCTTCGCGCATGGCCTCAGCACTCGCAGGCTCTAGGCCTGTATGTGGGGTCAAATAATGCATCAAAGGCTCAGAGGCACCAAAGAACAACAGGTCAATACCGATACCCGCTGAAAACAGCATGGCCGCCCACGCTAAAAACGGAAATTGTGCTTTTTCGTGGTCTTGACCAAGCTTTATATCACCGTACTTAGAAAAACCAACAAACAACGCAAAGATACTATAAGCGGCAACCACCAACATATAATACCAGCCAAACTTGTCTGATACCCAAGTCATGCTCGCGCTCAATAAGGCCTCACTATAATCTGGAAAAGCGATGGTCCAGATTATCAATAAAATAGAAATAATAGCTGAGCCCAAAAACACCGTTTTGTTTAGGGTCAGAGGTTTCGTCACATCTTGTGATGGCGAACTGTACATAAAAGACCTCAATAGGTAAATTAAACAGGGTCCGATATTGCTTTGTCCGGCATCGTCTAATAGTAGACTGATGATCTATAACCGTATAACGTGGAACCAACCGCATGACGGACAAAGCAGTACCAATAAATAAAAAGCTAATAAAATTATAAACAAATTCAACCTGAACGGTATTCATTATTCTAATACGTTAGCGTTGATAAAAAAGGCCTCTACTTGGAAAGGCCTTTTGGTTAAAATTTTCTCATATCGTTATTTATTCAGTATCCTGCATGCAGGTTTATATCGCAGCCTACACCGTCGAGAGATAATCACGCATCGGCTCTGAGCGCAGCGGTGCACCATTGGCCACGTAATAATCTGCCGTTGAACGTGGCAACTGTACGCCTCTCATCTTATCGACGATTTTTTCTGCCAACATGATAGTTGTAGCATTGAGATTACCACTAATAATGTTTGGCATGATAGACGCATCGACGACTCGCAAGCCATCAATACCATGTACCAGACCTTCACCGTTTACTACTGAATCGTTATCTTCACCCATCGCACAGGTACAAGATGGATGATAAGCCGTCTCACTATGATTACGTACGTATTCATCTAGCTGGGCGTCGGTGACCAGATCATCGGTCGGTGCGATCGCGCGACCACGATAAGGGTCCAGTGCTGGCTGATGCATGATCTCACGCGTGATACGCATTGCAGCACGGAACTCTTGCCAGTCTTGATCATGCGACATGTAATTAAACAAAATGCTTGGATGCGCTTTCGGGTCACGTGATTTTAGCTTGACGCGGCCACGGCTTGGTGAGCGCAGTGAGCCGACGTGTGCTTGGAAGCTATGCGATTTTACCGCACTGCGGCCATCGTAGCGTACAGCTAGTGGCAAGAAGTGATACTGAATATTTGGATGAGTAAACTTCTCATCGGTACGGATGAAACCGCCACCTTCGAATTGATTCGACGCACCAAGGCCTGTGCCATTGAATAACCATTCTGCACCAATCGCAGGCTTATTCCACCATTTATTAGCAGGCGCGATCGACACTGGCAGTTTGCATTCATACTGCATATACAGCTCTAGATGGTCCTGTAAATTATTACCGACACCTGGCAGATCCAATATTTCAGTCACGCCAGCGTCTTTTAACCACTGACCTGGGCCAATACCTGAACGCTGCAGTAGTTGCGGTGAGGCAATCGCACCAGAAGAAACAATCACTTCACGAGCGGCATGGAAGTTCTTGGTCTGGCCTTCGTGCTCGACTTTAACACCAACAGCACGCTTGCCGTCAAATAAAATTACGTCAGTCAATGCACCTGTCAAAATCGTAATATTGCTACGTGGTTTGGCACGGTCAAGATAGCCGCGAGCCGTTGAAGCACGGCGACCATTAGGCGTCACGAATCGATCCATCGGACCAAAACCTTCTTGCTGATAACCGTTTAGATCTTCGGTACGTGGATAGCCCGCTTGTACGCCCGCTTCAATCATAGCTTGGAACAGTGGATTGACTCCTGGCTTTGAGGTAGTCATTTCAACAGGACCGCCCACGCCATGATAGTCATTCTCGCCAGCATCACAGTTTTCTAGCTTTTTAAAATAAGGCAGGCAATCAGAATACGTCCAGTCTGATAGGCCTTTTATCTTAGACCAATCGTCAAAATCTAGCGCATTACCACGGATATAGCACATACCGTTAATCAGTGATGAGCCACCTAGCCCTTTGCCGCGACCACAGTCCATGACACGGTTATTCATATAGGGTTCAGGATCTGTCTTGTAACCCCAGTTATAAGTCGTTCCTTGTAGCGGCATGGCAAGTGCAGCTGGCATTTGGGTACGGAAGTCAAAACGATAATCTGGACGACCTGCTTCTAACAGCAGTACCTTAATATTAGCATCTTCGGTCAAACGCGTGGCCAGCACATTTCCTGCTGAGCCTGCTCCGACAATAATATAGTCATACTCAGGTGTGGTTGATGTCATAACATACTCCATAATATTGAAAAAACATAAATCGTTTAGGGTCAGTAAGGTGTCCTAAAAAAGCTAAATTAAAGCTGATAAGCAACCTTACTGGCTTCGTTTTTCTCAATAAGATTGATTAAAAGACAGATTCAAACGCACCTAACTCTACTTGGATAGATTTGGTCTGAGTATAGTGTTCGAGCGCTTCGATACCATTTTCACGGCCGATGCCAGAATGCTTGTACCCGCCTACTGGCATTTGTGCTGCCGACTCGCCCCATGTATTCAACCAGCAGATGCCAGCTTCGATCTGAGCGATGACTCGATGTGCGCGTTTTAGATCTGCAGTCACAACCCCAGCGGCCAAGCCATAATCGGTATCATTGGCACGGCGAATGACCTCTTCTTCGGTCTCGTACGTCAATATCGACATTACTGGGCCAAAGATTTCTTCGCGTACGATAGTCATATCGTCCGTGCAATCAGTGAATACTGTCGGTGCAACAAATGCACCGTTTGCAAGCTCGTTCGTTGTAACGCGCTCGCCACCTGTTAGCAGACGTGCGCCGCCTTTTTTACCTTGCTCGATATAGCCAAGCACGCGTTCCATATGCGGGAAGCTAACCAGTGGACCCATATTAATGTTCTCATCCATAGGGTCGCCCAGTCTAATACGCTCAACACGGGTTAAGATGGCTTGCTCAAACTTAGCTTGTAGCGCTTTAGGGACGAATACGCGCGTACCGTTGGTACATACCTGACCAGTACTGTAGAAGTTGGCCATCATAGCGATGTCAGCAGCGGTATCGATATCTGCGTCATCAAATATGATCAATGGTGATTTGCCGCCAAGCTCTAAAGTTACGTCTTTTAGAGATGAGCTTGCTGCGCTCGACATGACTTTTTTGCCAGTCGGTACGCCACCCGTGAACGATACTTTTGCGATATCTGGGTGATCGGTTAGCGCCTGACCCACTTCATAGTTACCTTGTACCACGTTGAACACACCATCTGGCAATCCAGCTTCTGTCAATATTTCTGCCAGTTTTAATGCCGTCAACGGTGTCACTTCTGATGGCTTAAAAATCATCGCATTACCAGCAGCCAATGCAGGTGCTGCTTTCCACATCGCGATTTGAATAGGATAGTTCCACGCGCCAATACCTGCGACCACGCCTATTGGCTCGCGGCGAGTGTATACAAAACTAGTATCACGCAATGGAATCTGACGACCCTCAATCATAGGCGCCAGCCCTGCATAGTATTCAACGACATCAGCACCAGTGACGATATCGACATACTTAGTTTCAGAGTAAGCTTTACCTGTGTCTTTGGTCTCTAGTAGTGCCAACACATCATTGCGATCGCGCAATATTTCAACAGCCTTTGATAAAATACGGCCACGCTCAACTGCTGTCATCGCCGCCCAAACTTTTTGACCTTTATGTGCGGCCTTCACGGCCTCGTCAATCTGCTCATTGCTCGTTTGCTGAATCGTCGCCAATACTTCACCAGTGGCTGGATTGATATCTTCAAAAGTCGCTAGCGACTCATCCACCGCTAGATAGCGACCGTTGATATAAGCTGTTTGTACTTGGTCTAAATCGATAATATCTGTCAAATTATTAAAATCAATCATAAATTCTCCTTAGGACGATTAGCAAAAGTAACTATATAAAGCTACTCAGGCCGAATAATGTCGTCGTTAGTTAAGTTTCGAAATTTAGTCTTTAAGAAATCTAGTCTTTAAATAGTAAAATAAAAATTGTTTTACAAATCAAAGTCTTGTTGTGTCATTTTTATCAAGCGATCGCGTAATGACTGTTTGTCTGCGATATCGATACCTGAAAAGTCTGAGAGCCAAATACCGTCCGCGACAAGGCGAACCATACATAACGTCTCGGTATTATCCGTTGCCGCATGTTTTTTGAGTTGCTCATTCGCCCATTTAGCCCACAATTCACGCAGCTCACTATCACCTAGCATTAGCACATATAAGGTTGCTTGATTGTCATACTCTTCCTGACCTTGCTCGCCAAGGCTGATAGTGGCATCTATATAAGCGCGGGTAAATGAACCGTACTTAACAGGGTCGTCAGCCATTGCTGCATTTACTTCTGCCTCAAACTTAGCCATTGCATCATTGAAGACTTCTAGCACGAGCGCATTTTTGGTAGAAAAATGATGCATCACACCACCCTTTGTCACCCCAACCGCATCAGCGACTGCCTGAAACGTCACTTTAGATAAGCCTTGCTCCAATGTGATACGTGCAGCCTGATCCAACAACGCACGACGAATGACTTCTGGCTGTTTTTTACGCTTATAAGCATTTTCCATATCAATGCACCACAGAATTAGACAATAAGTTCATCACAACAACACCGCCGACGATCATCGCGATACCGACCACTGCTGCTGTATCAAGATTTTGCTTGAATAGCACCACACCAGCGAGTGATGTCAGCACAATTCCAAGCCCGCCCCACAGTGCGTACGCAATGCCTAGCGGTATGGTTTTGAGCGTCTGAGCCAATAGATAAAATGAAACCGCATAAAGCGCGCCCATCATCAAAGTTGGTACCAAACGGGTGAACTGTTCTGACTTTACCAAAAAAGTCGTACCCACCACTTCGCATATAATGGCAATAGTCAGATAACCGTAAGCAATCGTAGTAGGACTCATCTTTAGAACACCCGCTTTTTTTTCAACGCATGCTATGACAAAACATAGCAAAGAAACCACATGGTCGGTATTTTATAGAATGCTGCTGCCAATGTGAAGGGCTATCTTGCAACTTTATTGTGTCAAACGGTATCGCACGACCTTAATATTCGAAAATATAGAGCATCAAATCTAGTTTTACTTTGCCGAATTGATATCTGGTTCTATATTCTTATCGTTTATCCTATGTGCCATATAAAAATTTTCTGAAAATATTTTTTATTTCTAAAGCACATTTTATTTTTAAAACACATTTGTCGTCATTTTCTATTGAGTTCTACCTTGAAATAGCCTATCTGATAAGGGATTGGCGTTAATTTTCAATAATTGCGATAATATTTATAATTAAACGCATAATAAGGTTGACAGCCTGTAGTGACTTGGCTAAAATGTGCCCCACATAACGCAAACAAGCTAATTAATTGCTTTAATACAAAGCGTCAATAACTTGCTGTTATGACCAGCTATTCTCCAATAGCTCAGTTGGTAGAGCAACGGACTGTTAATCCGTGTGTCCCTGGTTCGAGCCCAGGTTGGAGAGCCATATACTAAAAACCTTCATCATAATTTGATGGAGGTTTTTTTATTGCTGTGTCCTTTATACTTACTTCTAATAATATTAGCACGGCTGTGGTGTTCTTTTAGACATTTTTGTTGTATGGTAAGATTAGTTTTGATTGGGTTCGTTTTTGTTTGAGTGCTTCGCTCTTACTCACTAAAAGTAATGGTTTATTATGATACCTGTACGTATAAAAAATAAGTTTTCTGATCATCCGCAAAAAATCATGCGCCCGATTAGTATTCGTTTGTCTGAAGAAATGATTGGCCTATTAGAAACGACGTCATCAGACTTGGGCTTTAAGCGCATTCAAGGGCTTATTCGTCTTTATATTCGTCAGGGCTTGGATCGTGACCATCAGGATTATACGCTCGCCCATGATGAAGTATTCATCGAAACGCTACGTAAGCGCGGCGTTAGTCAGCATATTATTGATGAAGCAATTGTAGTGACGCATAATAACAACATCACTCATCCGCTATCTGAGTTGCAAGACAACGATTAAACAATTAATAATATCGCTGCTAGATAATATTAAAATAAAAAAGACCAAGTTTGCTAACGCGAGCTTGGTCTTTTTTTGTGGCTGTTATAAAAGTTAAAGCATTACTGATTCTTCTCTAACCCTCTTCTTGTTACGCCCTTCTTGCATCTGATTTATAGTAAACATGTTTTTAAGTACTTTGCGATATTTGCGGTTTTAGTTAGCCATAATTAAACACAACAGATGTTTAAACAAGGTATATTAAGAATATAGTCGTGACTATTTATAAGGTTTCAACATAATAAAGATCTGCAAGGAGGGGTACGATGACGGGCTTACATCAGCGTTTCAACAAAACTTTGTTTTCAACCATGACGGTAGCAATGCTAGTGATTGCGACTGGCTGCTCATCGCCGCAGACTGATCCAAGTAAAACAACCATACCGACAGATTCAGACCAATGGCAAAAAAAGCTAGGGCAAACTTTTGAGCAATTGTCTGAGGCCGATCAACAAGTACTCAGCCGATATATGCTGCGTATGAAATTGAGCGATGCTTATGAATCAGGAGCCATGCCGCGCACCACTATCAAGCAAGCGCTGATACAACAGCGTGAATATGAACGTCTGCATCCAAACAACCCAACGGGTAAGAAAAGCCCTATCGTCAAAGGTCAGGCAGCTAATGCTACTGCACAGATGTATCCTGTCGCTCTGCTCCCTGTGAAAACCAGTGATAGCGATAGCTTAAATCAAGTCAAAATGCAGTTTATGCTATCCAATCATGGCAAAGGCGCGATAAAAAGTTTTAAAGGGACGCTAACCATGAAAGATGCCAATCTGACAAAAGGCAAAAACTTTAATGTGCCTTTGACAACGTTTGATCCACCTATCGCACCAGAGCAGTCTGGCAAGATCATTATTGAAAGCAGTATTGAGGATATCAATGTCATGCGTGCTATCAAAAATGCGAGTGGCATCACTATCGAGATTAATAAAGGTACGCTTATCTTAGTAGACGATCAGACAATCGAATTTGAAAATTCGTTAGTGAAATAGCTGTATAACCTACTATTGAGGATCTTATAAAAGGTACTAATTAATATTTTTATCAATACCATAAAAAAAAGCCCCAATCATTGCTGATTGGGGCTTTTTCGAATTTGGCGGAGACGGAGAGATTCGAACTCTCGAAGGGCTATTAACCCTTGTCGGTTTTCAAGACCGGTGCATTCAACCGCTCTGCCACGTCTCCATTGGTGCATCATTATATAGATATCATTTTATAATGCAAGCCCCTAAACTAAAAAAATTCAATTAATTTTCGAATACTTGTAAATTGGTGCCTTATCGCTTGCTTGAGGCCAGATGTAAGCACATATCGAGCAGCCTGTTGGCATAGCCCCATTCATTATCGTACCATGCAAAAACCTTATATTGACCGCCTACTTGCATAAGCTGCTGACCATCAATGATTAAGGACTCAGTCTGATGGATAAAATCACTAGATACCAATGGCTCATCGGTATAAGCCATGATGTCATGCAAATGCGCCTGACTGGCAGATTTAAGCACCTCTCTCACTGTCTCTACATCGACATCTGGCGTACCAAATACAAAGGTGACATCAATCGCCGCCACGTCGATAGTGGGCACCCGTATCGAATGTCCGTTTATTTTGCCGACCATGGCTGGTAGCACTCGCTCTGTGGCAGCGATACTACTAGATGTCGTTGGGATAATATTATAGCCAGAAGCGCGCGCCCGTCTTGGATCTCGATGTGCTTGATCGAGCACTGTCTGATCAGCGGTAACTGCATGAATCTCTGTCATCATGGCGGACTGCACACCAAACGCTTTATCTAGCGTATCAATCAACGGCACCAATGCCTGCGTGGTACAAGAAACACTAGAGATAATCGGTAGCTCAAGCGTGAGCGCATCGGTATTTACGCCCATGACGATACAGGCATCCACATCGTCAAATGGCGCGGCACCGATGATCACTTGTTGCGCGCCAGCATTGATATGTAGCGTCGCTTGCTCATACGAGCGAAAGTGCCCAGTACATTCTAAAACCACATCGACACCCAGCGCCTGCCAAGGTAAGTTTTTGGGATCAGGCTCTGATAGCATATTGATGCAATAAGTTAGATTGTTTTTGGTCAGACAGAGCTCAGTCTTGCTCGTATCACCTGACTCACTTTCTACAATCTCAGCATTTACGCCTAATCGACTGAGACGGCCATGTGTGCTATCAAACTTGAGTAAATGTAACAAGATATCCGCTGGCGCTAAATCATTAATTGCCACTACATGAATCGCACGACCTAACACTTCGAAGCGCTCTAGCAAAGCACGAAGTACATTGCGCCCTATACGACCAAAGCCATTGATAGCAACTCTCAGCGGCTGTGTGTGCTCACCAGTGGCACGGAATGTCGCCGCTATCGGGTCAGAGGTCAATTGATAAGTAGCGCTCGAAAAATCAGGCATAACATCGGACATAAAGGGTATCGCTATAAATGGGGGTAAAAACTGAGCGTTATCACGTTGAGTGCGCTAATGATTGCTGAATACTAAGAAATAGTAAAAATAAAGCCTATAAAAATAAAGGTAACAAAGTTATAGGCAATAAAATTATAGGCAGCAAAACTATGGGGTAATAAAAATCAATGCGAGGCGAATGGTGTTGTAGTCAATGCTCTGCTTTAGATGATCATATATCGGACGCAGTTTGATGCTACCGTCATCATTAAAATCATTCGGATTGTTAGCGACTTTAATAGCGACATAGGCATTACCAACGGCTGTCATTACCTCATCATCTGGACGTAGATGATCACAGGCAAGACTTGGGTCTTGCGATTTTAGGTCAGCAATATGACGCATGATGGTCGACTGTGACAACTGACGGGCTTGTGATATCTCCGCAATGGTCAAACTCTCTTCCAATAACACTCTGGTCGCAAGTAGAGTACTGTCTGATTTATCAGAGACCTGATTACCTAATTTCTGTTTTTTATCGATTTTCGCTTGCTGTTGTTCGCGGCGCTTCTTTTGTAGGGTGGCGTAAGCATCGATTACTGACTTGCTCAATGTCCCACCTGACTTCAAGACGAATTTTTCATGTGCCTGCTGCATGCTTTCTTCATCTAGCATCGCATAGTTGGCATCGGCTTCTTCAGACAGTACCAAAAACCGCTTATCCGCACCGCGAGCCAATGGATCGAGTTGCAAGCTCATGTCGTTCATACCTAGCAGCTGTAGGCCAGATAGCGACTTGAGGCGTGATAATGCCACATAGCCTTGTCCCAACTCAAAGGTACGCGACAAATCGATTTCAGCCGCATCGAGGGTCATGCCCTGCGATTTATGAATGGTAATCGCCCATGCCAGACAGAGCGGCACTTGTAAGTAACTTGCCAGCACGTCACCCGTTTCATCTTCGATAATCCACTCTTCAGGCTCAGCAATAACTTCTCGTCCTGAATTAAGCCGCACGATAGGCATTTTCTGAGTCGTTGGTTTCTTCGACTTTGGTTTTTCTTTGTCTTTTTTAGCAGCGGACTTTTTACCTTTTGTCGTTTTTTCGCTAGCAGCATCCTCATTAACGTCATCGCTGCTATCGTCTTCGATTAACGCGTCACTACTGTCTTTATCCTCTATTTTGACAGCAGCAAATCCAATTAACTCGCCCATCGTTCCGTTAGAGACACCAAGCTCGGCATTGTTTTTAATAAACATTACCTTGGCGCCAACTTTGAGAATCAGCTCGTCTTGGGTACGCACGGTCTTTTTTAGCGTTTCAACCAGCTTACTATCGCCTGTCGCCGTCGCTTCAAAACGCATCATCTCGCCATCTAGAGACGCCAGTTCTTTGTCATTGATTTTATTGACATTGAGATTGTGGGTATACAGACGCGTACGCTTGATATCGACACTTTGGTCATAAGTCGCTTCTAAAGCAGCAATCGCCTCAAAGGTTACTTCCTGACGGCGAATTTGGTTAAGAATATCGTCTAAATCGAGACCCCCATTGGCTGCATCGCTGACTTGACGATGCTGCTCAGACAAGTAGCAAATATGGAACTTGGCATCGAGCCACGCCTCAGACATAAAGGCGAACTTTTCACGATTCGTCTCACCTTTACTGCCAATCGGCGGTAACTGAAAAAAGTCTCCTGCGACTACGACCTGAATACCACCAAACGCTTTGTCATTTTTGCGAATATGCTTGAGCACTTGGCTGACCAAATTGAGCTGCTTAGCATGTAGCATTGATATCTCGTCAATGACCAAGACCGCTGTATCTTTCAATCTATCTGCTAAAAACTGCTTGCGTGACAAGGTGGACAAATCTCGATCAGTCAGCTCATCTTTGATACCGATGCCTGACCAGCTATGAATCGTCGTGCCATTCATGTGCGTGGCGGCAATACCCGTACTGGCGGTTACCGCGACAGGTACACGGCGGGCACGTAGATAATCGATGTATTGATTGAGAGTATAAGTCTTACCTGAACCTGCTGAGCCGGTCAAAAAGACGTTTTGACCTGTTTTTAGGATATCAAGAGCAGAAGATTGACGCATAGATCCAAACCAACCAATATTATGAAGAAGAAATAGTACAAAAAGAAAGCCGCCATGATTAACTCAATAACCATAGCCAGCTAAAGTAGATGCTCACAATTATAACAGCTGCATACCGTTTGCGAACCATTTTAACCGACTCATATCACATAACTTAAAGTTATACGATACAAAATATATCATTATAAAAAGTCATTATCGTTCTGCTAAAAAGCTCAGTACGATAGGATGATAACTTGGTTAGGAAGACCAAGAATGTATTTTTAAATGGTCATACGTAAGTAACCATATTTTAAATAACCATAATACACAACAAGGAGTGGTTAATGTTATACGCTTATCCCAATACTGAAAACAGTCCCGTCCAATTCCGCGAAAAATACGATAACTTTATTAATGGTGAGTGGACCCCTCCTGTCGATGGCGAGTACTTTGACAACCCAAGTCCTATCGATGGTAAAACCATTTGCCAAGTTGCCCGTTCAAAAGAAGCAGACATCGAAAAAGCCCTAGATGCCGCGCATGCTGCCAAAGACGCTTGGGGCAAAACCAGCGTTGCTGAACGAGCAAACTTGTTATTAAAAATTGCAGATAGCATGGAAGCCAATCTAGAAGCGATCGCTATTGCTGAATGCTACGAAAACGGCAAGCCTGTACGCGAAACCTTGATGGCAGATATTCCGCTAGCCATCGATCAATTCCGTTATTTTGCCAGTGCCATCCGCGCACAAGAAGGCGGTATCAGCCAGATTGATGAAGACACTGTTGCTTATCATTTCCATGAGCCGCTAGGCGTTGTCGGGCAGATTATCCCATGGAACTTCCCTATTCTAATGGCAGTATGGAAAATCGCCCCGGCTTTAGCCGCTGGTAACTGTATCGTCATGAAGCCTGCTGAGCAAACGCCTGCTTCGATATTATATATGTTAGAAGCGATCAGTATCGCTGACATCTTGCCTAAGGGCGTGTTAAACATCGTCAATGGCTTTGGTGTCGAAGCGGGTAAACCTCTTGCTTCTAACCCACGTATCAATAAAGTTGCCTTCACTGGTGAGACTACAACGGGTCGCCTCATCATGCAGTACGCCAGCGAAAACATCATTCCAGTCACACTAGAGCTTGGCGGCAAAAGCCCAAATATCTTCTTTGCTGATGTCATGGACGAAGACGATGATTTCTTGGACAAAGCGGTCGAAGGCCTAGTCATGTTTGCCCTAAACCAAGGTGAGGTCTGTACTTGTCCATCACGTGCGCTCGTACATGAAAGCATCTATGACGAATTTATCAAACGCTGTATCGCTCGTGTTGAAGCCATCAAAATGGGCAACCCACTAGATACTGAGACTATGATTGGTGCGCAAGCCAGCTCAGATCAGTTAGAAAAGATTTTATCTTATCTTGATATCGGTAAAAAAGAAGGCGCAAAAGTCCTAGTCGGTGGCGATCAAGCCAAACACGATGGCGACCTAGCAGACGGCTATTATGTTAAGCCAACTATCTTTGAAGGTACTAATGACATGCGTGTGTTCCAAGAAGAAATCTTTGGGCCTGTGCTTGCTGTTACTACCTTTAAAGACGATGAAGAAGCCATGCAAATTGCCAACGACACTCTATATGGTCTAGGCGCTGGCGTTTGGACTCGTAGTGTACATAAAGCCTATCGTTTCGGACGTGGTATCCAAGCGGGCCGCGTATGGACCAACTGCTATCATCTATATCCATCACATGCTGCATTCGGTGGCTATAAGCAATCAGGTATCGGCCGCGAAAACCATCTGATGATGCTCGATCATTATCAGCAAACCAAAAACATGCTGGTTTCGTATAGCCCTAAAAAAATGGGTTTCTTCTAATCTAATCTGTGAACGCATGACAGTACTTAGAAAACAAATGCAATCTGTCGCAAGATAGGTTGCATTTTCACTTTAAGAAGTCGTAAAAAGCCATGTTTTGAATAATAGATTTTCAGAATAGTATGGTTTTTTGACACTGATAGCATAGGAGTTGATTATGAAAATTACAGCAACAGAGTCCTGTAAAGAGCTAATTGAACTATTGAAATCCAAGCACGGTGAGCTGATGTTTCATCAATCAGGTGGCTGCTGCGATGGTAGCTCGCCCATGTGCTATCCATTAGGAGAGTTCAAAGTAGGTGGTCAGGATGTGTTGGTTGGTGAGCTTGCTGGCTGTCCATTTTATATGGGTAAGGCACAGTACAATCTATGGCAGCATACCGATCTCACCATTGATGTCGTCAATGGTCGCGGTGCGAGCTTTTCGTTAGAAATCCCTGAAGGCAAACGCTTTATCGTACGCTCAGAAATCTGTGCGATATAAGGACGTTTGGTGCAAAATTAAGTAGCATTAATTTTAAATAACATACCAAATATAACAGTCTTAGCTTGTCCTACGATATTGACGCAAACAGATACCGCAGAGTCATTTTTATTTTATTATTTCAGCAGAATAATAGTTACTGTAAAGCGTACCCTATTTTAATTAGCATGGATGCTATAAGGAATATAAAATGGAATTTGACACAACATTTGACTATGTCATCGTCGGTGGTGGATCAGCAGGTTGCGTGCTCGCCAGCCGTCTCACTGAAAACCCAGATATCAGTGTCTGTTTATTAGAGTACGGCGGTGATGGCAAAGATCTAGCAGTACGCGTGCCTGCTGGACTGATTCTGATGGTTCCTGGCAAACCGCTTAAATTGAACAATTGGTGCTTTCATACTACCCCGCAAGAGCACCTTAATAACCGTAAAGGTTTTCAGCCGCGTGGACAATGTCTGGGCGGTTCATCAGCGATCAATGCCATGATCTATACACGTGGTAGCAAGCTAGATTATGAGCGCTGGGTAGAGCAAGGCTGTACTGGCTGGGGGTTTGACGATTTACTTCCCTACTTTATCAAAGCTGAAAATAATATTCGTGGTAGCGATAAGCTACATGGTGATAGCGGGCCGCTGCATGTTAGCGACCTACTCAGTCCACGAGACATCTCTAAGGCATTCGTAGAAGCTGCGATTGCCAATGGCCTAGATCACAACCCTGACTTTAATAGCGAAAAGCAAGACGGTACAGGATTGTATCAAGTCACTCACTTCCATGGTGAAAAACAAGGCCAACGCTGCTCTGCCGCGGCTGCCTATCTACATCCCGTACAACACCGCTCTAATCTAACTGTCATCACTCATGCGCAGGCTAACCGCGTCATTATCGAAAACAATCAAGCGACAGGCGTCGTCTACGAAAAAGATGGCGTCGAACATACTGTCACGGCGCGTCATGAAGTCCTACTGTCAGGTGGTGCGTTTGGTTCACCTAAAGTTTTGATGCTCTCAGGTATTGGCCCTGCAGAGCATTTACAGTCTCATGGTATTGATGTGGTGGTAGATGCACCTGAGGTCGGTGGTAATTTACAAGATCATTTAGACGTCGTCTTTGATTATGAGGTCAATACGACTGATGTCATCGGTATTGGCATGGCATCGATTTCGACATTGACCAAAAGTGTTCGGCAGTGGAGAAAAGACGGTACAGGGCTGCTATCTACCAACTATGCAGAAGCGGGTGCATTCTTTAGCGTCGGTGATGACCCAAAAGAGTGGCCAAACACACAGCTGCACTTTGTCATCTCACGCGTGATCGAGCATGGTCGGGACCTAAGACGCGGTTTCGCTGTCTCTTGTCACAGTTGCTACTTACGACCTGAAAGTCGAGGTACTGTCAGATTGGACTCAGCTGACCCTTCCGATGCCGTCTTGATCGATCCAAACTATCTGTCCCATCCAAAAGACATAGAGTATATGGTAGCCGGTGCCGAGCGTACTCGAGCCATCATGCAAGAGTCCGCACTCGCTAAGTACATCACTGAAGATTACCCTGCCCCTTACCTCGAAAAAGACGGCATGCTCGGCTATATCAGAAATAAGTCAGATACCATCTACCATCCAGTAGGCACTTGCCGCATGGGCTCAGATGACAGCTCCGTGGTCGATTTAGAATTAAAGGTACGAGGTGTGAGCGGATTGCGAGTCATCGACGCTTCAGTGATGCCAACACTTATTAGCGCCAATACCAATGCGCCAACAATTATGATTGCCGAAAAAATAGCCGATCTCATTAAGGCGAATCATAGCCCTGTTTAATTCTGCATTGGACAAACGGCTTATAGTTGGCTACTTCAAAGAGACATAACTTTATTATTTCTAATTGTTTACACCTAGTAAAATTGTAACTGGTTAGCAATTTAAAAGTGTGTCTCTTTGCTATTTAAAATAAATAAACATAAAGCCATAAATTTTAGTATTTAATATCTTATTGGTGCTAAATACGGCAAAACCATGCATTTTTTATCAAAATTAGTCGATTTATTGCTTGCATTATCACGGATTAAGAGAGTATATTCGAACGACTTGTTTATATTTTTAGTTTCCATCTATATAATTTAAAGTTATAACAACCTTTAATATGTTTTATTTTGTATATATAAAATACTACATAGATAGATACTTTAGAGGTCATTAAACGCTTTCTCATCGTATTCATGCTCGAGTACGAACATATGGATACATGAGTACCTACCTACCATTACATAGGATGTAATAATGCAAAAATCACTCTTCAAACTTACGATGTTGGCGACGTTTGTCTTAGGTATCAGCGCCTGTAGTGGAGACAACAAAACTACGGATGACTCTGCCGCTAGCTCAGATGCCAAAGCCGCCAAAACATTGCTCTATTGCTCAGAAGGTAGCCCTGCCGGATTCGATCCAGCGCAATATACTTCAGGTACGGATTTTGATGCGAGTGCCTTCCCTATTTACAATGGCTTGGTAGAATTCAAAAGAGCAGAGACTGAGATTCAGCCAGGACTTGCTGAAAGCTGGGATATTAGCGAAGACGGCAAGACTTATACCTTTAATCTACGCAAAGGGGTTAAATTCGGTACAACTGATTACTTTACTCCGACTCGCGATTTCAACGCGGATGACATTGTCTTTACGCTAGAACGTATCACTGACCCAGACTTTGAATTTAACAAAGCTTATCCTGCTGAATTCCCATATTCAGTCGGTATGGGGCTACCTGATATTATCTCTAATATCGAAAAGGTTGACGACTATACGGTAAAAATCATCCTTAGCGAAACCAATGCGCCGTTCCTACAGAACCTAGCAATGCCTTTTGCTTATATTGGTTCTGCTGAGTACGCAGATCAATTGCTAGCCTCTGGTAATGCTGCTGATATCAATACTAAGCCCGTCGGTACTGGACCTTTCGTCTTTACTTCTTATCAAAAAGACGCGCAAATTCGTTATACCAAAAACCCAGACTATTGGAATAAAGACGACATCTATATCGACAACCTCGTGTTTGTCATCACTAAAGACTCAGCAGTCCGCGCACAGAAAGTGCAAGCTGGCGAATGTCACGTGTCCGCTTATCCAAAACCTGCCGAAATCGAATCTGTCAAAAAATCAGGTAAAGCCACCGTTCTCGATCAGCCTGGCTTCAACGTTGGCTATGTCGGTTACAACGTAGAAAAACCTCAATTAAGCGATCTTAAAGTGCGTCAAGCATTAGATATGGCGATCAACAAAGACGCTATTATCAATGCGGTTTATCAGAGCGAAGGCCTCAAAGCGACCAACCCAATGCCGCCAACGCAGTGGGGCTATGATGAGTCACTTAAAGACGCGCCTTACGACGTCGAAAAGGCAAAAGCACTGATCAAAGAAGCTGGCGCGGATAATCTTTCTATCAATCTATGGTATATGCCAGTTCAGCGTCCGTACAACCCAAATGCCAAGCTAATGGCTGAAATGCTACAAGCAGATTGGGCGAAGATTGGCGTCGATACCAAACTTGTGACTTATGAGTGGGGCGAGTACCTAAAACGCGCTGCTAAAGGCGAGCCTGATGTCATTCTAGCCGGTTGGACTGGCGACAATGGTGATCCAGACAACTGGCTTGGATCGTTATTGTCTTGTGACGCAGTCGGTGGTAACAACTACTCGCGCTGGTGTAACAAAGACTTCGATAATTTGGTGACCAATGCCCGTCAGATTAATAATCAAGATGAGCGTGTCAGTGAATATGAGCAAGCTCAGCAGATATTCAAAGAGCAGCTTCCTTGGACGACAATGGCGCATTCGGTAGTGACCGTATTCACCGCACCAAACGTTGTCGATTATAAAATCAGCCCACTTGGCTCAATACGCTTCGATGGTGTAAAAGTTGAATAACCTTGACTGATTAATTCCGTTACGACATTCGCAATTCATTCATATAAGTGCGGCTGGGTCAGATACTCTGCTCCAGCCGAATTTATATGAATGATATGAACAATATGAACTAAGCGCTTTGTCACGGATCTCTTCATCATCGCTAATACTCTAATCATTGAACCACAACTATTGAGCAGGCCATGCTACTTTATATTCTGCGTCGAATTGCTATTCTTATTCCCGTCTATCTTGGCTTAACGCTATCAACCTTCACTCTGATTCGTCTCGTACCTGGAGATGCCGTCGAGATTATGATGGGCGAGCGTATGGTCGATCCCGAGCTACATGCTCGTGCCTTAGAAAGGCTAGGATTAGACAAACCGCTCGTCGCCCAGTATTGGGATTATTTGACTGGCATCCTAACGGGTGATTTCGGTCAGTCCTTTCGTACTCGTACACCCATATTACAAGACTTTTTTGCCCACTTTGTTCCTACTCTAGAATTGGCATTATGCGCTATTGTTATCGCTAGTGTCATTGGTGTCAGCTTAGGCATCTTTGCTGCCTTGCGCCGTGGTACATGGATTGATTACACCCTCATGTCAGGTGCGTTGGCAGGCTACTCTATGCCTATCTACTTATTGGGCCCCATCCTGACTGGTATCTTCGCTCATTATTTAGGTCTTTTACCCGTCGCTGGGGTGATATCTGTCGCACAGTTTTTAGATGTGCAACCACTGTATGGGTCATGGTTACTCGGATCACTAAGCTCAGGAGAACCTGGCGCGTTTTGGAATGTGGTCAAACACTTTATATTGCCCTCTATTGCCTTGTCCACCATTCCGTTAGCGATGATTGCGCGGATGACACGCTCTGCGATGCTAGAGGTGTTAGATGAGGATTATGTGCGTACAGCACGGGCCAAAGGCTTATCTCCACGCCGAGTGATACTAGTCCACGTAATGCGTAATGCCTTGATTACGGTGGTTACAGTCGTTGGCCTACAGATGGCGACATTGCTCGCAGGCGCCATTATTACCGAGACTATCTTTAGTTGGCCAGGCGTTGGTAATTGGCTACTCGATGGGTTTTTCACTCGTGACTACCCTATTGTACAAAATGGTATTTTATTGGTCGCCACCGCTCTGATTTTGGTTAGTTTATTTATTGATATTTTGTATGGTCTGATCAATCCACGTATTCGCCATACTTCTTAATTTAACATTGATAAATACTCACATTATAAATAGTGATGATTAGCGCTTACATGGTTACAAAGGTTTTTGGCAAATTTCTAATGATTGTTAGAAAAAGAAGCCCAAACGAATCCAATGCGCTAGCCACTATAGGAAATGCTCATGAAGCCTTCTGTTCTCCCCTCTGATGTCAATCTGACGGCAGCCACACCGCCGTCATCTTGGCAGCTATTTTTATCGACGTTTTGCCGAAACAAAGGCGCCGTAATTGGTTTTATCGTACTGACACTCATGGTCCTTGTTGCCATACTTGCACCTGCTATTGCGCCTCATGATCCTTATGAGCTGTTCACCGGTCAAGAGCAATTGCCGCCTGCCTTTTTAGATGGTGGCAATGCGATGTTTTGGCTAGGTACTGATGATGCGGGCCGAGATACATTGTCTCGAGTGATGTATGGCGCACGTTATTCGTTGTTTATCGGTCTAAGCGCAACGACTCTGGCGATGTTGGTTGGTATCTCATTAGGTCTAAGTGCAGCGTTTTGGCCAAAGGTTTGGGGCAAAGCAGTCATGCTGGTCAATGATATCCTGATGTCATATCCGAGCTTGCTATTGGCTATTATTATCGCCGCTATCTTAGGGCCATCTATGACCAATACGATTATTACGATCGCACTGGTCTGTACACCGCCATTTATTCGTCTGACTCGTGCCACAGCGATGGTGGAGCTGCAACGTGAGTATTTTATTGCCTCACAAGTGATGGGTGCTGGTGTGCTGCGTTTGTTGTTTATTACTATTTTGCCCAACTGTATGGCACCGCTTATCGTACAGGCAACGATGATTTTCTCGTCTGCTATTTTAGAAGCAGGCGCGATTGGTTTCCTAGGCTTTGGCGTACAGCCACCAGATGCCGAATGGGGCGCGATGCTAGGTACGGCGCGTCAATATATTCAAAGTAATGTTTGGCTAGCAATCTGGCCGGGTGTCGCTATTTTCTTAGCTGCACTATCGATTAACCTGACTGGTGATGGCTTACGCGATGCGCTAGATCCTAAATTAAAGCAGGTGACTTAAGATGACTGAACCATTAATTAATACGCCTATCACTCATACGTCTATGAATGGTGCATCAACAAAAGACTCTCCGTTATTGCTAGATATCGAAAACCTGTCGGTTACTTTTGGACAAGGGGTGCGTGCCTTTCGCGCAGTGGATGATGTATCGTTAAAGATTACCCAAGGTGAGGTCATCGCTGTCGTGGGTGAATCTGGCTCAGGTAAGTCAGTCACTATGATGGCGCTAATGGGTCTGTTGCCACCTTCCGCGACCGTACGCGCACAACGAGTGGTCTTTGACAATAAAGACATGCTCAGTATGTCAGCCAAAGAGAGACGCGGCATCATTGGTAAAGATATCTCTATGATTTTTCAAAATGCGATGTCTTGCCTAAATCCAAGCTTTACCGTTGAAATGCAGTTAGGTGAAGTGCTACGCAAGCACCTTGGTTTACGAGGCGCAGCAGTACAAACTCGCATCTTAGAGCTGCTAGAGTTGGTCGAAATGCCCGATGCCAAAAACAGACTTAAGGTCTATCCGCATCAACTATCAGGCGGTA
Source organism: Psychrobacter nivimaris (assembly GCF_043419765.1). Taxonomy (NCBI): domain Bacteria; kingdom Pseudomonadati; phylum Pseudomonadota; class Gammaproteobacteria; order Moraxellales; family Moraxellaceae; genus Psychrobacter; species Psychrobacter nivimaris. The sequence goes on along the minus strand of NZ_JBHOFX010000004.1, from coordinate 416,695 downwards.
TGAGTCAACGGGTTATGATTGCGATGGCGATTGCTTGCGAGCCAAAACTACTTATCGCAGATGAACCAACCACGGCTTTGGATGTCACAGTACAGGCGCAAATTATGGACTTACTGAGCCGATTGCAACGCGAAAAACAAATGGCCATGGTATTAATTACCCACGATTTGGGTCTGGTTGCACAAAACTCGCGTGATGTCGCGGTCATGTATGCTGGACAAGTGGTTGAAACCAGTACCGTGCCAGAAATTTTCCAAAAGCCTGCACATCCTTATACTGAAGCATTGCTACAAGCCATCCCTGAGTTGGCTATTGGTCAAGATAGGCTAAACAGTTTACCAGGAGTTGTACCCAGTCAATATGATAGGCCGGCTGGTTGCTTGCTGTCTCCCCGTTGCCCTTATAAAGAGCCTGCTTGCGAAGTACCGCCACCTATTTTAGATACGCCCAATGGCAAGGTGCGTTGTATTGATTCTAATATTACCTCTCGCCCCTCTCACGCTGCTACTTTGGAGTCATAAGTATGAGTAATAAAGTGGTCCTAAAAGCAGACAATCTACACAAGCACTACCCAGTATCACAAGGTCTGGGCAAAGCAAAGGCCTACGTAAAAGCGCTCAATGGCGTCTCATTCGAGCTTGAAGCTGGCAAGACATTGGCCGTAGTTGGTGAGTCAGGCTGCGGAAAATCTACCCTTGCCCGCCAGTTGACACTGATCGAATCGCCTACACATGGTGAGCTATTTATCAATGATGAAGGCACTGCAGGCTATAGCAGAAAAGCGTTAAAAGAGTTGCGTACTGAAATTCAAATGGTATTCCAAAACCCTTATGGGAGCTTGAACCCACGCCATACCATTGGCTATCAACTGACAGAACCACTGGATATCCATACCAAACTGTCTAAAGAAGAAAAGCGTGACAAAATCAACGAGATGATGAGACATGTCGGTCTACGTCCTGAACATGCTGGTCGTTATCCGCATATGTTTTCGGGCGGTCAGCGCCAACGTATTGCCCTCGCCCGCGCGATGATGCTTAATCCGAAAATCGTCGTCGCTGATGAGCCAACTTCCGCACTCGATGTATCGATTCAGGCGCAAGTCTTAAACCTATTTATGGATTTGCAAGATGAGTATCTCACCGCTTACGTTTTCATCTCTCACAATTTGTCGGTCGTGCGCCACGTCGCTGATGATGTGATGGTGATGTATTTAGGTCAGGCCGTCGAACACGGCCCCAAAGAAGCGATTTATAATGCGCCAAAACACCCTTATACCATCGCATTATTGGCTGCGGCACCAACGGTAAATGGGCACAAAAATGATTTGACCCTACAAGGTGAGCTACCAAGTCCGCTCAATCCACCAAGTGGCTGCGCCCTCCATAAACGCTGTCCCTATGCCAAGCAGCAATGTAGCGAAGTAGAGCCACAACTGCGCGAATGGGACGGTCGATTGGTTGCTTGTTTACGCTTGGAAGAGATATATGGTTAAGGTGACTAAGGTTAAAATGATTAAGATGAAGGTTAAGATGATTAACGACTAATCAATATTCACCACACCGCGACATTTAGGAAATTGGCTACAACCAAAAAAGGTCTGACCTTGATTCAGGCCTTTTTTTGCTACTCTCTTGATCATCTCACCGTCACATCTCGGGCAGGTTGGTGTTTGAATCAAATCAGCTGTATGATCTATCACCACATCTGTCTCAGAGGAAATCGCTGCTAGCTCAGGCTCCATAACTTCAAATGGCGTAAGAAAAATCTTATTAGCAATATCGTGCGATTTAATTGTATGCTGTGTGACTGTCTGATGAGTGTCCATACTATCAATTAGTAAATCGTTAGCTTCAATTTCAGTCTGACCAGACCATCGATGCACCTCTCTACTTTTTAGAATAGCTCGTTTAGCGGTCTCTTTTACTATCGGCTCTGGTGTAGCCTTAGTAGCCACTTTAGCAATTGGTTTATCATTAGCGTTACCGCTAGGCTGTTTGTTTGTATTCTGGCTTGGATTGCTATGCTTGTCTTTTAGATAGGCTTTATGCTCTCTATTGGTACGCCAAGACTTACTAAATCTATTGCTATTAATCTGCTCAACGATAGATGCAACCTCATCTTCAGTGAGTATCTTATCTTGCTTTTTCTTTACATACGAGACCATACCACTCGTCAATACATGCTCGGGCAACTGGTCGCGGGTTTTTAGCTCGCACTCACCGATGAAAGCAATCATCGAATGAAAGCAATCATCGAATGAAAGTAGCTCAGCTCCAATCCTAATAAATCTGCGAGCGTCTTAATGTGCAAGTAGTTTTGGCGTAGTGGGTTCTGGAATTTGAATTTACTGCCATTCGGGAAAGCTTGTGTCCACTGTCTTTGTGTCTCGCTACCATATATCCAGCCTTTATAGTTTTTGGTCTCAATCACAAAGATACCGTATACGGAGACGATGATATGGTCGATTTGGGTACTTCCACCTTTGTCTCTAGGCAAGGTAATACCATTTAATCGGTGATAAACATCTTTTTCAAGCTTGATCCACATGGCAACGTTGATGACGGTTTCGCCGAGAAAGCCTTTGAAGGTGGATTTTAGGGACATTGTCGCTCTTATATTTTCAAGTCATTAGGATTTTTACTGGATGTAGCAAGCTTAATTTAGTCTACGCTCACTGTATTGACAAGTAGGTTTTTTGAGAAACCTAGATTGAGCGTACCGTCTGTAATTGCATAATCTCGGAGACCAGTAGATTTTGATGCATTGTTTAACTGTTCATTAGAATCCATGGTTTTAACCCTAGATAGAATTTTTTATTTGTAAAAAGAATTGATTAATTTTTTCAAATTCAGACCAAATACTTTTATCAGTTACCTTTTCAAATCCGTTGATTTGGATTGTTGATATACGCGTCCCGCTATCAAAACTATCTGAATCTTTTGACACTGTGCTTACTCGATAAAAATCGTTGTTTTTTATAACATAGAATCTTCCCATAACCATGACATTTGCATTTCCGTTTAATACGGCGAAGCCATTATCTATTCTGGTAAAGTCTTGCTTTAGATAGTCATCTGGGAAACATTCAAACTGTTCAATAAAATATTTAGCATCTCGCTCATGATAGTGGGTTAATATCTTGTCTATAAAAAACTTTTTTTCATTTTCTGTTAGTACGTCAGAATTTATTTTCATGTTCAACTCCTTGGTATCAAATGTATCCCTGATACTATATTTACGACTTGATACCTAAAGCATCGTTCCACGCCTGCAGTGCAAAAAACTGATTAATTGCTTCAAAGTTCGATCTGATATTTTCATCAGTAACTTTTTCAAACCCATTGACTTGAATCGATGTTACACGCGTCCCAGCACGCTCAAGGGTTTTCGAACCCTTTATTAAATCTGAACCGATCCTATAAAAATCATTATTTTTTAACACATAAAATCTACCATGAGTCATGATACTTCCATAGTGATCTAATACAGCAAATCCATCATCAATTCTAGCAATTATTAATCTTAATCTTTCTTCTGAACTTTGTTCAAACTTTTCAATAAAACGCTTAGCGTCTCGCTCATGGTAATGGGTTAGTATTTTTTCTATAAAGAGATTTTTTTCACTTTCTGTTAGTACGTCAGACTTTATTTTCATGTTAAGTTCCATTGTATCGGTTGAGTTTATTAATAGCACGGGTAAACACAGTGTGAAACATATAATTAAAATTTACCCTATTAATATCTTAAGTTACCTTATGTTTATACCCTATTAGCAGAAACTTTCGTCTTAAGAGCTACTTTGACCGTGAGCAAAAAGCAACAAAACACTGTCCCTAACATAAAAAAAGCCACCAGATTTCTCCGGCAGCTCTTTTTCTAAACGCTAATTAAATCAGGTTTATTACACCAAACTATTTACCGCTTCAACCACAGCATCAGTCGTAATACCAAACTCTTTATATAGATCGCTAGCTGGAGCAGATTCGCCATAAGTGGTCATACCGATGACTTTGCCATCTAGACCAACGAACTTATACCAGTAATCTACATGCGCAGCTTCGACTGCGACGCGAGCACGGATATTGGCAGGCAATACCGCTTCACGATAGCTAGTATCTTGCTCAACGAAAATCTCTGCACATGGCATAGACACTACACGTACGCCAACAGCATTCGCGCTAAGCGTCTCGTATGCTTCCATCGCTAGGCCAACTTCTGAACCAGTAGCGATGATGATCGCTTGTAGCTCACCTTGCTCTTCTGCCAGTACATAACCACCTTTGGTGATATTCGCTACTTGCTCGCTATCACGTGCTTGATGTGGCAAGCTCTGACGGCTAAAGATCAATGCTGATGGGTTGTTTTCTGATTTGATTGCTTCTACCCAAGCACTTGCAGATTCAGTCGCATCACAAGGACGCCATGTACGTAGGTTTGGCGTCGTACGTAGGCTAGTCAATTGCTCAACTGGCTGATGCGTTGGACCATCTTCACCCAGACCGATAGAGTCATGCGTATAGACATGAATGACGCGCTGCTTCATCAGTGCGCCCATGCGTACCGCGTTACGTGCATATTCCATAAACATCAGGAACGTCGCTACGTAAGGAATAAAGCCGCCATGCAATGCGATACCATTGGCAATCGCGGTCATACCGAACTCGCGTACGCCGTAATAGATATAGTTGCCGTCAGCGTCTTTTTCGATGCCTTTAGCGCCTTTGAATAGCGTCAAGTTTGAGCCAGCTAGGTCGGCTGAACCGCCCAATAGTTCTGGCAATAGTGGCTGCAAGCTGTTGATAGCATTTTGACTGGCTTTACGACTAGCAACATCACCGCCCGCTTCTTGCGTTTGCTGAATATAGGCTTGCGCTTGGCTAGCAAAGTCAGCAGGCAACTCGCCATTTAGACGGCGTGATAGTTCTGCTGCAAGCTCTGGATAGGCTTTTTTGTATGCTTCAAAGTCCGCATCCCAGTTCTTTTGCTGTACATCGCCTTTGGCTTTGGCATCCCACGCTTCATAGATTTCGTCATCTAATTCAAATGGGGCATGTTTCCAAGATAGCGCATCACGGGTCAAGGCGATTTCATCATCACCAAGTGGTGCACCATGACTGGCGGCTAGACCTTGTTTGTTCGGGCTACCAGCACCGATCGTGGTTTTACAAATAATTAGACTTGGCTTAGTAGTCTCTGCAATCGCTTGCTCAGTTGCTTGCGTGATTGCATCAGTATCATGGCCATCGACTTTGATCACTTGCCAGCCGTACGACTCAAAGCGCGCTTCGGTATCATCAGTGAACCAGCCTTCGACATTACCATCGATTGAGATACCGTTATCATCATAGAAGAATACCAACTTACCAAGCGCCAACGTGCCAGCCAGTGAGCAAACTTCATGACTGATACCTTCCATCAAGCAACCATCGCCCAAGAACGCATAAGTATGATGATCGACGACGTTATGACCGTCACGATTGAACTGTGCGGCTAGGGTTTTTTCTGCGATCGCAAAACCAACCGCATTAGCAATGCCTTGTCCTAGTGGACCAGTAGTCGTTTCTACACCAGGCGTGTAACCAAGTTCAGGATGGCCTGGGGTTTTTGAATGCAGCTGACGGAAACCTTTAAGGTCATCAACGCTCACATCATAACCTGATAAATGTAGCAATGAATAAATAAGCATCGAGCCATGACCGTTTGACAGTACAAAGCGATCACGGTTGTGCCAATTAGGATCTGCTGGATTGTGCTTCAAAAATTTGCGCCACAAAACTTCGGCAATATCAGCCATACCCATTGGCGCACCCGGATGTCCAGAGTTGGCTTTTTGAACCGCGTCAAACGACAGTACACGGATGGCATTGGCTAGTTTACGTTCGTTAATTGGGGTGGGCATAGCGTGTCCTAAGATTGAAGGAAAGTTTATTGGATTAAAAAAGGTTGTTGAACTGAATTTGCTTAGATATCTAAATAGGTGGCTCATTATAAACTAAGTAGCAACAATTTTCCCTGTTACTCCTAGTCCACAACTTGATCGGGTCACATAATAAAAAATCAATTGATCATCAACGACTTCAATATAATGCTTCTCAAATTCTTGATAGCAAACATGCTCAAGCCATTTTTCCTCTAAATAATCTGCCATTTGCTGATAGCTTACGTTATTTGCAAATTTGCAGCGTAACGTAAGCATGCAGTTCTTCTCATCATGGCGTTCTTGATAAAGAAAATCACAACCAACATTATTTTCCATACAACAGAAAAATACATTGGCATCTATTTCAAATCCTAACAAATCGTCGTCTATACTTTGGCCATAGATGAGAAATTGTGAGTAATTTAGCTCATCAATTATAGACAAAGTATTCATGATGTCATTACTCTCAGATTTCAATGCGCTCAGCACCGCCCATAAACGGACGCAATACTTCTGGAATCGTAATGCTGCCATCAGCGTTTTGATGATTTTCCATCACTGCCAGTAGCGTACGACCCACGGCCAAACCTGAACCATTTAAAGTATGAGCTAAGCTGGTTTGTTTGCCATCTTTAACACGCGTACCCATACGGCGCGCTTGGAAATCACCACAGTTAGAGCAGCTAGAGATTTCACGATAGGTGTCTTGGCTCGGTAGCCATACTTCGATGTCATAAGTCTTTTGTGCAGCAAAACCCATATCGCCCGTACATAGCTGTACAGTACGGTATGGCAACTCAAGCTGCTGCAAAATATATTCGGCCTGCCCTGTCATCGCTTCTAATAGGTCATCAGACTGATCGCTAGTACCGACATTGACCATTTCAACTTTTTCAAACTGATGCTGACGAATCAAGCCGCGAGTATCACGCCCGTGTGAGCCCGCTTCACTGCGGAAACATGGCGTATGCGCGGTGAATTTTAGCGGTAGCTCTTTGATATCCAAACGCTCGCCGCGTACCAAGTTGGTCATTGGTACTTCAGCCGTTGGGATCAAATAAAAATCCATCTCATCGTTGTTCGTGTGATTGCTTAATTTAAACAAATCATCTTCAAACTTAGGCAACTGACCCGTACCTTTTAAGCTATCGCTATTAACGATATAAGGCACATAGGTCTCAAGATAGCCGTACTTCATCGTATGCGTGTTCAACATAAATTGAATCAACGCGCGATGCAATTGTGCCAATTGTCCTTTTAACACGTTAAAACGGCTACCAGTTAACTTAGTCGCTGCCTCAAAGTCCAGCATACCAAGTGTCTCACCGATATGAGTATGATCTTGAATCTCAAAGTCAAACGTACGCGGCGTACCCCATTTATGCACTTCTACGTTATCGTCTTCTGACGTACCGACTGGCACATCTGCCGCCGGAATATTCGGGATTTGCAAAGCCGCTTGAGTGATGCGCTCTTGTAGCGTACGTAGCTCGTCTTCAGCAGTTTTAATCTCACCGCTAACGCTTTGCATCTCAGCCAATAGCTCACTGGCATCTTCGCCTGATTTTTTTAGGGCACCTACTTGCTTAGCACCAGCATTACGACGCGATTGCAACTCTTCGGTTTTGACTTGTAGAGACTTGCGCTCGTTTTCAATCGTCTGCCAGAACTCCATATCAAGCTCATAACCACGGGTGGCTAGCTGCTGCTGTAGGTCGCTTAAATCGCCGCGTAAGAGTTTCGGATCAATCATAGTAGTTGCCTGTAACACTAAAGGTTAGTAAAAGGTTTAAAAGTATTATTAATAAGGTAATTGCCTAGCGTATCGCTATCACGGTCTTTGTGATAACTGGCTATGACGTTATGTTTAAATCAACATATCTGGTAGACGCTATAATACCAAGACACGGCAGATTTGACCATGTTTTGGATATCTTTGGCTACTTTTCCCTGTTTTTAACTGACGTTCACTAGCTTTTGTTCATTATGCTAATCGCTTATAGCAAATTATTCTGTTTTTAATTTCTCACTTTTACTTTCGTCTAGTCTGAATAAGCTGAGTATAGAGCGTGAACTACGTCATTAATATGACATCTATCCGTGAACAGTCTTGCTTATATGTTTCATTTAGGAGTACTTTTCGGTAAGATAAGCGCATACCTTTATTCACTTCTAGCCAAGTACAGCATCGCTGCTTCGCTTTGGCAGTTTTAATCCAACGCTTTTAATATAAGTATTTGAGAAACCTTTATGGCCCTGTACCCCTACACGCTCCAACCTGTCGCCTTAAACCTAACTGAGGCTGAATTTCACCAAGCACAGTATGAACTGTTTGCCAGTGCCAGCCCGTCTTTTGGTTTATCAAGCTTTAAGACCAAAGAGTGGATCATCATGGCCGTGGTTGTGGTACTCGCTATTGCAGGACTTATCTTTGTCACAGGCTATTCAACCATTATATTTTGGTTAATGCTGGTTGGTGTGGTGATTTATCTATTGGCACGTACTTTAGGTTTTAAATGGTACGTAAAAAGAGAGTTTGACAAACAAGTGGCTGACCAAGAGATGCCAGATGAAATGCGCCAGATGAAGTTAGGTGTGCAAAAGCATGGTCTAGTCATGGCGATGCCAAGCAACCAGCCTGATATGATGAAAAACTCGCAAATGCGCGGTATGCAGATGCGTGCAGGCGCTACTCAACAAGCGGTTATTCCTTGGACCTCTATCAAGAGCTGGGACGAGACTGACGACTATATCTTTATGATGTTTGAGCTAAAAGGTCAACAAGGTAGCCAAATCGTACCGAAACGCTTGCAAGCACAGAAGTTTCCTATCGATACGATACGTCAACACTTACAAGAAGTGGTTCCTATGAAAGGCTTAAACCCTGAAAACTTGCAGCCACCAGCGTAAATGTAATGGGGTTTCTCTATCGTTTAGAAAAATAGTAGAGAGACTTGATTTAAGTTTTATAAAACCAATCGTAAAATTGTATTTATTAAATTTAACTTATTAATAATAGTTTGCTATTATTATAAGCATCAAAGGAAGAGATAGAGTCTATATTGATAGATACAGATGAAAACTAAAGTATTTTTCGCTGTATTTCAATTCATTAGAGCCTTTATTCTTCTTTATTTATTATCATATAACTACACTCACACTATAAGGACAATACTATGAGTAATTCTAATAATGCTACTAACCAGATCGGTCTAGAAAAAGCAGACATGAGCGAAGTCATCGCCCAATTAAACAATCTACTATCGACGTATCACGTGTTTTATCTAAACGTACGTGGCTATCACTGGAATGTAAAAGGTGAGCATTTCTTTACTTTGCATCCACAATTTGAAGAACTGTATACGTCACTACAACTCCAAATTGATGAAATTGCTGAGCGTATCTTAACCTTGGGTGGTACACCACTTCACGCTTACAGCGATTTTACGCAGCATACTAGTATCAGTGAAGATAAAAACGTTAAAGATGGTACAAGCTGTGTCAAAGGTGTGGTCACTGGCTTACAAGCGTTAATTGCAGAGCAGCGCCAAGTATCAGCCCTAGCAGAAGAGAGCGAAGACCAAGGTTCAGCTGACCTAGTTGATGCTTATGTACAAGAGCAAGAAAAACTGGTATGGATGTACAACGCGTTTTTGGGTTAATAGTCGTTAGATTTTACTAGGCTAAATTTTAATAAGCCTAATGATCATCAAATTCTAAAAAATAAAAAAGCACCTAATTAGGTGCTTTTTTATTGTCTATCTTTTAGAGAAGGCTGTTTTATTTTTGGATCCATTGACGCATTTTTTCACGTTCAGCAGGTGTGGCCTGTAGCCATACTTGCATAAACGTATCTAGTGTACTAGTAGAAGTGCTTACGCTAGTAGCTTGCTTAACAGTGGTCGTACTAGTATTGACGTTGCTAGTAGTATTTACTGCTGGTTGATCTAAAGAGGCAATAGCACGTTGATTCTGTAGCTCTGCATCACCTGCACCGCCGAATACGCCGCCTAGCGCTTTACCAAGGCCTGAAAATAGACCACCTTGGTTACCGGCCATACTTTGCTGGCTAGCAATGACAGTATTGTTCTGTTGCACAGCGAGTGTTGGCTGCTTGGCATATTCTCTAGCAGCTTCATAATCTTCTGGTTGATTAGGCATAGTCAAACGATACGTTTGATTGTCGGCCAATTGTGCCGTCACACTGACATTACCTGAACGCAAATAATCATGCTCATCACGACGCAAGTTATATAAACGGTCATACTTAGCAGTAATAGCATGTTGTCCAGGCTGTAACGTAAAAGTTTTTTGTAGCGGCTGAAAAGCGCTCTGCTGAATTTCCTGCCCATTAATAGCAGTTACTTTTATATGGTCATCAACCTGTAGAGTAACCGCTGCCTGTGACAACATAGAGACCGAGGCAGCCCCTGCCAACAACGTACCTATCGTTAATTTTTTTAGCAAAGAAGCATTCGATTTCATAAGTTATTCCATTAATAGTAAAAGCGAGTTGGACAAAATATTTGTATTCTTACGGTTATTCATTTTTTGCTGCTAA
>NZ_JBHOFX010000004.1:0-406111 GCF_043419765.1 Psychrobacter nivimaris | reverse complement strand
AAGTCTTACTGCTAAAAGTCTTACTGCTAAAAGTCTTACTGCTAAAAGTCTTACTGCTAAAAGTCTTACTGCTAAAAGTCTTACTGCTAAAAATCAAGTGGCATCGTATGTTGGTCTTGATCAGGCGTGTCGTTATCCACTTGCGTCTCTTGAGCGATATCCGCCAGCTCCGCGGCTAGCGTCTGCTCATCGATGGTACGCAGAGCATCACTTATGACTGCTTTTGAGATATTACTGCGACCAAGGTTAGAAAACATTGGTTGAATATAATTAAGTACTTCCATCATCGCACCGATACGATGCGGTCCATCAGTTAGTAAGTGATCAATAATTCGATCGTCAAACTGCCATCCGCGCCGACGCAAAATAGACTGTAATAATGCTTGTCTGTCTGCCAAATCATGACCAGTAGGCACTTTAAAGGTCGGTGCCTGTGCCAGACGCGTCATTAAATCTCTTAACTGGAATGGTAAGTCGTCGGCTGGTTTATTAGCGGCAAACAATAACTGGCGTTGCCCTTCTCGGCTACGATTGATCAGGTGAAATAAAGCTTCTTGCCACTGGCTGCTCTGCTCAAGCACTTCCAAATCATCAATGGCGATAAGATCAAAGTTTTCTAACGATGATAGTACGTGAACATCTGTATGAATCAACTCATTAAGGGACAAACAGATAGCCGATTTATCCATTTCGATAAATGACTCGCAAATAGCAGACAGCAAATGGGACTTACCTGTAGCAGGGCTACCAAACAGATATAGTTGACCGATCAGGCCGACATGTAACTGCCGTACTGCATCAATAATCGACATCCAACCGGGACCGGCAAAGTCGCTGAGACTTGCATCATGCTTAATGTCCAGATTGAGACTTAGCTGTGCTTCTGCCATGAATCATCAACTCGTGTTGCGTAGTGCAATGAAAAAATATAATAAAAAAGATAGGTTGCTTTGAGCTGTATTCATTACTATTAATACTAGTCGATACAGCTGTAAGTAATGGCCCTATAGCCTTTGCAGAAATCGGTCAGTCACTTTGTCGAAAACAACGTTAGCAAAACTGGTACCAAAACGGTTGATACTATCAACACTGCGCCTATATATAACATATTTACAAAATGACTGACAAGTCTTTTACCCATTAAGCCTTATCAATCATTGCGTTCCTATCCTAATATTACATATCAATCTTTATCTAGCATGTTCAATAATAAGATAATTATCTTTTTTCAAACAATGCCAGTTGTTTACGACCTTTATAAAAGTCAGTGGTTCGATAATAGCTGTATACATGGCGGAACAGGACGTTTAAGACAGCGGATACTGGTAAGGCGATCAACATACCAACAAAACCTAATAGACTGGCACCTGCCAATACAGCAAATATGACCCACAATGGCGATAGACCAATCTTATCACCTAACAGCAATGGTTGTAGAATATAACCTTCTGCAGCTTGTCCAATCAAGAACGCACCTACGACCAATGACAAATACGTCCAGTCCAATCCGAATTGAAATAGGCAGGCGATAATAGCCGCGATAAAACCAATACCAAATCCTAAATACGGCACAAAACTGGCAATGCCTGCTACCATACCAATGATAAGCCCAAGCTCTAATCCAATGAGCTGTAACTGTACAGCATAAATAGCGCCTAGCAATACCATCACTAGTAATTGCCCTTTGATAAATGCCATCAATGCCAGATCACACTCTTTAGCTATTTCAGTCACTTTTTGGCAGTAAGCACCTGGTATCGCCATTTTCCAGTTATGCAAACGCTGGTCCCAATTAAATAGAAAATAAAAGGTCAAAATAGGCACCAATACAATGAGACCTGCATTATTGATGAAGTTCATACTTGAGGTCAGTATTTGGCTCATCATGGTGCTAGCATCAGCGAACTTATAATTCGTTTGCATATAATCGACGAGAGTATCGGAAAACTCTTTGGACTCTAATTGGGGCAATTTGATACGAGTATTACTATTGAACCACTCTCGTACGACTTGATTGTACCAATTAAATATCTTTGGCAAATAATCCCACGCCGCTTGCAGCTGATGCCACAATGTCGGTACCAACCACCACAATAATAACGCCATCCCCAGAGTAATCGTCGAGTAGACGATAATAATCGCGACCCAGCGCTTGATGTATTTTGATAAGCGCTTGACTAGAGGATTAAATAGGTAAGCCAACATAAAGGCAAAAACGAAGGGTACGATGACGGGCATCATCAAATACAAGAGAAATACAGCCACAACTAATGCCACGACAATAAATAAACGCCGAAAAAAAGGATCTATTGGTTGGTTCATCATGGCAAATAATCCTATAGTTGGACAGGTTTAAAAAAGTGACAGGTTTGAAAAAGTGACAGAGAGTCAGTCAGTGATAGCGATTTCTAAATGATATAACTATAGCCATCACGATGTGTCACTAGGCGAATTGCTTTTTTCTCATTAGTTTTAGCTAGCTAAACTGAGACGTATCAAAGTCCCTAAAAAGCCTGATTCTTAATAAATTTATGTTTCTTAGTTTTTATTCTATCAATCACATTTGAACTTGTATTAAGGCCATTATTGACAATAAATTTAGCGTTCTATTATCGCAGAGTACAACAAAAAATCAGTCATTTTTTGTTTCTTAACGGCTTATTTGCCACTTAATGCAAATCTTAGTCAAATATTGGCAAGTTGCTTTGCGAGTACGGTCTGTTTTTGGGTATAATGCGCGCACTGTCTTTAAACTTTACTTTTGAACTTTATAACGCTGATTTTTGCGTGCTCAATTACTTTACCTTCTAATCCCAATTATCTATCCCCAACTGTGAGATGACTATGAGTGACAAGCCTTCTTTAAGCTACAAAGATGCCGGTGTTGATATCGATGCAGGCGATGCTTTGGTTCAGCGAATCAAGTCCGTTGCAAAAGCCACTACTCGTCCTGAAGTCGTGGGTGGACTTGGCGGTTTTGGTGCGTTATGCCGTATCCCAACAGGTTATACTTCACCATTATTGGTTTCTGGCACTGATGGCGTCGGCACCAAACTAAAATTGGCGCTACAGCTGAACCGTCATGACACGATTGGTATTGACTTGGTCGCGATGTGCGTCAATGATCTATTGGTTTGCGGCGCAGAGCCATTATTCTTCTTAGACTATTATGCAACTGGTAAGCTGGATGTTGATGTAGCGGCGACTGTCGTGACTGGTATTGGTGATGGTTGTAAACTAGCTAACTGTGCGCTCATCGGTGGCGAAACTGCTGAAATGCCAGGCATGTATCAAGATGATGATTACGATCTAGCTGGATTCTGTGTAGGCGTGGTTGAAGAAGCAGAAGTCGTCACTGGTGAAAATGTTGCAGAAGGCGATGTACTGATTGCACTTGCCTCAAGTGGCGCGCACTCAAACGGCTACTCACTGGTTCGTAAAGTCATCGAAGTGAGCGGTGTGGATGTTACAAGTAGCGACGAGCAACTAGACGGTCAGCCTATTCAAGACGCTCTAATGGCTCCTACCCGTATCTATGTAAAAGCAATCAAAGCATTACAAGATACGCTTGGTAGCTCAGCCTTACATGCGATGTCACACATCACAGGTGGTGGTCTAACGGACAACTTACCACGTGTACTACCTGACAATCTAGCGGCTAGCATCGATACCACTAGCTGGCAGTTCTCAGAGCTATTCACTTGGCTACAGACCCAAGGTAATATCGAGCAGAGCGAAATGTACCGTACCTTTAACTGCGGCGTTGGTTTTGTCATCGTTATGCCAAAAGACAAAGCAGAAGCTGCTATTCAGACTTTAACTGATGCAGGCGAGACAGCTTGGCAACTAGGTGAAATGGTCAAACGCAGCACTGATGAACAGGCAGATGCAGTGGTGTACCGTTAATGTCAGTTGATAACGCAAGCCAGCCTATCAAACCATTGCGTATTGCTGTTCTAGTCTCAGGAAGTGGTAGCAACCTGCAAGTGTTAATCAATGCAATGCAAGCAGGCGCACTACCAATTGAAATAGTTGGTGTCATTAGTAACCGTGAAGACGCTTATGCATTGACACGTGCTAAAGATGCCAATATTCCAGTTGCGGTATTGTCACACGTTGCTAAAGGTAAACGTATGGGCATCAAGACGTTTGAAACCCACGCCAACGAGCAGCTAATAGCATGGCAACCTGATTTAATCGTCTTGGCTGGGTTTATGCGTGTACTAAGTGGCTCATTTATCGATAATGTACCAGCGCCCATGATTAATCTTCACCCTTCTCTACTTCCGGTTTATAAGGGTTTAGATACTCACAAACGAGTCATACAAGCGGGTGAACGTTGTCATGGTTGTAGTATTCATAAAGTGACAGCGGAGCTTGATGCAGGTCAGGTATTGACTCAAGCCGTATTAAATGTCGATATCAACGATACAGTAGAGAGCTTACAGTCACGGGTACAGAAACTTGAACATCAGTTGCTACCTTGGACGATTTTACTACTAGCAAAAAATGTATTGCCACTTGAAGCAAATAATACATCATCGCAAATACAAACTTATTTACCTAAGTTGCCTTTGCAATTGCTTATAGACGGATAAAAATCTCGGCTTATTAAGCTGCTTTTAATACCACTTTATATAGCTCAATAAAAAGCCCAGCTACTCATTATGAGCAACTGGGCTTTTTTATTTGATAACTATTTATTATTTACTATCATTTAAAATCGTAACTAGTTATCTATTTAGCTAATTCGTCTAATTAGTTCATTTTTAGAATACATGAACCGCTTTGATGTTGACAAACTCTTTGATACCGAAGCCACCATGCTCACGGCCATAACCTGAATTTTTCACGCCACCAAATGGCAGTGCAGGATTGGCAAGACCATAACCATTGATATAAACCATACCTGTATCAAATTGCTCACGTGCTAGACGAACAGCTTTCTCTTCATCTTTTGAGAAAATTGCACCACCTAGACCATAGCGACTGTCATTAGCGATGCGCATTGCATCGTCTTCATCTTTGGCACGAATCAATGAAGCGACAGGGCCAAATAGTTCGTCATCGTATGCAGGCTGACCTTTTTCAACGTTCTCTAAGATAGTTGCTGGATAGAAGCTACCTTTACCTTCAGGTACTTTACCGCCAACAGCGATCGTTGCACCTTTAGCCACACTTTGCTCTACTTGCTCATGTAGCTGCTCACGTAGATCTGCACGTGCTAATGGACCGATATCTGAGCTATCATCCATTGGGTCACCCGCTTTAGTACCTTCAAATTTCTCAACGATACGTTTACGGAACTCATTATATACGCTATCGACTACGATAAAGCGTTTGGCCGCTACACAAGTTTCACCGTTATTGATTAAACGTGCTTGAGTACAAGTTTCTACAGCAGTTTCGATATCAGCATCTTCTAATACGATAAATGCATCATTTGAACCTAGCTCTAGTACCGCTTTCTTAATTGCTTTCGCTGCTTGCTGACCAACGATCACGCCTGCTTTGTCACTACCTGTCAATGTCACGCCGCGTACTTTGTCATTGCCAATCAATGCTTCTGACTGGTCATGATCAATGATAATCGTACGGAACAAATCACTTGGTAATTCAGACTCGTGAAGAATTTTTTCAATTAATAAACCAGAGCCTGTTACGTTAGATGCGTGTTTTAACAGGATGCTATTACCCGCCATTAGATTTGCAATGGTGTAACGGAATACTTGATACGCTGGGAAGTTCCAAGGCTGCATGCCGTAGATGATACCGATAGGTTGATACGTCACTAGTCCTTTCTTCATGCTTTCGATATCACGTACATCATCAGCCAAAGAAGCAACGCCGTTTTCAGCAGTGTAATCACAGATAGCTTTGCAAAGATCAATCTCTTGCATGCTTTGGCTATACAACTTACCACGCTCTTCAGTCATCAGTTTAGCCAACTCTTCTTTATACTCCATCAGCTTATCACCGATAGATTTGATGACACGGCCGCGCTCTTCGTGACCTACTGTACGCCATTCTAAAAATGCGTTATGTGAAGCGTCGACAATCTTGTTGACTTCATCGTTGCTCATATAATTGTAGTTACTGATTTCTTCGCCCGTGGTTGGGTTAATAGTAGTAATGTCTGACATAGTTACTGTCCTTATTATTCGAATTTATATTTGGGATTTATAGTCGGGTTTATTGCCACTTGTAATTATTTTGCTGTGACAGTTTTAATTATTAAATTTACGTCGATAGCACAATCTATTGGTAGCTCGTTTTCTATCTGCCGTTATCTTAACAAGCTATTTGATGAAGAGTTTTACAATATATTGTGAAGTGTGTTGAAGATGTTAATAGTGTGACTGACTTATTAAGTAAATCTAAATTCAATATATTAACTATTAACCCTTAGGACATAAAAAAACCAGCCTAGTGGCTGGTCTAATAACTATATAGAGTGGGAGCTAAAGAAAAATTTTTTTATTAAAAAATTAAATAATAAGAAACATGTCACTTTAATAGTAGATAAGTTCAACTCACACAAACCAATCAAAACAAATGATTAATGACAGGTATCTCTTGTGGTGGATTTTCTTCTTCAGCAACGACTTGGCGCGCTACATGCATAATTAACTGACGTAACCAGCGATGGGCTGGATGATGCTGCAACAAAGGAGACCATGCCATCGTGAGCTCAAACTCAGGAATAAAAAACGGCGGATCTTCCATCATGATACTGTCATTGTTTGCCTGCATTCTTGCCACACGCGTGGGCAAAGTCGCTATCAAATCTTTATTTGCTGCAAGCATAGCAGGCATTTGATAATGTCGAGTAAAGACACTGATTTGGCGTTTTTGCCCAAGACGCTGCAGGGCCTGATCGATAGACCCTAGTCCACCAGATTTTTCTGGATTGACCCCAAAGCCCACGCCCATCCCTGTTTTAGATACCCAAACGTGCTGTGCTTTAAGGTAGTTTTTCAAATTAAAACGATTGGCATAAGGACTGTCAGAAGATAATAGGCAGCTAAAAGTATCACGCCATACCAGAACCTGATGGAAGCTTTGAGGTATCTCATTAAAACGGTTAATCGCTAAATCAACTCGTCCCTGCTCCATATCTCGGTAAGAGACGTCCGATGGAGTCAAAAAGTCCAAAATAACATTAGGCGCTTCAGAACGTAGCGCTTTCACCAGCTTAGGTACTAAAGTCGCTTCGGCATAATCTGACGTCATGATACGGAACACACGAGAGGTACTATAAGGACGGAATTCAGTACGCGGCTCCAACACTTGGGTCAAATCAGCGAGTATCTCGCGGATACGTGGCTGTAGCTCAAGGGCGCGTTCAGTCGGCGTCATACCCTCAGATGAGCGTACCAATAATGGATCATTAAACAACTTACGCAAACGGCGCAAGATATTACTCATAGCAGGCTGAGTAATCCCAAGCTGCTCGGCTGCGCGAGTGACGTTTTTTTCTCGTAGCAACACATCTAGATGGACTAATAAATTTAAATCAACCCGCTGCAAATTCATATTTGGTTCTCTTGGCTTTTGAATAAACGCCATATTAAGGCTGGCATTTGTAGTGCTGCTACGGTGATTTGTGCGCTGTAACAGCATAATTTCATTATTTTTTACTAATTTCGTTCTAGTTTTTTCTGATAGACCTACATTATAACTCATTCAACCTATCGTAAGACCCTGTTATATAAACATTATATCATACAGAAATACCAAAGATAACTATCATAAATTAGATAAATCTTGGTAAGGTGGTTATAGTGAGTTCTATAAAGGATTTGCAGCATAGAGGACGAACGTTAGATTCATAAGCTGTTTTTATCCGCTTAAATATTGTCGCTAAGTAATATATTAATGGTTTTTATCAGTCGTTAAATACGGTTAATTGACCTCATTATTGTAACATCTCTTGCTACCAATTATGACATCACTGGCTATTAAGTATTCAGATACCTTTTAAACATATAGTGAGAATCGATAAATATTTATAAACCAGCAATTATTTTCAACTGTTGAGTTCAGCAAACTTCTTGTAATAGCCTAGCGGTTTGTTTAGGGTAAATAGAGCTTCGATAGATAAATGATAGACCAAATTTTGAATATTATTTTTTAGTACAAAGGTTTTAGTAAAGCGGATTTTAGTAAAGCGACAGACCCATTATTTTAACAATTAACTTATTTGTTTTTACACCCCACCCAAGGAGACATAGATGTCAACTGCATATAAATCAGCGATCGACTTAGTACGTGAATTAAAGCAAAAGCACGGCAACTGGCAGAACATTAGCGAAGTTGATGCTGCACGTATGATGTCACAAAACCGTTTCAAGACGGGTTTGGATATCGCAAAATATACTGCAAAAATCATGCGTCAAGACATGGAAGATTATGATAATGATACGTCTCAGTACACGCAGTCTTTAGGTGCATGGCATGGTTTTGTTGCACAGCAAACTATGTACGCTAAGAAAAAATATTTCGGTACAACTTCTAAAACTTACATCTACCTTTCAGGTTGGATGGTAGCTGCCCTACGCTCTGAGTTTGGTCCACTACCTGACCAATCTATGCATGAAAAAACGTCAGTACCTAAGCTAATCGAAGAAATCTACACCTTCTTACGTCAAGCAGATGCTAAAGTGTTGAACGACTACTTCCGTGAGCTAAACGCTGCTGAAGAAGCTGGCCAAGACACTTCAGCTATCCTAGAAAAAATCGAAAACTTTGATTCACATGTTGTGCCAATCATCGCTGATATCGATGCAGGTTTCGGTAACGAAGAAGCCACTTACCTATTGACTAAGCAAATGATCGAAGCTGGTGCTTGTGCCATTCAGGTTGAAAACCAAGTATCTGACGCTAAGCAATGTGGTCACCAGGCTGGTAAAGTAACTGTACCGCATGAAGACTTCATCTCTAAGCTAAACGCTATCCGTTATGCATTCCTAGAGCTTGGTGTTGAAGACGGCGTTATCGTTGCTCGTACTGACTCTGAAGGCGCATCACTAACGCAAAAAATTCCAGTATCAAATGAGCCAGGCGATCTTGCTTCTAAATATATCGATTTCATCGAAATGGAAGAAGTAACGCTAGAAAATGCTCAAGAAAATGACAGCCTACTTAAGCACAACGGCAAACTAGTACGCCCAGTTCGTCTACCTAACGGTCTATATCAGTTCCGTGAAGAGACTAACATTGACCGTGTTGTACTTGACTGTGTAACTGCTCTAGAAAACGGCGCTGACCTACTATGGATCGAAACACCGACTCCAGACGTAGAACACATCAAAATGATGGTTGACCGTATTAAAGAACAGCAGCCTAAAGCCAAGCTTGTATACAACAACAGCCCATCATTCAACTGGACACTTAACTTCCGTAAGCAAGTTATCGCTCAGTGGGAAGAAGAAGGCAAAGACATCTCTGCATACAATAAAGATGACTTGATGAGTGCTGATTATGACGGTACTGAACTTGATGCAGCAGCTGACGTAGCCGCTAAGAACTTCCAACGTGATGCGTCACGTGAAGCTGGTGTATTCCATCACTTAATCACGCTACCGACTTACCACACAACTGCTCTTAGCGTTCATGAACTTGCTAAAGGCTACTTCGGTGAAGAAGGTATGCTTGCTTATGCAGCTGGCGTACAGCGTAAAGAAATCCGCGAAGGCATCTCTTGTGTTAAGCACCAAGCAATGGCTGGTTCTGACCTTGGCGATGACCACAAAGAAATCTTCTCTGGTGACAACGCTCTGAAAGCTGGCGGCGGCAAGAACACGATGAACCAGTTCTAATAACCGACAGACTAGCAGTATTTATCAAAAAACCGCTCTACATCATGTAGGGCGGTTTTTTATTGCGGTTTAAATAATCAGAGAATGGTAGACTAATAATTGTTTATCACAACCATCGATCAGAGCCATCAGTCAGAATTATTAGGAGCTAATATGCAAGAGATAGAGCTGAAGTTTTTGGTACCAGAGTCACGGCTAAAGGGTTTAATGCGTCAAACGCACGTTAAATCCTCACAAGTGACGCAACTGGCTGCACATTATTACGATACGCCTGACCAACAGCTTGCACAGGCAGGTATCGGTCTGCGTATTCGCAAAGAAGGTGATACATGGGTTCAAACCATTAAAGCTAGTGGTGATGGTATCGCGGCACGCTTGGAGCACAATGCCGTACTCGATAATGAGCAAGTACAAACGATGCTTGATAATAATGAGCTGATGCCTGATTTAACGATATATAAAGACACTCCAATCGCTGCGGCATTGGCTGACTTTAAACTCAAAAAGCTAGCAAAGACGCTAACACGCCTTTATGTGACTGACGTCGAGCGCACTACGCGGTTGCTAACAGAAAGTAGTGAGGATGAAACCGATAACTGTATCGAAATGGCTTACGATCAGGGAGAAATCATCCATGGTACTGATGACTCGTTACGCAAAGCCCTTCAAGAGATAGAGTTTGAGCTGGTGTCAGGAGATTTAGATTTTCTATTTACGACTGCCAAAACATGGTGCAAGCGCTATAAACTGTGTCTATCTACCGTTACCAAAGCTGAAAACGGTGGCTTACTTATTAACGGACAAAATCACAGTCCAGCAGTCAACGCAAACCTAAGTCAATTGCAAATAGACAAAGACAGCAGCGCACCTGCCTTTATACGTGCGGTCGTACATAATTGCTTATTGCAGATACTACCAAACAGCAGTGCTATCGTCGCTGGCAGTATAGATGACGATCATATTCTACAGTTACGGATTGGTGTTGATCGCTTGCGTACTGTGTTGAAAGCATTTACCGACTTCTCTGATGAAATTAATCCTGAATGGCTGCCGATACTAAAGCAAACTGCGAACTTGCTTAGCGATTACTATCAACTTGCTTATATCAATGCACAGATCGAACCTGAGCTACAAGCATGTGGCGCGCCTGCCGTTGACTGGATAACGGATGTCGAAAATATCAAAATCACACCCATCAATACGCTGCAAGCTAATGACTTTCAGATAACCTTACTAGAGCTGATTGCCTTTACTATGAGCGACCCTAGCATTGAACCTCAGACTGATCAGCTTGCCTGCGATAAGCTAACGAAAGTCCTCTCTAAACAATATAAAAAATGTCTTAAAACCAATAAAAAAGCTGACGAAGTAAGTGTTGCTGAGCTTGTGAGCGATGACGTAGAGGTAAGCACAGACATTGCAGATAATGACCAACCTGAAAGCGAGCTGCTCAATCAGTTAAGAGATTTGCGTTACATCAGTGAGTTTTCTACGCCTTTATTAAGTAAGAAAAAAGCTAAAAAGAAAACCAAATGTTGGCTAAAACGGCTGACAAAAGCGCAAAAAGCGTTAGAACAACTGAACGATGATAATCAACATCAACAGTTTTATGAATTGAAGTCAAAGACAGACGCTAATGCTTTATATGGTGCGGGTTGGTTTACGGCCATACTGACTGATGACCAGAGTCATATTGATGCACGTTTAGCAAAATTTGCGGACAGCTCAACGTTTTGGTAGAAGTAGGAATATTATGTTTATGACGGATACTGCTTTCATAAAGTAAAACTGCCCCATAAAAAAGACAGCTTGTTATATAACAAGCTGTCTTTTTTTATTGTGTTGAAATAGCTCCTGTTAGCGTCATGGCTAAATGTGCAACATGTCCTAATTAGCCACAATCGTAACGGGCATACCCTCTTGTACTTGCTCAAATAATTCTACGATATCTTCATTACGCATACGGATACAGCCATGTGATAGCGGAATACTCATTGGTTCAGTATCTGGTGTGCCGTGAATATAGATATAGCGCTCATAAGTATCGCAACCACCTTGACCATTGCTACCTTTGTTTAACCCTTCTTCAAGACCGCTTAACCAAAGAATACGGCTCAATATCCAGTCACGCTTGGGATGTAGCTCACCAAGATTTGTATCGTATATCTCACCTGTCGGTACACGCCCGACAAATACCGCATTCACAGGCTCACTACCACCTATTTTTTGTTCAATGACATGCCTACCGAGCGGTGTGCAACCGCTATCCTGCTGACTACCAATACCATTCTTTGCAGTGGAAACTACGTATCTCACAACCTCAGTTTGCTGCTGGTACAGCGTCAATGTTTGCTCAGCAATATTAATCACGAGTTGTTTATCAAGGGTCTTATTATTGGTCATAAATGCTTCCGACTATCAGTCATTCATCAGATTACTATCAAGTTTATTAGTAAAATGATTGAAAATTTCTATTATCAAGGGATTGTATCAAGACATTTGGCACCGTAATATAGGGGCACACTTTTTGATGCTAGCAGATTATGACGACTATTTCACCGACACGTGTGTCGATGTATGATTTTTTATATCATGATACCCAGCCTATGCTGTCACTTTTGGCCGATGCAGCACATCTCTCTCTACCGCAAGCTCGCTTAGGGATGGATGCCAGTCTACAAGCCATCGTAAGTGCATTGCTCGCCTATCAGCAGCGTCATCAGGGACAAGCAGTCAGCAAAAAGCTGTTTGGTCGTGGTGCTGTCAAAGAGTTACGACAGTATAACTCAATGAACTTTGCCACCATTAGCGCCACACTCTACCATCGTCACGATGCGGCAGATGCCGTATTTAGTGATAACGCCCGTGTCATAAAGGCAAGCGAACATATCGCTGAGAAGATTGATGCAACGATGCAGCAGGCTCAAACTCTACTCACCTCCTTGTGCGTGATTGTGCTGCGTGAATTGGCTATTCTGACAGAATACAGTCAGCTAGACAGTGATGAGATCAATAAATGGTTTGCGCTACAACCACAGTTTTTATCAGTGGCACGATTTAGCCCAAAGCATACACATACCTCATCTGCTGAGACAGAAAGCAATAGTGACCTGCCCGAATCAACTACTGAAGCTGTTGAAGCGATAGAAAACAACTCAGAGAGTAATGCGGAGCGTACGTTATTAAATGCTGAGCAGCTATCAAGCACTCCACCTCCTTTTGATCCTTACTGGTATGAACTGTCCGGATTCAAACCTGAAAACTATGAACCTGTGCAAGATATGCAAATGGCAACAGGCAATTATCTAAAAGCCATTGGGCGCTCACCTGACAATCTACAGCAGGGTCGTCACAACGATATGCTAGTATTTACGGAGATGCATGCCGTTGCCTTACCACATCAACGTTGGCTGCTTCAATTAGCCAAAATCTCAGATATCTATCTCAGTCGAAATCGACTGCGCGTTAACTCTGAACCAGCCAATCCGCCTAAACCGCCTTTAGTAAGTTTGGGACTAATCGGCGGCAATAACGACAATACACCGACCACCACTAGTGAAAAGCCCATCGAATACGAGGCTTCTACACCACTATGGAAAAACCCTGTCATTCTTATCATCATACTTGTCGTTGGTATCCTTGGTGCACTCGCTACCTTAAAGTACCAATCGCAAAAATCTGACGGTGCGATCCTGGCAACTGAAGAAGTATTAGAACAAGATGCTATTGACGAGCGCCAACAGCAAGATGTGGCCATCGTAATGGTAGACGAAGATGAATCTGACGTTGCAGAGACAGAAAAAGCTGAGTAAAGCGTTTTACTTTTGAAACAAATATTTTCAAAGCAACCGTTTGGCAATCATTTATTAGCCATAAAAAAAGAGACCCTATCAACATAGAGTCTCTTTTTTATTATGCGATCTAAGTTAAGAGTTGGCTATCAGTAGCCCAAAAACTTACTTAGATAAATCGCGACCACGGCTAGCTTCGATAGCTAGACGTAAGCCATTTAGACGGATAAAGCCTTCTGCGTCTTTTTGATCATAAGCGCCCGCATCATCTTCGAAAGTAGCAATTTTTTCATCAAATAATGAATCGTCAGACTTACGACCAACAACGCTCACGCTACCTTTATACAGTTTTACACGTACGGTACCGTTGACGTATTCTTGTGACTTGTCAATCAATGCTTGTAGCATCATACGCTCAGGGCTGAACCAATAGCCATTGTAGATGATTTTTGCGTAGCGTGGCATTAGCTCATCTTTTAGATGGGCAGCTTCACGATCAAGCGTTAGCGACTCGATACCGCGATGCGCTTTTAGCATAATCGTGCCTGCTGGCGTCTCGTAGCAACCACGTGACTTCATGCCGACGTAACGGTTTTCAACGATATCTAAACGGCCGATACCATGTTTGCCGCCGATTTCGTTCAGCTTAATCATGACTTCATAAGGCTTCAGCGCTTCACCATCGATAGCAACGATGTCGCCTTTTTCGTATTCTAGTTCTAAATACTGTGCTTCATCAGGCGCGTCTTCTGGGCTGACAGACCAGCGCCACATGTCATCTTCTGCTTCAGTATACGGTTCTTCTAGGACACCGCCTTCATAAGAGATATGCAGTAAGTTTGCATCCATTGAGTAAGGAGATTTTTTCTTATTGCCCGCATAATCAATGGCGATATCATGCTCTTCAGCATATTTCATCAAGCTTTCACGGCTTGATAGATCCCACTCGCGCCAAGGAGCAATGGTGACTACGTCTGGTGACAAAGCGACAGCACCTAGCTCAAAACGAACTTGGTCATTGCCTTTACCAGTCGCACCATGGCTGATAGCATCGGCGTTATGCTCTTTAGCAATCTCAACCAAGCGCTTGGCAATCAATGGACGAGCAATAGACGTACCTAATAAGTACTCACCTTCGTAAATGGCGTTAGCACGGAACATAGGGAATACATAATCGCGAGCGAACTCTTCGCGCAAATCTTCGATATGGATATGCTTGATACCCATTGCTTGAGCTTTGGCTCGTGCTGGCTCAACTTCTTCGCCTTGACCGATATCAGCGGTAAAGGTAATTACTTCCGCATCATAAGTTTCTTGTAGCCATTTAGCGATGATTGAGGTATCAAGACCACCTGAATAAGCCAAGACGATTTTATTGATATTTTTTGGATCAAGTTGAGCCATGAAGAACTCCCATTATGAAATATAGTTTTAGAAAAGGCGACGATCAAATCGAAAGCAAGTCGAACGATAATTACCTGCTCAGTGTACATCATATTTACTATGGGCAAAAGTCTAACTGCCATAAGGCGTGCGCTTTTGACTTAAATTCTAGTCAACCTCATTTTTGCCACCAGAATTTAAACATCATTTAACAACAAGATATTAATCTTAGCCCGATGAATTATGTACAGATATCTAGCCTTATATTTAGTCAAGTGGGCAAATCTGTTATGATAGACCCACAGTAGTACTCCCTTTTGTTTCCTTTATTTGACGATATAGAGCGCTTTGACACTATGACTGATTCGATTAGAGAATTGACCATCCTTCAGCCAGATGACTGGCATATTCATTTGCGTGACGATCTCGCTTTGAGCACGACCGTACCTCATGCAGCAAGCAGCTTTAACCGTGTCATCTGTATGCCTAACCTTGTGCCTCCAGTCAAAAATGCGCAGGATGCGATTGCTTACCGCGCACGTATCATGGAGCAATTAGCAGCTAGTGATTTAAGTCTTGAGCGCAAGTCAGCTTTTGATCCGCGTATGACTCTATATTTAACGGATAACACCACTGCCCAAGATATCGAGTTGGCAGCGCAGTCAGGTATCGTACAAGCGGTCAAACTCTACCCTGCTGGAGCAACTACCAACTCCGCAGACGGCGTCACCAACATCAATGCCTGCGTCGATGTCTTTGAAGCATTAGAAAAATATAATTTGCCATTGCTAATCCATGGTGAAGTAACCCAAGACCATATAGATATCTTTGATCGTGAAAAGCGTTTCTTAGATGAAGTGCTGGCACAAATTATCGTGAAATTCCCTACGTTGAAAATAGTAGTAGAGCACATCACTACCAGCGATGCGGCAGATTTTGTATTGTCACAAGGTAACCATGTTGCTGCCACTATTACGCCGCAGCATTTGATGTTTAACCGTAATCATCTATTGGTTGGTGGTATCAAACCGCATTTTTATTGCCTACCTATCTTAAAGCGTGAAAGCCACCAAAAAGTGCTATTAGATGTAGCTACTAGTGGTAATCCAAAGTTCTTCTTGGGTACTGACTCTGCACCGCATGCGACAGACAAAAAAGAAGCCGCTTGTGGCTGTGCTGGTTGCTATAGTGCAGCAACTGCGCTGCCTTTGTATGCGACCGCCTTTGATAGTGTTGGAAAAATAGATAAGTTAGAGGGCTTTGCCAGTCGTTTTGGTGCTCAGTTCTATGGCTTACCTTTAAATGAAAGCACTATCACGCTTGTTAACACGCCTATGCAAGTACCGACTGACTATCCTTATTTTGATGGTGCATCATTGACGCCCTTGATGGCAGGTGAGACGCTACCTTGGTCGATTAAGGCTTAACGCCCGCAAAGCTTAGCATTCAATAAACGACCTATCATTTTATCCTATGATACTAATGATACCTTTGTAGTAAATTTCTTTGTACTAAAGGTGCAGTTAGTATCATAGGATGCTTGTTTCTTATTCAATATATTAGTACGACTGATAAAAGTGATTTAACTTTATATGACCAATCAAAACATAGCGACCTTGCCTGACCAAGACTTATCAAACCCTAAATCTGCTAGTCTTGATGCTACTCTAAGCACTTCCGCTGAAGATGCAGCTTCAGTGACAGATGAGCAAGCGCCTATGGCCTTAAAAGACCGCTTTCGCAAGTTCTTGCCTGTCGTCGTCGACGTGGAAACAGCAGGTTTCAACGCCCAGACCGATGCACTGTTAGAAATTGCCTGCATTCCTGTCTTACTGAATGAGCAAGGTGTATTTTATCCAGGTGAAGCTTTTAACGCTCATATCGAGCCTTTTGAAGGTGCAAACTTAGAGCCAAGTGCGCTTGCCTTTACGGGTATTGATCCTAAAAACCCAATGCGTAAAGCCATTGCGGAAGATGAAAAGACAGCATTGCGCCGCATCTTTAAAGGGTTAAAAGACGTACGCCGTGACGAAGAATGCCGTCAATGTGTCTTAATTGGGCACAATGCCCATTTTGACTTGGCTTTTTTAAATGCAGCTGTGCTACGAACCAATAGCAAAAATCACAATCCATTTCATAACTTTTCAGTATTCGATACCGTCACCTTATCAGCATTGGCATTTGGTCAAACTGTCCTAGCACGCGCTTGTAAAGCAGCAGGGTTAGAGTTTGATGGCAAAAATGCTCACTCAGCCTTGTATGACACTCAAAAGACTGCTGAGCTATTCTGTCATATACTAAATAACTACCCTATGTTGGCCAATGCACTGCATAATGAAGAGGCGAAAGAAGAGTCAGCTGATAGCGACAGTCAATAAATCACATATCCTATATTGCCAATCATACATAATAGTGCTATTTGTAATACTTGATGACTTTAACATCTTGATTTGGCAATCAATAAGGATATGATTGATATCATAATATATAGATGGAACTATTTATTGATTACAGACATAGTTGTTCTATTGGATATGAATAACGGTCTGATGATAAAATATGACTCTTAAGCGATGTAGTTATATCCTATAGATGGTTTAAGTTGCTCACACTGTCTTGATAGCAAGCATTATCAAGATTAATAGGAGGGACTTTATTATGGATCCACAGCTCAAGTTATGGAGCACCATTATCGGTTATATGCTGCTCGCACTGACGATTAGCGCCTGTACTTCTTTATGGATTCGCTATCATTTAAAGCGAAATGACCTACATCCTCGTCGCGCAATTAAAAAAAGATATTTAATTTTAAAAAGACGTAGAAAAAGGCTTGACAGGAAGCGCCGACGCTATTAAAATACGCACCACTTCAGCATAAATGGTGAAAGCAGTTGAAGTGTTGTTACTAGTCCCCATCGTCTAGAGGCCTAGGACACCGCCCTTTCACGGCGGTAACGGGGGTTCGAATCCCCCTGGGGACGCCACTATTTGGCGTCACTTGTTAGCACTTTTGCTTAGCATTAGATTAGACTAACAAGCGTACCACCAAAACCCAGTTCATAATTTATTATGAACTGGGTTTTTTTATGTCTCTCATTAAGAGCCAACTTATTCTTTTAAATAAAAAAGCCAGCATTCAATCGATGCTGGCTTTTTTATTTGGTTGTCTTATTGATTATAAATATAGCTTGGCTCAATGGGAACTTTTTTCATATCTATCGATTACAGCAGCAACCATAGCAACGTAGCCACTATCATCAATCCCAATATCGTCTGGATTAAAAAGAACGCCTGATGCTGCCCTACAACCTTACTTAGAGTCACCCCTAGCGTACTATATTTGACAGGAGGCGTATCAACGTTACCTGTTCTCGTTTGCTCTTCATAGTAGCCTTGCAACACGTCCAAGAACTTCTGCCACTCATTAGAATCCCACTCATAAGGCTTAAATGGCATTAACTTTTTAAGCTCAGGCTCTTTAGTCATCCAACGCTCAAGGGTAATCGAACGTAATGACCAACTGGCAAAGCGACGTTTGGTAATTTCAGAAAAATCTAAAATCTTTAATTCTTTATGTCGATCATCCACCAACAAACGATTTTTTAGATTGGTTAGTGCCTGCTCTGAGCCTTCGACACACTGTAAAAAGTAGCCATTGCCATAGCAAAGAATACCCGTGACATTATCTATTTGATTGCGTTCAACCGCGGTCTCTGAGATATCATTAAGCGTGCTAGGACTTGAAAGACCAGTAGAGGTAATCCGGCTTATATATACAAGCTGGCAGAGATCTGTCGTTACTGGATTTGTTGAATCGTTGATTGTTGACAATCAGCTTCTCCCTATTATCAGGTAAATGTCGCTAAAACAATCATACTAACTTCAGAAAAAATATAGAGACAACATAACTAAGCGTAATGAATCGGTCTGATATATTATTGATTTTATAAGTTTTTATATTAATTGTATTAAGTTAGTTACATCATAGGTTAGTTTGGTCATTAAAGCAACCTATTACTGGACATAGGCCCGCTCAGAAACAAAAAACATATGTAATAACCATATTATATTCCAAAGTAGATTATATATATTCTCGGTATAGCTTTTAGCAATAGATTATTTCTGAATTCATTAATTTTTAAGAATAGTACAGAAAAGTCTAACGAGGATATAGTGGCTACTGAAGCCATAATTCTTATCATGGCCACCATTAAGTATAAAAGGAGTAAAACTGAT
This sequence comes from Psychrobacter nivimaris, assembly GCF_043419765.1. NCBI lineage: Bacteria > Pseudomonadati > Pseudomonadota > Gammaproteobacteria > Moraxellales > Moraxellaceae > Psychrobacter > Psychrobacter nivimaris. The sequence goes on along the minus strand of NZ_JBHOFX010000004.1, from coordinate 386,880 downwards.
GCTCGTTAGCGGAAGCAGAGTTGAAACTAAGACTGAAGCACCATAATCGCTGTTAACAGTACCGCATCATCAGGATAGGTCAGTTTCATATTCTGGCGACTACCAGAGACTAAGCGTATTGGAAAACCTAGTTGTTCAAAAGCACTGGCTTCATCTGTGATGCTTAGCTGATGTTCAAACACATGATTTAGGACTTTTTTTAATTGACCTAAGCGAAATACTTGCGGGGTTTGTGCTTGCCACATGTTACTACGATCAATGGTAGATTTGGTATAAGAATGTGCACGACTCTCTTCTGCGGAGGTAGCTAGCTGATAGGAAGCTTTTAACGTATCGGCTACTGGTGTCGCTAGAATAGCGCCATAAGGTTCCAGCATCGCTGCTTCAATCACTTGATCGATATCTGAACTTGGTACAGCGGGACGTGCTGCATCGTGAATAAGCACCAAATCTGAATCATCAGCACCTGTCTGACTAATCACTTCAACGCCAGACTGTACTGACTGCCAACGCTCTGCTCCGCCGACTGCATAGCTTATAGGGAGGATAAACTCTAATTGTTGAGCCGTGCTGTCATCGGCTGATATGACCAATAGACACTTATCAATGTAATCACTACAAGCAAGTCGTGCCACGCTATGCTGCAATAGCGTCTGACCTTCTAGCATTATGTATTGCTTGGCGATAGACGCACCAAAACGGCTGCCGCGACCAGCTGCGACGATCATGGCATGTATATTAGGGGTTGTATTCATAGTAGTGTACTCATGGTTTAAGCCCATGACAGTATATGTAAAGAGGAATAAAGCAGGTGTTAAGTGTGATGAATGGTGTCAGATAACAACATTATGATGCTGCATCATGAAAATTAATTCATGTCGTGAAAATTAGTGTATTCGTGAAAGCTAGTGTATTTATAAAGCTAATAGTTGCTGTGCGTAGTTGGTGCGGTGGATACTTGGACAAAAGTCTCATTGGGTTTGATTAAACCTAAATCTAAGCGAGCATGCTCTTCTACGGCCTCAAGTCCCGTTTTTAAATCTTGGACATCGGTGCGTAGTAAGTTGTTTGCTGCAACTTGATTGTCATTCAAACGTTGTTGCTCTTCGATTTGAGCCGTCAACTTATTATGCTCAAATCGGCCATTTTCACCTAACCAATACTGATATTGCAATCCTAAAAGCACTGCAACGGCTAAAGCAAGTAGTATAAATTGGCTAAAATATTTCATAAGGTGATAACGCCAAACGGTATAAAAGAGGATAGTAAAATTTAAGCTGATTAGGCGATATACAAACGGTTATATATCGCCTAAATATTGACTTCAGCTGATGAGTCTAGGCTTTTTAGCGTACATTACTTAACGTATATTACGCGCTAAACAGCCAGTCAGACTCTTAGCCACGTAGACCGATAAACTCTTCACGGCCACGATAGCTTGCACGTACTTGCTGCTCGATACGTAGCAATTGGTTGTACTTCGCTACGCGGTCTGAACGGCATAGTGAACCAGTCTTGATCTGGCCAGCAGCGGTACCAACTGCCAAGTCCGCAATGGTGCTGTCTTCCGTTTCACCTGAACGATGTGAAATGATGGTTGCATAGCCATTTTTCTTAGCCATATAAATCGCATCTAGCGTTTCTGATAAAGTGCCAATTTGGTTAAATTTAATCAAAATAGCATTGGCAATATGCTTATCAATACCTTCTTGCAAGATTGTAGGATTGGTCACAAACAAATCATCACCAACCAATTGAACTTTATCGCCAATCTGCTCGGTCAGATATTTCCAGCCATCCCAATCCGACTCGTCAAGACCATCTTCGATAGAGATAATAGGATATTGACGTGCCAGCCCAACTAGGTAGTCTGAGAACCCTTGGCTATCAAAGGCCTTATTACCTTCGCCTGCCAAAACGTATTGACCGTTTTTGTAAAACTCACTAGCCGCACAATCTAGCGCAAGATGAATATCTTCACCAGCTTTGTAGCCAACTTGTTCAATCGCTTGCATAATAACCGTGATGGCTTCTTCGTTACTACGTAAGTTCGGTGCAAAACCACCTTCATCACCAACGGCAGTGTTTAAACCTTGAGATTTCAACACAGACTTTAAGCTATGGAAAATCTCTGTACCAGCACGTAGCGCTTCTGAGAAGCTTGTGAAGCCTACAGGCTCAATCATAAACTCTTGGATATCAACTGTGTTGTCCGCGTGCTCGCCACCGTTCAAGATGTTCATCATCGGCACAGGCATGGTCAACGACGTTTGATTACGTAGATTGGCGATGTATTGATGTAATGGCAGATTCTGTGACTTGGCTGCCGCTTTTGCAGTCGCAAGTGACACAGCTAGCATAGCATTAGCACCCAAGCTTTCTTTGTTTTCTGTACCATCTAGTGCAATCATGGCATCATCAATGGTCTGTTGCTCAGTCACATCTTTGTCAATCAAGGCACTGCGGATTTGACTGTTGACATTAGAAACGGCTTTTTTGACGCCTTTACCCATAAAGCGGGTCTTGTCGCCATCACGTAGCTCAAGCGCTTCACGTGAGCCTGTTGATGCGCCACTTGGGGCAGCAGCACGGCCGACAGTACCGTCAGCTAAGATAACATCAGCTTCGATAGTTGGGTTGCCGCGCGAGTCTAAAATTTCACGAGCGCGAATGTCTTTAATTGCGGTGACGTTGTTGGTTTCTTCAGCGTACATAATGTCTGTTAATTCCTTTGGTCATGCCAAGTTTGTGAGATAAATAACGGCAGCTAGCATACAAAAAAGATAAAGCAAAATATCATATAGCGCGTAATCCTAAAAACCCTTTATACCTTTCTATCTTGTGGCTATCGTTGCCTAGCAATTAGAGGGATATAAAGCAGATTAATAGTCGGCTATAGTGCTTGGCATCATAGCATATATTTTACCAAACTTCCCTTATCTTACACCGACTTGCCGTCATAAAAACAATCTTAGAGATACAGATATGCGATGGCTATCTGTTTTATATTTATAGAAGACCTAGGCAGATATGATAGCTATTATTTCGCTATGCGTTCTTTATCCGTATGAGAGGTGGATACCGTATTATCTAGCTCAACCTCTGTCTTAAACCGTGTCAATCGTAGTGCATTCATGAGTACTGAGATGGAGCTAAGCGCCATAGCAGCGGCAGCAATCATCGGATTCAAAAACCCAAACGCAGCAAGCGGAATACCAAGACAGTTATAAATAAAGGCAAAAAACAGATTTTGTTTAATATTGCGCAGCGTTGCTTGAGCGATTTTTTGTGCCGCATCGATATGCATGAGCGACTCACCCATTAGACGTGCAGAGGCACTATGCTGAGCGACATCAGTCCCCTCAAACATCGCAAAACTGGCATCGGCAGTAGCCATCGCTGGCGCATCGTTGACACCGTCTCCTGCCATCGCTACCTTATGACCAGCAGTTTGCAATAGTGCAATTTGACTGGCCTTGTCACGCGGGCTCATCTTGCCATAAGCCTTATCAATACCCAACTGCCCTGCTACATGATCGACGACGGACTGCTTATCACCACTCATCAGAATCACATTAATACCCGCATCTTGTAGTGCAGTGATTGCTTGCGGCGTATCTGCCTTTAAGTCATCGGCTAGTGCAAACGCACCTAGTGGCTCATCATTGATACTAATCGCAACGGTACTGGCAATTTGCCATACTTTTGGCATGAATCTTGGCAACGTCAAGTTCGCAAACTCTGCCGTACCCACTTTTATCAGCCCAAGACCTTCGATATTTGCTTGTATACCAGCACCTTTTATCACACTGATGTCAGTCACATTAAATAGAGACAGTTGACGTTCTTTAGCCGTATTGACGAGGGCAGTTGCTAGTGGATGACTGGCATGCGCCTCGACACTGGCGGCAATCTGCAATACATCGTCCACAGCAAGCGATTTATCCACCATGACATGATCGACGATAGTAGGTTTGCCAATAGTCAATGTGCCTGTTTTATCGAGTACTACCGTATCGATATTACCTGCTGCTTCAAGACTTTGTGCATCCTTGAACCACACACCATGACGCGCGGCAACGCCCATACCAGCCATGATCGCCGCTGGCGTGGCCAAACCAAGCGCACAAGGACAAGCAATAACCAACACCGATACTGCGTGCATTAAAGCAGTATCAACCATACCTGTCAGCCACCATGTGACCCCAAAAGTAACCAACGCAATCGTTACCACTACGGGGACAAAAATAGCCGTTACTCGATCCGCGAGACGTGCGAGATTGGCTTTTGAGCCTTGTGCATCACTCAGTGCTTGCACCATATCACCCAGCTTAGTATCACTGCCCTTCGCACTGACACGGTATAGCAGACTGCCATTCTCTACCAAGGCACCTGCCAGCAATCCATCGCCTTGCTCTTTTTTGAGAGCTACCGACTCGCCAGTTAAATGACTCTCCACGCACCAACCGCTGCCTTCTATGACGGTACCATCTGTAGCGACGCGGCTGCCTTGCTTTGCACGTAGGACGTCATCTACTTGCACATCAGATAACGCAATATTATGAAATTCACCATTTGGCTGCTGCTGCTCTACTTCATCAGGTGTCAATGACAATAGTAAATCAATACTGTTTAGGCTGTGCTTCTTGGTACGTTCCTCAAGATATTTACCTGTACGCACAAAGGCAATGACCATTACCCCTGCTTCAAAATATACGGCTGGGCTGTTAATGGCACCGTGTTCGCCCAGATGCCCACTTTGCAATAGGCTGTTTAGAGTACCATCGCCGTGCGTGAGCCATAGATACGTCGAATATGCCCATATCGTCACTGTACCGATGACCACCAGTACATCCATATTGGCAAGGCCACCTTTTATAGATGCCCATGCACTCTTATAAAACGGTAGCGCTAAACCAAACTGTACTACAGTCGCTAAAATAAATTGCACCCAGACTGGCGGCATCCACGCCATACCAAAACCCGTCAACATACCTGCCATACCCACTAAAAATGGCACCAAACAAACCCATAATCCGATTAAACGCCATGGGTATTGAGTGGCGGTATCTTCGTCAGTCTGAGCAAATAAGCTATCGGCTGCCTGCACATTAGCCACAAAGCCTGTTTTATTCACCCACTCTGTCACCTGTTCGGGCGTCGTCTGGGTTGGATCATAATCAACATTGGCAGTCTCGCCAGCAAAACTTACACTTACCTCGTACACCGAAGGCTTTTTGTTAAGCACCTTCTCGATTCTTGAGGCGCAGGCTTGACAAGTCATGCCATCAATCGCTAATTGCAGATGCGCGCGTTGCGGTGTCAGTGGCGTATTGGACTCAACATCAGTTTCGACATCATAAGACTCATCTTTGGTAGTACGGGTGGTATCGTTCATAAACAAAACTCGTCATGGTGCCTATAAATTCGTAGGAACCACGATAAAATATCAGTGGGTTAGTAAAAAATTCAAATAAAGCAATTGGGTTATATTGTATTCAGTATGAGTATCTTAGACAAAGTAGCAATGTAGCAATGTAGCAATGTAGCAATGCTAAATACTCATAATCGTTAATCATTAAAAAACCAGCTATCATGCTTGTAATAACATGTTAGCTGGTTCTTTACAGAGAAGATGAGATTTATGAGTTAGCAACTGTCGCCTCAAATCCAGCATCGTCAATAACTGAAGCAATAGCCTCTGCACTGGTTTTGCTATCATCAAAGGTTATCGTCGCTAGGTTATCAGCTAGGTCAACGGTAATAGTTTCTAATCCATCAATATCAGCTGTTGCTGTATGTACGCTTGCTACGCATCCGCCACAAGTCATACCGTCAATTTTAATAATACGTGTTTGATCTGCCATATTAGGCTCCTTATTTTTATTAGTAACAAGCAACTCTAATAGTGATTCTGTTAATGCTTACTTTGATATTTTTTAAGTTATCAAAGTAAGGCCAACTATCAAAGCTACATTAAATAAGCATAAGCCCTATTATCCTCGACAACAAGACCGTTTGGTTGTTGCTTTATTAACGAGATGCTATTAACGAGGCAGCAACTTATTAATAAAAACGTAAAAGAGCGCATCGACAAATTTATAGCAATAGCTATTTGTAATTATAAATCGTTATGGTGCGGGTTCTGCGGTGAATCGATCGGAAATGGCTGAGTCACATAGTCCACCATACTAATCGCTGCTGTTAAGGCATGGATACTAGTATCTGTATCATCATAGCTTACCGTTGCGACATTATGCTTAGGATCCAAATTGATAGCCGTCACGCCTGAGATATTCTTAAGCACAGTCATTACGCTATCTAAGCCTTCTACATCATCGATATTTTCGATGCTTACTTGCGCCATCTGAATTGCCATTGTATAGCCCTCTTATAACGTACCGTATTAATGAGTATCCAATACTTCAAAACCTTTGACCAAATCATCAATTTTCTTAAGCTGACGTAAGAAAGGCTCTAGTTGACTCATACGCAGCGCACATGGACCATCACACTTTGCAGTTTCTGGGTTTGGATGCGCTTCTAAAAATAACCCTGCCAACCCTGTAGCCATACCTGCACGGGCAAGCGTTGTAATCTGCTCACGGCGTCCACCAGCACTATCACTACGTGCACCTGGCTGTTGTAAGCTATGCGTCACGTCAAAGAATACCGGTATATCCATCTGCTTCATAGTATCAAAACCAAGCATATCCACGACTAAATTATTATAGCCAAAGGCACTACCACGCTCACAAAGTATCAATTTATCATTACCACCTTCTAGGCACTTATTAACGATATGACGCATCTCGTGAGGGGCCAAAAACTGCGCCTTTTTGATATTAATAATGGCATCTGTTTTTGCCATCGCATGCACTAGATCTGTCTGACGTGACAAAAATGCAGGTAGCTGAATAATATCGGCCACTTCAGCGACTGGTGCTGCTTGATGTGGTTCATGCACATCAGTGATAATCGGTACTTGGAATTTTTCTTTGATCTGACCTAGCCAATCGATACCCTGCTCTAAACCGGGCCCACGATACGAATGCAAACTTGAGCGGTTGGCTTTATCAAAGCTCGCTTTAAAAACATAGCCGATACCCAAGCGCTTGCAAATATCAACATACTGCTCAGCAATCTCAAATGCCAATTCTTTAGACTCTAAAACATTCATACCACCGAACAATACAAAAGACTGGTCGTTACCAATTTTAATCGTATCGTTGTTAGGAGTATTGAGCGTGATATGTGATTGTGCGGTCAATAAGTTTTCCATGAAGCCATTACCTCTTATTTTGTTATTAATATCTCTATCCCATATTGTAACCGATAGGCTGATTAAAAAAAGTATGCAAGCGTAATTAGACGTCATTAGTAAAGATGATTGCTGATTAATAACAACAAACAGCCTGAATTAAACAAAAAAAAGACCAATCCGGAGATCAGTCTTTTTTATAATAAATGCTTTCAATATAGATTACATTTTGAGAGCTATTTTGCTTCGTTGTGGTTCTTAGCCGCTTTTACAAAGCTGTTAAACAGTGGATGACCACCGCGCGGTGAGCTAGTGAACTCGGGATGGAACTGTACAGCAACAAACCATGGATGCTCAGAAATCTCAACCGACTCTACCAAATGCTGCTTGGCAGAATAACCAGAGATGGTCATACCTGCTTGCTCTAACGGCTCGATATAACGGCTATTCATCTCATAGCGATGGCGATGACGCTCAGTGATATTGCTCGCACCGTAAATTTGGCTTAGCTTACTACCAGAAACTAGCTCTGCTTGCTGTGCGCCTAGACGCATCGTGCCACCAAGGTCTGAATCATCACTACGAATCTGTAGCTCGCCGCGCTCATCTAACCACTCAGTGATCAGACCAATGATAGGCTCAGCTGTCTTACGATCAAACTCAGAAGAGTTGGCGTCAATATTAAGTACGTTACGTGCATACTCAATTACTGCCAACTGCATACCAAGACAAATGCCTAGATACGGAACGTTGTTTTCACGAGCATAAGTGATGGCTTTTATCTTACCCATCGTACCGCGCTCACCGAAACCGCCTGGTACTAAGATAGCATCAGCATCGTTTAGCTGCGCAAGTAAAGTATCGTCATCTTCTAGACGTTCAGCATCGATGTAGTCAATCTTCACGTCTACTTTATGCGTGATACCTGCGTGAAGCAATGCTTCGTTAATAGACTTATAAGCATCTGGTAGCTCAACATATTTGCCAACCATCGCAACAGTCACTGTTCCTTCTGGATTCAACTGAGCTTCAACCACTTTGTCCCAATCGCTCAAATCAGCTTCAGGCACATCAAGACCGAAACGCTCACATATTAGATCATCAAGATCTTGCTCGTGTAATGTACGCGGTATCTGATAGATACTTTGTGCATCTTCACACATGATTACCGCACGCTCTTCAACGTTGGTAAATAGCGCAATCTTACGACGGTTGTCTTGTGAGATATGATGGTCAGAGCGGCAAATTAGGATATCAGGCTGTAGGCCAATAGAGCGCAGCTCTTTTACTGAATGCTGTGTTGGCTTGGTTTTGGTCTCACCAGCGCTAGCAATATACGGTACTAAAGTAAGATGCATTAGCATGGCTCTATTACGGCCAAGCTCTACTTGCATCTGACGTACAGCTTCCATAAACGGAAGTGATTCGATATCACCAACGGTACCGCCAATTTCGATAATAGCGATGTCATACCCTTCGCCACTGGCAAGGATTTTGTTTTTGATTTCATCAGTAATATGCGGAATAACCTGTACAGTACCGCCTAGATACTCACCACGGCGTTCTTTATTCAACACATTCTGATAAATACGGCCACTGGTGAAGTTATTACTTTTACTCATTTTTGAGTGACGCAAAAAGCGCTCGTAATAACCCAAATCTAAATCGGTCTCTGCGCCATCTTCAGTGACGAATACTTCACCATGCTGAAACGGGCTCATTGTACCTGGATCGACGTTAATATACGGATCCATTTTGGTCATCGTGACAGTCACGCCACGTGCTTCTAAGACCGCTGCAAGAGAAGCTGCGGTGATACCTTTTCCTAGTGAGGACACTACCCCACCGGTCACGAATATAAACTTGGTCATAGTACTCTGTCGGTAATTGGTAAAGAAGGATTTTACTAAAAATACGCCATAAAATATAGGGCAAAAATGCAAACTGTCTGAAACTCTTATATTTTCGTGTTGGTAGCAAACATTTTTCTATTATTAAAACGCTACGCAACAAAAAACTCATCCCGAAGGATGAGTCTTTATGAATAACTTATACAAAAATCTAATTTAGAATTTGTATTCTAAACCGCCACCGATAGCGAATACATCCGCCTCACCGCGTGCAACAACTTCTTCAGAAGTATTGTTGTCGTAGTCTCTGACTACTAGGAGACCATTTTCTAAATCTGCAGAGTTTTTACCGATATAAGCATGTGCAATCATATTGTCTTTGAATTTATACTTACCGCCCAATACGATTTGGTCAGAATCATTGCCACCTAGACCTGCTAAGTTCTCAGTCTTATCATACTGTAGATAAACAGAAGCTGGACGTGAGAAGTTGGTTAGACCCATTTCAGCACTGACGACTAAACCTTTCTCTTCATCGTTTGAGTCATCAAAATCTACTTGTTGGTATAGCGCGCCTAGCTTTACTGGATAAGCCACGTATTTACCTAGGTCGACACTAGCACTACCGCGTAGAATCTCACCTGTGACACTCATATCTTTGTCATACCCAACACCTACGGTAAAACCAGTGCCCGGATCGAACATCAACGAAGCACCGAAGCCACTATCGCGATCACTACTATCAGAAACAAAAGACTCATCAGCGCCGTACTGTAGTGCAAGCTCTACTGGTAAATCGTTATATTTAGGCGCAATCCACACGATTGAGTTATTGATACGCTCACCATCAGTCAAGGTAAGTGCTTCAGTTAGTGTATTGCTACTACCTAAAGAGCTCGAACCAATGTTATCCCAATACCCTTCATTTACAGTCACATTGTTAACATAATCAGAGACTGAGTAGTTACGTCCAAATCGGAATTGGCCAAAGTTTTTATTCTTTAGACCCAGATAAGTGTCTCGGCTTTTAAAGCCAATATTGTCACTGCCACTGTCATCGATCTTGATACCGTACTCTAACTGATAGATGACGTCTGTATTAGCAGTTATTGCCTCAGATCCTTTGAATCCTAAACGTGAAGAGTGTGAGCTAACTTGTACCGAGCTATTGTCTTCATTAACATTGATAGCATCGTTTGGCAAATCCATCGACTGGCGATCAAGCTCAGCATTTACATAGTTAGCAGTCACAAATGCCTTACCGTAGACAGTTGGGGCTGCTTGAACAGTAGAAACTGATAGCATTGCAATTGCTGAAGCTAAAAGTAATTTTTTCAAAGGATATCTCCACTTTACGATTTGAGTGATAAATGATCTAAGATCGTTAGATATATAATGGCAAGGTCTTACACCTTCGGAACCATATATATAGCGAGCCATAAGAACTGCTTAGACATAACTTTACCAAGCAAATATTACAGTAAGATGAAAAAACCAAAGTTTACATAGCCGTTATCATTCTTTATCGCATAAAAAAACTCACCCCGAAGGATGAGTTTTTTATATATTCTACTTAAGTGTGATATTAGAATAAGTATTCTAGACCGCCACCCAATGCGAATACATCAAGATCAGTATTAGTATCTTTATCTTCAGCAGAGTTGTTACCAATATAAGCATGAGCAATCATGTTGTCTTTGAAGTTATATTTGCCACCTACAACCACTTGATCTGAATCACGGTTGTTAACACCAGCTAAGTTTTCAGTACCGTTATACTGTACATATACAGAGGCTGGACGAGCAAAGTTGTTTAGACCCATTTCAGCGCTTACGATTAGACCTTTTTCGTCTTTAGCACCGTCATCGAAATCAGCTACTTGATACATAGCACCTAGCATAACTGGTGCAGCCATGTATTTACCTAGATCAACAGTAGCACTACCACGTAAAAGGTCACCAGTTTGGCTCATGTCTTTTTCGTAAGCAACACCAGCAGTGAAGCCAGTACCTTGGTCAAACATTAAAGAAGCACCATAGCCACTGTCACGGTCATCACTGTCAGAAACAAATGATTCGTCAGCACCGTATTGAAGAGCAAGCTCTAAAGGCAAACCGTTATATTTAGGTGCAATCCATACGACAGAGTTGTTTACACGACCGCCATCAGCCATAGTTACAGCATCAAGTACATCGCCTTCCATATCAAGGTTACTAACACCTAGGTTATCCCAGTAGCCTTCAGTAACAGTCACGTTGTTGATGTAGTCAGTTACTGAGTAGTTACGACCAAAACGGAACTGACCAAAGTCTTTGTTGTTTAGACCAAGATAAGTATCACGGCTTTTGAAGCCGATGTTGTCATCAGTACCATCGATAGCAATGCCATACTCTAACTGATAAATAACATCAGTGTTAGCAGTCATCGCTTCAGAACCTTTGAAACCAAGGCGTGAAATGTTTGAGTTGATTTGTACTGAATCGCTATCTACGTCATATAGATCATTGTCGCCATCACGCTCAGCATTTACATAGTCAGCAGTAACGAAAGCTTTACCATAAACGGTAGGTGCTGCATTGGCTGCAGATACAGATAGGGCTGCGATTGCTGTAGCTAAAAGTAGTTTTTTCATGGGGTATCTCCACTTTACAATTGTAGTAATGAGCAAGCTATTATTAGCTGGCGCCCATAATGGTATCGTCACAAATCCTCAAAGATATAATGTGTAACTGGCTACCGAGATTAGTCAGAAACAAGTGTGGCGAATTTCTATTACAGTAAGGTAAAAAACCATGACACACATGACTGGGATTAAACAACGCAACTGCCATGTAACGTTTGGTCTTTATTGCTCCGTGCGTAACATCCGTTACCAAACTCATACTTCGAATACAAGCATAACAACTTTGACATAATTTGCAACATATTTTTTTGCTTTTTCGATACACGCGTTATCGAATAACAGATGGTTTCTTATATTTGAACGATTGTGAAAAAACTTCTATTTACTCAATTAGATACGAATAATATTGGTTAATACCGTTACTAATAGTCTTAAACGCATGTAATAGATACTAAGTAATATGCCAAAAAAAAGCGCTATTTATCAATAAACAAATAGCGCTCATAAAATAGTTTATGACTTATCTTTGACACATTTATTAGTTACAAATGAGCAAGAATGACTGGCATACTTGCCCATCAAGTATGCTCAAATACCTGTCATATTTAGTCTATTGTTCTAAGCTTTTGCTTTAAGATCCAAACGTGCTTGATGCAATAATGGCTCAGTATAACCACTAGGCTGTGCGCGTCCTTTGAAGACTAAATCACAGGCGGCTTTAAATGCGTAAGAACTATCAAAATTATCTGCCATTGATTGATAGTCATTATCACCTGCATTTTGCTCATCAACGACCTTGGCCATGCGTTTCATCGTATCCATCACTTGCTGCTCACTAACCACGCCATGATGCAACCAGTTAGCAATATGTTGGCTTGAGATGCGTAAAGTAGCACGATCTTCCATGAGACCTACATCGTTGATATCAGGTACCTTGGAACAACCAACGCCTTGATTTACCCAGCGTACGACATAACCCAAGATACCTTGAGCATTGTTTTCAAGCTCCTGCTGCTTTTCTTCGTCAGTCCAGTCGGTATTTTTCGCTAATGGAATGGTCAAGATGTCATCCAAGCTAGCACGCTCGCGTGATTTTAGCGTGTCTTGTACATCAGCTACGCTCACTTGATGATAGTGTATGCTATGCAAGGTAGCGCCCGTTGGTGATGGTACCCACGCAGTGCTAGCACCAGACTTAGGATGAGCAGCCTTAGTATCCATCATCTCTTTCATTTCATCAGGCTTAGCCCACATGCCCTTACCGATTTGCGCGCGACATTGTAGGCCTGTCTCTAGACCGATATCGACGTTCCACTGCTCGTAAGCAGGCTGCCATGCTTGCGACTTCATCTCACCTTTTGGTACAAATGGACCTGCATTCATGCTGGTATGCATCTCATCACCAGTACGGTCTAAGAAACCTGTGTTAATAAAGATAACGCGCTCTTTGGCTTGGCGGATTGCTTCTTTTAAGTTGACCGTCATACGGCGCTCTTCATCCATGATACCGATTTTGAGCGTATTGCGTTCTAGACCTAACAGATCTTCTGACGCATTAAATAAGTCATTGGCCATTTTAACTTCTTCAGGGCCATGCATTTTTGGCTTCACGATATACATTGAGCCTTGACGTGAGTTTGATAGCTCGTTTTTGCCTTTAATATCATTAAGTGATAATAGTGGCGTGATTAGGCCATCCATCAAGCCTTCAAATATTTGCTCTTGACCATCACCTAGATCGACTAAGATTGCAGGATTCTGCATTAAGTGACCGACGTTACGAATTAATAATAACGAACGACCTGGTAAGATCAGCTTGCCACCATCTGGCGTGTTATATTCACGATCTGGGTTTTGCTTACGGGTACGCGTCTTGCCACCTTTTTCAAAGGTTTCTTGTAGGTCGCTATTCATTAAGCCAAGCCAATTACGATAAACTTCAACTTTTTCTTCTGCATCTACAGCAGCGACTGAGTCTTCACAATCCTGAATGGCTGTCATAGCCGACTCAAGCAGTACGTCCTTGATGTTTGCTGGATCGTCTTTACCCACTGGATGGTTGCTATCGATTTGAATCTCAGCATGCAATCCGTTGTTCTTTAACAGTACACCTGTAGGAGCTTCAGCGTCACCGACAAAACCGACAAACTTAGCCGTATCTTTTAGCTCAGTACTGCTATTACCTTGTACGACTTCTAGCTTGCCATCGACTACTTTAAAGCCAGTCACATCATTGTAAGAGCCTGATACTAGTGTGAAGTGCTCATCTAAGAACGCTTTAGCGTAAGCGACAACAGCAGCGCCGCGAGTAGGATTATAGCTACCACCCGCTTCTTGGCCATTATCACTGCTGATAACATCGGTGCCATACAAAGCATCGTATAAACTACCCCATCGTGCGTTGGTCGCATTAAGCGCATAACGAGCGTTACGAACTGGTACGACCAGCTGCGGCCCTGCGATGTGTGCGATTTCGTCATCGACGTTTTTGGTATCAACCGTAAACGCTCCGCCTTCAGGTAGCAGATAACCAATTTCTTGTAGGAATGTCTTATAAGCTGGATAGTCTATTTCGCCATCTTTTGCAGGATTATCTAGATGCCATTGGTCAATTTGCGCTTGAATCTTGTCACGAGTCGCAAGCAACGCTTTATTGCGCGGGGTAAATTCTTTAATAACCTTTTCGAAACCTGACCAATAATCGTCTGAATCCACACCGACTTTCGGTAGTACTTCGTTTTCAATAAAGTCATATAACTGCTGATCGATGGCAAGACTGCCTTTTTGAATACGATTGGTGTTAGAAGACTGGCTCATATTGTTATCCTTATCTGTTCGTGAGGGGTACTAATACTGAGTTGTGACAGTAACTGTTTAAGATTTTTTAATCTTGTGAGGTCTAAACGTTCATATCTCATTCGTTATGGAATCTTTAATTCTCTAATTTTTCTACGAGGATATATTTACAAATTTGATGTTCTAATAAAAGGTGACCTATTAATATTAGACTTACTCTTTACTAAGAGTGAATCATAAAAGTAAGACGAAATGCTTAAATAGCAAAATCTCATCCTACTATCAAATAATGAAATTAACAAGGAAACACCATTCACTAAGTAAATACTTAGGCTGTTTGATAATGATAATGTATGAGTGGCTTACTCTAGGAGCTATAATCATCATCTGGGAGATAGATGCAGCAAAACCAATATAAACAGTAAGTAATCATTAATACCTTTAATTATGCTTAACCGTTATCTATTAATAAACACTTATTGATGACTGTCAGTTATTTAGCATCGTATCTAGGTCAGACTAACGATATAATTACTGCTATTACTATTCATAAATAAAGCTTCCTTAGACTATGACTATCAATCAACAAGACCTCGCAACATTACAATCAACAGCAAATACTATAGATAACGATAGTATCGAGAAAAAATCTGTCGAAGAAAATGTTTCTCAAACTGTAAATAATAGTGCCGAAACAGATCTAATCGAAGAAGAGCTGCCTGAAGAAGACGGTGTCGATATTACGCATCTGCGCACTCCTATAAAGGTAGACTTATCTCCTGTTTACAACTTCTTAGGGGCGCGAACCACGCAAGCTTGGGTAAATGCTGCGATTGAAAACCTACCTATGATCATTCAAGACCATGCCAACTGCGAGAAAAAGGCCGCTGGTACTGCGATGAATTTGATATTTCGTTATGAGTTCTCGTATGACTTGCAGCGTAAACTCGCACAGCTGATACGAGAAGAAATGCTGCACTACGAGCAAGTACTGGGTATCATGAATGAGCGCGGTCAAGAGTGGAAATATCTGAGTGCTGGACGCTACGCCAAAGGTATGTTGAAGCACAAACGCACTTACGAGCCAGCAGCGATGGTCGATGTATTGATAATTGGGGCATTTATTGAGGCGCGCTCTTGTGAGCGTTTTGCAGCGTTGGCCGAGGTCATCAATGATGAACGCTTAGCGAAGTATTATCGTTATCTACTCAAGTCAGAGAGTCGTCATTTCGAGGATTATCTCGCGCTTGCTCAATCATTGTCGGATGAGAATATCGATGAGCGAGTCGCTTTCTTTAAGGGAGTGGAGGCTGAATTAATAAGTAGCCCAGATGCTGAGCTACGTTTTCATAGTGGCACGCCTGCTTAAAACCTACGCCTTACCTAAACATATCTACCTATATAATGTAGAAAGTAAAAATATAGTAAGCAAAAAAGGCACTGTGTTTGATACGAGTTATATACTCTTACCAAACACAGTGCCTTTTTATCTATGTACAAATGCCTATTTATGTACAAATACTAATAGATACCGATATAGTTAATCCTTACTTTTTATCTTCCATCAGTGGACTATCATACTGTTTGTTGCTCTTAGCGACATTATGCGGATCATGGTCTTCCGTAGCCTTTTCTGCTGCAGCTGGATTTGCCTTTTGTAATGCATCATCAGGGACAATACCATTATTGTCATCTGCATCTTTTAAGTTATGATCACTATCAACGCTTTCATTATGTGAGTTATTCATTGGTACTCCCTACTATGATAATTACTCGTCTAACCCAAGGAACGCTATATACCTTTCGAGACTTATACCTGTTTAATCTTTCTCATCAGGATTTAAGATACGAGTTTGTGCGTTATCAATATTGGCATAACGATTTAAATCATTAATACCCTCACTCTTTGGTGCTGCACTACCGACAGTATCTTCATTGATATTATCATCAAATGCGGTACTACCTTCTTGATCACGGCGATCTGGTTGGCGCGCTGGATTGTCATTATCATTTACGTGTTCTGAGTCAACCACAGATTCATCAAAAGTATCAGTTCCTTTGTTCTCAGTGGTGTTTTTTTCAATTGCCCTATGATCGTCAGATCCTAGTACTTTTGTCTTGTCTATTGCTGAGTCTTTGGTTTGCATTATCATGTCCTCTTTTTATATTTATAATTTTATCGATTTGGTTAGCCCGCTGTTACCTATATTCCTTTACTCATTACCTTTTTGGCTCAAGTCATAGGCACTTAGTTCTGCTGCGTTCTTGCCACCTGCTGGAAGGTCTTCTTCTTTACGTGGATCAGCATAAACTTCGTCAGTCTCTTGCGAGTCTTGCTCAGGGCCATCTATTTCAGGCTTGTGCTTGCGCCCTGCATAGCTATCTTTAGGATTTTCTAATTCGTTAGCAGCAGGGTCATCCACAATTACCTTTTCTTCTGTGTCTGTTGCTACTGGTTCTTGCATAGTCATGGCGCGTCCCTCGCTTTATTATTGGTTATTATTGCCTATTAGGTCGATATTCTAATGTTCAACAGACCCTACTTATCGGTACGTAAATCATCATCAATAAAAGGTGTTTGCTCTTCTTCATTTAACGGTTCAGGAGCGTCTACTGTTTTATTCTCTGCTAAGTTCTTCTCAACTTCCTGACCATTTACCTGTTCTGCAGCTTGCTTGATATCTGAATTGTCATCGTTAGTAGTACTCATGGTTTATTTCCTATTATTATGATTTTATTAAATTGTTTTGAACTTGTACCAACGCTCAAGTAAGTAGCCAATACTTATCAAGTAGCGTCAGAATTGATATTAATTATAGGTATGACCTTAGGTAATGCACCAGTGTACTGCCGTATCAATATGTGAATAATTGTGAGGTTGCAAGTCAGTTTGTAACTTTTGCAATTGGTGAGCACAAAAAAACCAAGCACCAGTATTTACCAGTGCTTGGTCAGATAGATAATTGAATAGCTGATTATCGCCTAAAGGTACTTTTGCAAATTAGCTAGACTCTCCGACACGATTAATCGTTTTTAATAAATGCTCTTGTGCGACGTGTGGCTCCTCACCTGCTGCTGGCTGTAGCTGCTGCCACACGCCAGTGCCATCAAGTGTCCATGCTTGCGTATTATCCTGTAAGTAGTTAATTAAGCCATCTTGATAAATCTGCTTAAATAGCTTTTTATTCTCAATCGGGAATGCCACTTCTACGCGATGGAACAGGTTACGATCCATCCAATCTGCACTACCGCAGTACAAGCGCTCATCGCTATTATTATAGAAATAATAAACGCGCGTATGCTCTAAAAACCGACCGATAACAGAGCGTACCGTAATATTTTCGGAGAGTCCTTTTACTTGTGGACGTAGACAACACATAGACCGTAGAATCAGCTCAACCTTAACGCCTGCTTGCGAAGCATCGTATAACTTATCAATGAGACGGCGCTCAGTGAGCGCATTGGCTTTGATAATGATATGAGAACGTTTGCCCGCTTTGGCATGAGCGATTTCATCATCGATAAAGCTCATCAGTTTTTCATGCAAAGTAAAGGGTGCATGTAGTAGTTTTTTGAGGTTGGCAGGCTTACCCATGCCGGTTAGCTCTTGGAATATTTTGTGAACGTCTTCTGAGATATCAGGATCTGCACTAAACAGACCATAATCCGTATAAACCTTAGCATTGGCCGCATGGTAGTTACCAGTGCCTAGATGAACATAACGACGGATTCGGTCTTCCTCGCGGCGTACGATTAGCATGAGCTTGGCATGAGTTTTATAACCGACGATACCGTAGACCACGACCGCGCCTGCTTCTTGTAGATAGTTGGCAACTGCGATATTAGACGCTTCATCAAAACGCGCACGTAACTCAATGACGGCCGTGACTTCTTTGCCATTACGAGCGGCGGCGGCAAGTGCTTTGACGATTTCTGAATTGGTACCTGAACGATATAGCGTTTGTTTAATCGCCAATACTTTAGGATCGCTGGCCGCTTGCCAAAGTAAATTAATAATCGGTGAGAACGCATGAAAAGGATGATGAACCAACACATCACTTTTACGCATAGCAGCGAACATACTGGTCGATTTATCGGACTTATCCATTTCTCGGCGAAATGCCTTTGGCACGACATGAGTAAATGGCTGGTAGCGTAGTGCAGGAATATTAAAGTCAAACAGCAAACGCGTTAGGTTGACTGGGCCATTGACACGGTATAGCTGATTGTCATGCAACTCAAACTCATTGAGCAGATACTCACTGATATGCGTTGGGCAATCGGTTGTTACTTCAAGACGTACTTTATCACCAAAGCGGCGGTTTTCAAGCTCGCCTTCTAATGCTTTGGCAATATCTTCGACATCATCGGCCAAATCTAAATCAGCATTACGTGTCAGCCTAAATTGATGACAGCCAGTCACACTCATCCCAGGGAATAGCTCACCGATATGTTCATGGATAATAGCGGATAGCATCACATGATGCTCTTTACCACCAGTTAGCTCATCTGGCAGACGAATCACACGCGGTAGACTGCGCGGCGCAGGTACAATCGCTAAGTTGATATCGCGTCCAAAGGCGTCTTTGCCTTCCAATGTGGCGATAAAGTTTAAGCTTTTATTTACAAGACGCGGGAACGGATGCGCAGGATCAATACTAATCGGCGTCAATACAGGTACGACTTGCTCCGTAAAATAGCGCTTCATCCATGCAGACTGCTCAGCGTTTAGCTCATCACGCTTTAGGTAGCGAATATCTTCGAGCGCAAGTGCTGGCAGGATATCCTCATTGAGAATACGATACTGCTCACTGATTGCGGCATGAGTGATAATAGATATCTCGTTAAGCACTTCGCTAGGGCGCATGCCATGAGCACTGGTCGATACATCACCGATATTGAGCTTTTGCATGATACCAGCGACCCGAATCTCAAAAAATTCATCAAGATTGGATGAAAAAATAATCAAGAAAAATAAGCGTTCAAGCAGTGGGTGACGTGAACTAGATGCCTGCGCTAATACTCGCAGATGAAACTGTAATAAAGACAAATCACGATTGATATAACTGCTCGGTGAATAGCTACCATCTTCTGAACGTTGCCATCCGATTTCTGCCAAGTTATTTTGGATACTATCTATACTAATCTCTTTATTAATATTGTCATTAGCACCGTCTTCAACATTATTAACGTCAATCATATCGTTAACATCACCGCTGCCCTGATTACTAGTCATCTCTACCACGTCACTACTCCTTTTGCGTTATCGATACGCCATCATCTTTTATCGTTCTGTCTTTTCTAGGGTCTGTCCTAGTTTTATTCGAAATAGCCGAGCCTACAACATTCAATCCTATAATCTAGGGCGTGTCCTCAATTCAAACGAGTGTCCTCTAAATGGGTTAAAAACAGCTAAATTTTGCCAAACATCGTCAAATAGTTGGTCAATATCTCGATATTATCTGCACTATTTTCCTTGTTTGACGGCAATTTATATCATTTTTATCACCATTTTTAAAATGAGGACACGCCCTAGCCCAACCCTCATGCTTTATATTTACGAAGCTGCTTGCGGTAATACAGCATTTTTCATGCGTTTTTTGATAATACGTTGCTTGTTACGCAAACGCTTATCGCCTTGATTGTCTTCGTAGTACTTTGGATTGGTAAGCATTGCAATCAGAAGCGCTGACTCATCTCGGTTTAGATTGGCCGCAGACTTATCGAAATAATGATGCGCTGCTGCATCGATACCATAGATACCATTCCCAAACTCCGCCACATTTAGGTAAGCGGTCATGATGCGCTGCTTGTCCCATAGCGTCTCAATCATCACAGTGATGACAGCCTCTTCCGCTTTACGCACATAAGAGCGATGCGAGGTTAGGAACAAGTTCTTTGCCAATTGCTGAGTAATCGTTGAGCCACCAGCAGACATTTTGCCTGTCTCTTCATTTTTCTTTTGCGCGGCTTTGATACCTTTAAAATCAAAACCACTGTGCTGACTAAACGTCGAGTCTTCACTCACAATCGCCGCTTGCTTGGCAGATTTGGCAATCGCATCATATTCAGCCCATGTCTGAGTGACCGTGCCGCCCGTTAGGCGATGCGTCAACATAAACATACTGTTGTTAATTGGCTGTGTTTTCCAAATTAATAGTAGCCCAACGACCAATATATGGAATGCGACAACCAATAGCATAATTGCCAATAACAAACGTTTGATAAATGTGCCAAAACTTGCCATGCGCGATATCCGAGTGGTTAAAAAAGTAATAAGATAAGGTTGATACTCTATCAATGACTATGAGACATCAACTAAGAATCAATGATTATAAATGGGCTATGTATAGCCGATCATCGACCGTTGAGCATCAGCCATTAATAACGATCAATAGCAGGTCATCTTACCTAATCTCACAATCGCTGTCATTATTTACCCCACTTCTTTATGATGTAATGACCGTTAAAGTATTTTATGCTTTAAATAAGCGCGTGCTGAGCATCAGCGCTTTGCAATCAGTATGAAGATAAGAGACTACCCATGTACGATGATAATATAGAAGTATTACGAGCGCGTGTTATTGGAGCAAATCCAAGCCTCAACACCGCTGAAAATAACAATCAATGGTGGCTACTCGGCACCTCAGGCTGCCATTTATGTGATATCGCTGAGCAAATAATCACTCAGTTTCAGGCGGTACAACCAATTAGTTACCAACATGTCGATATTGCAGACTTTGATGAGGCGCTGATGATGGAATTTGCCACAGCTATTCCTGTGATTTTGACGCCATCCAAACGATTAAACTATCCGTTTTCGGTGATGGATTTGCAGCAGCTGTTCGCTTAATAGCATTAGACCTATAACAAAGACGCCCTATTACGATGATAAAGTGGTGAGAAATCATGAAAGATTTAAAACCTGTCTTAAAGAAAGTAACAGAGATTGAAGACCTGCGCCGTGTCGCTGAGCGCAAAGTACCGCGCATGTTTTATGACTATGTCGATTCAGGCTCATGGACTGAGACCACGTATCGCAGTAATGAAACTGACTTTGACCGTATCAAATTGCGCCAGCGGGTATTGGTCGATATGGACAATCGCAGTCTAGCGACACAAATGATTGGCGAGTCCGTCAATATGCCTGTTGCCATCGCTCCGACTGGGTTCACCGGCATGATGTGGGCAGATGGCGAAATTCACGCCGCGCGTGCCGCTGAAAAGTTTGGCGTGCCCTTCTCGCTCTCGACCATGAGCATCTGCTCTATCGAAGACATCGCTACTCATACCAGCAAACCGTTTTGGTTTCAGTTATATGTCATGCGCGATCAAGACTATATGGCAAATTTGATTCAACGAGCCAAAGATGCCAACTGTTCAGCCCTAATATTAACTGCCGACTTGCAGGTCATGGGTCAGCGTCATAAAGACATCAAAAACGGCTTGTCTGCTCCGCCTAAACCGACACTTACCAACATCATAAACCTAATGACCAAGCCGCAGTGGTGTATGAACATGCTAGGTACCAAACGTCGTAGCTTTGGCAATATCGTCGGTCATGCCAAAGGCGTTGAAGACTTGTCCTCATTGAGCTCATGGACAGAAGAGCAGTTCGATCCACGTTTGAGCTGGGAGGATGTGGCGCGTATCAAAGATATGTGGGGCGGCAAGCTCATCATCAAAGGCATCATGGAACCCGAAGATGCCATCATGGCGGCCCGTAGCGGTGCCGATGCACTGGTCGTCTCTAACCATGGAGGCCGTCAATTAGATGGCGCACTGTCTTCTATTTCTGCGCTGTCTGACATCGTACAAGCTGTCCATGCTGAGGATAGCGATATCGAGGTATGGTTAGACAGTGGCATTCGCTCTGGTCAAGATGTGCTAAAAGCGATTGCGCTAGGTGCAAAAGGCACGATGATTGGTCGCGCTTTTCTCTATGGATTGGGCGCTTATGGTGAAGATGGCGTACGCCGCGCGCTCGAAATTATCTATAAAGAGTGTGATATCTCAATGGCATTCTGCGGTCATACCGATATCAATAAAGTTACGGATGATATCTTGGTAAAAGGTACTTATGAGAATCTTAAAGTTAGTCATTTTTAGAGCTATTCATTTTTAAGAACTATCAATTTTTAAGAGCTATCCGTTTTTAAGCACTTTCCATTTCTAAGAGCTTGCTAGTTTTAAAAGCTATCAGCCATCAAGATTATGAAAACTTGTACCATGATGACTTGCGGATACATAACATTATCTGACCATACCCTCTATACTATATATACAACATTTTAATGATATCTCGCTTTTATGACCATTCAACAACTATTAAAAACAGCGCCCGTCACTACCCTGCTACTAGCCAGCTTTATTGGGCTATTTATTATGCAGATATTGACAGGTGTCGATGCCAATAACCCTTCCACTGAAGCGCTGCTCAAATGGGGTGCCAATGCCTTACCTTTTACCATGGGTGATGATCCTTGGCGCTTGGTCAGCAGTGCGTTTTTGCACATTGGTTTGATGCATTTATTGTTTAATGGCTTTGCCATGTATTTCTTTGGGCAGATTGCCGAGCCGATGTTTGGCTCAGCCAAGTTTTTGGCGTTATTTTTACTAGCAGCAATTGGCGGTAACTTGCTCAATAGCTATGTCACGTGGCAAAGTATCTTGGATGGTACGGGACAGCCCGGACTATCAGCTGGCGCGTCAGGCGGTATCATGGGTATTGGCGCGGCATTATTAATCGCGGCACTGTTTAAAATATCGGTCAATGGCATGGTGCTCAATCTTAAAAGCCTAATATTTATTATGGGCATCAACCTCGTCTATGGGTTTGCCGTACCAGGTATTGATAATGCTGGTCATATCGGTGGCGCAATCACAGGACTAATAATTGCGTTGGCTTTTGCGATTGGCTACCGTCAGCGTCTGGCAGTCGCTATACAAAACGCAGCGATTCAGCAGCAGCGCACGTTCAACGCTTATCAAACCAACTATTCATACAGCGCTCACGACACCCCATTATATAACAGTCATTATAGTGGCCAGTATAATGACCAACACGATAACCAAAGCCATTATGATGCTACTCCTCTCGATCAATCACCTCATATTGATGCTAATTCTACCGAGCAAGATACTGCGGTTGCTAACAATGAAACGAATGCGTCTGATATAAATGCTAACAATAGTGCTGAAAGCGTTACTGCTAACAATTCACCGTTAAACAATGGCACTGTTCATAATAGTATTGAACCCGAAGCACTTAAAAAACCTTACATTATCTGGCAACTATTACCATGGCTTGCGATGTTACTTATCGGCATTGGTTTTGTCTGGTGGTGGCAAGATATTCACCAGCAATTACTACAAGTACTAAAAGCCATTGAGTAAATGCTCATACTTATCTATCATTGCTATATAGACTCCAAAAACAGCATACTGACCAACATTACTGATTCGTTTTATTGCTTACTCTTTTGAACACGTTTTGCCTAATCGCACCACTCAGTTATTTATACTCACTTACGAGATCCAATTATGTTAAAACTTGCAGCGCTACCTAATATCTCTACACGTACTATATTTAGCGCGTTCACCGCTACTGCACTACTTAGTGTGGCTAGCCTGTCTAACGCCGCACTTTTTAATGACAACTTGCCGACTGACAAAGATGCTGAGCTCAGCGTTGGGGTCAATGTCATGGCGGTCAAATCAGCCTACGATCTAGAAGACAGTACTGAAGTGCGAGTGCTACCAGGTGCATTTTATGACAACAATAAAGTCTATGTACGCGGTGCTCAAGCTGGTGCATATCTGATCAACGATGGTGTCAATCAGTTGTCTGCCTATGCCAAGCTTGCGGGTTCTGAGTTTGATCCTGATGATGCCAATGGCGCACTACAGGGCTTGGATGAGCGTAAATCCTCAGCAGAAGCAGGTCTAAGCTATCAGCGTCGTACGGCTATTGGCGGCATCCGTGCGCAGATAGGTGCTGATGTATTAGATCGTAGTGGCGGCAACACGGCTCGCCTGACCTATCTTTCTAGAATCACTAAAGGCAAGCTAACGGTTTATCCAAGTATTGGTTTTGAATATCATGATGCTGACTACAATGAATACTACTATGGTGTCAGTGAAAAAGAGTCAGCAGAGACAGGCGTTGATGCGTATAAATCTAACTCTAGCTTGAATCCGTATATCAATATCAGTGCCAACTATGACTTTAATGAGCGCTGGGTAGGATTTGCCAATCAAAGCGTGAGCTATGTACCAAATGAGCAGTACGATAGCCCAATGGTCGACTCACGTACTGAAGCGGCAACCACTCTTGGTTTGCTTTATAAGTTCTAATTAGGTTTATATTGCAAGCTAGATTACCAAGGCATATGAGTTGATCGTATGCCTTTCTTGTTTACAATGAAAATATAGTTATTTTCCGGGGCTCTGTGTTACTTCTATTTGGACTACTTCCTGAAATAAGGCAACTTTCTCTCTTGCCAACCTAACCATATCACTAACGAGCTCTATCTCTTGAGCATTTTTATTCAAGAAAATAAAATGACTTATAGCAGACATTAATTTGTAAGCTATAGCACGAACCTCATTACTTGATACTATTTGCACCTCATTGAAAATACGTAAATAGCATTTATACTCTTCAGAGTTTGGCAGTGATGAAGTGTATAAATGACTTTGAATTAGTTCCTGTGATTGTGCTAAGAATTCTACATACTTAATTTTTTTCTCATCCTGTAGTTTGTAGAAGCGCTCCTTAATCTCTTTATCACTTTCATACGATTGTGATTTAATAAGAACTAAATATCCTGAAATAGCCGTAATAACTGCACCAAATCCAATTTTAACAGCTGTATCAACTACATCTATCCAACTTAACTCCATTACGTTCCTTAGTTTTGTATTTTTAAAAAATTAAAATACTGGCTGCTTCGTCGATAATTTTATTACTTGTTAAATCGGCTTAAACCTCCCAATACCTATACTACTGAATAAAAAATTTATTTTTAATAGATACTGATTTTCTAGCTCATACATAAAGACATATTTTTAGAGTAGAGAGAAATCAATAAGTAAAGTTAATGTGTCACTTGCGACCATTATTCCATAGGTACATGTCTAACACACGCTCTCGAAACCATTGTTCAGATACTATGTTTTCAATATCTTCAGGGCTCATATTTGGATTTACTAAGTAAGTTATAACATTTTCTAGTTTGTTACATGCTTCTATAATCTCACTTTCCTTATCTTTGTAATAAAGAGAGAATGCTTCGTGAAAAGCATAGTAATTATTTTCCTGTGTTCCCAATGAAATTCTTGCCTGAGTATCGTAAATGCGAACTGGCGCTTTAAACTTCAGCCATAGAAACTTTGTCGTTAGAGACAAAACCTGTCTATTTCCATAGTTTTTTGAAATACTTGTTTTAACTTCATTAACTACTTCGACTACATTATCTAAACTTATATTGTCTATAGTAGATAATATATCCAATATAGCTTGGTATCGTTTTCCATTTAGATCATATTTTTTAGGTACATTACGAGCAACACGGAAATACCCACCAGCTTTAACTAATGCTTGCCTTTGGTCTTCTAAGTTTGATGAAGATAATAAATCACAATATATTTCTTCTTTGTCTAGCCAATGATTCAAAAACTGTAAGGCACAATAATCAAAATTTCGTTCTGTCATCTTGGAACCCCATATATTTCAAGTTTAAAATATAATGAAAAACTCTAGCTTTCCTATTTCTTCTTCTATTCTAGATAGCTTACTAGCATAAAGTATCGTACTTGGCTTCTATAAAATGCTCAAAACCTAGACCAACATATATTTATTCAAAAAATGTTACAAGTTCTGACTTTAATAGCGATATCATTCTGTTAGTTTAGATAAAATGTAAGAGCTAATAGATACAATATAAAAATACGATCCGAGCCAAAAACTTGAACAAAAAAAACCTTGCCACATAACGTGACAAGGTCTTTTTTTATTCTAAATTCTCAGTGGAACAAATATGATGCTGCTACCAGAAAGACGAGTGCAAATTATACTTATCGTACATTAAGCGAGTCTGACGCCGTAGCAGCTTATTATTTGGTCTACTGCTTACTTAGGATGTACCATATCAGCAGGAATTACCCACTCATCAAACTGCGCTTCAGTTAGTAGCTCTAGCTCAACCGCCACTTGCTTCAAGGTTTTGTTTTCTTTATAAGCAGTCTTAGCGATTTTTGCTGCATTTTCATAACCAACATGACGGTTCAATGACGTCACTAGCATCAATGAGTTATGCAAGAAGTCATCAATTTTGTCTTTTACTGGCTCGATACCCACTGCACAGTTTTCGTTGAAGCTGTTGCAAGCATCGCCAAGTAGTTTGATAGACTGCAACAAGTTAAAGGCGATCACTGGCTTATACACGTTTAGCTCAAAGTTACCTGATGCGCCAGCCATGCTGATAGTTGTGTCGTTACCCATGACCTGAGCGACAACCATGGTCATTGCTTCTGACTGAGTTGGGTTTACTTTACCTGGCATGATAGAAGAGCCTGGCTCATTTTCAGGAATCGTCAACTCGCCTAGACCACAACGAGGACCTGAAGCCAACCAACGTACGTCGTTAGCGATTTTGTTTAAGCTGCCCGCTAATGTTTTTAGTGCGCCTGAGGCAAATACTTCTGCATCACGAGCGGCTAGTGCTTCGAATTTGTTTGGTGACGTAACGAATGGCAAGCCAGTCAAAGTCGCTAGTTGCTCAGCTGATTTTACTGCATAGTCAGGATGGGCGTTTAGACCAGTACCAACCGCAGTACCGCCTAGTGGCAACTCATATAGACCTTGTAGCGCGTTGTCGATACGAGTCAATGAATGGTCAAGTTGGCTCACATAGCCGCTAAACTCTTGGCCTAAAGTCAAAGGCGTCGCGTCTTGTAAATGCGTACGACCGATTTTTACGATGCTATCGAATTCTTTGGCTTTTGCCGCTAGCGTGTCGCGTAGGGCTTGTACTGCTGGGATCAATAAGCTGTTGATCTGACGAGCAGCAGCCACACGGATCGCTGTTGGGAAGCTGTCATTGGTAGACTGTGCATGGTTTACATGGTCATTTGGGTGAATTGGCGTGTAGCTGCCACGTTCAGAACCAGCGATTTCGTTGGCACGGTTGGCCAATACTTCGTTCATGTTCATGTTTGACTGGGTGCCAGAACCTGTCTGCCATACGACCAATGGGAACTGATCGACCAGACCACCATTGATGATTTCGTCAGCAGCTTGTACGATGAGATCACGCTTGTCGCCTTCAATACGCTCTAGGCTTGCATTGGTAATCGCAGCGGCT
This sequence comes from Psychrobacter nivimaris, assembly GCF_043419765.1. Taxonomy (NCBI): domain Bacteria; kingdom Pseudomonadati; phylum Pseudomonadota; class Gammaproteobacteria; order Moraxellales; family Moraxellaceae; genus Psychrobacter; species Psychrobacter nivimaris. Next base: position 358,983 of record NZ_JBHOFX010000004.1, on the reverse strand, counting down.
TTTTTGACCAGTGCCATCGCTTCAATCATTGGACGCGGCAAAGTCTCGCCACCGATTTTGAAGTTTTCGCGGCTACGCTGAGTTTGCGCACCCCAATAAGCGTCAGCTGGGACTTCCACGTTGCCCATGGTGTCTTTTTCGGTACGAGTTGCCTGATTCTGTGTCGACATAACTACCCTCTTTACTGGTTTGTTGTTAGATAACTGAACGATAAAAAGTGCAACAGCTGCTGCACATAAAGGAGAATACGATATAAAGTGGCGTTATGATAGCATGACTAAGGCGTGTTGAATATTCACAAATAGCCTTGAGCGATGCCTAAAAACGAATGTCTAAAAACGCTTGTCATCACCAATCTGATACTTCATTGGATAAGATACCTATGCACTCTAAAATTATGCACTCTGAAACCATGCACCCCAAACCAATACGACCTGAGCCAAATAACTTTGATTCAAACAACCTTGATCCAAATAATTCGGACTCAAGAAACGCTGAAACATCCGAACCTGTCATCAACAACCTGCCTAGGCGGCACTTTACTCGCCAACGCAGCCAGTTAACTGATGGCGCACGCAGACAACTTGCTCAGTCTGCAAGCTTACATTTGACCAAACTACAGCAGCGATTGCCTATACATGCGCGTGTTGGACTGTACTATGATGGCTTTGGTGAGCTACCTACTCAGCCACTATTGGATTGGTGTCAACGCTTAGGCTATTTACCTTATTTACCAGTTGTCGGTTCTCTTGGTCGTACTAGCAATGGCAATGACGATAAACGATTGCGCTTTGTGCCTGTTCATCATTCAAAACTGATCAATGTCCCCACTCGCATTCATCAATTGGGCATGAAACAGAACCACAGCCGCGCTCTGCTATGGGCGTCAGAACTAGACGTGATTATTTGCCCGTTAGTCGCGGTAGATAAGCATGGCAACCGCATGGGCATGGGTGGCGGGTTCTATGATACGACGCTTGGTAACAGCTATCGCTCAGGGACTTCAAGGCCGTTAAAGATAGGCTGGTGCTATAATTTTCAAGTGGTTGAACAATTAGCACGTCAACCGTGGGATGTGCCATTAGATGGTTTAATTACGCCAAGCGGCATAAGGTGGTTTTAATGAAAGACGATAAACAATTTGAAAAAGACTCTAGCGCTGCTGATTCCAGTGCAGACAATGTGGATGAGTATTTGCAGACATTAGGCAACGAGGACGCTAGAGAGCAACGCTACTACAGTCAAGAGCAACCCTTTAGCGCTGAGGAGATGACACGGCTCGTCAATGAAGATCGCTTAAATGCTTTGCTCGCGCAAAGTGATGCGTTTTTGAATGGTTTAAGTTACGAGTTGAGAGATTTTGATGAAGATTATTGAGTCTTGCATCGATTCAGTAATCGATAAAAAGCAAAAAAGGCAAGGATAGCTTATAGCTATCCTCGCCCTTTATATCAGACCCAATCATTCAAATCATTTACTACAACACCATCGCTGCAATCCAACCAAATGCCAGTAGCGGAATATTGTAATGCAAGAATGTCGGTATCACACTGTCTTTGATATGGTCATGCTGACCGTCGATATTTAGACCAGAGGTTGGCCCCAATGTAGAATCTGACGCAGGCGAACCCGCATCTCCAAGTGCGCCAGCCGTACCGATAATAGCCACAGTAGCCAACGGCGAGAACCCTAGAGAGATACACAGCGGCACATAAATCGCGGCCAAAATAGGAATGGTTGAGAATGACGAACCAATACCCATGGTCACAATCAAACCAATCAATAGCATAATAAATGCCGCCATTGCTTTGTTACCAGCGAATATTGAGGCTGCGCCATCGACCAATGGCTGAATCTGCTCAGTCGCTTTCATTACTTCAGCAAAACCTTGCGCGGTAATCATAATAAAGCCAATCATCGCCATCAGCTTGATACCGTCATTAAAGACGCCATCAGCATCACGCCACTTCACCACGCCGGTCGCCATAAACACACCGAAGCCAAACATTGAGCCAAGTAGTAGCGAATCAGTGTATAGCTGCACGACGAAAGCAGTCACGATAGCAGCCAATGCAACCAGTGTCTTTAGCTTGCTTTGCGACTGTGCACCAGCGGCAGTTTTACTTAAGGCATCACCTTCTACGACGGCATCATGCGCTTGCTGATCTATCGCAATCTGCTGATACACACGTGGCTTACGGTAGCTGATAAATACGGCAACCAGCAGGCCAATTAGCATACCCAATGCAGGAATCGCCATGGCTTGCACCACAGAAATATTGGCAACATCAATACCCGCTTCACCCACGTTTTTTAGCATAATCTGATTCAGATAGATATCACCAAAGCCATAAGGAATAAACATATAGGTGGTGACCAGTCCAAACGTAATCAGACAAGCAATTAGGCGTCTATCAATCTGCATTCGATTGAATGCTAGTAATAGTGGCGGTACCAGTAGCGGAATAAAGGCAATATGAATAGGGATTAAGTTTTGGCTAAAGCAGCTCATGGTAATGAGGCCTGCAAACAGCATGTACTTAATCATGCCACTCGTGCCAGCGGCATCAATACGCTTGATAACCGCGCCTGCCAACGACTGCGGCAAGCCCGAATGAGCAATCGCTACCGCAAACGCCCCGAGCAGTGCATACGACAGCGCAATCTCTGCGCCATTACGGATGCCCTCTTGAAAAGCGTTGAGCGTATCAGTAATACCAAGCCCTGCTAGCAGTCCACCTGCCAGCGCCCCGATTAATAAACTGAGCACCACGTGCACTCGCGAAAGTGACAGTCCTAGCATAATAATAACTGCTAGCAATACTGCATTGATGGCCATGTGTTGCCCCTTGTTCTTTATACTTTGGTCGTATTGAGACCTATGAATATTGAAACTAATGAATATCGCCCTGTTGTCTAAAACGTCTCAATATGAGAGCCTGTTTTAGACGCGCGCCAGTTTACCTTATTTTGGGTATAAAGCCTACGCATAGAACCGATTAGGCATCAATACGGACAGCCAAATGTTACCTATACATCTACACCTTCTTCTATGATTTCTGACTGTTTTTATCATTCATTGACCAGCCACACTATTGACGATACATCATTACCGACACATCGTTGATAACATCGATAACATTGTTTACTGGGCGCTCAGACAACTATTTAACAAAGATAAGCAAACGACTTCACCATTCAGCCTTGCAATTTTTTTCGTGAGCACCATTTATCTAAACATGAACCACGAACTTGACTTTACAAGTCTGGGGAACGAGGAAAAACATATGAGTGCACATAATATTGATAAAGACAACATCGACATCGATGTATCATCTGCCCTGAACACTGACACGACGTCTGATGCCAATACTGACACTGACGCTAACATCAGTGCTGACGCGAATAATGAGACAGAAAGCTCATCTACAGATGCGTTAAATGCCTCATCCAATGCTGTCAAAGACAATGAAGATGAAAGCTATCTGCCACTGCTAGCATTACGCGACGTCGTCGTCTATCCACATATGCAGATTGCATTGTTTGTGGGACGCGCGCCATCGGTAAAAGCGGTTGAGTTGGCACAGGCTGAGTATGGCAATAAAGTATTGGTAGTCGCGCAAAAAGACTCACTGACCGAAGATATTGATCAAGATAACTTGTATCAGTACGGTACAGTGTGTCGCATCGTCAGCACGATGCCACATGACAGCGACGAGAACTGCATTAAAGTATTGATCGAAGGTCAATACCGCGCTCGTGTCGATAACATAGAAGGTCATGACGATTTATTGATGGCGAGATTTGAACGTGCCGACCTCGATGTCAGCATGGATGAGAGCCAACAGAAAAACACAATTCAAGCGTTAACTACATTATTTGAAAGCTATGCAGATGCGCGACTTCGCAATGCACGTGAGCTGACTCGTGTGGCTAAGCGTATCGACGACTTGCTTGAGTTGGTTTATTTCATCTCAACTCGTGTGTCGATGGACCTTGATATCAAACAGTCTTTCTTAGAAGAAGACGATATCAAAACGCATATCAATACTTTGACTGAATATCTGGTCAAGCAAAGTGCTGAGCAAAATATCGAGCAGGATATCCAAGATGCGGTCCGTCAGCAAATGGAAGACAATCAGCGCGAATACTTCTTGAATGAGAAGATGAAAGCCATTAAAAATGAGCTGTCAGATATGAATGACGGCGCGTTCGATGGTGAAGACGATGTGGCTGAGCTAGAGCAGCGCTTAGAAGATGCTGACTTGCCAGAAGATGTGCGCAAAAAAGCTGAGCAAGAGTTCAAAAAGCTCAAAATGATGCCACCTGCATCAAGTGAATCATCAGTGGTACGCAACTATATTGAATGGATTTTGGACACGCCCTGGAATGCGACGACCAAAGTATCTATCAATCTAGACAAAGCCAAAACAGTATTAGACGAAGACCATTATGGTTTGCAAGATGTAAAAGACCGTATCTTAGAATATCTCGCCGTGCAATCACGCGTGAAAAAACTTCGTGGTCCGATTCTATGTCTCGTTGGTCCTCCAGGTGTCGGTAAAACTTCACTAGGCGAATCTATCGCCCGTGCCACGGGTCGTAAGTTTGTGCGTATGGCGCTTGGCGGCGTACGTGATGAAGCAGAGATTCGTGGTCATCGCCGTACTTATATCGGCGCGATGCCGGGTAAAATCGTTCAGTCTCTTGCAAAAGTAGAAGTCAAAAACCCGCTATTCTTATTAGATGAAATTGATAAGATGGCGCAAGACTTCCGCGGTGATCCAGCATCAGCGTTGCTTGAAGTATTGGACCCATCACAGAACGATACGTTTAACGACCATTATTTAGACATGGACTTAGATTTGTCGCAAGTGATGTTTATTTGTACTGCCAACAGCATGGATATTCCGCCTGCACTGCTTGACCGTATGGAAGTCATTCGTCTGCCGGGTTATACCGAAGAAGAAAAGGTCAATATCGCACAGAAATACCTAGTGCCAAAAGCGATTAAGCAAAACGGTCTTAAAGAAGGCGAGATTGAGATTGTTGAAGCGGCATTGCACAGCATCGTGCGTAGCTATACGCGTGAAGCAGGTGTGCGTAACCTTGAACGTGAAGTGAATAAAATCTGCCGTAAAGTGGTTCGTGGTTCGGTTGAAACTCATGGCGCACGTGCTCCGAAAAAAGCAGAACGTCAGCTAGTGACCGTCGATGACAAAAACATTGATGACTATCTAGGTGTACATCAGTATGACTACGGTCTGGCTGAAGAAGAGCCTGAGATTGGTCGTATTACTGGTCTTGCATGGACTCAGGTTGGCGGTGAGCTATTGACCATCGAAGCGGTCGGTATGAAAGGTAAAGGCGAGCTTAGCTTTACCGGTTCACTCGGCGATGTAATGAAAGAGTCGATTCGCGCTGCCATGAGCGTGGTTCGTGCTCGCGGTGATAGCTTAGGCATTGATTACGAGACGTTTAAAACAACAGACGTCCATGTGCATATGCCAGAAGGCGCCACGCCAAAAGACGGCCCATCTGCTGGTGGTGCACTGACGACAGCGCTAGTCTCTGCGTTGACAGGTATCGCTATCCGTCCAGATATTGCGATGACAGGTGAGATTACCTTACGCGGTAAGATATTACGCATCGGTGGTCTCAAAGAGAAATTGCTGGCGGCACATCGCGGCGGTATCAAGCACGTCTTGATCCCAGCGACTAATGAGCGTGATCTGGCTGATATCCCTGACAACGTAAAAGAAGGCCTAACCATTCAGCCAGTCGCCACGATTGAAGAAATCTTAAAGGTTGCTTTGGTGAGTATGCCAACACCAATCAAACCTGCAAAAGTTACGGTTGATAAAACCTCTGGCAAAGCACTGCATAATTAATTGAACCTTTATTAAACTCGTCCTATAGATTAAGAAGCCGCTCATCACAATGATGGGCGGCTTTTTTATGCCTGTTTATTATCTATTTACTTATAGTTCATAGCTTTCTTAATAGGTTTCTCACGCATTTAAAGCCATTTAATTTCAGAAATTATTTATTTTAGTCCGTTTTTCAAACCCATACGTTACTTACATTTATTAACTGATTGTTGCGCATTTGATGAATAACTATAGAGTTAGCTTGGCTATACTGACTCCGATGTTAACGAATATTGACGCCGATTTTTATAGAACAATAAGATAGATATTCGTGGCTTTAATGAAGATTAAAAATAACAACTCAAACAATTGGAGATAATAATGAATAAGATATTACTTGCAAGTACTCTATTATGCGGTTCAGCGTTAGCAATGACTGGTTGCCAAACGGTAGAAAGTCAAATGCAAACAGGCAATCCTTTAGCACAGCCAACGCTAAAATCAACCATACAAACAGTAGATGGCGAGAAGAAAGAAGTTGGTCAAGTTTTCTTACGTCCAGTCGATGGTGGCGTCCAAGTTTACGGTAAACTCACTAATCTACAGCCAGGTAGAACTGTTTCATTACATATCCACGAAACAGGTAGCTGTGACGTCATGGGTAAAGCAGCAGGCGGTCACTTCAATCCAGACAACAAGCCACACTCTAATCCAGATGATATGAATGGCCATGCTGGTGACTTGCCAAACTTAACTGCTAATGAAAATGGTGTTGCTACTATTAACTATGTGAACAAGAAAATCGCAGCGACTGAAGCAGGTAAATACAGCGTAAATCGTTTGGCCTTTATCGTACATGCTGGCGTTGACGACTATACCAGTCAGCCTTCAGGTAATGCAGGCGATCGTATTGGTTGCGGTATCATCGTAAAAAACTAATACTGTCCAAACCTATGAACTTAGGCTAAGTCTATAGACGTAAAAATAGCTTAAAAGAAATATTATAAGTACAAAAAAAACCCTCTTAAATTATAAGAGGGTTTTTTATTGGAAGTAACTATTAGGTTCGTTGAAGCCAATATAAAGCTAATACAAGAAAGACCAATGCAAATTGTACCTGTAGTACATTAGATGAGTCTGACGCTATAAAAGCACTATATTGGATTTAACAATAGTTACTCCTCTACCCATTCACCTTTACGCCAGTAAACACCCCAACGTGTGGCCTTGCCGTTTTTCTCAGAGCCAATATACTGCTCTTTTTTCTTACGTGACCAGCGCAAGATGGTTGGGTTGCCTTCAGGATCTTCGTCTGGTCCTGCAAACAGATACTGGAACTTGTCTTCCATTTTATCTTTGATTTCTCGTAGTTCAGCCAGCTTTGGCGGACGTGTCTCGCGCACTTTTGGAAACTTAGACGCTGCTAAGAACATCCCAGCCGCCCCTTCACGCAAAATGAAATAATCATCGTGCTTGGTCGACTTTAGCTCTGGCAGATGGATTGGATCCATACGTGGCGGCGCTGCTTCGCCTGTTTTTAGCACCTTGCGCGTATTGTCACATTTCTGACAAGCGAAGTAAGGACCAAAACGTCCCGTCTTCAGCTCCATCTGTCCATCACATTTATTACAATCAATGGTTGGTGCATCTGAACCAGGTACTTCAAATTTACCTTCTTCTAGAATATAACCATCGCAATCAGGGTTGTTACCGCAAATGTGTAGTTTGAGACCACCATCCACGATGTAACCATTCATCGCCGTGCCACATTTCGGGCAGCGTTTTTTCTCCATCAAATCTTTAACTTCTGCCGCTTCGTCATCACCTTCCGCATCATCTAGATTGGCGAATGCTTCGACTGGCATTAGATTTTTGGTACCTTTACAGCGCTCTTTTGGCGGTAGATTGTAGCCAGTACAGCCTAAGAATACACCTGTTGACCCTGTACGCAATTGCATCGGACGATCACAGATATCACAATGGACATCTGGCACATCAGTCGGATCGTTTGGACGCATGCCATCTTTTTCTTTGGCACGCTCTAGAGTGGTTTTGAACTCACCATAGAAGTTATCAAGCACATCTTTCCAATCTTGATCACCTTCTGCCACATGATCGAGCTTGTCCTCTAACGCAGCAGTAAAGGTATAATCCATTAAGTCTGGGAAGCTAGCTGTCAATCTATCCGTAACGATATCACCCATTTTTTCGGCAAATAAACGCTTGTTTTCAAGCTTCACATAACCACGATCTTGAATGGTTGAGATAATTGAGGCATACGTCGATGGACGACCGATGCCTTTTTTCTCAAGCTCTTTTACTAGGCTTGCTTCAGTATAGCGAGGCGCAGGCTTGGTAAAGTGTTGACTCGGATCGAGCTTGTCTAGGTTTAAATTATCGCCTTTTTTGACATCAGGGAGTAAGGTGTCATCAGTTTTGGCTGGTGGCATGACTCTTGTGTAGCCATCAAACACCATGGTACGACCACGGGCTTTTAGCTCGATATCATCTGCGCCTACAAACAGGTTCACTGATAGATATTTGGCAGGTAACATCTGACACGCCACAAACTGACGCCAGATTAGCTCGTATAGGCGTATCGCATCACGCTCAACACCTTTGAGCTGCGTTGACTTCATATTGACATTAGAAGGACGAATCGCTTCATGCGCTTCCTGTGCGCCTTGCTTGTTACCATAGAAATTTGGTTTTTCTGGTACATATTTTGCACCATAGCTGTCTTCGATATGACCACGGACAGCAGCAAGCGCGTCGCCTGATAAGAATGTCGAATCGGTACGCATATAAGTAATATGACCCGCTTCGTATAGACGCTGCGCTAAAATCATGGTTTTCTTAACAGAGAAACCTAAGCGCGTACTAGCAGCCTGTTGCAAGGTCGAAGTAATAAATGGCGCGCTTGGACGTGATTGCGTTGGTTTCTCTTCACGCTCTTTGACGATAAAGTCGCTTGCTTTAAGCACCTCTAAAACTTTATCGGTCTGCTCTTTATTACCAAGCTTTAGCGTTTTGCCACCTTGTTTGGTCGCTTCTAAGCGGATACTGATTTGCTCAGCGTCTGAGGTCTTTTTGGCTTTGCCATTGGCTATGTGCGTGTCCGCATGAATCTGCCAGTACTCTTCTGGAATGAACGCGCGAATCTCATGCTCACGCTCGACGACCAAGCGCATGGCGACTGACTGTACACGGCCTGCCGACAGTCCTCGGGCAATCTTTTGCCATAATAGTGGCGATACCATAAAGCCAACTACACGGTCCAAGAATCTGCGCGCTTGCTGCGCGTTCACGCGGTCAATGTCTAATTTCGAAGGCTGTTTAAACGCACTTTGGATAGCTGACTTGGTAATCTCGTTAAAGACCACACGTTGATACTTACTATCAGGGCCACCGATGACTTCTTTTAGATGCCAAGCAATCGCTTCCCCTTCTCTATCCATATCCGTTGCCAGATAGATTTTGTCAGCGTCTTTGGCTAATGCTTTAAGCTCTTTGATGACTTTGGTTTTGTTGGGTAGTACTTCGTAGACTGCTGCCCAGTCATGCTCTGGATCTACACCCATGCGGCGTACCAGTGCTTGCTGCGCTTTTTCTTCTTTGGTCAGACTGTCATCTTTTTTAGCGGTCGTTGCTTTCTTTGCGCTTTTGCTCGCACTGACCGGCAAATCACGGACGTGACCGATACTTGAGCGTACGATAAAGTCATCACCAAGGTATTTATTAATCGTTTTTGCCTTGGCTGGTGATTCTACAATCACCAAAGACTTACCCTTTGGGCTGTCAGCAGCTGGTGCTGGACTTTTTTTGGTTGTGGTTTTTGCCATGTTTGACGACACCATAATATAAGTAAATTAAAAGTAAGATTAAATTCAGCAGCACGGCAATTTATGGAAGCTAATACTCATGGTTCGACCATGGTTCAGCTATTTATAGTAATAATCGCTGCTGATAAAAAAGGTTATAAAACAAATAATAACCATAAAATAAAGATATAGTTATAAAGACGTTACACTGCTAAGCGTTAAACTGTCAACTTTAAATAATTTGAATATGACAAACCACTTGCATATTGCCCTTTAATGGAGACGAAAAAATGCTTTACTAGGTTTATGCTTGTTTTTGCATCTGTAGCGCCCACTTCTCAAGGTTTTCTCTGAGCACTAATAAGTCCGCTTCGATCCGTTTTTGATGGTACGTAGGATTAGATGCTGGACGTACATAAGCAATATCTTCCCAATAAATAATAATGCTATTGGCCTTGGTCAATAAACCTTTAACAAACGGCTCGATACTTACTGGCAAATCTAACGGCACTTGATCCAAGCTAAAATCAGTCTTTTTGACTACTGGATTATTGCTGATTTGACTAGAACGAATCGCACTGGGAATAGTAAGCGTCTTATCGTCTGTACTGGTATCGACAAAACTGCTGTCTGGTCGCCATTGTCCATCAATCACTTGATAACGGGTATGCGGCAGTTTAGTGTCTTCAAATATCAGGCAGTACTGTCCAAGCATACCGCGGCCATACTCATTGTCACGGCCTTTGATCCAATCAGGGCACGAAACGAGCTTTGGATTGAGCTGTAAACGACGCGCGGTCATACGCAGCTTATCCAAACGCTGATCGATACCGTTCGGTTTGAGCGCCATCATACTCCCTAATACGAATAGTACAATGATAACGCCAATCAATGTTCCCATGATGGTCTGGCCTTTTGACTAAATGAAAAAGATACTAAGAGATATAGCGGTAAATATCGCTAATGAACCGTTATTTATAAATAGTACATATAGTTTTGCGATTAGTACGATAACAAACAACGATATATAAGGGCTTATAATGAGCACGAACCATTAAAAATCAAGCGTTGTCGTCCAATCGTGGTGTAGCAAGTGCTTCTAAAGCTCATTATAGTTTCGCTAGTTATACTGTAAAATCAGCTATTTAGCGTATATAAACTTACTGAGTACAGTACACTATAAAAATCAGATACGAAAAGTGGTCAGTTCAAAAAAGTGCTATGATAAACCATAATTTTAAACGCGCGCAGGTTTATTATGAATTATCTTATTGAGTCAAACTCATCGGGCGCTTATCACGCTCGCAAGCTGACAAGTAAAGTCGCGAGCAAAACAGGCATGAGTCTATCGCTACTTGGCGCGGTCGTACTGACATTATCAGGCTGTGCCACGACTCAGAGCCTAACGACTCAGCAATGTAAAAGCAGTAACTGGCAAGAGGTCGGCTACGCTGATGGTTCGCAAGGACGTTCAGGAGCTTACTTCGGTCACTATACCAATAGCTGCGCCAGTATAGGCGGTGCTAGTCCTAACCGTATCCAATGGGAGCAAGGCCGTCAACAGGGTCTCAAAAACTACTGTACTGAGCTGAACGCTTATAAGCTCGGTCGCGAAGGCTATGACTGGCAACCTGTCTGTCCGTTAGAAGGTATTGAGAAGTTAGAAGAAGCCTACTCTCAAGGGCGCTACTACTATATCCGTCAGCGCGATCTCGACTACTTACGCTCACCTTACCCATTTGGCTACAGACATGCAGGTTTTGGTTACGGCTATCGTCCGTTTGGCTACGGCTGGTAAAAAAAGAAAACCTCACTAACGACTTAATTTGAGGTTTAAGTAGTTAATGAGGTTGGAGAAAATTTTATTATTTTAATTATTTTTATTATAGCGGTGCTGGTTGTCTTACTGGTCGGGCTATTGATTTATCTAGCCAGTTTTCTAATATAAAGTCAAAGCTACTAGCACTGACTCACAGTGCTTAAACTATTCAGTGCTTAAGTTATTCAGTGCCTAAGTTATTTAATGTTTAGCTACTAAGCTATTCATTCACAAAGGCGATTTTAGTCAGTCCAGCATTACTTGCCGCTGCCAAAACTTGAGCGACCGTATCGTACTTGCCTTCTTTATCTGCACGTAACTGTACCGCTGGGTTCTTACCAGTTGCGCCTTGTTGCTGCAAGCGTGTCTCCAATTCTTTCATGCTGATTGGATCACTATCCCAGAATATCCCCGCGTCTTTATCAATGCTGACTTGAATCGCTTCTGGCGGCGTTTCATTGAGCGCGGCACTGGTCTCTGGCAAATCTAAAGGCACCGTCGGATTCAACACGGTCGCTGTCAATAAAAATATAATCATCAATACCAGCATGATATCGATAAGCGGAATGAGGTTCATCTCATCCATGCTTCGTACGTCATCATCACCCAATTGAAATGCCATAGTTACTCTCGATGCTTTTGGTTATTTTCACACAGCCAAGCCGTTTTTTGACGGTTTGTCGACTTGTCGTTTTAGCCTTTATAGACTTAGCGCTTGCAGATTTAATGCTTGCAAAATCAACACTATCTATAGCTGCTTTGGCACAGAATTACTGTAGTTGCTGGTATGCTGAGTCTCGCTCGTCGTTGAACGACTGCTTGGTGCAGCGTGCACTTGAGAGGCGCTAGCAGCATGGCTCGTAGTTACCTTGGTAGTATCCACAAGACCCGTTGATTGCGCCAATAAATCATGCGCTCTGTCGTTGGCTTGATACATTATGCGGCGATTGATACGTACTGCAAGGTTGTAAAACACCACAGCTGGAATCGCTACTGCAATACCAAGACCTGTCATAATTAGAGCTTCACCGACTGGCCCTGCAACCTGCCCCAATCCTGCCTGACCACTCATACCGATATTGTGCAAGGCATGGAAAATACCCCATACAGTACCAAACAAGCCAATGAACGGTGCAATCGCTGCCGTCGTGCCAAGAATTGGCAGACCGCGCTCACTAGCAAAGCGATAGCGACCGATGTGCTTGAGCAAAGTCTGCTCAGTCACCAAACGACGAGTGGCAGCATCAGCACCAGCCAAGTCAGACTGTCTGGCTTGTAGTTGCTGACTCAAATCATCTGCTACATTGGTCGCCAGTTTGCGGCTTTGCAATACGCGGACGATACCTGTCACCCAAGAGAGAATAGATAACGCAAGCAACAAAAAGAACAACGTTTTTGTCACCATGTCGCTGATCTGCCAGTATTGCATAAAGTCCATGTCAGACTCCTTAATGTGTAATGCCATTACCTGATACTGAGGTAAATATCATGTTTAGTTTTATAATGAAAAATGATCAATAAATACGTTGTTATAAAGTATGAACTATCAAGGAACCGCGTAACTGATCGGTAGGGTCACATCACCTACCACGGGTACGCCATTCTTAGTAAAAGGTTTGAACTTGCCAGATCGCACTTGACGTCGGGCTTCTTTGTCTACTAGCGGATTACCTGATGATTGGGCAACGCGCACGTTATCGATGCCGCCTTGCTTGTTGACTCGTAATACCAAGACAACATTGAGCGTATCACCAGAACGGGCTCTACGTGCGGCGCGCTCAGGGAAACTAAAGTTTGGCGCAGATGCCCAGTTGGCTGAGCTAGCAGTAAAGCTCACAGGCTCATTACTCTGTGCTAAAGCAGCTGCTGCTGCTTCTGCCTCAGCTCTTGCTTGTGCAGCGGCGGCCTCTGCGGCAGCCTTCGCTTGAGCGGCAGCCTTCGCTTGAGCGGCAGCCTTCGCATCAGCGACTCTTTTGGCTTCTTGCTCTGCCCTAGCTTGCGCCTCTTGCTCAGCTTTTCTGGCTTGTCGCTCTGATTCAGCTTGGGCAGCTGCTTGACGTTGTGCTTCAGCTGCTGAGTTATCAACCTTTGGTTTCGGTAGCGGCTCTTTTGGGGCTACTTTTTGACTGGTATCAGGACGAGGCTTTTCTGACGCTATCACAGGCGTCACTTTCGGCTCTATATTTTTTACAACAGGCTCTTTTGGTTTTACTGGGGTCTCTGTTGGTTGTTTAATCGGCTCTTTAGGCGTTGGTTCAGGTTGCGGTGCTGGCTGAACTTGTACCTCAGGCTGTACTTCTTTTTTTGCTGTGACTGTTTGTTTTTCTACTTCAGTTGAGACCGTTTTTGCCGGTAATGACACAAACTTTATCTCAAGTGGTGACATCTCTTTTTTTGGCTCAGGTTTGAGTTCAGGCGTTTTTATTGCCACTAGTGCAATTGCGGCAAGCACATGGAGTCCTACGACTGCAACAATAGCTAGCAATAACGACTTAAGTGGTGGCGCGTCTAAATCCGTTGAACTCATAACAGCCTAATGTTTATTACTCAGAGTAGAATGGCGTAGATAATAATGCAAACGATAATTATTATCAATAATAATTTACAATATTTTCGCTATTTAATACATCTCTGACACGTGACATTGCTTAGTGGTTTTACCTATTGCATCGTTCATTTTTATGAACGTTACCTACTTTTATACCTTACTACTATGAACCTTATCTTTTCATCAAATGATACGTTGCGTTTAATATAACAAGTACTGTTAATAAAAACCATTATCATTTATATTGATAATGAGTCTCAACTACTTTATGATAACCGCTGTGTTGTCTACCCATACTATTTTTATAAAAACTATTCGTATAAAAAATTAGTGAGTGGTACTAGGGCGTGTCCTCATTTTAAAAATGATGATAAAAATGAGATAAATTGCCGTCAAACGAGGAAAATAGTGCAGATAATATCGAGATATTGACCAACTATTTGACGATGTTTGGCAAAATTTAGCTGTTTTTAGCCCATTTAGAGGATACTCGTTTGAATTGAGGACACGCCCTAAGTAGACTATTCATTTTATGCTTTTTATCTCAAGCATCTTTCAGATTTAATATTTTTAGCGTCATTCATTTGCAATTATTTTAGACAATTGCTTAAACATTTTTTGATAGACCGAGTTCATTATGCCGACACCCTTATTATCTAGCAGACCTACCGCCTCTTTTTTCAAACGTCCATTACTGACTGCTGTCATGACAGCGTTGTTAGCTACGGTAGTGGTAGGATGTAGCTCGCCTGAATCTAATGACTCTGAGCCAGCAGACGCCAAAACTGAAAACCCAACGGCTGATGAATCACAGAACGTTGCCAGTAATGACGCTGTATCTGCTGAAAAAATCATGGTCAATACCGTAAAAGGTGATGTTGAGCTGGCTATGAACCCATCGCCACTTGTCGTTTATGACATGACGTTGATGCAAGACTTGGCGGCGCTAGATGTGGCGGTCGATGGTATGCCTGGTGGTCTATTACTAAAGAATCTACATTCAGAAACACAGCCTGATCCAAAATCGGTAGGTACTGTATTTGAGCCAGATCTTGAAGCGTTGAATGCAATGCAGCCGCAAGCTATTTTGGTCGGTTCACGCATGGCAGAAAAATACGACGAGCTATCAAGTATCGCGCCGACATTGGACATGAGTATTGATACAGCCAATATCTATGAGTCAAGCAAGCAGCGCCTGCATGATCTAGGTGCGCTGTTCGGTAAAAGCGATCAAGCAGCTAAGCTACAACAGAACATAGATGGACTCATCACTGAGACCAAAAGTCTAACGAAAGAAAATAAAGGCACTGGCCTAGTCGTCATGGTCAATGGCAACAAAATGTCAGCCTATGGTGACAAGTCTCGCTATGGTTTTATCCATACTGTGTTAGATGTACCAATGGCAGATGACAAAATTGCTGATGCGCCTCATGGTCAGCCCATATCGTTTGAATATATCCAAAAAGCCAATCCAGATTGGTTATTTGTCATCGACCGCAGTGCCGCAATTGGTGAAGACGGTATTGGTGCCAAGGCCGTATTAGACAATCCATTGGTTGCCCAGAGCAATGCATGGAGCAAGCAGCAAGTGGTTTATCTTAGCCCAGATTCTTACTTAGCATTTGGCGGTTACTACCAGTGGATGCAGGATCTGACGACGATTAAAGATGCTTTTACTAACGCTAAATAATGCCGTTCTCTATACAAACGGTTATTGCACAAGTAGGTATTATTACCGTTAACCCTGCTCATTTTTAAGCCAGTAGAGATTATGTCGTTATTTTCACACCGTACTCATGCTAGGCTCAAATCCAGTACTGCCCCATCAGCGTCAAGTTGGCAGAGCGGTACTGGCAATGCATTGCATCGACGTACTGTCATACCACCGTGGTTCATCAATACAGCAAGCCTCATTCTTATGGGGCTTTTGGTGTTATTGAGCTTATCTATTGGTGTGGCCGACTTTTCGTGGTCAGGTATCTTGCAGAGCCTGCTGACTCAGAGTGCCAACTCCGATAGCTCATTGCTATTGGTGAGCCGCATACCGCGCACCATCGCCATTATTTTGACTGGTATCGCAATGGCTGTGGCTGGGATGATTATCCAAGTAGTGCTCAAAAACCGCTTTGTAGAGCCGTCTATGGTCGGTGCAACTCAGAGCGCTGCACTTGGTTTGCTGGTGGTCAGTCTGCTGTTCCCTGCCAGTGCGCTCATTGTCAAAATGGGCGTGGCAACCATCGCTGCCGTTTTTGGCATGATGCTATTTATGCTGCTCATTCATCGTATACAGCCCACTGATTTTTTGATGATTCCACTGATTGGCATTGTCTTCGGCGGCATTATCGAAGCAGTCACTACCTTTATCGCCTATCAAACCGAATCACTACAGATGCTCAGTGTTTGGCAGTTTGGAGATTTCTCGGGCGTATTGGCAGGGCGCTATGAGCTGTTATGGCTGACGGGTGCGCTGTGCATATTGGCCTATATCATTGCCGACAAGCTGACCATCGTCGGATTAGGTGACAATATTGCATTGAACTTGGGTATCAGTAAGCGTCAGGTCACTTGGATTGGCGTAGGTATGGTCGCCATGATGAGCGCTGTCGTGGTCGTGACTGTGGGCATGATTCCTTTTATTGGGCTGGTCGTGCCAAACATTGTGAGCCGTCTAATGGGAGATAAATTGCGTCGCAGCTTGCCAGCAGTTGCCCTACTTGGTGCTTCAGCCGTACTGCTATGCGATATTATCGGGCGCTCTATTCGCTATCCATTTGAAGTACCGGTCGCCACTATTTTTGGTGTGGTTGGTACGGTGCTGTTTTTATGGCTGTTATTACGTGCACCAGCTGAGCAATAGCACTATGTTCACTAACTGTGCTCACTTATTGTCGTTCATCTTTTGCCTTATTAGATAAGCTTGGCACCATAGGATTTTTGTATGTTCTCATCAACTAAGCTTACTTCTACCAAGACTGGTACTACCGACACTAGCACAGCGGTAGATAACTCATCTTCAGCAGATGGTCAGTACTCAGCCGCTACACAAGGTCATTTGGCAAAGCTTTGGGCATGGATAACTGCGCATCCAAAATCCATAGCAGCTATTATTCTACTTATCTCGATGACCTTGTTTATGACGCTCAATGTCAATGGCTATTGGGACTTTGCGCTACCATTACGCGGCAAAAAACTGCTGGCACTGATGGTGGTTGGCTATGCAATTGGCGTGTCGACGTTACTGTTTCAGACGTTGACTCACAATCCAATTCTAACACCCTCCCTACTTGGGTTTGATTCACTCTATGTTCTGTTGCAGAGCTTACTGGTTTTCTTTTTAGGTGCGATCAGCTTTACCAGTCTCGATCCTATTGCCAAGTTCACGCTAGAGATTGTCCTGATGTTTGGCGCATCTTTATTATTGTTTAAGTTATTATTTTCTAAAAGCAGTCAGGATCTGACGCGGCTAATATTGGTGGGCGTTATCTTTGGTGTGTTGTTTCGCAGTTTATCAGCACTCATTGCACGGCTGATTAACCCTGATGATTTTGTGGTCGTACAGTCCGCTAGCTACGCGCAGTTCAATACGGTCAATCCTCAGCTGCTGGGCATCAGCTTATTTATCTGTGCCATCACTGCGATCTTTGTATGGCGCTGGCGTTATCAGTGCGATGTGTTGATGCTCGGACAAGCACAGGCCGTCAACCTTGGTATCAACTATCAGCGTCTGGCATTTGGTCTATTAACTGTCATTGCTGTATTGGTTGCCACGGCTACCGCCCTGGTCGGTCCAGTGACTTTCTTTGGTCTATTGGTTTGCGCATTGACCAATCGTATCGCGCGACATATGTATCACACCGAGCGGCTGATATTGGTCAGCTTGGTCGCTATGATTTGCTTAGTATTGGGTCAAACTATCTTTGAGCAAGTACTAGATATGGCAGGCGTATTGTCAGTGGTGATAGAGCTAGCGGGCGGCTTAATGTTCTTAGCATTGATATTTATGTCTCAACGTCGTTCGTTGTGACTACTTAGCTGACATTGTTTATTTAGCCGATCCTGTTCATCAAGAAAAACCTAAGACTTTTTTAAATAAGACTGACTATGATTAAACTGAATAATATCTCTCATCATATTGGCAAACAACAAATCTTACATGACATTACGTTGTCCCTACCAACGGCGCAGGTGATTGCTTTGATTGGGCCTAACGGTGCTGGGAAGTCTACGTTGTTTTCTGTTATGGCTCGCTTGCAGCCGCTACAGTCTGGGCAGGTGAGCTTCGCTGTAGATAATGAAGAGCGTGATATTGTCAGCTGTCAGGCGCGGACGCTGGCCAAGACGGTCGCGATGCTTGGGCAAGACAATCATGTACAAGGACGCCTGCGCGTACATGAGCTACTGATGTTTGGTCGTTATCCCTATCATCAAGGACAACCAACCGTAGACGATCAGCAAAAAGTACAAGAAATCCTCGAGCGCTTTGAGCTTGAGCCACTTGCCGAGCGTTTTTTGTCAACGCTATCGGGTGGACAGCGTCAGCGCGTGCTGATTGCTATGATTGTCTGCCAAGATACGCCCTATCTATTGCTCGATGAGCCACTGAACAACCTAGATATGTATCATGCTGGTCGACTCATGCGTGAGCTACGTCAGCTTAGTCACAATCAGCAAAAAACCGTAGTAATCGTCCTGCATGATATCAATCAAGCGGCACAGTTTGCGGATACTGTAGTTACGATGAAAGCAGGAGAAGTGACAGCTGTTGGTCGCCCTGCTGATGTTATTACTAAAGAAACGATGAAAGATTTATACAACGTCGATGTCACTGTCCTAAGTCATCAAGGACGTCCAGTGATTGTTGATACGGTTTAATGACTAAACCGTATTCAAGTACGCAATAAAAAACTCAATATAGTGCCAGTACATTGGTACTAGCAATATACTGCAATGTATTGAGCACATTAATTTTATGTCTTAATATCTATTTAAGTTTTTGCGATGCTTTAAGTCGTTGCTGTCGACCTTTCCACCACAGATAGACGCCCGTAACTGACAACACTGTCACAGCCAAACCTACCAATGCTAAAAACATTTGATACAGTAAGTGACCGATGCCGTGGCCAATATGCCCCATATGTAAGGTCAATAACCAATTATTGGTTTTACTACCAAAAGATGAGTTTTGGTAGCCAAAGTTCACCTGTTCAACGCTACCTGTTTTTGCATTGACCGTGATGGATGATGCACCGCCTTTTTTACCAATATCCTTATCTGTCTTAAAGCGCAACTGCCATTGACCCTCGTCCTCAATCCAACGTATGCCTAAAAACTCCCGTACTATCATACCCTTGCTTTGGGCAGCGGTGTTTGCCTGCTCACTCAAATAAGCAATGCTATTGGCTTTGTTGACCACATCAACAGCTTCGACATCGACAGCCTCATTGTTTACAACCTCAACTCTAGCCGTTGTTTCTGCACCAGAAGCCTGCTCTGCTTTTCCATGTGGTTTTCTTGAGTTCTCCTGTCTTTCCTCTCTGCCCTCAAGCCCTACGACAGCATGCATTACAGGTTGATAGACCTCTCTTAAATTAAAACCAACACTCGACCACGCGATGACAAACAAGATCCCCCAAAGCCATAACCCAAAGGCATGGTGTAGATCATAATTCAATTTGAACATATTACTTTTAGTACGAATTTTCCACGCTGGTAACCAGCGTTTCAAAAAGGAGGCTCGTTTTTTAGGCGAGGTTTGGTTCTGTGCTTTTTTCTTGATCGCTCTAGGAAACGTTAAGTAAAAGCCAATAAAGCAATTAATCGTCCACACGAGCGCGACAATCCCTAGTAGCAATTTTCCAATATCACCCAGTAATAAATCGCGATGCAACCAAAACACTTTCCACATGGTGTTGTGCCATGCCCACTCATCTCTATCACGAGTACCAATGATATCGCCAGTATAAGGGTGGACATAAACTTGTTGAAACGGTGCTTTTGGTTGGTTTTGGGCGGCTTTTCCTCGTGCCCTGTCTACCGAAAATACAGCTGACCTCTCTGCTGCTATCGAGGTTGGCATGCTAGAAAAAGCATATTGAGGGTACGCACTGATGACCTTGTCATGAAGCTCTGCAATAGGCAGATGTGATGCGTTTTGTTTCTCAACCTGAGCCAGTTTATGGTTGAAGACATCGTCTAGCTCGTCATGAAATGCCAATAACGTGCCAGTAATACCAGTGATAATTAAAAAAGCTGCCATGGCAAGCCCAGTATAACGATGGAGCCATAGGCAAGCTTGACGAAGATTGAATGAAATCATTAGTCGTAGTTCTTTATCATATATTGTTTTAGTAGGTACTTATCAGTTGGCACGTCATTGCTGTTACAGCCAATGTAAAAGCTAGTAGGCAATAAAAAGCCAGCTCTCGAGTAAGACAGCTGACTTTATAATTACGATTAGACTTAAATTCGATAAGCTAGATTAGAACTGATAAGTTAAAGATGTTTTGATATTACGTCCCATCTCAAAATCAGTATAGGCATCATCGATAGAGTTGCGTGATGCATGGCTTGCATAAGTCTCATCAAAGATATTGTATACACCTAGTGTGGCCTTTAGACCTTCGATTTGAGTTGGCGTATAAGTCATAAAGATATCGTGTACGTCATAGCCTGGTTTTTCGTTGTCATCACCAGCGGTATTCGGTGTCACATCGGCCACATAAGTACTGCGCCAGCCAAGCTCAGTAGTATTGGTTGGAGCGTAACCCAAGTTGACCATGTACTTATCGCCAGACTCAGATCCACTACCACTAACAGAAGAGATATTGTAACCCGTATCTTCGCCTTTGCTACGCGCACGAGCATAGCTTAGACCCATGTTGAAGTTATCTGCGCGATAGTCGGCCGATAGCTCTACACCTTTGATTTTGAAATCTTCGTCATTGTTAATGACACCTTGGCAGGCTTCAGGGGCAGCACTTGTACCTAGTTGCCCAGTTGTGCAATTCATGCCAGTTCTACTACCACCTGCACGTACAAACTCAATATAGTTTTCGATATTGGTTTCAAAGTATTTAGCACTTAATTTTAAAGAGTCATCAGCCATAGTCAGACCACGCAGCGTTGTAGCAATACCGACTTCTGCATTGTCACCTTCTTCTGCTTTTAGGTCATTGTTTACATACGTATCAGCGCCATCGGTGTTAAAAATCGTTTGACTAAGATCTGGACCATTAAATAACTGCGTATAGCTCGCAAATATTTGGGTACGCGGTGCAATCTCATAGCTCGCAGCCAATGCGCCAACGACATTGTCATAAGTTTTGCCAGCCGATACATACTCTGGAGACTCATAACGGTCATAACGGACGCCTGGCGTTAAGCTAAGCTTACCCATTTGCCATTGGTCTTCTAGATATACAGACGTATTGGTTGCTTCATCGGTGCTCGCATTACCAAAGTCACGTGTCATCTCAGATTCTTTTTTGTAATGCTCAACCCCAGCGATTAACTTATGAACCCCTGGCACACCATTGATGATACTGCTATCGACGATACTGGTGTTTTGTACTTTTGCGCCTGTGGTTTGGACTTCTGCATCAAACTCAAACCCAGGTTCGCCATCAGAGTTACGCAAAATCTGCGTGCTAGTCTGATATACATTGGCGTCTACATTAACCAACTGGTTGGCAGGACTGTAAGCGTAGTCAAGCGCATAGGTATCACGTTTGACTTCCTGCGGGATGATTGGGTTCCAGCCACCAGCAGGAAAATCTGGACGTAATGGGAACTTGCCTTTGTTTTCGGTACGGCTAAAGCTAGCGCCTACATGATGATCACTACCGACATAAGCACCAGCTTTTAATAGGATGTTTTCGCCTTCGCTGTCTTCCGTTTGGATTTTACGGCCTTTACCGTCTTCACCAGCGTCCGCATTGCGTTTGCCATAATAAGCCAGCAAATCAACATTTTCTGTTGGCGCACCATATACAGTAGCTGAGGTTAGCAGTTCATCATTGTTGCTAGCATAACCTGTATGCAGCTTAGCACCTACCTTTTGACCTGGCTTAAGTAAATCTGCCGCGTCGACTGTCTCAAACGCAACCGCACCGCCAATAGCATCATTGCCTAGCGTCACTGAGTTATTGCCCACTGATACTTCTGCTTGTTTTAGCAGATCTGGATCAATAGTGACGTCACCCATATGGTAGAACAACGCGCCTTCTTGACGTGCGCCATCAATCGTTACTTTTAGGTTGGTATCATCAAGACCACGTACACGAATACGTTGGTTGACCGATGAGGTACCGCCCACGCTTACCCCTGGCACAACGTCCAGAAAATCGCTCAAATGGCTGGCTTGTGCAGCTGGGGTGTAGTCATCTATGTAGACAGAGTCTTCTTGTACAGCGTCACGTACTGAACTATTCGCTGTTACAGTGATCGTCTGTAATGTCGTGTTTGGCATATCTGCTGCCGTTGCAGCGCTGGCAGCTTGCGTCCACAATACAGCTACGACACCGATAGACAATACTGTCAATTGACTAGATAACTTTACTTCGCGCATAACACATTTACTCACTTTGTTTACTGTCAGAAATTAGAATTTTTAGAATTATTTTTAAGGGCTATCATCGAAAACCTTTAAAATAGTGCCTACCAGAAGATGGAATATCTTGAAAACGCTTAACTCATCATGCGAATAACATGATTAATGTTAATGATAATGATTTGCGTTTAAATAATGAGAGGCATAATAACGAAGTATTAACACTTTGGCAATAATTAATATAATAAATTCTCTGTTTTAGCCCTGAATATGCTGAGAGAGTGCAAAAATGCTTCGATACTGGTTATAAAATTATCATTCAATATTATTCTGGCTATGTATTAAGGCTATATATAGTCAGGCGTAGGCGCTTATCACTTCTATAGTAGTCTGATATTAACTTAGCTCATCACTTGTTTTTCTTGTACTACTGTACTAGAATACTGAAACAAGATAGTTCTCAGCGAAAAATTGCTCAATAAACGAGCTATCTATTTTCTTTGGCTAAGATTACCTATTATGACTACCGATCCTTATCAAAGCTTAGTGAAACATTTGACCAACTGTACTGATAGTGCAGATATCGAAAAGCTGCTCAGTGCCTTGCTGACGGATAAAGAACAGCATGACATCGCCAATCGTATTCGCATTTTTGACTTGCTAGATCGTGGCATCACCCAACGTGATATCTCTGAGCAACTAGGTGTTGGTATCGCCACTGTCTCTCGCGGTGCCAAGGCCAAGCAAAGCCATGATGTCAGCGCTTTATTGGCCACTCATAGAGACTGCTCTTAGCCTCTGACGACGATACTATCTATCTTTTTACTGACGAAACTTATACTTATTAATCAACACATATTTGAACCATTTCGGACTTTGTTATGACCTCTAGTACTCGCATACAGACCAAACCTGCTCCTATCGACATCCCGAGCAAACCACAACGTATCAAACTCACTCAAGATATCGATTTTTTTGCATTATTCAAACGTATTGAAAGCGCATTTGATACCTGCTATTTGCTCGAATCATTAGGTGAAGACAGCCATATATCGCGCCATCATGCGATTGGCTTTGACCCTGTGACGACTATCGCCGCATTAGACCGCAACACGCTTGCGATTACCGATAATAAAACCGCTGAGACAAGCCATTATCAAACCGACAATCCTTATCAGCTACTGCGCGACATAACGCCGCAGCATGTCATCGCCCGTGACCAAAGCGGCGGTCTGGTCGGGTATTTGGGTTATGACTGCGTGAACTTCTTTGAACCTAGCCTCAATGCAAAAGCCAGCGAAGACTTTGAACCCTTTAAGTTTGGCGTGTATTTAGATGGATTGACCCTAGATAAGATGACTGGGGAGATCTTTTACTTTTATTACCCGACCGCTCAGCAAGAAAACCGTATAGAGCAAATCAAAGCCCTACTCGATGAGCCAACGCCTAGCTATGAAGCGCCTAAAGTTGAATTTTTAGGTGATGGTATGAGCCAAGAAGAGCATGCCAATGTCGTCATGCAAGTTAAAGAAGATATCATCGCTGGGCGTATTTTTCAGTGCGAAGTAGGCTTTAAATCTAAATATCGTATTGCCGGTGACAAGATGCCGATTTATGAAAAGTTGCGTGCCGTTAACCCATCGCCGCATATGTACTTTATGAAATTTGCGCAGCAGTGCATCATTGGCGCTTCTCCTGAGCTGCTATTCCGCTTGCGTCAGGGTGAAATGGAAACTTATCCACTCGCAGGCACTGCCAAACGCGGCGTCGATGTGATAGAGGATCGTCAGCTTGCCCGCGCCTTGCTCAACGATGCCAAAGAGATTGCCGAGCACAATATGCTAGTCGATTTGCATCGCAATGATATTGGCCGTGTGGCACGATTTGGTACGGTAAAAGTACGTAGCTTGATGGATATCAAACGCTTCTCTCACGTGCAGCATATTTCTTCTGAGATCGTTGGTATCCTGCATCCTAACGAAGATATGTTTAGTGCCCTTGCTAGCAATTTCCCTGCTGGTACGCTATCAGGCGCACCTAAAGTAGAAGCCATTAAAGTGATTAATGAGCTAGAGCCGGATGGTCGCGGTGCTTACGGTGGTGCATTAGGCTCGTTCAATTTTAATGGTGATTGTATCTTTGCCATTCCAATTCGCAGCCTCTTTATCAATGGCGAGTCTGCCTACGCTCAAACTTGTGGTGGTAACGTTTACGACTCCAACCCAGCAGATGAATACTTAGAGATTCAGCGTAAACTGTCGGCGATGAAAGTCGTGTTAGATAGCTTTATGCAATCATAATTGAAGCCAAACATACCGCATAAATTGACCATATTTTACCTAGCACTATTTTTACAAAAGAGTTTATGACCCATGAATGTTTTAATTATCGATAACTACGACTCGTTTACCTTCAATCTCTACCAGTATGTGGGCGAGATTCTCCAAACCTTAGACAGTAATAAAGAAGCTAGCGTCATCGTTAAGCGCAATAACGAAATAACCTTAGCAGATGTAGAAGCGATGAATCTTGATAGAATTATCATTTCGCCTGGCCCTGGCTCCCCTGACGATCCGGCGTACTTTGGCATCTGTGCAGAGGTGATCGAGACACTGGGCAAAACTGTGCCGCTATTAGGCGTTTGCTTGGGTATGCAAGGCATTGCTCATGTATTTGGTGGTGACGTGGTACGCGCCAGTGTGCCGATGCATGGCAAAGTCTCATCAATTCGCCATGATAACTCAGGTATCTATCAAGGTTTACCACAAGAGCTTGAGATCATGCGCTATCACTCACTGGTGGTAAAAGCCGACACTATACCAAGCTGTCTGACAATTACCTCAGTAGTCGCTAATGACAGCCGTGCTGAATTGAGCTTTGCTGAGTCAGCATTGACTGGTGATGAGATTATGGGACTGGCGCACAAAGAGTACCCAATCCAAGGCGTACAGTTTCATCCTGAGTCGTTTGCCACTGAAGGCGCTAAGCGATTGCTGAGTAATTTTTTGCTGCAGGTATAAACCTATATGTCCGTCTCCATGTCTAGCTCAAGCCTAAATACATCCAACTTACTTAGACGTACTGCGTTGCTCTTGAGCCTAATGCTAGTGACCTCTGTCAGTTCGGCTGTAGCACCTGTACAGGCAAACTTTACAATGGGTATGGACATCCAAGGTCAACGTCTTAACCTTTATGAGAGCTGTGCAGAAGGAAGTGTTACTTGCAACAATATGCTGCTAGTCGCTCCCGATTTAGGACGGCTATTGCAGACAACACAAGGACCTAGTAAGTCGCCCTATGCTGTCAAATACTACTCTGCGCAAACCAAGCATAGCTTATGTAAAGATGGCATGACCCCGTGTCGATTTCAGGGTTATATCTTTGAAGGCGAAGATTTTGAGGGGTTTATAGATACATCGAACCATGAGATATCTATAAGAAGTAAATGGACAGTCGATACCTATAGTGCCACCTACAAAGAAAACGCGACTTATCTGCCATTAGCATCACAAGCTGCTCTGATTGATCAGATATATAATACGTCTGATAAAGCATTGAATGAAAGCTACAGAGTAACGCGAAATGAAGTCAGACGCTTGTACGGTGAGGATATAGCGGCTGACCTTAAAAAAGAACAGACTCAGTGGATAAAACAGCGCTCACAAAATTGCGGAGCTGATACGGATCATCTACCAAGAACCCAAGTGGAAAAAGTGTGCTTTATTCAGCGAAATGCTCTCCAAGAGCAAACATTCTTTTTATGGATTGATTAACAGAGACTGTAGAAATAAAAAAGTGATGCGAACAAGAATATGATATGAGTTAATGATTCGATATTGTTTAGGTTATTTAGCAAACGCTAGCCATTTTTTAGCCGTTTAAATAACTATTGACTAAATTTAGCACATGCCCTAGTAGTCATTTATTATCTTTTAGTGATAGACTCAAAAGAACAAACAAAAGACAGCCTTTAATCAGGTTGTCTTTTCTTATTTCAGCATTGCTTGGAGAGGTTGTATCAATAGCAATCTTACAACATCTTGTGGCACTTAGATCGTAAGAAGAAAACAGTATGGCAAACATCGACAACGGAATGACGAACCATTCGCATCAATCATGGCTAGGCACCATTCAAATCATCACGGCTGCTATCTGCTGGGGTACGCTGGGTATATTCTCGACTTACCTAAACCAAATTGGATTTAGTGGTTGGCAGGTAACGATATTACGCATTGTCACGGCGGCCTTTATTATTTTAGCCATGCTACCAACACTGTGGCCCCACCTTATCAAGTTACAGCCAAAACAATGGCTTGGACTGGCGATGCAGTCGTTAATAGGTGTCCTTGGCATGTCGGTCTGCTATTTTTTTGCGGTCAGCTACGTTGGTGCCGGCCCTGCCGTTGCCTTACTCTATACCGCACCCGTATTTAGTTTATTATTTTCGAAGTTCTTACTGAGTGAGTCTATTACTCGGAAATCAGTCTTGCTGGCATTGATGGCAGTGTTTGGCGTTGGCTTGACGATGTTAGGTGAACAAGCAAAAGTTAACTGGGGCATTTTACTCGGCTTATCAGCAGGGATGTGCTATTCGTTATATGGCGTATTGGGCAAGCGCGCAATGCATTACGCTCACCCTGCCCCTTTGGTATTTTTCACTTCCATTATCATTAGTGCTGGCGTATTACTGCTCTTGCCTGAGACCTATAACACTTATGATCAATTATTGAGTCTGCCCTTAATGACTTGGGGCTATGTTTTAGGATTATCATTATTGGGAACCGTCGTGCCATTTGGGCTATATATGAAGGCATTGGAAAAGCTGCCCGCCACTCGTGCATCGGTATTTACGATTTTCGAACCGTTAACTGCAATTTC
Source organism: Psychrobacter nivimaris (assembly GCF_043419765.1). Classification (NCBI taxonomy): domain Bacteria; kingdom Pseudomonadati; phylum Pseudomonadota; class Gammaproteobacteria; order Moraxellales; family Moraxellaceae; genus Psychrobacter; species Psychrobacter nivimaris. Next base: position 331,499 of record NZ_JBHOFX010000004.1, on the reverse strand, counting down.
GCTCGCGATGCTATTACTACATCAATCTTTGTCTTGGATTCAGTATTTGGGCGTGGCGCTTATTTTGCTAGCAGCTTTATTAAATGCTGTATTAAATGGTACTGCTACTCGCGTACCTCGCTGGTTAAAGCAACGACAAAAAGTATAGTATTACTGTCTATTCATTTGAAATTCGTCCCATTTATTTCGATAAAAAAAGCCCCAACCATTACATCATGATTGGGGCTTTTTTGTTTCATCACTTACGCAAAACCAAACGTTTTTATTGCTCAATACGTTGCAGAAATGCCTGTGTACGAGGATGCTTTGAATCTTCAAACAGCTGCTTGGCACTGCCTTCTTCAACCACATGACCGTCTTCAATCAGTACAACATGATCGGCAACGTCGCGGGCAAAGTTAATTTCGTGAGTCACTACAACCATCGTCCAACCTTCAGAGGCGAGCTGCTTCATTGTCTCTAGCACATCCTGTACCAACTCTGGATCAAGTGCAGAGGTTGGCTCATCAAACAGTAAGAGCGATGGCTCAATAGCAAGCGCACGGGCAATACCAATACGCTGCTGCTGACCACCAGATAACTGGAACGGATAGAGATCTGCTTTGTCCGACAGTCCAACTTTCTCAAGTAATACCAATGCCTGCTCACGGGCTTGCGCTTTGCTCTGCCCTTGTACGACCGTAGGCCCAAGCATCAAGTTTTCAATGGCTGTTTTATGTGGAAACAAGTTATAAGACTGAAACACCATACCTGACTTACGCTGTAAGGCTAGTAGCGTTTTTTTGCTTGGCTTAGTCGCAAAGTCGACGCTCAAGCTATCGTCATCAAAAGCAATCACACCTTGGTCAGGAATCTCTAGCGCATTCAAACAACGCAAAAAGGTGGTTTTACCCGATCCTGAAGGTCCTAATATTACGACCACTTTGCCTTTATTGATGGTCAAGTCGATGCCTTTTAGCACCTGATTGCCACCAAAGGCCTTATGAATATTAGTGACTTTGATCATAAAAATTCCTGTTGTACTAGGGCGTGTCTATTGAGCCATAACTTATTTTACTACGTAGCTTATTTTGCCACATAACGATCTAGCCTAGTTTCAAGCTTGCCTTGGATAAAGGTCAAGAACAGACAGATACCCCAGTAGATAATTGCCGCTTCTGTATAGACCAGCATAAACTCATAGTTACGAGCTGTGATAATCTGCGCTTGTTTGAATAGCTCAGTGACCAGTACCAGTGAGGCAAGTGAGGTATCTTTTACCAGACTGATAAAGGTATTGGACAACGGCGGCACCGATACTCTAAGCGCCTGCGGTAAAATCACATGACGAAAAGTCTGTAGATACGTCAAACCAACCGTCGAGCCTGCTTCCCACTGCCCTTTTGGTATCGACAAAATCGAAGCACGCACTGTCTCCGATGCATAAGCACCGATGTTCAATGAGAATGCAATAATCGCTGAGGGAAAGGGATCAAGCTTCACCCCGACACTTGGCAGACCATAAAAAATAATAAACAGCTGAACCAGCATCGGTGTACCGCGAATGGCGGACACATAGACGCGAGCGAGCCGATAGATGATTTCATGGAACCAAGTGGCACGCGGAATGATACGAATCAATGCCACTGTCAGTGCAATGGCCATACCAATCGCAAATGAGATCAATGCTAGCGGTATCGAATAATAGATACCGCCTTTGAGCATTGGCCAAAACGACGAGATGACAATCTGTGCTCGATCAGGACTCATAAATGGCAGTACTGCCAATAAGTCCGCGAACCATGATGTAGACATTACAGAAGCTGACATGATAGAAACTGACATTATTTTTGTTGACTTATATCAGCACCAAAGAACTGTTCGCTAAGCTTAGTTAGCGTACCTTCAGCAGCCAATTCGGCCATTGCTTCATCCAACTTTGCTACGACTTCATCATCACCTTTGATAAGCACTAGGCCTGAACCACGTAACTCACTAGCAGGTGCAGTTAGCTTAATCTCAAGATCAGAATCTGGGAATTTTTTGAGATAATCCAATACCGCCAGATTGTCATTCATCGTAAAATCAGCACGGTCCTGCTTCACTAATTGAATCGCTTGCGCCATACCGTCGACAGGAACGATCTCTGCACCATAACGCTCTGCAAGCTCACCGTAGTTACTGCTAAGTGATTGCGCCGTACGTAGGCCTTTTAGACCTTCCCACGAGCTATAACGATTGTCATCAGTAGGTGCCAATACGACCGCACCTGACCAGCTATAAGCCATTGCTTTGTCATACTTTGCTTTACGCTCAGGCGTGGTCAAACTAACTTGGTTAGCCACCATATCAAAGCGTTTTGAATCCAAACCAGCCAGCATCGCATCCCATTGGGTTTCTTTAAACTCAACGTCTACGCCTAATTTATCCGCGACTGCACGCGTTACTTCAACATCATAACCCGTTAGTTTGCCGCTCTCATCATGGTACGTGAACGGAGGATAAGTACCCTCTGTACCGACGTTGATAGTGCCGCCGTTGTTGATACGTTGTAGCAAATCAGAACCGCCTGTTGCAGCGCTATCAGTTGCACTGGTATCGGCTTCGTTGGTAGTAGATTGACCACAAGCGGCAAGGAACATGGTGCTGGCGGCAAGGGCTAAAAGAGTACGACGTTTCATAAGACGTCCTTATAAGAGTGAATGAATAAAGTAAAAACGCATAATGCTAATAAGACACACAGCACTAATAAAATATACGGTGCTAATAAATAAGACAAGCCGATACAGAAGAACAATATAAGCTCCTCTATGATATTCGGCTTTGGTTGCCCGATTTGAGGCTATTTGGGCTATTTTTCAATACTGTTTCTATATTATATTTTAATTTTTAACGATTGTTCAAATATTCTGACGAGTTTAATCAACGTCAATTGCTATCTCGTTAAATAACAGCTTATGGATATAGTATCTCACTTTGGACAGAAAAAACGTACACAATCAGTGAGCATACGTAAGCTATAGTCAGTTCAATATAATTTCGATACACGGAAACCGAGTGCAAGTTATACATGAGTATGCTTAGCGAGGATGACGATGTAGCGGATTTATATTGAACTGACTATATCTACTACAACTCGCCTGAGAACTGATAGCGATCACCCGCGTGCCACATTTTTACAAAGGTAACGACTTGGCCAGCCGAATAGGTCTGTCGACGCAACACAAGCGTTGGTGACTGCGGCGCAATTTGCAAAAACTCAGCAATCTCATCAGGGGCTGCCAATGCTCGAATGGTATAGCTGCCACTCTCTAGAGGGCTTTTAGCGATTAAATAATCACTGGTATTGACCACACTAAAATCCTGATCGATAAACTTCGGCACTTTTTTGGCATCGACCCAACGTTCTTCAAACTGTATAGGCTGACCATCAGCAAAATGAATAATTTTTACTTCATACAGGACAGCTTCATCACTAGCGTCTGTCTGAGCGTTTGTGTTAACAGGCACAGACCCTTCATTAATACCAAACTTACGACGCAGCTCATTATCGAGCATATCAGCCGTAATAGCACGCTTACTCACGACCTGTGCCTCATAATCACGATTGGCAGACTTTAAATCCTGTGCAATATTGCGCACTTCTACAAAGGTATGATTGAACTGCTGCTGCGCGACAAACGTGCCCGACCCTTGCCGACGCTCCAGTACCCGCTCCTCGCTCAGCTCTTTTAGCGCACGGTTGACCGTCATTCTTGACACACCAAACTCTTCAGCCAGTGCCATTTCTGTCGAAATCGCATTGCCTGCCTGCCACTTACCAGAATGAATGTTGTCTAGTATGGCGTTTTTTATGCGTTGATACGCCGGAATCGTCTTTGTCATATCCGCCTTTAACCGTCAGTTTTGCTAATAGGAATGACCACATAATATCACGAGACCACCGTGCAAGCCTTAGTCAAAATGTCTGAGCGTTCAGTATTAACTAGGGCGCTTTTCAACTCACTCGATGTTATCTAAATCGGCTGAGTGAATAACAAAAATAATCAGCTCATGAAAAAAAATCCTTGCATGAAAAAAGTATCTTTGATAATTTGTATATACAATTTTACGGCAGGATCAATAATTCAGCACATTTAGCAAGCAGCAAGGTGAACGCTTAACCTGAACGTAAACCACTCAATTTGATTACTCAATCGACTTAAAAGATTTCACAAGGATTTGACCATGACTACTGATAACAATAGCAACAAACCTACTCGACGCGATGAGAGCCGTAATATTGCTGCGCCTACCGGTAGCACGCTACATTGCAAAAGCTGGCTAACCGAAGCCCCTTACCGCATGTTGCAAAACAATCTGCATCCTGATGTGGCAGAAAACCCAAAAAGCCTAGTTGTTTATGGTGGTATTGGGCGCGCAGCCCGTAACTGGGAAAGCTATGATCAAATCTTAGAATCATTAAAAGAGTTAGAAGATGACGAGACGTTGCTAGTACAGTCTGGCAAACCAGTCGGCGTGTTTCAAACACATGAAAACGCACCACGTGTATTGATTGCCAACTCCAACCTTGTACCGCGTTGGGCAACGTGGGAGCACTTCAACGAGTTAGATCGCAAAGACCTGTTTATGTACGGTCAAATGACTGCGGGTAGCTGGATTTATATCGGTACGCAAGGCATCGTCCAAGGTACGTATGAGACTTTTGTGGAAGCAGGTCGTCAGCATTATGACGGTAGCTGGGCGGGTCGTTGGATTTTGACCGCGGGACTTGGCGGTATGGGCGGCGCGCAGCCATTAGCTGCGACTTTTGCTGGTGCGACTTCGTTAAACATTGAGTGTCAGCAGTCTAGTATTGATTTCCGTTTGCGCACGGGTTATGTCGACAAGCAAGCAGACGATCTTGACCATGCTTATGAGTTAATCAAACAACATACGGACGCTGGTGAAGCCGTCTCTATCGCCCTACTTGGCAATGCCGCAGATATCTTACCTGAGATGGTCAAGCGTGCTAACGCTGGTGGCATGAAGCCTGATTTGGTCACCGATCAAACCTCAGCACATGATTTGATCAATGGCTATCTACCAAGCGGCTGGACCGTAGAGGAATGGAAAGCCGCACAAGAAGATCCAGAGCAACATGCAGCACTGACCAAAGCAGCTGCTCAATCTTGTGCGGTACATGTACAAGCGATTTTAGACTTGCAAGCGATGGATATTCCAGCGACTGATTACGGTAATAATATCCGTCAAGTGGCGTTTGATGAAGGAGTCAAAGATGCCTTTAACTTCCCAGGTTTTGTCCCTGCTTATATTCGTCCGCTATTTTGCCAAGGCAAAGGCCCATTCCGCTGGGTAGCGTTATCAGGTGATCCAGAAGATATCTATAAGACTGATCAAAAAATCAAAGAGCTATTCCCTGAAAACAAACATATCCATCGCTGGTTAGATATGGCAAAAGAACGCATTCAATTTCAGGGCTTGCCTGCTCGTATCTGTTGGTTAGGTCTGGGCGAACGTGATAAAGCAGGTTTGGCATTCAATGAAATGGTCAAAAACGGCGAGCTAAAAGGCCCGATCGTTATTGGTCGTGACCACTTAGACACGGGTTCTGTTGCCAGTCCAAACCGCGAAACAGAAAGCATGAAAGATGGCTCAGATGCGGTCTCTGATTGGGCATTATTGAATGGCATGCTCAATGTCGCAGGCGGCGCGACTTGGGTATCACTACATCATGGCGGTGGTGTTGGCATGGGCTACTCGCAGCACTCCGGCATGGTCATCGTCGCAGACGGTACTGATGCAGCAGCCAAAAGACTGTCACGCGTATTAGTCAACGATTGCGGTTCAGGCGTTATGCGTCATGCTGATGCAGGTTATGAGCTGGCGATTAAGACAGCGAAAGACTATGGTCTAAATCTGCCGATGATTAAATAGTTTGTCCCTTGTCTTTATACGCCTTAGCTGGGTATAAGGACATAATCGGCGTTTTATCAAGGAGGATAATATGATTGAACAAAATACAGCATCTGATCTGAACGATGAAAATGCAACGATATCGTCAAAAAAACTGCTATCAACCCCTATCGCATTAATACAGCTGATCGTATTCAGTGCGATCGGTTTAGTGATGTTTTTTGTGCCATTTACCATTGGCGAGAAAAGCACGATTTTGTTCGATCATGGCGCAACCTATCTAATCACTCAGCAGCATACCTTGTCCGTGACGCTATTATTTTTACTCATGCTCTATGGAGTGAGTAAGCCATTTATCGATGGCTCATGGCGTAAAAATATCACTCACATGATTATGACGACCTTCAAGATCATCGGTCTGATGTTGGCAGTGATGTATGTGGCTGACATAGCGCCTGCCTTTATGATGGAAAAGGACATGCTGCCGTTTCTATTTGAAAAACTGGCCTTACCAGTCGGTATGATTGTACCGCTTGGGGCACTGATATTGGCCTTCTTGGTTGGTTTTGGCTTACTAGAAATGGTTGGTGTGCTCATGCAGCCGATTATGAAACCTATTTGGAAAACCCCAGGCTCATCAGCGATTGATGCTGTTGCTTCCTTTGTCGGTAGCTACTCTATTGGTTTGCTCATCACCAATCGTGTGTACTTGCAAAAGCAATATTCAGCGCGTGAAGCCATTATCATTGCGACTGGGTTTTCGACTGTATCAGCGGCGTTTATGGTTATTGTTGCCAAAACGCTTGGTCTGATGGAGTTCTGGAATGTGTTCTTTTGGTCTACGCTAGTAATTACCTTTATTGTTACTGCGATTACTGCTCGTATTCCGCCTATCAGTCTCTTTGATGATCATGTCGAACGTCCAGCTTTAGATTATAAAGGTGGTACACGGCTAGCTGCAGCATTTGACTTGGGATTATCCACTTCGCGCCGTGCCACTGACCTCAAACAAATCTTGTGGTCTAACTTTCGTGATGGCCTGACGATGGCAGCCGCCATTGTGCCATCTATCATCGCGGTCGGCTTAACAGGATTACTATTAGCAAAATATACGCCCGTATTCGATGCGTTGGGCTTGCTTCTCTATCCCTTTACATGGCTTGGCGGCCTACCAGAACCGCTAGTCGCTGCCAAAGGCATGTCAGCGGGATTGGCTGAGATGTTCTTGCCAGCATTATTGCTAAGTGAGGCAGATATTCTGACACGCTATGTCGCAGGGGTCATCTCCATCAGCAGCGTGCTGTTCTTCTCAGCCATGATTCCGTGTGTGCTTGCGACCGAGATTCCTGTCTCCGTTGGCAAAATGGTCATCATTTGGTTCGAGCGCGTTGTACTTAGTATTTTATTGGCTGCGGCATTCGGACATCTGGCTATGTACCTCAATTGGATTGGCTAAAAAATTCAAACTTAATAATAAATATTTCGTTGATTAAAATCCTTTTAACAACTTCATTTTAATAAAGATACTAGGGCGTGTCCTCAATTTAAACGAGTGTCCTCTAAATGGGCTAAAAACAGCTAAATTTTGCCAAACATCGTCAAATAGTTGGTCAATATCTCGATATTATCTGCACTATCTTCCTTGTTTGACGGCAATTTATCTCATTTTTATCACCATTTTTAAAATGAGGACACGCCCTAAACAAAAATAATATAACCCATATAATCGATTCAATTTAAAAGTAGTACAAGGCAACCGAGTGTAGATGTATATGTGATACTTCAAGCGAGGTTAACGCTGTAATACTTTTATAGTGGAATGACTATATGACTTACAACACTAGGATTACCCCCATGAGCAATATCAAACAATTAACCCTACACCCACGCCAGCTTAGCTTTGAGATGCTACGAGATATCTATGAGCAGCCTGTCATGTTGACACTGCCTGAGAGTGCTTATGCAGCGATTGATGCCTCGCATGAAGACGTGCGTACGATCATTGCCCGTGACAAAAGCGCTTATGGCATCAATACTGGTTTTGGCTTACTTGCCAAGACACGTATCAGTGATGACCAGCTTGAGCTGCTACAGCGCAACCTGATCGTTTCTCACTCAGTAGGTACTGGTGACGCGCTACCAGACGGTGTGGTACGACTGATTATGGTAATGAAAGTTGCCAGTCTGGCGCAAGGTGTTTCTGGTGTACGCCGCGAAGTGGTAGACAGTTTACTTGGCTTAATCAACAATCAAATCACACCCAATATTCCAGCCAAAGGTTCAGTTGGTGCATCTGGTGACTTAGCGCCATTATCACATATGACGCTGGCGATGATGGGTGAAGGTGATGTGTTTGTCGCTGGCAAAAAAGTACCTGCGGCTGACGCCCTAGCACAGCATGGACTTGAGCCTATTACTCTTGCAGCCAAAGAAGGCCTTGCACTGATCAACGGTACGCAAGTCTCAACCGCACTGGCATTACGTGGTTATTTTTTAGCGCGTGACTTGCTTGAGACTGCGACCATTGTCGGCTCACTGTCGATTGATGCTGCAAAAGGCTCGGACTCACCATTTGATGCGCGTATTCATGAAGTACGTGGTCATCATGGTCAAATAGAAATCGCCAAAGCACATCGTCAACTCATCAAAGGCAGTGCTATCCGCGCCTCACATGACGGTGAGCAAGATGATAGAGTTCAAGACCCTTACTGCTTACGCTGCCAGCCGCAGGTCATGGGAGCCTGTCTCGATATCATCAACCAAGCAGGGAAAACGCTACTCATCGAATCCAATGCGGTAACAGACAACCCACTTATCTTTAATAATGAAGATGGGCCGGTTGCTATATCGGGTGGTAACTTCCATGCTGAGCCAGTGGCTTTTGCCGCGGATATTTTAGCCTTGGCAATCGCTGAGATTGGCTCTATGTCTGAGCGTCGTGTGGCCCTACTGATCGATGCAACTCTGTCTGGTGGCTTACCGCCATTCCTAGTGGATAACGCTGGAGTAAACTCAGGATTTATGATTGCTCATGTGACCGCCGCAGCACTGGCTTCAGAAAACAAATCTATCGCCCACCCTGGTAGCGTCGATAGTATCCCGACCTCTGCCAACCAAGAAGACCATGTCTCAATGGCAACGTATTGCGCACGTCGCCTATACGAGATGGCGCAAAACACTGCCACCATTATTGGTATTGAACTTCTGGCTGCTGGTCAAGGCATCGACTTCCATCGCGGACTAGATACGTCAGAGCCGCTGACTGTGGCACATCAGAAACTACGTGAAAAAGTGACTTTCTATGACAAAGATCGCTATCTAGCCCCTGATATCGAAGCAGCTAAGCAGTTGGTATTAGATGGTACGCTTGCTGAACATTGGCAGTCACTACGCAGCGATTGGTACGAGTCTAAATAAAGATCAATAAGCGGAGAGCAGCGATGACAATAGCGAGAACAGCAGCAACGACTACCACACCCATTAGCCATACACCTGCTGATATGACCCAGTGGACAGGGCGTGCAGAGCCATTTGAGACTGCGCGTGCCCGCTATTGGTATCAGCTTGCTCAGCCTTATGAGGCTCAACATATTGGGCTAATTGGCTTTGCCTGTGATCAAGGCGTCAGACGCAATCAAGGCCGCGTGGGTGCTAGAGCTGCCCCGCCATTGATTCGTCGAGCCTTTGCTACGCTGCCAGTTATCGCTGATTTACAACAACGTTTTGATGGTCAATTATCAACCTTATTGGGTGATGCTGGCGACATTCATTGTGATGATAATGATGGCTTTGCCGAGAGCATCCTTGAGCAAGCTCAGATTAAATATGCCGATGCAGTGAGCACTATCGTTAAGCAAGGTGGATTACCCATCGGGCTTGGCGGTGGTCATGCCATTGCTTATGGTAGCTTTTTGGGATTATGGCAGGCCTTAGAAAATACTAGCGAAACAACTATCAGCACAAACACAGCGCCTACTATTGGGATTATTAATTTTGATGCTCATCTTGATATTCGTCAGTCTGATGTAGCGACCTCTGGTACACCATTTCGCCAGATTGCCGAGCATCTTGACGCACATGGTCAACCCTTTCATTATTGCTGTATTGGCGTCAGTCGCTTTTCTAATACGGCAGCGCTCTTTGATCGTGCTGAGCAGCTAGGCGTACAGGTGATTAGTGATGAAGACTGTCATTATCAGCCTTGGCAAATACTTGCCGATCAGGTTTCCAGCTTTGTAGATCAGGTCGATATCGTGTATCTGACCATCGATATGGACTGCTTACCATCTAGTGTCGTTCCAGGTGTGAGCGCACCTGCCGCCTTTGGCATTGAACTGGGTTTCGTTGAGCGTATGGTCAAAACCATCATGGCATCAGGTAAAGTAAAAATGGCAGACATTGCTGAGATTAACCCTACCTTTGATATTGACAGTCGTAGCTGCAAAGTCGCTGCTCGCTTACTGGCCACTATTGTAGAGCAGCACTTACTTAGCGCTTAAATCTTGCCAACAAAGATCATCGACTTCACAAAAATTAGGAGCATATTATGAATGAATCAAAGAACTCCGTATTGAAAAACTCTATAGAACAAACGCTAGATGTATCTACTATGACATCATTTGATCACATCATCATCAACGCCAATATCGTTACCTTTTCAACGCAATACGGGTTTGATATTTACTCCGACAATCAAGCTGATAGTAATCCATATGGACAATTACTGAATGCTGCCATCGGTATTAAAAACAGCAAAATTGCTTGGATTGGTACACAGGATAAAGTCACTGCTTATTTGCCTAAATATCAAGATAGCCAAATCACAGATGTAGATGAAAAATGGATAACCCCAGGACTTATCGATTGTCATACGCATATCGTCTATGGTGGCAACCGCAGCAATGAGTTCGAAGCGCGATTGCAAGGCGCCAGCTATCAAGACATTGCAGCACAAGGCGGCGGTATTGTCGCGACAGTCAGTGCTACCCGCGCCGCTAATATTGAATCGCTATTTGCCCAAAGTGAAAAACGTCTACTCGCGCTCATGAAAGAAGGCGTTACCAGTATCGAAATCAAGTCTGGCTATGGATTGGACTTGGACACTGAACGTAAAATGCTTACAGTCGCTCGCCAACTTGGTGAAAAGTACGACATTCATGTAAGTACCACGTATTTGGCGGCTCATGCCTTGCCACCTGAGTACAAGTCTCACGAGCAGGACCGTGCGGATGACTATATTGACCAAGTCTGCGAGTGGCTGCCGATTCTGCATTCAGAGGACTTGGTCGATGCGGTCGATGGTTTTTGTGAAAATATCGCGTTTAGTAGCGATCAAATCAGACGAGTCTTTGAGGTCGCGCGCTCATTAGATCTACCAGTCAAACTGCACTCTGAGCAGCTGTCTGATATAGGTGGTAGTGCCTTAGTTGCTGAATATAAAGGGCTATCAAGCGATCATCTAGAGCATTTGTCAGAAGAAGATATCAAAAAAATGGCCGCTAGCAATACGGTTGCCGTAATATTGCCAGGGGCATTTTATACGCTACGTGACACTAAGTTGCCACCAATTGAGGCATTACGCAAGCATCAAGTTCCTATGGCAATTTCAACTGATTGTAACCCCGGCACCTCACCGTTGACATCGCTTTTATTGACGATGAATATGGGTTGTACGCTATTTTACCTCACACCTGAAGAAGTGCTGGCGGGCTCGACAGTTTATGCAGCACAAGCATTAGGACTACCTAACAAGGGCAAAATAGAAGTGGGTTGCGATGCTGATTTAGCGCTATGTGATATCGCTCGTCCTGCTGACTTGGCCTATCAGATGGGACTAAACCCTATCCAAGGCATTATGGTTCAAGGTAAGTGGCGCGAGACAATATAGTCAATATATTTTTATTCATTACAATCAAAAAAGCCTCAATCATTTAATGACTGGGGCTTTTTTAATAACAATGTTGCAAATTTTATGAAATTGAAGAAAAAAAACTTCATAACCTCACTTTAAATAGGGATTTACTATATCAATATTATTAGTAAGGATTTATAATACCCTTTTTTAAATAGGGTTATTTTTGGCTAACTATAGTTCATAAATAAAAATTAACAAACAGTATAGAGAAAGCGATATGCGTACAGATTCATTTCAGCAGATATTGGAAGACTTAAACAGTTCATCAGCAGATGTTGAAGCATCTGCGCTAATCTCTAACGATGGTCTTATGATTGCTTCAGCTCTACCAACCGGCGTAGATGAAGATCGCGTGGGTGCTATGTCAGCAGCATTATTATCATTGGGTGATCGTGCAGGTCGCGAGTTGGCACGCGGTAGTATTGATCGCATTATGATTCAAGGCGAGAAAGGCTACGTCATCATGACCTCATCAGGCGATGAAGCAGTACTCACCATCATGGCAAAACCCAATGCCAAGCTTGGCTTGATATTCCTAGATATTAAGCGCGCCTCAGAAGCGTTGGCAAAGCTCATTTGATTGGCGACTGCTTATCGAATTTATTAGCTTTTAATTACTATAAACATAGTTGGTTCAATATAATTTGAATATAAGAAAACCGAGTGAAAGTACTACAAGTAGTAGGCTAAGCAAGGCTGACACCGTATCCAATTTATAGAGGATTGACGATATAACGATCAACGAAGGAGATGACCATGGGTTCTCCAATCCCTGATGCACACAAACCCGATATGCCTGCTGAGCAAATCACGATGACTTATCATGATGGCACGTCACGGACTGTCTATGATACTGGTATAGAGCGCCCCTACCCAGACGGTAAGCTGATTGTCTCGCGTACCAATCTCGACGGTATCATCACTCACGTCAACGACGCCTTTGTCGAAATCAGTGGCTATCATGTAGATGAACTAATTGGCCAACAGCACTATATTTTGCGTCACCCTGATATGCCAAAAGCCGCCTATAAAGACTTATGGAATACTGCCGAGTCTGGACAAAAATGGCATGGCTATGTCAAAAACTTATGCAAAGACGGCAGTCATTATTGGGTCTATGCCACTGTGGTGCCTAACGTGCGTCGCGGCGAAACCGTCGGCTACACCTCGGTACGACGCAAACCATCACGCAGCAAAATTGAAGCGGCGATGACTCAATATGCCCAAATGAAACAAGATGAGGAAGGCTAAGTCATGACGACACACCATATGTTAATCGCCCCTGATTTTTCGCCTGATCGCTTTGCAGGCTGGCACATGTTCAACACCTTGATTCAAAAACGTGCCAACTTAAACATGCATCTCAATATCCCTGCCTCTCACGCTGAGCAAGAGCAGGTCATTGATGCTGGTGACATTCAAATCATTTATGCCAACCCTTTTGATGCAGCCACTCTCATCCGAGAGCAAGGCTATCGAGCCATTGCCCGACCTATCGGCAAATCTGACGAGATGGTCATTGCAGCCGCAGCTAATAGCGCTATTAGCCGTTTGGAAGACATTCAAGCAGGGGCTACTGTCGCGATGGCTGACAACCGAGATGTCAAATTGATTGGTTTGCGCTTGCTAGAAGCCGTCGATATAGAAGCCTCTGATCTCAACTGGGATGTGACCGAGACCTATCAAGCGGCTGCCCGCAAGGTCATCAAAGGTGAAGCCCAAGTCGCATTTTTCTTGGCAGAGATATTTCATAGCTTTTCACGTTTGACCAAAACTCAGCTATCGGTACTTATCGAAAGTGACTTGGCTGATATCAGTCATGTACTCCTTGTTAAAGAAGACTTTCCTGACGCGCAAATCTTCCTAGAGGCCATTCTCAATTTACACAACGATGGAGATGGTAAAGAAGCCTTGGCTGAGCTCGGCATGCCTCAAGGGTTTGAGCCAATGAGCGAAGAAGATGCCGAGTTTATGATTGATTTAATGCAGACGTTATTGGATTAGTCGCTCAACCATTGTATTGATATCAAGCGCTATTTCTCTGAACTACATCATCGCTTGTCGTATGACATCATTATCACTGAAGCAAGCACCGTCGTAATAATAGCGATGACAGGAGGGTATTATTATGTCTGATTCAGACCTTATCAAAGAAAATGAAAGAGTCGCGCACCGAGTATTTCGGTTTTATTCTCGTAAAGTATTTTTGGCACCCAATAACCGTCATTTTCATGAGCAGCGCATCAATGCAGCTTTGTTATTGACGGAGAAAGAACCGCTACAAGGTGCAGTGGCAGACTTTTTTTACGGTTGCTGGTTTGATATCCCCTACGATGTAAACAATCTGTTTACTCGTATCAAAGATCGTTTGTATCCTCATGTCCAGCAAAGCTTTCGTGATTGCATTGATAAAAAAAGATACATCCAGCGCAATAGTATGTTGGCCACTCGTTGGAGTGTGCTGATATCTCCTTCTCTCAATGAGCAAAAGCAACGACTACGTATCAGCAGCGACGATGCCCGAGAAATCGCTAAAGACATCACCACTGAGCTGATGCAAGCGCGTGAGGACGAAGACTGGGGTACGATCGAGCAAATCGAAAATGAGTTTTTTGCCCATTGTACTGCGCGCAATGATCGTCTCGCATTTTCGTTGGTATGGTTTCGCTTGGGTAGAAGTGATTGGCAGTTCGATGCACGTTGGGACAACTGCCAACAACATCTCGATCAAACTATAGTCAAATCCATATAAGTCCGCTACATCGTTATCCTCGCTAAGCATACTAATGTATAACTTACGCTCGATTTGCTTGTATCGAAATTATTTGAACTCAACGATATAAAAGCCTAATTTGTTACTTATTAATCACTTTTATCATAATGGTAGTTACTATGTCTTCTTACTTAAATGCTGATAAAACCTATCTTACTCTGACGCCAGCTGGTATTTTCGAAGCGTTTTCACAGAACAAACCGACTGATGAGCAGTTGGCATTACAGGATTTGCTGTCTTATGATCAAACACTGCTCGCCGCTGACTGGCTTCAGCGTTATTATGATGACTGGCTACAGAGTTTTATAGAACAAGGCTGGATTGAAAAGCTGTCACTGTTTTTACCAGCGCCTAACTTGCCATTGGACCAGTTTTTGCCTTATGTCGTGGCGAGCCTATCTGGTAAACGCCGTGCCGCGATTGGCTCTGATGAAGGATTTTGTTTAGCGCGAGTTGGCTATAGTCAAGAAGAAGCGGACATGCTCAGTGTCGCCGCCGCTGACTTTTCAGGATTTATGCTTCGCCAAAAGCAACGTGGGTGGGCAGTAGAGAGTCAGGCAATCTCGTTTTTTCAACAGGTCGACCTACTCATTCCTGAGACCAGCTTTGTATTTTTATGGATAGATAATGCAGGCTACGTTCTCATCATCGATGGCGAACCTCTGACCAATAGCCGTGCCTTTGTAGAGCTGGTATGGGCACTCAAAACCTCTGGATTGAGATTTCTTAAATAAGGATGTTTCTTAACTGATTTAATTCGCTTAATTCATTCCACTGTATCGTCTGATTTGATGCTTAAGCTCGATCTTTTACGCGAGCATAAGCAGTGCGCTTAATTCTAGCTAAGCACACTACTTATGCTTATATGAAAATGTTCGTACCATTCTTATCTATATCACTCTCTAGTATCAGCCAACTCTACGCAGCAATAACAATACTCTCAGAATTAACAATAACTTGTCAGAATTTAGGTCATACTCTCCTCATACACTTAGGTATTTTCTTGCCACAACTTAAGTTGCCATAAATCTCTAATCATTCAAATATCTATACAGCTTCCAACATTTTAATTATCTTTTTCAACGTTGTACCCTACCGAAATCGGCAACCCCTGCCAAACCTTGCATTCTTGCTTATTTTTTAGGACAGTTTATGACTTCGCTGACCACTGTGCGCGTGCGTTATCAAACGATTGAAATTGGCAATACCGACATTCATATTTGTACTTTGCGTGACAACCAACAATTTAGCGACCCTGATGACGAAGCGTTAAATTTGGGTATCTGCTCCGCTTCTTGGCCGATGTTTGGGGTGATATGGCCGTCAAGCTTGGTGCTAGCCAATCATATGCTCGATTACGATATTGCAGGCAAACGTATTTTGGAAGTTGGCTGCGGTATGGCGCTCTCTAGTTTGCTACTTAACCATAGACATGCGGACATCACAGCGACTGACTATCATCCAACGGTTGAGTATTTCCTTGATAGAAATACCACGCTGAATAATAACAAAGAGATTAATTTTGAGCGTTTAGATTGGGCAGAGGACAATAGCCATCTTGGCAAGTTTGATATGATTATCGGCAGTGACTTGCTCTATGAAGACCAACACATTGATATATTAGCCGAGTTCATTGACCGTCACGCTATGCCGACTTGCGAAGTAATCGTGGTCGATCCTGGTCGCGGTCGCAAAAACAAGCTAACCAATAAGATGGCTGAATTTGGCTTTAGTAGTAAGCACGTTAAACCTGAAAATACTACTTACCTAGACTTACCGTTTAAGGGACATATTTTGACATTTTCGCGAGATGATATTAATCAAACATAGTAAAAGCCAGCCGTCAATACAACTAAGTGATTACAGTATCTTGCCACTGCTGCCGAGTGATTTTGTATAGTACATGCTCAGCAAGCCGATGATTAGGGTCAAGCATAGGGTGAAAGAAATCCTCCTGTGTATTGGTCATACCAAGGCGCTCCATAACCAATTGTGAGCGCTTATTGATAACGGCAGTAAAGGCGACCACGTCGCTAAGTTCTAAAATATCAAAAGCAAAACGTAAAGCAGCTTGCGCGGCCTCAGTCGCATACCCTTGTCCCCAATAATCATTACGTAAGCGCCAAGCAATCTCGACAGCAGGAGAAAACGACATATCGGCATTCGCGTTATTTAACCCAACCATACCGATAAAAGTATCTGTCTCTTTTAGACTGACCGCCCAAAAACCCCAACCATTATCATTAATCAGCGACTGGCATTTTTTGGCGATAGTATTACTCATCGAAGTAGTTAATAACTTAGGAAAGTATTCCATTACTTTAGGATTGGCATTCATCTTAGCGAATGGCGCAAAGTCGCTCGCTTGCCACTGTCTTAAGTACAGTCGTTCGGTTTCTATCGTATTTATAATTTTATTCTCTCGCATTTTATTGTTCAGAAGGAATACTGTTCAAAATCAATTAAATTAATCAGGTTAGCTATCAAGCCAGCCTTGTTGTTTGGCAAATGCTAGGTGCTCGGGCGTATCAATATCGTAGCTAAGTTGGTGATTATCGACCCTGCCTATTTGATCAGCGGGCAACCCTCTAATTAGGTGACGAAGCCCTTTATCTCCTGTCAATTCTGACTGCCACTGTCTCAGCAGTTTATAGTTAATTGCTAAAGGTAGACCTATGATATCAGATACCGCTTTATCTAGATTTTGATGTTTCGCTAAATCTTGCCAACTGTGATAATGACTGGCCACTATCGTCTGCTTGTCCGCTAGCAAAGCGGTTAAATGTGGCTCATCTAATAATACTTGATCTACTCCCATGATTAGCACTCGTTCGATTGAAGTCGATTTAAAAGCAGCAATTGTCTCAATACCCAAACGTAAACTATGCGCCATACCAGTATCAGCTTGTGAGTTCACCACTATTTGAACCGCTGGATATTGATTAGCCAACTCTGTAATCGTACTAGCAATCAAACGATGATTATCAGGAATGACAATGACGATGGCTTGCGGATTGGTCGTTATTGCCAGTCGAGTCATATAAATAATCAACGGTTCGCCATTCTTAACGAGTAGCTGCTTGGGTTCACCGAGACGCTGACTGAGGCCACTTGCTAAGATAATGACCGCATGGTTCTGGCTCTGCTGTTTAGTACTTTCTGTATGTTCAGTACCTTCTGTAAATGCACGCTTACTCATACGCCACTCTGGACAGTATTGGCATCTATATCACTACTCACCGCTGAGATATTTGAGAGATTACTTTGTGAACCATTTACTGAAGCGTTTTGATCATGCATGACCGCATTAATCTCTGCCATGATACCGAGCGCGAGTGCCTCAGGGCCATCTCCACCCAGCTTGTAACCAATCGGATAATGTAGCTTATGAATGCCCGCTTCTAACATAGTAGGATTGCTAATATTCGTGCTAATCTCATTAATCAAGCGTTCGGTACGATAGCGCGGCCCCAATTGCCCTAAGTATCTATAATTGTCTGAATGCTCGAGCAGTACAGCTAGGCGCGCGCGATCTTGACTCAAGCTGTGTGACATCAGAGCGACGGCTGCGTTATTACTGAGCTTAAGCAAAGCCTCACTGTCGTCTAAAGATAGCGGCATCACAACGTCTGCTTGAGGAAACCGCATACGTGTCGCATATTGCGCGCGACTATCTATAACTGTCACATGCCAATCTTGTAGCTTGGCCATGGTCACCAGTGGCATTACATCATTACCTGCGCCGCAGATCAATAGACGCAATTGTGGTTGCAGGCGTTGCACAAGCCACTCTGTTGTTACCTTGCCGTTTTCCACCGTCACATATTCGGCATTTTTATCAGACAGCTTATATTGTGCTAATTCTTCTACAGTATTGGCAAGTATGCTTGAAAACGCTGTTTTCCCTAGTGCAAAAACGCTTCCCAAACTGCAGTATTCATCTAAATTAATACGCATTCCAGTTTGCAAATTATCACTGTTTTGCGATATAGAATCTTGATGCTGATAGTCGTCAGCACGAATCAAAGTCGCTACAGTAATCGGCTGCTGAGTATGTCGAACATTACGGATGGTCTCTAACAATGACGTTGCTGTCGTTAGTCGCTCAAACAATACATGCACTCGCCCATTACAGCCCAATCCAAAATTTAGCTCATCAAAGTCCGCGTCATCTAAACCGCCATTTAAGCCGCTATCTAAACCTTTATCCGACTCATCATATATATCAGAGTTAGTTCGCTTCACACCTGCTTGCGCTTGGCCATCGTCAGCATATTGAATGTCATCACCCGTCTGATAGACTTGCACATTGGCACCGTTACGAGTAAGCCAAAAGGCACGTTTGATAATATGCGGCTCCAAGCAGCCACCACTAATCATCCCAACTGAGCGACCATCCTCACAGATAAGCATCATCGCGCCAGCACGGCGATATGCTGAGCCTTCAGTACGTACAACCGTTGCCAATACAGCGTCAATACCTTGTTGCTTAGCTTTGATTGCCAGATTAAGAATGTCAGCGACCTGATTCATAACGCCTCTTATTTGGTAGTTATTTTCTTGATAATGACGAAATATACTGCTGATTGAGTTATAAAAACCCGCTCATTAAGCGGGTTCCTGTCGTACATATGGCTTAAAAAATTACTCTGGCATCTCGTAAAGCAGCTTATCAAGCGTAATCGGAAAATCATAAACACGTACGCCGACGGCATTGTAAACAGCGTTAGCAATTGCAGCGGCAGCACCAGCAATAGCAGTCTCACCAATACCCTTGATATGCATTGGGTTGGTATAAGGATCATCCTCTTCGACCAATATCACATCTAACTGCGGTACATCAGCATTGACTGGCACATGATACTCAGCGAGGTCATGGTTACACAGGCGACCATCACGTTTATCATGGATGACCTCTTCCATTAACGCTGAACCAATACCAAATACCATACCGCCATAGCATTGCGAAGTCGCTGTTTTATGGTTAAGAATACGACCTGCGGCAAATGCGCCTGTCATGCGTTTTACTCGGATCTCACCCGTGACTTTATGCACGGCCACTTCAGCGAAGTTTGCACCAAAAGAAGACTGACGATACTTTTTACCATTTTTACCTGGCTTTATCTGTCCTTTGGCACTGACTTTTTGTTCCTCATAGCCTGCGATCACGTCAGCAAGCGCATATGATTCTGTATTGTCAAAATTATATTTTTCTGATTCTGACTGTTCTTCTAATACATTCTCTGAAAATGAAACTCCTGTGGTTTCAGATATTTTATCAATAGTGCTATCAGCAAACGCTTGACCATTCTCTTTGGCTGTCTCTACTGCAGTCAGTTCGTGCTTGCCTACTTGCTTAATTTGACCATTATCTAACTGAATCGTATCAGGATATAGGCCGACTTTTGCTGCTAGCATTTCACGCAGCTGCTCACAAGCGAGGTAGACACCACTACCTGCACTCGCAGCGCCCCAACTACCACCTGAACCTGATGCAGGCGGCAGGGCACTATCGCCTAACTTCATCTCGATATGGTCAATAGGTAGTCCTAATAAATCTGCAGCTACCTGAGAAAATACGGTATAAGACCCTGTACCGATATCTGTCATATCTGTCTCGATAACCGCTTTGACACCGAGCGCTTTTGACTTATCGACTTGCAGTGTTGCTCGCGCTTCAGAAGACTGTAACTGATTACCACGTGCGGCCGCAGCCATGCCTGTGCCTATCCACCAGTCGCCTTCTAATTGACTGGCAGGCTTTGTGTTGCGCTGACTCCAACCAAACTGCTCAGCACCTTGCTCCATACAAGCAATCAGCTGGCGCGTCGAAAATGGAATGTCTTTACTAGGGTCTTTTTCGGGTTCATTACGGCGGCGCAGCTCTATAGGATCAAGGTCCAATTGCGCAGCCAATTCATCCATTGCACATTCAACGGCAATCATACCGACCGCTTCGCCAGGTGCACGCATCGAGCCTGATAACACTTGGTTCATATCGACCATTTCATAATTTACACGGCGGTTTTTACCACTGTATAGATAGTGCGTAGACAAGGCAGTTGGCTCAAAGAACGCCTCGTCTGGCAGATTGCTAGAAATGGTATCGTGAATCAGCGTATCGATAACACCATCCTTGTCGCAGCCAATTGCAATGCGCTGACGAGTGTTTGAGCGTCTGACGGTTGCTTCCATCACCTGTGGACGGGTCATGGTAATCAATACTGGTCGACCAAGATCTTTTGACGCAATAGCAGCGGCAATAGATTCGGGGGCAATACCAAGCTTACTACCAAACCCACCACCAACGTAGTGTGCAATTAGCTGAACTTGCTCTTTGTTTAAGTTTAGCGCATCCATGACTTGCTGCTTACAAGACGCGAGCATTTGATTTGCCGTATAAAGAACGAGCTTATCCCCTTCCCAATGTGCCAATGTTGCATGTGGCTCCATCGCCGAGCTGTTTTGACTTGGCGTATGATAAAAGCGATCAAGCGTTACCTCAGCATCAGCCAATCCTTGCTCAGGATCGCCTTGGACATAATTTTTGTCAGAGCCTTTTTTCTCATCAACTTCATGGGCGTTAGACAACTCTTTAGTAAAATTCAATGCTGCTTGGTCAGTCTCATCTTTATAAGTGACTTTAAGCGCATTTGCCCCTTCTGTTGCTGCTTCAAAGGTTTCAGCGATGACCACCGCAATAGGCTGACCATGATAAAAAATCTCAGTCGCTCCCTGCTTCGGGGCTTTTTTCAATCCGCCTTGCTGAGAATTACGCAAGAAGTGCTTAGGATCTGTCACGACCTTGATAATATTAGGAATGCCGTCTAAAGAACTACTATCGATATTTTCGACTTGTCCTTTGGCAATGGTCGCACCGACCAAGACACCGTACGCTTTATTGTCTAAATGAATTTCGGCACTGTAAGGCGCTTGACCACTAACCTTCAGCGAGCCGTCAACACGGTTAATTGGCTTACCGACCAGTTTGCTCGCTGTTGTGCTAAATAAAGACTCAACAGGCTCATCCATAGTCATTTTTTTGGTCGGTTCTGACTGAGTGATTGATTCAAATAATGACATGATTATGCTCCCTCGCCCGCTAGTGCGCGCTGAATGACTTGTTTTAGTAGGCGACGCGTTAACGGTATCTTAAAATCGTTTTGACCATTACCTTTGGCATCATTCAATAACAGATTGGCGGCTTGCGCGATAACATCATTATTGCCATCAGTACCCATTAACAACGTTTCAACTTCCTCGTTACGCCATGGCTCCGTACCGATACCACCAAATGCCAATCGTACCGTTTTTAGATTACCGTTATCATCAGCGTCTATCACTGCGGCACAGGACACGAGCGCAAACGCATATGAGGCGCGATCTCGCACTTTGTCATAGGTGTGCATACCTTTGATAGGCGCAGGTAATACAACGTGAGTGATTAACTCACCTGCCTCTAATACGTTTTCGATATGCGGCGTATCTTTCGGTAAGCAATAAAAGTCTTTTACATTGATAGTACGAATCGAGCCGTCCGCCTTAACTGTCTCGATAGTGGCATCCAGCAAGCGCATCGCCACTGCCATGTCAGATGGGTGCTGAGCAATACAGGCATCGCTCGTGCCTAAAATAGCTAGCGTACGGTTCTCGCCATTGATAGCAGGACAACCTGTCCCCGGTTCACGCTTGTTGCAGGCGCTGTCTGTCTGGTAAAAATAATAACAACGTGTGCGCTGCAAGAAGTTACCGCCAGTCGTTGCTTTATTACGCAACTGGCCAGTCGCTCCTGCCAAAATCGCTCGGGATAATACGGGATAATTTGCAATAACTTCAGGATGCGCTGCTAAATCACTATTGGTCACAAGCGTGCCAATACGCAGACCACCGTCGGCAGTGGTTTCAACTTGCTCTAATTCTAAACGGGTAATATCGACCAATTTAATTGGCGTTTCAATCTCCAATTTCATCAAGTCTAATAAGTTGGTACCACCTGCGATAAATGACGCATCTTTGGTACTGGCAGATATTGCCGCTTGCTCTGGTGCATCAGCACGGCTATATTCAAAGCGTTTCATGAGCGGCCTCCTGTTGTAGCAGTTGCTGTCTTGTTATTCGCTGAGGTCTTACCAAGTTGCGCCTCGCTCGGTGGTGGTGACCAGATACCTGTCACGCTTGAATTTTGCACTGTATTGTCTGTTGTTTGAGTACTAGCTTCTTGTATTTGACTCTCTGATACCTGACTCTCAAGCACTTGTGAAATGGCTTTGATAATATTTGGATAAGCTGAGCAGCGACAGATATTACCGCTCATGCGCTCAGCAATTTCTTGTACAAGGCGACCATCAGGGTTTTGCAAATCTGTGCTGACATGGCTTGGCCAATTTTGTTTCACTTCTTCTATCAATGCGGTCGCTGAACAAATCTGACCAGGCGTGCAATATCCGCACTGAAAAGCGTCATTGTCTTTAAACGCTTGCTGCAATGCCGATAATGACTCTGGCATTCCGATGCCTTCGATCGTTGTGATGTCATCACCATCATGCATAACGGCGAGTGTCAGACAGGAATTGACCCGTCGTCCATTAATGAGCATGGTACAAGCCCCGCATTGACCGTGGTCGCAGCCCTTTTTGGGTCCAGTAATTTGTAGGTGCTGACGACAGACGTCGAGCAGTGTCGTACGGGCGTCAAGATTTTCAAGCTGATAATCTTGCTTATTGATTGTTAAGGTCAAAGTAGACATGCTGGCTTCTCGCTGGCAGATGAACATAATAGAATGATGAAATACGCTTCAAAATGACAGCGTCAATAAATTTATTATGACGTATGAAAACAGTTGTTTTGTTTTTACTTTGTAGGGATTCCAGTGTAGTTTCTAATCTGCAAGAGTATCGAAATGTTAGCGCTGCTAATAGGTGGTATATTTTTTATCCTCAGTTTTTAAGGTTATCTAAAAGTAAATCTCGATAAAAAAAGCCTCATAAACAGTCAGTTTATGAGGCTCTTAAATAGACTTTTTACGTATAGTATTTAGTAGATATGTCTATTAAAAATGTTCTTTGCTTAGATAATAACTGGCTAGGCTTTCGTAATAACCGTCTCTTCATCAAAACGTGATTTTGGCAGCTCAGCGTTAAAGTCATCTTTACTACGGTAACCAAGCGATACGACTGCTACAGCGGTGTAGCCTTTACTACGTAAATTAAACTCTTCATCGAGCGCTTTTAAATCCGCCCCTTCCATCGGCACCGCATCAATACCTAAGGTTGCAGCCCCTAGTAGCAAAGCGCCCATATTGAGATACAATTGCTCTATCAACCAATGTGGCTCGTCCTTTTGCTCATAACGACGAATGTCCAAAAACATTTTACGCGTTTGGTGCATTTGCTCTTTAAATTTTGGCTCTGCAAAACGACCATCTGCATCTTCTTTTTCTAAGATATCATCCAAAAACTTATCATCTGCATAGACACGACTACAGAATATAATGACGTGCGAAGCACCTTTTACTTTGGCATCGTTGAACTCATACATGCCTTCAGTACCTTTTGCGATTCGGGCTTTACCAGCTTCATCATCAGCAATCACAAAATGCCAAGGCTGAATATTGGTACTCGAAGGACTGAGGCGCAAAATATCCTTTAGACTTTGGAAGTCTTCTGCTGAGATTTTCTTATTGGTATCAAATTCTTTTGTGCTGTAGCGCCAGTTCATCGCTTCGGTGATATTTTTCATCTGTAACTCCATTATTGATATTAACTTTTTATTCTTGCTTAGAATTTTTCTTCTTCGATTATCATTTCAACGAAGCCACTTTAATTAAAAAGCTATTTTATGACCATGCCTGCTTGGTTAAGTATTCGTAGGTTTTGTTATGACTGAGTCAGCGTATTACAAAAATGCCTACTTTCTTATTAGTAATAGTTACAATTACGCTACCGAATTGGCGACGCTGACTGCGCAGACTACATTGTAATCACTTAGTCATTCTCTTAGTATGAACTGACCTGATATATGGTAACTAGTTATAGTTGTCTGGTAATTAGGTATATCTGCTTGATTCCAACTGATATGCCACTATCTATATATCCCAAACAAAACATACATAATAATACCCGTGAGGAAATATGAGCACATCAGAAAAACCACTCCGAATAGATATCGTCTCAGACGTCGTCTGCCCTTGGTGCGTTATCGGCTATCGTCAATTGGCAGCAGCGCTTGAGCAAACCAATACCGCTCACACTATCCACTGGCATCCGTTTGAGCTAAACCCAAATATGCCAAGCGAAGGGCAAAACCTACGTGAGCACATCATCGAGAAGTATGGCTCGACTAAGCAGGAGTCAGATGCTAGCCGAGTCAGAATGACTGAAGTTGGACAGGAAGTTGGCTTTGAGTTTAACTTCAATGATGACACACGTATGCACAACACCTTTAACTTGCATCAGCTGCTACATTTCGCTGATCAACAAGGCCGCATGCATGAGTTAAAGCAAGCCTTATTTGCCGCGCATTTCACCAATAACAGAGATATCTCAGATATCAATGTGCTTGCCGATATTGCAGCAGAGACTGGGCTTGATCGTAGTGAATCATTGGCAGTGTTAGAAGGTCAATTCTTTGCGAAAGAAGTACGAGCAGAAGAGCAGCATTGGCAACAGCAAGGTATCCAAAGTGTACCAGCGATTATCTTTAATGAGCGTCATCTGGTCAGCGGTGCTCAAGGGGTCGAAAACTACATCAGTATTTTAGAGCAATTGGCCAACATGACTGAGTAAACCACCTGACGTTATAAAAATGTCATTCTATAAAAGGATACTTTATGTCTTCTGAACGCTTTCCCTCGATTATTGTGTTTGACGTCAATGAAACACTGCTCGATATCGACACGCTAACGCCTTTATTCACGCGCGTCTTTGGCAAGCAAAGAGTGCTGCGAGAATGGTTCGCTCAGCTAGTACTGTACTCGCAGACCATGACGTTATCCGGTCTCTATACGCCTTTTGGCGAGCTCGGCGTTGGTGCATTGCAAATGATTGCTAACATCAGACAAGTGACTTTGACAGACGACGATATCAATGAGTTCAAAGAAAGAATGAGCGCGTTGCCTGCGCATCCTGATGCAGCGCCAGCCCTGACTCGTTTGCGCGATGCAGGGTTTCGACTGGTCACGCTGACCAATTCAGCAAGCAGTGCGTCTCCAACGCCATTAGAAAAAGCAGGACTCAGTCAATTCTTTGAGCAGCACTTTAGTATTGAGACTGTTGGCAAATTCAAGCCAGCACCTGATACTTACCAATTGGTGGCTGATACGCTAGCCGTTGATACGTCAGATTTATGCCTTGTCGCCTGTCACCTCTGGGATACCATAGGCGCACAAGCGGCAGGTTGTCGCGGTGCATTTTTGACCCGTCCTTATAATGCGATGCTAAACGCGCCCAATGTACCAGTTCCAGATTTGACCGCATCAGACTTATCGACATTAGCGGATCAAATCATTAGCAAAAAGAGTGCTTGATACATTTAAACTTTAAGCTATGTTTGCAAATAACATTAAAAAAGGCTGCTTCAATATCGAAGCAGCCTTTTTATTTTTAATAAAGCATTTCTAAGACAATAACGTCGTTGCTAATTACTCTGAGAAGTGTACAACCGTACGGATACTTTCGCCTTTGTGCATCAAGTCAAATGCTTCGTTGACGTCTTCTATCGGCATCGTATGAGTGATGAAGTCCTGTAAAGGAATCTCGCCCGCTAAATAGCGCTCGACATAACCTGGTAGTTCTGTGCGACCTTTTACACCGCCAAATGCTGAGCCCTTCCAGACTCGACCAGTCACTAACTGGAATGGACGGGTTGAGATTTCTTGTCCAGCACCAGCCACACCGATAATCACCGACTCGCCCCAACCTTTGTGGCAGCACTCTAATGCTGAGCGCATGACATCGACATTACCGATACATTCAAACGAATAATCAACACCGCCATCGGTTAGCTCAACGATCACTTCTTGAATTGGTTTGTCGTAATCTTTCGGGTTGATACAGTCAGTTGCCCCTAGCTTTTTGGCCAGTTCAAACTTGCTTTCATTGATATCAATCGCGATGATACGGCTGGCTTTTGCCATGGCAGCACCAATCACTGCTGACAGTCCAATACCGCCCAGTCCAAAGATAGCCACTGTAGCGCCCTCTTCGACTTTTGCAGTATTCATAACCGCGCCCATGCCGGTGGTCACACCGCAACCAAGTAAGCAAACTTCTTCTAATGGCGCCTCTTTATTGACTTTAGCCAAAGAAATCTCTGGTAAAACTGTGTATTCAGAGAAAGTTGAGCAACCCATATAATGGTAGATAGGCTCGCCGTCTTTATAAAAACGTGTAGTACCATCTGGCATTAAGCCTTTGCCTTGAGTCTCGCGTACTGCCGAGCATAGATTGGTTTTGCCTGAGCGGCACATTTTACAGACGCCGCATTCTGCCGTGTATAACGGAATGACATGGTCACCGACCTGAACGCTAGTCACGCCTTCGCCAACTTGCTCAACGATACCGCCACCTTCATGACCCAAGATCGCAGGGAACACACCTTCTGGGTCTTCACCAGATAAGGTAAAAGCATCTGTGTGACACACACCACTGGCAACGATTTTGACCAATACTTCACCTTTGCGTGGCAGCATGACGTCCACTTCTTCGATAGATAATGGCTGCTTTGGACCCCAAGCGATGGCGGCTTTTGATTTAATAAATTTATCAGACATAAGAATCTCTCTTTTTAATTGATTGTTATTTATGGGTGATAACATGACAGTTGCGCTATAAGCACAAACAATTCTAATAACTTGCTAACACATTTTATGGATTTTATCGGTCACTATATCCACAGTTAAAACAAATAAAGATAGACTGAGCTTATCTTGCCTGCCCTCTATAGGCAAGCATCGATGACAGTAAAACACCATCTGTTTACATTGATACTAACCATTATATTTATTTCTGAGCGGATAACAATATGCTATATTTGCAAATATCTTTTACATATTGGTAATAATCATGCGCTGGGAAGGGATTAGTGAGTTTGTCTATGTCGCAGAATATGAGAGCTTTACACGTGGTGCAAAAGAGCTGGGTATCTCGACTGCACAAGTCAGCCGTCAGATCAGTGCCTTAGAGAAACGCTTAAGTATAAAGCTACTATATCGAACCACACGCAAGGTCTCATTAACCGAAGAAGGCCGCGTATTCTATCAGCATTGCCGCAGTGTGCTCGATGGCTTGGATGCCGCTGAGCAAGCCGTAAGCAACTTACAATCAAAGCCTCAAGGCAGGATAAAACTAACAGCGCCCGTTACCTATGGTGAGCAGCAGTTATTACCACTCATCAATGATTTTATGATGCAGTATCACGATATCGAAGTGACTGCCTTTTTGAGCAATCAGAAAATAGACTTGATTGAAGGGGGTTATGATTTGGCCATTCGTATTGGCAAATTGCATGACTCGACGATGATGGCAAAGAAACTTAGCCTGCGTACTAACTTTGTCTGCGCGGCGCCCTCTTATCTAAAAAAACACGGCATACCACACCAACTGAGTGATTTAAGTCAACATAACTGCCTACTAGGTACTCGTGACTACTGGCACTTTATAGATACTGCTAAAGTAAAAGAGAATAGTAATACTCATGGTAAGGCGGATAACCAACAAGCAAGTGTAGAAAGAAACCTGCGTGTCTCTGGTACTGTGCAATACAATAGCGGCCATAGCCTAGTTGATGCTGCACTAAAAGGCTTGGGCATCGTCCAGCTGCCTGATTACTATGTGCAAAAGTACTTAACATCTGGCGAGTTGGTCAGTTTACTTGATGACTATAGAGAGCCCGAAGAAAGCATTTGGGCCATCTATCCGCATAACCGTCATTTATCACCAAAGATTAGACTGCTCGTAGATTATTTGGCAGAACATTTGGTTTAACGTTCTGTTAAGACGTCTTGCAATCGCAAACCTGATTACGCACAATGAATATTTGATGTTGCTCATTATAGTTAGGACTGACCATACTACAGACAACTTAAAGGTGTCATTATGATTAAAATCGTCTCTATCGCTGCGCTAGCAGTAGCCGTTTCCTCTTGTGCCAGTATCGATACGCTATTGGATAAAACCAAGAGTACTGGTGCTATGACAGACACAACAACCTCTATCAATGCTGAAAAAGGCTTGGTAACTTTACAGAGCAATCACTCCGTCAAAGATACCGCAGACAAGCTGGTCTCAGTTATCGAAAGCAAGGGTATGAAAGTATTTGCACGAGTCGACCATCAGAAAAATGCACAGAGTGCCGACTTATCATTGAGACCAACGCAAGTCGTTATGTTTGGCAACCCTAAAGCGGGTACGCCATTAATGAACTGTGAGCAAACTGTTGCCATTGATTTGCCGCAAAAAATCTTAATTAGCGAAGATGCCGATAAAAAAGTATGGCTGTCATACAACAACCCTGACTACCTCAAGACACGTCACAATATCAAAGGTTGCGATACCGAGATTGCTAATATCTCAAAAGCACTTAACGCTATCAGTACTGCAGCAATAGCAAAATAATGCGATCGATATAGTTGAATAAATATACATTCGAGTAAATAAGTGAAATGTGCTACGGAAGTATTACTTATTTACTTAAAAATCTTTCATATCAAGAATGACTAGATTGCTCTATCTGGTCATTCAGTTCTACTTTTAATTTCTTTGCGCACTCGATAATCTTTTTTCTATCGGCAGGAATAGCGCCATACTCAATCGCGGTTTCTCGCATTTGAACGGTGATATCGTAATGAGGGTAGCTGGCGTTACGGTGGAACAAACGCTCATCTAATTCAATGAACGCCGCAAAATCATGTAGCTCTTGCAAGCTATCCGCTAACATATGGCACCACTTATGGCCTTTGAATTTTATCTGCACAAAATCTACATATATCGCCATATAACCGCCTCTCTACTAATTCACTAATTCGCTTATCTATTTTTTAATTAGCTCAGAACACCTTAGCAACTTAATAACACTATCACCCAAAATCTCTATAATAATGCGCGCACATCTTTTTTAAGTTGTTTGAGTCGTTCTTGATACTCGCTATGACTGCTATCAAATGTACTCAGTCGTCCATAGCGTAACTGACGGTAGTTTTGTCTAATTTCAATAAGCTTTGTCTGAATAACGATTGGATCACTACTATCTGTTAGCTGACTTGTAGCAGAGTGAGCATTGTCACCCTGACGGCTATCAATAGCTGATGCCAAACGTTCCAACCACGCTAGCTGCCCTTCATTATCATTGCGGGCTAATAATTTATCATGCTTGGCAACACGTTTTGAGAGCTGAGCAAGAGGTAGGTCTGCTGGGTGGCAGCGCTTACGGCGGCGATACCAAATGACAAATATTAAGATAGCCATAACGGAAACCGCACTGGTGGCTAACCAAATGATTTGCTGCATGATTGAGCTGATATTGAACCATTTGAGTAGCGAGTCGGCCTGTTTGTCTTGGTCATAGCCGACTACGTCTTTTTGCCAGTAGTAGCTCGCTTGGTCTGATAGGCGGCGTAGCGTTTGTAGCATCTGATACTGCTGATAGCTGATTTGTGCACTGGCACCATTGCCAAACATAGCTGCCCCTTGCTGCTCGGTCATCGTATTCATGCCTTGCTCTACTCGCTCAGGCGCCACAAAGGCTGTCGGATCAACACGTACCCAGCCTTGGCCCTCAAGCCAAACCTCAGTCCATGCATGTGCATCCATTTGCCGCACTTCCCACACGTTACCATTGCGACTCGGCTCACCGCCTTGATAGCCCGCTACTACTCGTGCAGGAATACCAGCGGCGCGTAGCATAAAAGTAAAGCTTGACGAATAATGCTCACAGAACCCTGCTTTGGTTTCAAATAAAAATTCGTCAATCCGATTGGTATGGAGCCGTGGTGGCGACAACGTATAGCGAAACTCTGTCCGATTGATCCATTGCTCAATAGCAGCGATGTAGCGAACAGGGTCTGAACCTGACTGTTCAAATAGTTGCTTAGCAAGCGCGCGTGCTTGTGGATTACCTTCATCAGGCAAGGCAAGGTTCTCACGTCTTGATGCCTCTGTTAGAACCGGATCAATACGCATCTGTGCAAACTGCAACACATCATAGCGAAGTTGCTGCGTAACAGGTTGGTCCTTTGATAAGGTAAATTCAGAGGTAGTATTGATATCTGGCTGTTCAGAAAACGGATAATCAAGACCGAATAGCCAGTTTTGCTGAGTAGGTTCTAAGATAACCTTGTAATTGACAGGTGCCGCCCTTGATTCGTCAGGTACAGTAGCAAAGGCATTCTGAATCCATGCAGGTGCTTGCAATCTCGACGACCATTGACCCTTTTGGGAAGCTGGTCGCCATGTGACACCATCGAAATCACTAAATACCAAACCGCGCCAATACAGCTGCTGTTGCGGTGGGCGCTCATCAGCAAACTCTACCCGAAAGGCTAGCTCAGTTGACTGCCCTAAATTGGCAAAATCACCAGGAGACATGCTATTAGACACACCTGTAACGGCTTGCTGACCTGAGAGCTGTACGGACCACAGTGGTGGCAGTCTCGGAAAAAACAAAAATAGCACCAGCAATAATGGTAACGCGCCAACCCCTAACACACCCAATGTCCGCAAGCGTCCATCACCGCTAGCATTGCTATCATCATTAAGCGCAATAAATGCTAGCAATACAATGACTGCGCCAACGATCACTTCTAAAGTAGTCAGTAAACCTTGGTCCATCAAAAACAATGCCGCAAGCACGAACAATGATAAATTCAACACCACATAGGCATCGCGGCACTTATACAGCTCCCATAGCTTACTAACTAGGCATAACACCAAAAATGCCACACCCATATCAAGCCCAAATGCCCTACTGTAGGTCAGCCACAGACCTAATAGCCCCAGCAGAAAGCCTAGCATTTGTACACTTTGGTAAATACGCTTTAGGTGCGATAGTTTCTTGAATTTAGCTTTGATATGAGGCAATTGAGCGACGATACTAACGGCGGCAAATCCTATCAGCCATAATGGTAAATGTGCGGCATGCGGTAACACGACGACGACTTGGGCAATTAATACCCAATAATAAGCTGGCAGTGCAAATAACTTACGATACCATTTAGCGTCATTTCGCTCAGGTCGAAACGAGACTTTTTGACCTAAAGCCAACTGCTCAAAGCTGGCCGTTTTTGTAGCATCGACCGCAGAATACTCTGTGGACAGTGTATCAACATCAGCAGAAGATAAGCGTTTAGAATTGGTCATGGTGCTTTCGCAAGCCTTAGCAAGCATGCTTGCGCAAAGGATTCTCCGTTACCCATCTCCGCAGTAGCAGTAGCAGAAGCAGAAGCATCACTAGGTAAACGCATTTGAAACGGCACGCCTAGCTGACCCAGCGTCAATGCCCCATAAGCCAATTGTGCAAGTTTTTGCTCGTGATGTGCAGCTGGCATATCTGCATAATCAAGCGTTTGTTCATGACCCACCGGATCAGCGAAGTGCTTGGTCAGCATACCTTGTCCCCGCGCCACATGCCCCCAAGAGACTCGGGCCAATGATTCACCCTCGATATAGTTGTCTAATCGCTCAAAGTCGTCCTGACCCTGTCTATACTGCCCACCTGTTGGTAAATCCTCTAAGCTTGCAATTGCATATTTTGCTTGCCAGTCAAAAACTTCAGGTTTTGGATATACCCAAGCTGTAC
This sequence comes from Psychrobacter nivimaris, assembly GCF_043419765.1. Lineage (NCBI taxonomy): Bacteria > Pseudomonadati > Pseudomonadota > Gammaproteobacteria > Moraxellales > Moraxellaceae > Psychrobacter > Psychrobacter nivimaris. The sequence goes on along the minus strand of NZ_JBHOFX010000004.1, from coordinate 299,127 downwards.
GCGCAAAGTAAACGTAAGACCATGCGCGCATAATACCTAATGGATAAACTGTTTTTATTTTTAACCGCGGTAGTTCAAGTTGACCACGGTTGTAAGTCTGGACAGGAAGTCGAATGACTTGCTCGCCTTGTAGCCGTGTAATGAGTACTGAGTGTGGTGCATTAGTGCCATTTTTGGTTTTTTTATTGGTTATCTGCTCAAATTCAAATAGCAACTGGCGCCTTGGTTGGCGACTCTCACTATTCAACTGTAGTGTAACCCAAACAGGCAAGCCAGCTTCTGTCATAGTGACTTCTAGCAGACGCACTTGCAGACCAGATATATGAGCAAAAGTAACATGAAAACTAATCAGCCAAACACTGACCAGATAAAAGCACAAACCAAGCACCAAGTTGTTGCCATAATTGATACCCGCGATAAAGGTAATCCCTAACAATACGGCGAATAGCATTCCTTCACGACTAAAGAAAATATAGACATTACGCAAATTAAGCGTAGCACTATCACTTTTAGGCGCGCGCGCGGCAAACCAGCGGCTCAGAGCTGATTTTATTGGTGCGGTTAAGGCCTTTGGTAACAAGCTCATGACTACCCTATTATTACCATCTGATTGACAATGTTGTCATCATTTGTATTTATATCATCTGACTGACAAACAAACTCACGAATAGAACGATATAATCGATTCAGAACCATTCGAATACGAGGAGATCGGGTGAAAATACCGTAAATAGTGAACTGAGTGACTTTAATATTTTTCTAAGTTATATAGCGTTGACTATGTGTAGAACTATGGTTCACCGATGCAGTTAATCAATACGGTCAAACAGCATATCAGCTGCTAAGCGACGACTGACACTTCTGCTAGGATACGTTGGGCGATGGTTTTTGTCGCTTGTCCACCAGTCACATGCGCGGGTACGAAACGCTGACCGAGGCGATGATCAGTGACCGCAGCAAACACTGCTTGGATATCTTCAGGGGTCATTTCCATATATCCCGATACATAGGCATGCGCTTGGGCAGCACGTTGTAGCGACAACACACCGCGAGGTGATAAGCCGTGATACTCTTGGCTTGCACGAGTTTTTGCAACCAGTCTTTGCAAATAATCCAGTACTGTATCTGCTACATAAACTTGCCTGACAGCGTGCTGAGCTAGTAGTACAGCTTCAGTATCAAGTACCGTATCCAAATCCTTGAGTAGCTCACGACGATCTTTACCTTTTAGCAGCTCACGCTCTGCGGCAGGCGATGGATAACCCAATGACAAACATAACAAGAATCTGTCTAACTGCGACTCTGGAAGCGGATAGACACCTGCTTGTTGCAATGGATTTTGGGTGGCAATGACAAAGAACGGCTGCGGCAAAGGATACGTCTGACCGTCTTGTGTGACTTGTCGCTCCTCCATCGCTTCAAGTAGCGCACTCTGTGTTTTAGGACTGGAACGGTTGATTTCGTCAGCAAGTAATAACTGTGTAAAGATAGGGCCCGAACGAAACTCAAACTGCTGTTTACTTTGATCGTAGATGCTCATACCTAAAATATCAGCAGGCAACATATCATTGGTAAATTGCACTCGGCTAAAGCTCAAACCTAACAACTGTGCCAAGCCCTGTGCCAAAGTCGTCTTACCCATACCAGGCAAGTCCTGCAATAATAAATGACCGCCTGCTAAGATACAACTGAGTGCTAGCCTAACTGCTTGCGGCTTATCCAATACAATCTGATTTAATTGCGCTAACAGCTGTGCAATTTTCTGCTGATTGTGTTGAAAATCAGCCGTACTAGGTATGGACTGGCTAAACGGTTTCGCTGTTTTCTGAAGGGTAGATAATGATCTATCGTTAGCTGCATGGGTCATAGTAGGTTATTGGCTCATTTTTTAGGTCATAACGATGATAAGTCAGTTCACATCATCTGTAAGGGTTGGTGCAGCGGCACGGAGCGTAGATAAATAAGCAATGATATCGGCACGCTCTTTCGCATCTGGCATCGGGTCAGACAGCATTTTAGAATCTGGCATGGCTTTTTGTGCATCTGCAATATATGGATCGAGTGTCTCTGCATCCCATACCCAACCTGAATTTTCTAGCCCTTCGCTATAGGTATAGTCTTTTAACTCAGCAGCAGGCGCACCATATATATTCATTAATTGTGGGCCCTTTTTATTCAGACCTGCATTACGTTGATGGCATTGACCGCAAGCATCTTTATAAATTATCGAACCGTTGTCCGCATCTCCGTCGGTATATAAGGGCAGAGTCACAGGAGCACGGTGGTCAGGTGGTGTTTTCTCACAAGCTGCGAGCAACAGAACAGCAGCCAAAAGACTGCTCATTTGATATTTATTAATAAGTGTCATTTTTAGCAATCTTTAGTTGAAGAATATTATCGCCATGACATAAACGATATGACATATTGGCCCTTTAACTCGCTACCTTTATTGTGCTACTAGGTTCTTCTAAATAATACCCTTGCAAATAGCGTGCACCCACACTCCAAGCAACTGACATCGTTGCTGCATCTTCAATATAAGGCATGAGTACATCGACTTTGATATCATTAGTACGCATGATAATAGACTTAACCGTTTCTAAATTTTCTGCTGAACCAATGTCTTGAATATAACTGCGTGCCAAGCGTACCATATCAGGCTGGACAAAATTGGCAATTTCGATAGATTTGGCAGACGAGCCAAAGTTATTAACACCGATTTGACAATTGACATCGTTGAGCGCGGAAAATTGGGATTTGGCGACGGTTAAATGATCAGAGATATCTATTTCATTGAACTGTAGTGTTAATACACCAGCTGTACCGCCCACTGCCTTTATCAACTGACTGGCAACAATCGGCAATTTTTTATCAACTAATGAAGCACTGGTTAACTGTACTAACAATCTGGCTTCAGGATACACTTTACGTACATCATTAATTTTCTTGCAGGCATTAATAAGTACCCATCGATCGATTTTTTCTAATAGTTGATGCGTTTTAGCCACTGCCATAAACTGATCAGGGGTCAATACAGTATTATTCGCATCGGACAATGGTAGCCTTAGATACACTTCAAAGAAGTCGCTACGATCGTTGTTAATATCGTATATTGATTGGAATGATAGCTCAAAGCGGTTGTTAGTAATGGCATCAACCAACGATTCGGCAAGTGCATGATCGTCACTATTAGCATGTTCGCTTGGATCGTATATATGATAAGAGCCACCGCTATTAGAAGTTTCTACCATGATTTGACTCATAGCATCCATAGCACGTTCTAGTATGACAGTAGGTTCTGCTGTGTTCTTTTCAATTTTGACAATAGCAGTGCTAACCGTTGTATTCGTCGTACGTTTATCTACCTCAATAAACATATCCTTAATAGAGGAACCGATATGCACAGCCAGTTCTTCAAGTTCGCTTGCAGTCTTATTTTTGACAAGTATCGTAAACGCGGTATCACTAAAACGGCTAACATGACCATCAGGTACTAGCTCATCTAACGTATAGGCAACTTGTTTGACAGTCGTATCTATCCCTTGTAGACCTAAGCTACTTCTTATTCTACCTACATTGTCAAGCTGCACATATAGCAGTGCTGCTGTCAACAATCCTTGTACTGCCTGCTGATGTATTATTGCCATCTGCTCTTCAAAACCACGACGATTATCAAGGCCTGTTAAATTGTCTTTGCGTTCAGCGGCAGCCAAGCGTTTAGCGACCTCTGCACTATTATTATTGTTTTGTTGAATAATAATCTGAGTGACTGGCTCACCTTCTAATGTTGCCGATGCCAATTGTAACTTTGCTTCAAAAGTGCTGCCATCTGTCCGCACACTTTCAAAATTGAACTCAACGTCTTGGCGACTGCCTTTGTCAAATTGACGTAAAAACTGTTTAAATCCTTTGACACTATCACCACCCGAAATCAGATCAATAATAGGCACGCCTACCGCTTCATTCATTGATTTGAAACCGAATAATTGGAGATAGGGATCATTAGCAAAGATATGAATCCCTTCATCAATATAAGCAACCGCGCTCTTGGAGTTCTTAATCAGCACATTAGCACGTTGTTCTGCTTCAGACAGTACTTGACGTAAAGTTTTTAGCTCACGACGACTGCGCAAACTACTATGCTGTAGACAAATAGCCATGACGACAGGCATTTCTTGATCGATGGTGAGCGCTTTGACCATTGTGCCACTAATAACAGTAGGTAGTCCTTCCTCATTACAAGCTGTCGTCGCTATCTCTTCGTTCACTAGACAAATCATCGGCAGATCAATACTTTGCTCTTGTACTAGGCTCACTACATCCGTAAAGCTCATATCATAAGCCTTACCAAATACCAAGACATCCCACGGTTGGCGTAAGAGTTTCAATAGCTCTTCTTTATCGTCTAAAAAACCCAAATTCACATTATCGTAATAAGGACTCAATAACTGTACAAGACGTTCAGCGTAGAGCTGATCATCATTGATTACCAATAAATTCAAAAGAGATTGAGAGCGCATAGGGAGCCTTTTAGTCGTATTTTTATCTTGATACCTTACACCTTTCCTTCAGACTAGCCTAACATGAAAGAAGCACTAGGATGAAGTTCAGAAAATCTTATAGTATTGACTGAGTTTTTGGTTTAGGTTGTTTTTTTATTGTTAGGGGTATCATAGAAGTCAGAGTAACAACATCCGTCATTATAGACAATAATTCAGCCCGCTGCAGATTAACTTATGCCCCTTGTTGTCCACTATATTTTTGTTAAAAACCTGTATGGCTTCGCTGCTACCAACCTATCCATCTGCGTTTTGGGAACAAAGGTAAGGCCTAGAGTTGCGCTACCTCATATTGGCTAAACTCATCAGTCATCATCAGCCTACGCCCTAATCGTAAAGAGGTTTGTTTATTGCTGATACGCATGACGACTCTATCATCGATTTGAAAATAAGAAGGTGGCACTATCAACGTGCCAGTAGTGTTCAGCTTTTCATCTTTTCCAAGTATAAATGCTGGTACAAAATGGCGGCTTCTCGTTTTACTGCCCTCCAAACGTAACCCGCACGCTACAAGCTTATGTCCGAGTACCTGCCATTCTACTTCTAGATTTTTGGTATCTAGGTTGAGCCAGCGTACCACGCCTATTGACCAGTCAGGTTGAACCGTGTCATCAGAGCGGCAGACTAGAAGCAAATTCATGATATGTAAGGGCTTTGGTGCCGTTGTAGAAAAGTCAGGGTCAGCTTTTTCTACACTGAACCCACCTTTATTGAGAACAGCTTCATCAATAGAATCCTTATCTAGCTCACTATCTTTCGGTAACAGATTCAGTGTGCGATATGGTGAAAAATTATCATGATCATCAAACAACTCTATGGTTGCACTGTCGTAAACGCGTCTTTTGTCGAATGTATTGTATAAAGGGCGCTCTTCTTCTCTCAGATCTTTTATAGAAATTAGGTTAGCAAAGCTTTGTGAATGACTAGCATGATAGTGTATATCGCTGAAGTTAGTAATTAGTTTAGCATGCTGGGTGGTACTATATTTGGTTGGCAAGGTAAGTGGCGGCTGTAAGTAACGATAGCTAATAGTCATTGAAATAGTATTGAGTAAACTATACTCCACTCCTACACTACCTTCTTCTATAAAAGATCGCTTACGTGAATTGAAATATAGAACCATCGGCGTAAGCTCTATAAATAGACAATCATGACGATCTTCATACGGATTAATATTAGAGTTGGCAGTTAAATAACTGGGTGGGCTATTACTATGAAGATCAACAAAAACCCGTGTCTCAGTGGTTGGCTCCATTGTTGCAACCATATATTTAGCCCACTCAGGCAGTAAACGTTGTACCAGTAAGATTGTGGGCCGCCTCATAGCACGCACGTTCAATAAATGTTGTAAACAGATTTGGCAATATAATTGGTGGATATTATTTGCCTGATGTGTGGCAGTATGTATGCTAAGGTCAATATCAGTCACTTTTTGCTTATGCGCTAAATAGTACAACTGATTGATTCTAGACCATAGGTAATTTGATGGCTTTCGATAACATAGCGCCTCTTCACCTAATAGTTTTTGGTATCTTAATAGTGACTGATACGTCGCAATAGCGAGCGTGCTAGAAGGCTTGTTCTCAGTACTAAAATAGCGCTGCCAACCTTTGCTAGAAGAAAACTTTAACGGATCATTTGAAGATAAAACTTCACGACGTATAACTCTATCGTAGACCATAATAATCAAATAATGTAGTGATTGTATTTGAGCAACACATAACATTTGAGACTGATTAAGCGCACCTGTCTCATATATATAATGCTGCCTCAGAGTCGCTATCAATCGATCTGAAGCATCGATTACTGTAGCCGTAAGTTTAAGGCGTTGTTGGTCATCTATATTGGCTTCACGTAGTACTGTTAGTACACTTTCTAGATGTTCTGCTTGCTGCTCCTGAGTTTGCGAAGGTAACGTTGTCAATAACTTGAGCAAGTATCGCTCTTGACCGTTTACTGAACGATTTGATGACAGAGGTAGTGGCGCTGTAGAATTTAAATAATCTTTAAATATCGATAAATTTATCATCAGTATCTTTACTCTCTATTAGTCACTCTGAGGCACTCAGTAATATGCAGCAGTACAAATACATGTCTGGCATAAAAAATGTTTGTGAAGCTCGACTATAGAAAAATGATGCTATCTATTTATTGTGAGCCTGAATCTAGCAGTATGTTCTGACAATACCTGCATACTGGCAAAGTCTTGTATCTCACGTCATATGCTTTTTGATTAACTCGTATACCGAAAATTTATATTCCTTTTCAATCATATATCTATTTATACTTATAAAAAAGCATAAATCCTAGATTTTAGTTTCTAAAGATACTATCCGCATCTTTTTTTAAGAGCCGCTCTTTGTTTGCCAATTTTTCTACATTAATATAGTGCCCTACATTAGCTATTGCTGTAAATATCAATCGGCACTTTAAAAGGTTTATTCGGTAACTCTCTGACCAACTTAGGGACAAGATAACCTGGCAATGATGCTAGCAATGACCAATAAAGCTCAATCGCTGCTTGCTCACTACTATCGAAATGCGCTGCACCAGCCACCTTGTCCAACACATGTAAATAATATGGTAGCACGCCAGAAGCAAACAAACGCTGACTAAGCTTCACTTGCCCGTCAAGAGTATCGTTGACACCTTTTAACAACACGGCTTGGTTTAATAGCGTAACTCCAGCTGCTCTAGCACGTTGCAAATACTCAGCGGTTGGTGCATCTAGCTCATTGGCATGATTACAGTGAATCACCATGACAATATGACAGCGGCTTTGAGATAACCTCTCTAACAATGCAGCGTCCAAGCGTGCAGGTATCACCAATGGCAAACGCGTATGCAGCCGAATGGTAGTAATCTGCGGAAGAGACTCCAAAGTATCTAACCATGAAAACAAACGTCTATTGGTCACATTTAGTGGGTCACCACCACTCAAAATTACCTCATTGACCTCAGGATTTGCATTAATATAATTGATGATATTTTCTTTTGCATCAGCAGTAGGCATATTGGCACTATAGTCAAAATGCTGGCGAAAGCAGTAACGGCAGTGAATAGCGCACGCACCCGTAATCGTTAACAACACTCTCGACTCATATTTATGGAGCAAGCCTTTCACAGGATTTTGAGTGTTTTCGCTTAGCGGATCTGCTACGTAGCCTGTGACGTTAATTTGCTCTTGCTGATCTGGCAACACTTGTTTAAGCAGGGGATCATTACGGTCGCCAATAGCCATTTTTGCCACAAAGCCACGCGGCACACGCAGTTCAAAATGCTTAGGTACGTAAACTTCTGCACGCATTGATTCAAGCTGTAGGACACTCAATAGCTCATCAACAGATGTAATAGCTTCCGATAATTGCGTTTGCCAGTTTTTTTGTGTGATTAAATGGTTTATCATGACAGCCTATTACCTGTGCCCAAAATCCGATATTATACGCCCTTAGTGTCTAGCCTATCAAAGTATCCTCGTTAATCCGTAAATACTTGGCATAACAGAAAATTTTGGTACAGTCAGCCCTATGTCTTACTATTATATTTACAACCCCTAGGAGTTTCTTGTGGCAAGTTTTTCTACTAATGAATTTAAAGCTGGTCTAAAAGTGATGCTTGATGGCAACCCTTGTGCCATTCTTGAAAACGAGTTTGTCAAACCTGGTAAAGGTCAAGCCTTTAACCGTGTTAAGTTGCGCAATCTTCGTAGTGGCAAAATACTGGAACAAACTTTCAAATCAGGTGACAGCCTAGAAGCTGCTGATGTGATGGATACTGAAATGAACTATCTATACAACGATGGCGAGTTTTGGCATTTTATGCATCCTGAGAGCTTTGAGCAGATTCAAGCGGACAAAAACGCAATGAGTGACTCAATCAAGTGGTTAAAAGAAAACAGCAATGCTCTATGTACCATTACGTTATTTAACGGTGCTCCTCTGTCAGTCACGCCGCCTAACTTCGTTGAGTTAGAAATCACAGAAACAGATCCTGGCGTACGCGGCGATACTTCAGGCGGTGGTGGCAAACCTGCTAAATTAGAGACAGGTGCTGTTGTACGTGTACCATTATTTGTGCAACAAGGTGAAGTGGTACGTGTTGATACGCGTACTGGCGACTACCAAACTCGCGTAAACTAATATCGCTCTAAACATGACTGGTAGTTGATATTTACTAATACCTCTATCATCAAGAAAAAAGCTTAACCACCATATAGGCGGTTAAGCTTTTTTTATATTTATCAATCATAGTTTTATCGAAATGCTAATCAATAGTGCTAACAATAATATCTAGTAAGTTACTCCTCCTCCAATGATTGCTTCTGTATCAGCCAATACTGTACTAAGGCATTTAGCTGCTCTTGCTTAAAAGGTTTGGTACAATAGTCCTGCATACCAACTTTTAGATATTTCTCACGCTCGCCGTCCATTGCATTTGCAGTCAGGGCAATAATAGGCGGTAGTACTCGGGGATCATATAATTCATGCAATTTAATAGTTGCCTGCACCCCATCCATAATCGGCATATGATGATCCATCAATATCACATCATAACGGTCCGGGAATAAAGCGAAAGCCTCAATTGCCTGCTGACCATCCGTAACATGGGTAACGGTATGACCACTGCTGGTTAGTGATTTTTTGGCTATGATCGCATTGACAGCATCATCTTCGACCAACAATATATGACCAGACCGCTCATGCGTAGGTTCAATCATGGTCGTATCGTTAGAGTCTTGCCATGTCTCATACTTGTCTTCATCAATAGTAGTCAACGGTAATAAAACACTAAATGTCGTACCAACCCCTACTTCACTATTTACGTAAATGTGACCACCCATCAAATCGACTAGGGACTTACAAACAGACAGCCCAAGTCCAGTACCACCGTAAATACGATGGGTAAATTTATTTGCTTGGTCATAAGCGTCAAATATCGCCTCTAACGACTCTTCTTTGATACCAACACCCGTATCTTTCACTTCTATACACAAAGTCATGTTCTGACCAGTTTTATCGCCTTCTATCTTGCTTACTTCTTTTTCTTGACTCGTACTCACGAATTTTTTATCGATGTTATCTGGACAGTAGCAATTGTCCATATGTTTGACATCGATACTTACCTGACCACCTTCACGCGTGAACTTAATCGCATTATTGACTAAATTTGCGATAATCTGCTTTAGACGTACAGGATCGCCGTTTACATAAGGTGATAGCGTTTCAGTATAATGATAATCTAAGGTTACACCTCTTTGACGTGCCTTAATCGCAAATAAACTAACAACCTCATTACATAAGCTAGATAAATTCAATGGAATAGAATCAATCGTCATCTTTCCAGACTCAACCTTCGATAAGTCCAAAATACCATTAATAATAACCATCAAATGCTCATTGGAGACTTTGATGTTATCAACATAGTCACGCTGTTCGCTACTGAGTTCGGTATCGCCTAACATCTCTACCATACCGATAATACCGTTCATCGGTGTGCGAATCTCATGACTCATATTAGCCAAAAAGCTCGATTTCATCTCATTAGCACGCTTAGCATCGCGTTGTTTATCTTGTAATTTCAACGCATCTGCGGCCATCATTGCAAACTGCGCCAATATCTTTTCTTGTTGACTGCTAAAACTCTGATGTGGCTCAGTATCCATAAGACATAAGGTGCCTAGACGATACCTTTTGTTGTCTTCATTTAAAATGATAGGTGCACCAACATAAAATCGTAAATACGGAGCACCTATAACCATGGGACTTTGGCTAAAACGACTATCCTTAAAGGTGTCTAACACGATTAATACATCATCAGACAGTATCGTATAATTACAAAAAGCCGTGTTACGTGGTCCTTTGCTTACAGCCTCATCTTCACTACCAAATTGGCAGGCTGGCTTTAAATATTGGGTTTCCTCATCCATAAAAGTGATCGTGACTACAGGCACATCAAAAAACAGCTTTACGAGTTCAACAAGCCGATCAAACGCAGGCTCCTCATCTTCGTTGAGTACCTGATACTTTTTCAGCTTGTTAATACGCTCTGATTCATCTACTGCTACAGGGTAGCTCTGCTTTGGCGAGTTAGACATAGACAAGATAAACTCCATTAAATAATATCAGACGCATTAGTTACGACTCGTCTGTCTTATTAATAATTGTAATGCTTCACTCACCATAATCATCGCCACTACTGACGTAACGACCACTGCTGAGCCATAACCACCGCACTGTAGACCACCTGTTTGACAGCTTTTATCTACAATTGGCGGCTCTGTCGAATAGACACATTTGATACCAAATTTTTCTTTTAAAGCACTGTTAATGCCTTTCTCGTGGCGTAACTTGTTGCGTAACTTGGCAAGTAGTGGATCTTGATAACAGTCACGCAAATCACTTACTCTAATCTGACTTGGATCTATCTTACCACCTGCACCGCCCGCACAGACCAACTTTAGTTTATTAAAACGACAGTGTAAAGCGATTGCTAATTTAGCATTCATATCGTCTACACAATCTAAAATAACAATCGGTCGCCCTTGAGCAGTGGCAGATCTGACTGCTTCACGACTTGGTAGGAGTGTGGCGACATTATCTACCGTCAAAAAGTCATCGACTAAATTTAACATTACTGTGGGATTAATTTCTCTAATACGAGTTGCCATTGCTTCAATTTTACTTTGTCCAAATGTGCTGTCCAATGCAGGCAGTTGGCGATTGACATTAGACGCAACTAATACATCCAAATCAATCAGCGTAATCATTCCTACTGCTGTCCGAGCCAACGCCTCGGCTGCCCAAGAGCCAACCCCTCCTACACCAATAATGTAGACATGAGCTGCCGAAAAAGTATCAACCGCAGAGGTACCATATAGTGTCCGTGTACCTTGAAAACGACGATCGTACTGCTCATCCTGTTGGTTTAATCCATCTTGTACAAGGCTGTCTTCGTCGAATTCCAGTTGTTCAAATTGTCGCGTGTCACTCATAACAGATCAAATTCTCTTTTCAAATATTTTGGTTATCATTTATACGGCTAGTACTTTTTAGCTTCTAATTACAGCTATGCTTTTCTTATAAATAGCACAGTTACACTGAATAAGCCCATTCTACTTTCAGAGCATCACAGCTATTTTGCCATAATTGCTTGGCAAGTTTATCATGTGGTATTTCTAATAGCTCACTTAAGCTTGCCAATACCCATGGCAGATTGGCTGGTACATTCCTATTATGTGAATCAGTATCATCCGTTGTCTGACACATAATAGGTGTCATATCTGGACAATCCGTTTCAATGACCAAGCATTCGATGCCATGACTCTCAACTGCTACTTGAATAGCACGGCGCAGTTTTTTGGCATTCGGATTGGTAATTTGACCCGTAACACCAAGCTTAAACCCCAATTTTACAAAAGCCTTTGCCTCTTGTTCACCACCGCTAAAACTGTGGGCAATACCGCCTAATTTATGCGCATCGTATTTATGCGTTTTTAATATTGCGAGCGCTTCAGCATGTGCCTTACGAATATGCAGCATCACTGGCAGGTTATGGGCTACTGCTATATCCAACTGCGCCGCAAAGAACCTTTTTTGTTTAGCAAATACATCAGGCTGCTTCATTGCATCGGTAAAGGTGTCTAATCCAACCTCACCAATGGCTAATGGACGATTATCAGTTACTATCTGCTCAAGTTGTATCAAATGATCATCGGTATGCTGCTCAATATAAAAAGGATGTAAACCGAGCGCGATATGGGCTGCAATATCGCACTTATCTTGGTTGTTTGCTTTCGTCGCAGACGATTGCGACATTTTATTGATGAAATCTTGAGTATCGTACATTCGATCAAAATACTGATACAGATAACCTACTAGCACTAAGTGACGGACACCTTGACTATAAGCTTGCTCCACCTGTTGCCTGCGATCATGGTCGAATACTGGAGCATCAAAATGTGTATGCGTATCTATAAGAGGATAGACATTTTTTAAAGCTTCTCGAGCGTTTGTTCTCTCAGCATTGGTCGCTGATTCGTTGCCACACATTAATAAACTCCAAAACTAACTTTTCAAAACATAGAATTGAATAGTAAATGCTAAACAGTTTTTCCTAAATAAGTATTTTTATATAAGAATATTGCTATAGACGCATTTTTAATCTTCTACTTTTTAATTACTAGCTTCTACTTACTAGCTGCATTCTCACGAGCATCATTAATACTGCTCTCAGATACGGTATCATGGTTGTTTACTGTCTTCGTATTGTCCTTTCGACTACTGCGCCTAGGAATGAGTAATAGTGCAGTTGCAGCCACACTTAGTAAAAGCCATTTTTTTGTATTTTTATCATCTGTCATTTTAGCTTCTGATTTACTGTAGCGGAAAACATAATACGTAACTCATTATTTTATTAGTAACTAATATACTTAAATATAAAAGCGGCTATGTTTATCTGTGTTATGAATACGCAAGCTAATGTACGATGTAACTAGTATCTATTACATCGTACATTAATTTATGCCAGCTGAATCGCATTAACCGTTATATATAGAGCTAATATTTTAACGATTAAGAGGATAGGTCGTGATACCACTATTAGGACTATCTACTCTCGTAAAACCTTGCGAAGTAGATTTTGGCGCTTGATCACGTTTAGGGATAAGGGGATTTAGCGGCATGAGCTCGTAATCCGCACTGACATTACCATTCCAACCTTCAGTGCCGCTCAATGGTAGTTGCTTAATCGTACCGTTTTTATCAATGACCAACTGCAACACTCGCATTTGATTGAATTTGCGTTCAGTCACACTCGCTACCGCGCCGCCATCACGTAAGATAGTCGGCTGTAAAAAGATAATCAAATTGCTCTTTTGGGTGCTGTCATTGTCAGAACGAAAGAGTCTACCGATAACAGGAACATTGCCCAGTCCAGGAACCTTCTGTTGACGTGTAGTGGTGTTATCACGCATCAGGCCGCCCAAGGCAATCGTCTGCTGATCATCTGCAAGGATGGTTGTGTTGATAAGGCTTTTATTGGTAATCAATCCACTAGCATTACCCGTACTGCCTGGCACGACTGACGAGACTTCTTGCGATACCTCTAAACGTACTGTGCCATTGTCACCAATGTGGGGAATGACATTCAGATTAATACCAATGTCTTGACGATCAATTGTCTGAAATGGGTTGTTTGAATTATTGCCACTGGTGGTAAAAGAACCTGTGACAAAAGGCACGTTTTGACCAACCAAGATACTGGCTTTTTCATTATCCAATGTCAAAATCGATGGCATGGACAATAGATTAGCACTGGTAGATGAGTCAAGCGCCTGTAAAATAGCGCCATAAAACTCTGTATTGCCCTGACTGTCTTTACGACTGTCTCCAATTCCTATCAGTGCACCAGCAATAGAGCTTGCAGCAGCGCTAATACCTGCCGTACTCGTCCCTGCTAAAGCAGCCGCCGCAAGCGTCGTTGCGCTGGCTCCCACATTATTGAAATTGACCACTCCATAGCCACTATTGGCGTTACCTAGCGCCCACTGAACACCTAGCTGGGTGGCATCATCGCCTGACACTTCAACAATAGCCGCTTGAATCAATACTTGTGCACGGCGACTGTCTAATTGGTTGACCGCGTCTTCAATCTCGAACATTAGCTCGGGTGCGGCATTGACGATAACGGCATTTTGAGTTTCATCAGCGATAATACTAAACGGACGACCGCCCACTCCTGCGCTTGTTCCGCTTGTTCTGCTAGTCGACACAGCGGCCGCACTGCTACCTAGGCTATCGCTAGCTGCATTATTAATTGCGGCGCCTGTGCTACTTACATCATTTAGTGAGGCTGATTCTAGTGTCGAGGTCGCGCCAGCACTATTGATAGATTGATTAGCAAGTAAGCCGCGTAACATATCGGCGATATGACCAGCACTAGCATACTTTAAACGAAAGACTCGTAGACCGCTTAAACGTCTGGTCGGCGTGGTATCCAATTGATTGACCATTTCTTGGACTTTAGCAATCATTTCAGGACTGCCTTTGACCAGCAACCTATCGCTCGACGTATCAGCAATCACCTTTAGCTGATTGTTGCCACCTTGTGCTTGCCCACTACCCGCACTTGAGACTAAAGCGCTAATCAACTCCATCATACGTTCGGCATCGACGTGGCGCAGTGGTATCACTTGCAAACTATCATTTACATTACTGTCTAAATCACGGATAAGGGCCGTCAGTTGATTAAGGCTGTCTGCTCGATCGGACAATACTAGCGCATTGACACCAGGTACAGCGGCTGCGTGAGCCGACTGCGGCATCAATGGGCGAATAACACCTAATACTTCTGCAGCTTGGGTATTAGTCAAATAAATAACTCGAGTGGCGAGCGATTCGCCAACACTATCACCGCGTAAATCAACCGCCACACCAGATTGCTTAGCGATATTATCTGGCACCAGTTTTGTCGTCGTTCCCGATTCAATCGCAGCAATACCATTCACCTGCATCACGCTCAGAAATAACTGATAAATCTCATCACGGGACAGGGCTTTGTTAGAGATGACTGTAACATTGCCATTGATACGCGGATCGAGCACAAAGTTTTGATCTGTAATGGTCGCAACTTCATTAATAAAGGCTTTGATATCAGCATCTTGCAAATTGACTTTCCAGCTCTCAGCATTGGCAAGACCAATACCAGCAGCCCATAATGGCACTGCTAGACAAAGTGGACGACACAGGCGCATCAGACGCTGCAGGCTACAGTACAAAGGCGTGGCTGAAAAATTCTGAAAACTTACCATATTGATGATTACCTACAGTGATATTGCTTACTATGTGCTGAGTGTTTAGGGAGCAATTTTGCTAAAAACCTACCTTGCTAGAACTGCTGGCGAATCGTAATAACTTGCTCACCACGTTGAACCTCTATCTGCGCTTCACCTGCTTGCTGTACTTGCTGAAGTACACTAGCATCTTGCGCTGGGTTATTACCTACGCTCTGTCCGTTGACGGTCAGTACCTTATCGCCTGGCTCAAGCCCTAAACGATTACGTAGGCCAGCAGGCATCGCCGCTGTGACTTGATAACTCTCACCTGATGCCATCACCCCCATCCTACTTAGATAACTGGCAGGGTTTTCTTGCAAGGCCGTAACCGCTTCTTCGATAGCCGACTGTGGACTTTTTGAAGTGTCTGCGCCAGTTGTCCCTTCTGTCTCAGGAATAGCGTTTTGTACTGGTTGGGGCGCTGTAGGCAACATGCTATTGTTTGGCAAACGCTGATTGCTTATTCCGCTTGCTAGCATATCACTCTGGTCTAATGGCATCGCCTCTGGCATTTTAATAACGGTTTCTTTATCGTTAGCATCAGCGATAATGACTGAATTCCAATCAACAGCCACGAGCGTATAATCACTGTCCTTTAGTCCATCACCGATGCGGTAATTTTTGACTTCGCCATTGACATTCAATAAGGCGGAAGACATGCTCTCAGGTATGGCTAGTAGTACGCCTTTGAGCTCAATGTTGGGAGGTGGTTGCACGGCTGCGGTAACAGGATCGGGATCAGCAAAGATTGCAAACAAGCCACTATAATCGTTGGTGGATTTGGCATTACTCTGTAGAGGCGCTAAAGGCAATGCAGGTGCTAAAGGCGCTGCTAGCAGTAGCCATAAAAGACGAGCGGCTGTCCAGCATAGCCAAGCAATGGCTAACAATAATAGCCAAGCTGAAAAGCGATTGAGAGTATTGATAACAGGTTTTAGGCTTGCGGCGATATTAAGCATTTAGTTCGCCCCCAAACCAGCTAGCAATGGCTGGCGCACACTGACAACTGGCGTATCTTGAGGGGCTTGTCCCTTGTACTCAGGCATGTTCTCTAGCAAACGCTGCGTCAAACTGACATCGAGCATATTATCGCTATCGAGATACAGATCACCCAAACGCTTATCTTGATTGTTCAATAAATTAACATGCAGCAAATCTCTATTGTTTTTTTGCTCTGTACTAAGCTCAGCTCTTAGAGCAGGCATCGTAATATAAAAAACTTTGCCACCACTAGGATAGCCTACCTCACCACCAACCCAAGTCAATTGTCCATCCGCTGCACTAAATCCGCCAGCGTCTTTAGCAGGCTCACTATTAGATGCGTCACTTTTACCAGACTGACGCGTTAGCGATACATTATTTACTTGAATAGGGGTATTTGGCAGCTGCCAGTTGACCATACTAGCTAGCGTCTCAGGTGCAATTTTCCCACTCATGCTGTCAACTTGCCATGAGTTTAGCCCAAGTTTAACTTGCCCGTCCAAGCGTGTCTGTGCTGAGTGGATATTAACATCCACACCTAGCTTACCTATGAGTAACTGCCAAGGCTGCCATGACCATTCCGCCATACCTATGAGCGACGACGATGACATAGGCAACTGCCAAATAGCAGCACCCTGCCATACATTGCCAGATACATGCTGGACATAAGGCGTATCTGGCGCGTATTTCTCAAGTAACCATGCTGCTGGCATTTGCAACACAGCAAATAGCGCAAACAACACAAACCCAACTAGCCACCAGAGCTTACGGGGACGTTTATGAGAAAACTCAGATACTTGGGCCACAGTCGTACAACTCTTATATAAGACAAAAACGTCATTATCATAACAAACAATGGCATATAGATGACAGAAAAAAAGCCAGTATCTTTTTGCCAAAATACTGGCAGTAAAGATACTGGCTTTTATTTTCTCGAAAGCAGCTATATCTATCGCTAAATGGTTGTAAATACACCATTATAAATAGGATGTTCTAACTGGTTCACAGAAAGTAACTCTATAAGAAAACAGCTAATTAAATAGCGAAATCTTCGATATCACGACCTGCTGCTAGCGCTTCGACTAACCACGTTGGCTTACGGCCACGGCCAGTCCAAGTTTCACTATGGTCATCAGTATTACGATATTTAATGCTGCGTTTTTTCTCTAACTTTTCACCAGCTTTCAGTATTTCTTCAATCGTTGCATTGCTATCTTCTGCAATCTGCTCGAACTGCATATAGGCATCATACAAACGTTGATGCTGTTTTTTGGCGATAAGTTGTTGAGCGTTTTCAGTGATAGCACGTAACTCATCTACGTTCAAACTTTCTAAATCAATTGCGTTATTTTTGCTCATAATAAATCCAACTATAAAATAAGAGTGTGGCCTCTATTGAGGTATTTTTTTTCGTGAAATAATGCAGAGAACAAATCGTTCATTGGCCATTAAATCTATGTATAAAATATCATTAATTCTAAAGAGTATTTAATTCCTAATAACAACCCGAACAACACATTATAAATAGAAAATGTATAGCGATAGATGCTCATTGTATCCATTTTAAATAAATTTAGTTTTAGATAAATCTAAACACATAAGTCACTATTCTTTATATATTGCTATTATAACTTCGAAAACATTTTCTAATAATAAAACAAAATTCTAGTACTTTGACTACTACTAGAGTTTCACAATAATATTTCGACAAAAATTCACTGTTAAAGTAATAGAGATTTTATCGGAATTACAAATAATGCAGATTAGATCTAAGCTATATATACTAGAGTAGTAAGCCAATACACTATACGCTCAAATACTGCTAATCTTGAAGATAGTTCTGCATCAGCTCTGTAACTTACTATGTCGTTGCTATACTGCTTTCTGAAGAAGTTAACCATTTCATATAAAGACCTATTATCTAAATAGCTTTCGATTTATTAACCAATATCAAGTAAAGCTTTGGTTATTATCATCGAAATTTATTTTATTTATATACGATCAATATATTAACTATACGCCATATAAAGTCAGTATAGCAATTTTTAAAACTAAACGTCACTAATCATAATTATTTTTTGGTATAGACGGTCAATATAGAGTATAGAAGGTAGTAGGCATACTAGCCAATGAGATAATTAATAGTATTAAACCAGTACTAATTAAACTTAAGTTTAATCGTTTAAATATTAAGAGCGTACTAAATAAATTAAAAACTCTTTAATAAAAATTTAATTTAGCTACGTTAAAAAGCATCAACTGAATTATATTTCTGGATATAGTTAATCCTCTATAAAAGAGCTACAGCGTTAACCTCGCTTGAAGTATTACAGTTACATCTGCACTCAGTTGCCTTGTATCTCTTTTAAATTGAATCAACTATAGCAATCATTAAAAAAGCCCTGCAGTTGCAGGGCTTTTTTAGCATTTTTACATTCCATATATTATTATTGTATAAGTTAGAACGGAATATCATCATCTACAGGGCCGTCTGGCATTGCTGTAGGCTTAGATTGTGCAGGTTTCTGTGCTGGCTGATTGAACTGGTTTTGCTGAGCAGGCGCTTGATTGTTAAAGCTGTTCTGACCACCTTGAGCTGCTGGTTGATTGTAACCGCCTTGATGTGCCATCTGGTTATTGGCTTGCTGACCAAAGTTATTCTGGTTGTTTTGGCCACCTTGATTATTATAGCCGCCACTTTGACCCTGGTTTTGACCACCAAAGCTATCTCCACCTTGACCACCGCCAGTTTGACCATCGAGCATCTGCATTTGTTCAGCACGAATCTCAGTGATATAACGGTCTTGACCACTTTGGTCTTGGTATTTACGTGTACGCAAACTACCTTCGATATAGACTTTGCTACCTTTGCGCAGGTATTGCGCTGCGATTTCACCTAGACGGTTAAAAAGTGCGATACGATGCCACTCTGTCGCTTCTCTTTTTTCGCCGCTTTGTTTGTCTGTCCACTGCTCTGATGTCGCAACCGAGATATTGGTTACGCTACCGCCATTGCTGAATTGGCGTGCCTCAGGATCTGCTCCGAGGTTACCGATGATGATAACTTTATTGACTCCGCGCATGATACCGTCCTTTTACTTATGAATAATTTAATAAACTGTTTTAATCGTTATCTGATAGCATCATTTGACACTATCAATTGTATAATTTTACTTTAACCAATTTTTATCGAAATATCTATAGGCTACCTATGGTGCACGTCAGTCTATGTCGCTTAGATCCTCTATCTTGATATACTAGTCGATATTGTAGAGTTCAATAAATAATAGCTAATAGATAAATAGCTGCTATTTTGCCATTTTAAGACGCTGAAGAACACCTTTCACCTTTATCGATATTGCATAGCACCTGGCTTATTATCAAATGATTTAGACGTTTTTAATTAACATCGGAAGGCTTGCGGTGCATGCTCAATGTCACGCTACCCAGCTCTACGCCAAATTTTTTCATCACTGAGCGATTGAGCATGACATTCTCATTGATAAGATACATCCAATCATCGAACGTTACTTTATAGGTTTTGTCCTCGACAGGTAATTCTAACAAGTAATTCCAGTGCAACGTATTGCCAACCACTTGCCCTGTTGCCTCACCAATGACATCACCTGCGACACCTTTCCAGCTGCCATCTGTCTGCTCAGTCAGATGCCATATACGCTGCGATTTCGTGCCATCTGCCCACGAGAACTTCTCGTTTAGGACAATGACATCATCTCCCTCATGGGTTGCATCAATGTCGACATAAAAGCGCTTTTTTACTTCGCCATTTCGACCTTGGAACATACCCCAACCATCAATTTGACCCGAAAAAAACTCATGCATGTCGAGCGTTGGTGTGGTGTTCTGATATGCCTGAATATTTTGTGTAGCACAACCAGAGGTCAGCAGCATGGCTGATAAACCAAGACCTACGGTTAGCTTGGCTATTGAGCGATGTGCCTTCTTTCTACCCTCGATGACACTACCAGACAACATCTCAAATTTACTCATATTAATTCCTTTTAAGTAGAAATAAATAGTTAGTTTCCACTGATTGATACTGATGGTTTATGAGATTGCTGTCTGTGCAATTTTTGCTATTTGGCTTTGTTTCTATATAAAAACATAAGCCTAAAGCTGTTATATATCGTATTAAATATCTAACGGACTCTGCGCCAAACTCGATAGCTGCTGACGTGAATCGTCCGTCAACTGTGTCTTATCTAACTTTAAATAGGCGACTTGCTCTTTTGCCATGACGACCAACTCATCAACGCCATCTACTGCCAGCATTTGTCGTGACCAGTCTTGGATATTGATGTCTTTGGGAATAGTAACGGTCGTGCTCGATAGATAAGGTGGCTGAGAAATGGGAATAATGATAAGTAGTGCGGCACCCATAATAATAGCCAGTATGCCCCACGCCAACAAATTAGGCTGGCTTAATAACAGGCCGCCCATTGCACCACCTACAAATGCACCAAAGAACTGACTAGAGGAATTAAGCCCCATCGCGGTCGCTTTATTGGCGACTGGGGCGCGCTTTGATATCCACGAGGGAATCGTCGCCTCAAGCAAGTTAAAGCCCATAAAGTACAGCAACAAACCAAATATGATACCAACACCGACCTGACTACCAAGCGCGAGTATTGCTAAAGCGGCAGTCATCAGTGCAATTGCACCCAAAAATACCTGACGCATTTTGCGTTTCTTTTCAGCGATGATAATAAAAGGTATTGCGATGGCGAACCCGATAAACAGTAGTGGCAGATAAACCATGCCTTGCTGACGTACTGACAAGCCAAGTACGTCACTGAGCTGGTGCGGCAATATCACAAATATCGCCGTCATCGTTAGGTGTAGCGCAAAGATGCCGATATGTAAGCGGTTAAGATCGCCAATCTTAAGGACAGTAGCCAACTGTTGACCGATGGTCTTATTATCCAGATTGTGCTTGAGCACGCGCATAGGCGTCGGTACCACCACCAATAGCAGCATCGCCAATATAGCAAATCCTGAAGTTAGCCAAAACAGTCCAGAGATTCCGAGCGATCCGACTAACAATGGACCAAAAGCAAAGGCGAGCATAATAGAGGTCGCAATCGTCAGACCCATCGTGGCCATCGCTTTGGTACGCATTTCCTCACGAGTCACATCAGCCAATAGTGCCATAAGCACAGCAGATACCGCTCCACTACCTGCTAGCGCCCGACCAATGATTACTTCGTAAATATCCGTTGCATTTGCTGCAATCATGCCGCCGACAGCGAATAGTATCAATCCCAAAAAGATAATAGGCTTACGCGGGAATTTATCAGCAGCCAAACTCATCGGTATCTGAAAGATGGCCTGCCCTAAGCCATAAATACCAACGGCCAAACCAATTAAAAACGGCGTCGCGTGTGCATAATTGTCACCATAAACAGAAAATACCGGCACAATCATAAACAAGCCAATCATACGTAAGGCAAAGATGCCACCGACTCCGAGGATTGCCCGTTTCTCTACGCTATTCATACTTGCCTCACTGGTTGATCATTGCTGGTTGCTCAGTGCTATCTTTCATGACTAACACTTGCGCCATACCATGATTTATCACTACTGGTTTATCAAGGCATTGGCCTATAAATCAAGCCCCCTAGTATAAGACATTCGCCGTTTGGTTGCCGAGACTTTTGTCTTACTGGTGCAGTAACGTATGCGCCCTCAACCCAAGCCATTCATATTACGAGATTATTTTGTTACCAAGTGCATCAGATGCACAGTGACACCTTGAATAATGCTGTCACCATGACAATAAAGTAAAACGTTGTCAGCACAATTAACGGCTAACTCACCATATCTACGTAACGACGAACGCTTCTATAAAATGACATTTTTGGTCAAAACCATAACAAACGATGCCTGTTACTTAACACTGATTTGATTTAGATTTGCTTAGTCCTATAACAAATAGTCGTAGGAGCGATAAGCAATACAAAGCCAAACAACAATAGAAAATGAATAACTAGGCTGGCTTAACTTTTACCTTATCAATATATGTACCTTTTATAACGACACTGTTCATAACGACTGTTTTGTTTATAACGATACCTTTTATAAAAACACTACTTATAACAACATCATAAATTTAGAATTATTCACGTTTTAACCAACCACTTTACTGATCTGTATTTACTTTTTAGCTTGAGATATTTCCCAATCCCCTTTTAGCAAATAGGAAACCTGTAACCGATGGCACATGACCATATCGCAATACGCGGCGCACGTACTCATAATTTAAAAAACATCGATTTAGACATTCCACGAGATAAATTCGTGGTAATCACTGGCCTATCTGGCTCTGGTAAATCTTCATTGGCATTTGACACGCTATATGCCGAAGGGCAACGTCGTTATGTCGAGAGTTTATCGGCCTACGCGCGTCAGTTCCTCTCGCAAATGGAGAAACCTGACGTCGATAGTATCGAGGGTCTATCCCCTGCGATTGCTATTGAGCAAAAATCAACCAACCATAACCCACGCTCGACCGTCGGTACGATTACCGAAATTTATGACTATCTGCGTCTGCTCTATGCACGCATCGGTACACCATATTGCCCTGAGCATGGTGAGCCAATGGTCGCGCAGTCGGTCACTGAGATGGTCGATCAGGTCATGGCATTGCCAGATGACACCAAGATTATGATCTTGGCACCGGTGATTCGTGAGCGTAAAGGTGAGCATACCGTTTTGCTTGAGCAGCTGATTGGTCAAGGTTTTGTCCGTGTGCGCGTCGACGGTGATGTCTATGATACCGATGAGCTACCGACTCTGGATAAAAAGAAAAAACATACTATCGAAGTGGTGGTTGATCGCTTTAAAGTCCGTGATGACTTGGGCAACCGTGTCGCTGAGAGCTTAGAAACAGCGCTACGCTTAGGTCAAGGACTGGTCACGCTACACTTTATGGATGGTAATCCAAAAGAGGGCGGCGACGAAAATCAAGTGATGTCAGCCAAGCATTCATGCCCTGTCTGTGATCGTGCGGTGCCTGAGCTTGAGCCACGCATGTTCAGTTTCAACAATCCATATGGCGCATGCCCAAGCTGTGATGGTCTCGGTAAACGTCAATATTTTGCCGCTGAAAAACTGATTACTCATCATGAGAAGTCACTTAACCAAGGCGCAATCAACGGTTGGGACAAACGTCATGCGTACTATTTTGGTTTGCTTAGCACGGTATGTAAGCATTTCAAAATCGATATGGATGCACCATGGCAAGATCTGTCAAAAGAGCAGCAAGACCTAATCATGCAAGGCTCTGGTAAAGAAAAGCTCACCTTTAACTTTACCGATGAGCGCGGTCGCAAAACAAATAAGACTGTACCATTTGAAGGTGTGCTTCCCTACCTAGAGCGTCGTTATGCCAAGACGCAAAGTAACCTTGTCCGTGATGAGTTAGCTAAATATCTCGCAGATACCACTTGTAACGTCTGTGACGGCGCGCGCCTGAATGAAATCTCACGTAACGTCCGTGTTGATGATCAGACCATTGCAGAAATCGTTAAGCTGTCTATCGGTGATGCGGCGGACTATTATAAAACGCTAAAAATTGGCGGTCACAAAGGCGAAGTCGCAGAAAAAATCTTTAAAGAGATTAATGAGCGCTTAAACTTCCTCGTCAGCGTCGGACTGGATTATCTGACCCTTGCTCGCTCTGCCGAGACACTATCGGGCGGTGAAGCGCAGCGTATTCGTTTGGCTAGCCAAATCGGTGCTGGTCTGATGGGCGTCATGTATGTACTTGATGAGCCGTCAATCGGTCTGCATCAGCGTGACAATGATCGTCTGCTAAAAACCCTAACGCGCTTGCGTGATTTGGGTAATACGGTACTGGTCGTTGAGCATGATGAAGATGCGATTCGCCAAGCAGATCACGTCATCGATATCGGCATCGGTGCAGGCGTACATGGTGGCCACGTGATCGCCCAAGGTACGGTCGATGACATCATGGCAAATAAAGAATCGCTCACTGGACAATATATGTCTGGTAAGAAGAAAATCGAGATTCCAACTGTGCGTCATAAAGCCAAAACCATCGATGTGGAAGTCAAAGGTAAGGCCAAAGCCAAAAAAGTACCGATGACCATCGAGCTAAAAGGCGCGTCAGGCAACAACCTACATGATGTAGATTTGACCATTCCTGTTGGTATCATGACTTGTGTGACGGGTGTCTCAGGTTCGGGTAAATCAACCTTGATTAACCGTACCCTTATGCCATTGGCAGCGACTCAGTTAAACAATGCCTCGACACTGATTGCCGATAAGTTTGAGAGCATTAGCGGTCTTGAACATTTGGACAAAATGGTCGATATTGATCAAAGTCCAATTGGTCGTACACCTCGCTCAAACCCAGCAACTTATACGGGTGTGTTTACCCCTGTGCGTGAGATGTTTGCCCAGACGCAAGAAGCGCGTGCTCGTGGTTACAAGCCTGGTCGCTTTAGTTTCAATGTAAAAGGCGGACGCTGTGAGATGTGTCAAGGTGATGGTCTCATCAAAGTTGAGATGCATTTCTTGCCTGATATGTATGTGCCGTGTGATACCTGTGAAGGCAAGCGCTACAACCGCGAGACCTTAGAGATTCACTATAAAGGCAAAACCATCGCTGATGTGCTTGATATGACCGTTGAAGATGCCGTTGAGTTCTTCTCAGCCATTCCAGCGATTTATCGTCGTCTGCAAGCATTGATGGATGTCGGTCTGAGCTACATTCGCTTGGGTCAGTCTGCGCCAACACTATCAGGTGGTGAGGCGCAACGTGTCAAACTGGCGCGTGAGCTTGCCAAACGTGATACGGGACAGACGCTGTATATCTTGGATGAACCAACCACTGGTTTGCATTTCCATGATATCGATAAGCTGCTCAATATCCTGCATGCCCTACGCGATAAAGGTAATACCATCGTGGTCATCGAGCACAATTTGGATGTTATCAAAACGGCAGACTGGGTGATCGACTTAGGCCCTGAAGGTGGTAAAGGTGGTGGTATGATCATCGCTGAGGGTACGCCTGAGGAAGTGGCAGAAGTCAAAGAGTCATACACGGGTATATTCTTAAAGCCAATGCTTGAGCAAGGTATGAAAGAAGTCAGCTAATACCGTTAGTCATGATTGATAAAAGGTCACTCTTTATAGGGTGGCCTTTTTTGTTGGTTGGGATTTTGGTTGTTATGACTAATCGCTACTCTCCACTACTTTATGCAAAGCAAAATTAGCAGTGTAAACTACAATGAGCTTTTATTTTCCCATTCATCTTTATTTTTAGTTAACCAACTATCTAGTTTATCTATTTGAACAAACTGTATGTCTATAGGATAAGGAGGTCGTCTATGAATCCAATAAATTTCTCTAGTAACATATAACATAACAATATTTGGTGAACTATTTAAATGATCTAGATAGCCTAATAACTCACAAATTTTATTATGGTTTTTTTCAAGAAATTCATATCTCTTCATTATCTTAGGTATATGAGTTTTCTTCCCACTCCCGAAAACCTTTTCTCTCAGTCGCTTCATATCTTGCAAACAATAAGGTGTTTGATTATATTTACATTCTACCATAATCCATGTATTTGATTTTGGAATATAAACTAGAACATCATAGTCACCAACATCGTCAAAGCCTTCTTTTTTAAAGCGTCTTTTAAAGTCTATACCATGATGACAAAAGCCAGAACCATAATGACGGTTGAAAACTTTAAAAGTAGTCTTTTCAAGTTCCTTCTCAATATCAACTTTGAGACTATCTACTACTGTATTAACTGATCCCCAAGAAAAGTTAGCAGGAAGACGCCCTTCATTGATTCTATCTAGCCATATACCTCTTGTACGATAAGCACACCCTGCACTCCATATAACACTATTGTCTAAGCTAATGAGAGGTCTAATGTTTAAGCGTTGATCTCTCTTGTTGTACTCTAGAACAGGTACATCAAACTCTTCTGTTTCGGAATCAAGCTTTTTTAGAACTCTGTTAGGGTTTAAAATTAAAAATTTAATTGCTTTTGTTATCTCTAATTTTGAGACATTAATTGAATCTTTAAGTTCATATATCGTCTTAAAACACACATTGATAACTTCTTCTAAAGATGCACAGTAATGGTTAGCTAATTTAATTTTAGTTATATCTGCCCAACTTTGAAGAACATCCAATACTATAGCAAGAGTCATAAAAGAGAAGCCTAAATCATCTTTAAAAGCTAAGTTGAGCTTATCAAGTAAGTCCTCAGTAATTAAACCTGTTACTGAGTCATCCTCATTGATATCTATACCTAAGTTATTTCTTGCTTGCTCAAGACCAAACTCATGGTCGAAGTCTTCAAAATTATCAGAAAAAAATACCTGTGGGATATATTCGCTATCTATCTCAATACCACCAACATCAATACCATGATGAATTACCTCACTAGCAGAGTATAAAGTCATCAACCAATCAACATAGGCTACTATTAATAACATATCGTCTTGCAAAGGCTTCTTAACACCACTAAATTTGTTTGCTATTAATCTTTCAAGAAGATATCTAAGATCATTACTGTTTTTAGCAAAACTACTTTGAAGTTCATATACAGATTCCTCTCTATCAAAAGCTACCTCATGCTCTAGGCTTTGCATTGCGCGATAACTATTATTATATTTGTAATATATATATGAATCATAGTTATTTAAGACATCAATTATTAATTGGTACTTGTCATAGATTGCTATTACCTCTTGCAATTTAGCTAAATATTTTGATGCAATATCATTTATTACTTTTTTAGCAGAATTCAGCTCATAACGTTTTTTCTCATAGCCTGTATCCCTTATTATTTTAGCTAATTCCTTTCTAGCAGTTATATAATGTTCAGGTTTAGGCAAACTATGGAAGCTTTCTAATGAGTCGAACTCTCTACTTCTAGAGCCCAAAGATACTCTAATATTATTTTCATAAGACTTCTTCAACAGCTCGCTAGTTGACTCTGAGATATAAGCACTATTATTTATATAAATAATCTCTAATAGTTTTTTAGTTAGCCTTCCTTGAAATTCGCTATTAATAGACTTATCCAATTCATTTTTCATAGCTATGATATTGATAGACAAACTAACAGTTAGGCGTCCTTTACTACAATTATCATTTTGATGAACCTCCCAAACTAAACTGTCGAAGAAATTAACATTGATAGGTGCAACTTCACCCTTATCATTAATTAAATACTCCTTATTTAACTCACATTCAAAAATAACGGTATGATACTGTTGAATAACATCAAGTTGCGAAAGAATCTCTCGTCTCTGTGATAGAGCATCGGTAGCACTCTCAGCAAAAAAATCGAGCATTCTACCGTTTACTTGAGGCAAATATATAAACTCCTCTACTTGAACTACAAAATGTATATTAGTTCTTTCAATTTTAGTTGACCAACTGTATTTAGTACCATCACGAGCACCTAAAAACTGAATATTGTCGTAAGACTTTTTAGGTATCCATTTAGTCTTTTCATCAGGAAAACTGACGCTTAAGTCTTTCCAGTAGCTAGTTAAGTACTTATATCGCCAGTTAGAACCAGTGTGAGGATCTAGGGCAATGACATCGTAGGTAATAGCACCTTTTTCTAAAATTCCATTTGAATCCTTAAAGGAACCGAATTTATCTGCCAAAGAACTTATCGGAGAAAACATGCTCTTCTTATATTCTTCTACAAAACTTAAGAAATCTACAAATTCATCCATTGTTTCGATACTATCGAATATTGAAATAAATTCAGAAAATGGGAATACTTTGCCATACTTTGGGATTTTATGCATACCCATGGCTGTGGTTACACCACCTGTTACATATAATATTTCTATTTTTTCTCTAGATACTAATTCCTCATCTTCATTCTTAATATTAAATGCATAAGGTGAATTTATCCTTTTAAATCCCCAGTAATCACTTTTAAGCGCTTTTTGTAAATTACTCTCGAAAACCTCTGCTGTATCTTCGTCATCATCTAATATAATTATAAAGTAGAATTGGTTTTGAGCATGCAGAACAGCGGTTACGATTGTCGAATATAGTTGGTTAGAGTCAAATAGTATTAAGGGCTGTTCACTACTGGTGTTAACCCTACGGTTAATAAATTCTAGTAAGCGAAATGAGACGTTTTTAACATCAGTTGGTTTTTTAGAAAACTTATCTATGACGACAGATGCACAATTGCGGATTGAGAAAGGATAGTATTTTCCTAATATCTGAACGAATATGTTTTGGTTCACTTTCGACTGCATAAATGCACTACTAAATTCATTAAGATTTGAGTAAGTACTTTCTTTACCTAGTACTATAGAAAGTATATTAGGTACATCTTTGATATGTTCGTCTAAATTCGCAAGCACCTTTCTACATTCAGTCCAGAACTGAATACTTGGAACCTCTAAGTACCCACTATCTATAGATTTTGGCACTTCTATTATATGTTTGAGTTGATTTATAACGTAATCTTGAACCTGTAATACACACAATATAGCTTCTAGGGCGTCAGGTTTATCACCGTGTACAATTAAAAAAGCATGTATAAAATCAGGGACTCTCTCAATTACCCCACCATAAAATATGTTATAAAGCTGATTATCTAATTCAAACTTTACTTCCCCCCAATCTATTTCTGGCACATAATCTTCCATCATTGGAAAATCTGGGAAGATAGTTATCAAATATTCAGTAAATCGTTCAAACTCTTCATATGTTTTAATAGTCTTATTACACTTAAATTTTTTCTCGGGAATGCTTAGAAAGGTATTTAATAGAATAGACTGTTTGAATGTGGCTGATATATTAGGTGGCCATATCTCTACAATATTAATTGCAACGATAAGTTCTTCAGGATAATATTCCCTAAGAAATGAAATAAGTTGCGCTTTAAACGTGAGAAAATTATCTTTTGGCTCAACTTTTAGTGAACATTGCAACTGATTATTTAGATCTTGGATAGTGTTACTATTAACTTTTAATGAAGTATTATTCATACCTAATAAATCGTATAGTGTCTTATACTTCTTACTCATAATTACTCCCAAAATCCATTTGTAATAATTATATTTCGTATCGAAATTTATCACTAAAACATAGTGCATTATAATTTATATATCAAGTAGATTAAGCCTTATAATTAGAACAAATCCTAAACAAACTCCCTCTCAACATTCATCACCCTTGCATCCACCGTACGTTCTAGCTTTTCCTCAATTTGACTACATTGCGACTCGACCTCATGTTTAGACAGTCCAACGATCACAAACGTCCACTCGCTGGCATCATGCCGATCACGCTCGTCGCTCTCACATACTGCGACGCTTGGCGCATTGCCAAAGCGCGCATGTAAGCCACCCATACGTTGGCGTTTTTCTTTTAGCGAGCTGCAGCCCGGCAATGAAAATGTCAATGTCAAAATAGCGATATGCATTTTATGCTCCTTGCCAAAAATTTTTATAATAGCAGCCAACATAATATTCGATAATGACTGATATTGTCTGCGCGTCAGCACCTATACCCTTTATAATAGCGTATCAATACCAACCAACCTGCGTATCTCACCCATGACCTCTATCAGCTACGTAAAGCAGCAGCGCATTACTCGACTATGTGTACGCTGCGGATTACTCCTTATGCAGTATGGCGCTGAGTCTGCCGTGGTGGTGGACTTGTCCAAACGCTTGGGTCTTGCCTTGGGAATGAACAGCGTCGAATGTTCGCTGAACTTTAACGCCATTACCCTGACGACTATCTGTGACGAGCGCTGTATCACTACTACCAGAGATACGATCAATCAGAGCATCAATGTCAATCTATTGGTACAAATCCAGCAAATCGTCAACAAGACCGAAGCCACTGTCGATCATAATGACT
The DNA here is from genome assembly GCF_043419765.1 of Psychrobacter nivimaris. Classification (NCBI taxonomy): domain Bacteria; kingdom Pseudomonadati; phylum Pseudomonadota; class Gammaproteobacteria; order Moraxellales; family Moraxellaceae; genus Psychrobacter; species Psychrobacter nivimaris. The sequence goes on along the minus strand of NZ_JBHOFX010000004.1, from coordinate 268,836 downwards.
TGATTGACCGCACTACCCTTGCCTTTGATGAGTTGGATAAGACCGTATATCCAACGTGGCTCGTCAGTCTATTTGTGGGTGCATCTTGTGCGGCTTTTGCTTATTTGAATGGCGGTAGTTGGTCGATTACGGCGGTGACATTCATCGCTGGCATGGTAGCGATGTTTACCCGTATCTATCTATCCAAGCATCACTTTAACCCTTTTATCACGGTCATTGTGACGGCTTTTATTGCCTCGCTCATTGGCGCGACGACCTACTATTTTGATATTGGCAATAATGCCGATATCGCCGTCGCATCTAGCGTGCTGCTATTGGTACCTAGCTTTCCTTTGATTAACTCTTTGTCCGATATCCTAAAAGGCTATGTCAATATTGGCGTTGGGCGTGCGGTTTTTACCTATATGCTCACCTTGTCCGCATGCGTCGGTATCGTGATGGCGCTGGTTTTACTTCGCATACAGCATTGGGGGTTTTAAGATGTGGTTTATCAAAACCGTCATACTGTCTTGTATCATCACCCTTGGTTGGACGCTGATGTTTAGCGTACCCAAACGCTATATATTGCCTTGTTTACTGATGACGGCTTTTGGCTTTGGGTTGAAGACAGCACTCGTTTATCAGCATATCCATATCGTGGTTGCTAGCTTTTTTGGCGCAATGCTTGCCAGCTTTTTGGGTGTGTACTTTTCTAAGAAATATACTCTACCGCCCAAAGCGCTCATCTCGCCTAGCGTTATCTGTATGATGCCTGGTATCGCCGCTTATAAGGCGATGGTCAGTATGGTGCAGATTGGTTACTTTGGTTTTTCAGATGAGTTATTTAGCCAAATGATGGTGTACTTGTTTGAAGCGTTATTTGTGACCTCAGGATTGGTGCTTGGTTTGTCTATCCCTGGGCTGTTATTTTATAGACGTCGCCCTATTGTATAAGCAGGTCTAGGTAGATTTAAATATCTAAATGCTAGGCATTTCTTAACCAACCACCGTTTATAATCAAGCGATTCAACATACGCTAACCATAAAAAACTTGTAAGATGGATGATAAGACCCATTACAGTAGAGTCAGAAACAGCACCAATAACAACTTAATAAAGAGACCGAATTATGACCAAACATTATGACTATATCTCTATTGGCGGCGGCAGCGGCGGCATCGCCTCACTCAACCGTGCAGCCAGTTATGGCAAAAAATGCGCAATTATCGAAGCCAACCAACTGGGCGGCACTTGTGTGAATTTGGGCTGTGTTCCCAAAAAAGTAATGTGGTATGGCGCGCAAGTCGCTGAAGCTATCCACAAATATGCACCAGACTATGGTTTTGATGTCGATGTTAAAGGTTTTGACTTTCAAAAGCTGGTACAGAGCCGCCAACAATACATCGAAAACATTCACCGCGCTTATGACAATAACTTGGCCAAAAACGGCGTCGAAGTGATCAAAGGCTTTGCTAAGTTTGTCGATACCAATACCGTAGAAGTAAATGGCGAGCTGATTACCGCAGACCATATTTTGATTGCTACGGGCGGTCATCCTATTCAGCCAGATATCAAAGGCGCAGAATACGGCATCGACTCTGACGGCTTTTTTGCGTTGAATCATTTGCCAAAACGTGTGGCGATTGTAGGTGCAGGATATATCGCTGTCGAGATCGCAGGCGTGTTAAACAGTCTGGGTGCCGAAGTGCATTTGTATGTACGCAAACACTCGCCACTACGTACGTTTGACCATACTATCGTAGAGACTTTGCTGATAGAAATGGAACAAGCTGGCATCAAGTTACACACCAATACGGTGATCAGTGAAGTCAATAAAAATGACGATGACAGCCTCGATTTAACCACTAACGATGGCGGTGAAGACTGTATCGACACTGTTGATTGCTTGATTTGGGCGATTGGTCGTGCGCCATCAACAGACGGTATCAATCTGCAAGTGACAGGGGTCGAGACGACTGAGACGGGTAAAATCAAAGTCGATCAGTTCCAAAATACCAATGTCGATGGTATTTATGCAGTCGGTGATATCATCGAAAACAGCGTAGATCTAACGCCTGTAGCGATTGCCGCTGGTCGCCGCTTATCTGAGCGTTTGTTTAACAACAAACCTAATGAGCACTTAGACTATACATTGATACCGACGGTAATCTTCACTCATCCAGCTATCGGTACGATTGGCCTGTCTGAAATCGACGCGGTAGAACGCTATGGCAAAGAAAACATCAAGTGTTATACCTCAAGCTTTACCGATATGTATAGCGCGGTCACTCAACATCGTCAAAAATGCACCATGAAGCTAGTATGCTTGGGCGATGACGAAAAAGTCATTGGTCTGCATGGCATTGGTTTTGGCGTCGATGAGATGATTCAGGGTTTTGCCGTTGCGATTAAAATGGGCGCGACTAAGGCTGACTTTGATAATACCGTTGCCATTCATCCAACTGGCTCAGAAGAGTTTGTGACGATGCGTTAAGCTCACTGTTTAACATTTCTCTTATTCTTAACTATTATAAAAAAGGATGCCATTTGAGCGTCCTTTTTTATTATCAGTTGTGACGCAAGCATATAGCTTCGTATGCATGAAACGCTCTTATGACTTTTATATTACACTGATGACTACTGTATTTTTCTAATCATTATTTGCATTAAGAAATTTAAAGTAAGGCATACTGACAGCGCAATCCTGTTGCTGTTATGATGCGATTAATACTGACCGTTGAGAGATGACTGTGTGGCAGGTGTACTTATTTATACTACCGATTGGACTTGGTATCATGACATTAGCAGCAAGCCTATTGTTTTTGTTCGCTTATCTAATGTCGGATGATAATGCCACGCGCTTGCCAGCATTTAACTGGTTCAAGCGCCTAATCATTGTGGCATTTATGCTGCTGAGTATTGGTCTGTTTATGACCTTTGGACATTTTTGGGGTTGAGCTAGATAGAATATTTTTTAATGCTTTTTACTGGGCCAAGTTGATTAGCTAACGATTTTTTCAAGTTCTAATAGCTCCAAATCATCACGCTTTGGCTCGCCATTATTGCCATCGTTTGGAAACGGCATTTTATTACCATTGAACTGATAACCACGGCGCTGATAGTAAGCCAAAAGCTCAGGACGATGACTTAGTATAGACATAGTCAGACGGCTAGGCTGATTAAGTGACTGTAAGTGGCGATCTGCAAAAGTCTCAGCTGCTTGTAAAATCACGTTCCCGACACCCTTCCCTTGTAGCACAGGGTGTACCGCAAACATGCCGATATAGGCTTTTTTGTTCGAGGAAGCATCCGTTTTGATATCGACAGCGATACAGCCAAGTATTTCACCCGTCTCATCTCCCTCACGATTGCCCGTTGTGGTTTTCGGATAAACGAAATAATAGTGCTTAGGATCATTGATAACAGCAGCGAGCTCCGCTGATGTAGTTCGAATACCACCGATCAAATCGGCCTCATTGGTCCAACCTGCTGTCTCGCGATAGCAGCAATTCAATAATTGTTCAAGTGCACCAATATCATCCAATGTCGCTTCACGCAAAAATACCGACTCTTTATCAAAATGGTCTGTTTTTATATTGCTGTTATTTATATTGTTTTCGCTCATATTATAATTTTTCCTTTTCCGTCTATGGATAGTTGCATTCAAATAATTTCGATACAAGAAAACCGAGTGCAAGTGATACATTAGTATACTTAACAAGGATGACGATGTAGCGGATCTATATAGATTTAACTATAAAAAAACTGACTTAGATTACTAAGCCAGTCTAGGGGTATGTCATTAATTAGATTGTCCAGCTTAAAATGAGAAAAATTGTAGATAAACGAGGAAGAAATTGCCGTTAATATGAACATATTTGCAAGATTTCTGACGATGTTTAGCACAAATTTAGCCATTTTAAGACCACTAAATGTGTTCATGTTCTAATTGATGACATGCGCCAGATACTAATACTTATCAGTCTATAGTACTAGCGCGATAATGCATGCGCTTGCTCAATAATATCGAGCCCTGCATTAAGCTGAGCGCGTGTCGGTGCATGACCACGGCGGAGCAGCTCAGAGAAAGCGACCAACTCTTTATCACGTCCAAGCGTACTTGCTGCACTAGCTCGTGTATCCTCTCCTTCATCATCGAAGTAGTATTCGATATAATCATGCATGTCTGGCGTACCAAATAGGATATTGTGATCTGGTGTCTCGGCATGACCGCTATAGCGTAGGCTCTTACCATATTGCATGGTCCAAAAGAAAGGGATACGCGCCTCTAATGAGTCAACACTGTCGTCGCTTAGGATTGCAGCAGCTGTAACCATGCCATGCTGCAGCGCCACGCGCCAATGCTCGATACGCATGCGACCCGTTTGGTTGCTAGCTTTTGCAATATCACCCAGCGCATAGACGCCATCGCGCAGCTGTAGATGCGTATCGACTTGTACACCATCTGGATCGTTAACTTCGCTCAATATCTCTGTACGTGGAGACACGCCAGTACCCAGTATCACAATATCAGCATCAATATGCTCGCCATTCGCCAGCGTGACACCGCCTACATTTGAGAAAGCCTGATTATTATTATCTCCATCCTTGTCCACTTGACGGTCAACCTTAGTAATTTCATTGACGGTTGCGTCAAACACAAAATTGATGCCCTTCTCTTTATGTAACTTAATTAAGGCGTTACTCACCGTTTCAGAGACAATCTTGCCCATCACGCGGCTACCTTGCCCAATCACCGTAATAGAAGCTGTCGTGCCTGCTTGTGCTAACGCCGAAGCGGTTTCCATACCGATAAAACCTGTACCAATAATCACCACACGCTGGTCATGACTGGCCGCTTTAATTAATTTGGCATCACTCATGCTGCGTAGCGTATATACGCCATCTATCTCAGCACCTGTGATGGGTGGTAAATTTGGTTTAGCGCCAGTGGCGACGACCAAGAAATCTGCAGATTGTCGCTCGCTATTGCCATCATGATCTTCGATGACGACGGTCGCTTCATTGGGTAGCACTTCGCTAACCGTTTGGTTGAGGCGTAACTCAATATTGTTATTATTCGCCCAATCAGCACCGCCCAATAGCAGCTTATCCTCGTCCATCTTACCTGCCAAAAACGCTTTGGATAATAAAGGACGATTGTAAGGAGCCTTATCCTCTTTACTAATCAACGTAATCTTGCCGCCATAGCCACCCTGACGCAACTGGTCGGCCGTCATAAATCCTGCACCGCCACCACCAACGATAATGGTATGAGTGTCAGTTAATTTATCATTTTCGACTTGCCCCGTTACCTGAGCTGAGGTATCGACTTTCAAATTATCACCATCATGAGTCAGCTCATACTGGGTCAAGCCTTTAGTCGCTATCGGCTCTAATAGGGTGCCATCGCGACTATCAAAAGTTGCATGATGCCAAGGACAGACTACCCGATTGCCACAGCGTAATCCGTTACCCAAGTCTGCACCCGCATGTGGGCATTTACCATCGAATGCACGGAACTCATCGTCATCGCGAGTGATTAAAATGATACTATCGTCTTCTTGCTTATATGATTTCATACCACCGCTTGGGATATCCGCTTTACTGATGGTGACTGTGTTGATCGTTGTGTCGGTCATAATGCTTCCTTAACAGTTATAATGATGTCTGATGACAGCAGGTTGAAAATGACCGTAACCAACCAGACAAATTCAACTTATCCTATTATTTTTAATATGCTATGCATTGATAGTAGCAAGAGCGCCTCGCACACGATGTTTTTTTGTATGTTTGCTGCGTTGCAAAACGTAATTATGCAACTTTGCTTTCCGCACTCTTTTTACTTCTAATCATTATTAATAAACAAAATATAAGACGATCTTATGACTTCTCAAGACAACCAAAACGAAATAACTACTACTGCTCAAGACAGTTTAGATAGCCAAGCTGCTACTATTGATCCAACAGCTATTGATCAAAACGCTAATGAACAAACAGCCAGTGAGCAAATTGACCTAGCTCATATTGATGTTGCCACTATTACAGATACTGCAAATTTGCCACAGCCAAGTTTGCAGCCAATACAGCAAGCGACTTATAAAGCCAATACGACTGATTTTATCGTTAACGAGCTATTGCCATTAGATTTCACTGGTGAAGGTGAGCATTTGTGGTTGCATATCGAAAAATCAGGCATGAATACCGCTTATCTGGCGAAACTACTGTCAGAGTGGGCAGACATTCCATTGCGTGATGTTGGCTACTCAGGGTTGAAAGACCGTCACGCGTTGACGACCCAATGGTTCAGTTTGCGTATACCAAAAAAACAATTACCGCCTACTAAGTTTGCACCAGTAGACATCGGCGAAAATGAGACTGTCACTATCCTTGCACAGCACTGGCACAATAAAAAACTCAATCGCGGTACGCACCGTGCCAATCAGTTTGTTATTACTTTACGTGATATCCAGTTTGCGAGCGTTGGTGACGAAAATGTTGATGACGAAAATAACGTATCACCTGAGCAACTACTATCTGCAAAAGAGGCCGTCGAGCAGCATTTAACACGCATTGGTGAAAATGGTGTACCCAATTATTTTGGTCCACAGCGTTTTGGTCGTCAGGGTAATAACGTCAGAGAAGCTTTATCACTGTTTGCTCGTCCACCGCGAGAGCCTCGCCCGCAACCAAAAAAGAGCAAACGTAAGCGTGCCCCGCGCGAGCAAAATACGATGGAATTGTCTGCTGCCCGTAGCTTGATATTTAATGAGATATTGGCAGCACGGGTACGCGATGGTAGCTGGAACACTGGCCTAGCAGGCGAGGTTTTTAATTTAGATGGCTCAGGATCGATATTTACTAGTGAAACACTAGATGATACGTTGCATGCTCGTATTGACAGTGGCGATATTCATCCAACTGCTGTGCTATGGGGCACGGGTAACGATAAAGTTACCGGTAGCGCTGCAGATTTAGAGTCCGAGGTAGTACAACACAGCCCCCTACTTATGCAACTAGCAACTGGATTAGAGCAGCGTGATATTAAAGCGCAAAGACGAGCGCTACGCCTACCGATTGAGGCGTTAAGCTGGGAATGGTCGGACGATCAGACGCTAGTATTAAACTTTACTTTGACGACGGGTAGCTTTGCCACAAGTGTGCTCGCAAGTTTAGTGCAGGAATTAGAGTCTTGATTGGATTAAATCGAAGCCTCAATTGGACCAATCAATAGAATATCAGCCATACCGATAATACTTACACAGTCTTAGTGGCATGGCTGATCGTTAATAAATTAATGGCTAGCGGCTTTTGTAAAGCGATTGCTTACCGCCTTCTTTTTCGGCCCACATCTCATTTGCACTGACAACTTGATTGCGACCACGGTGCTTGGCTTCATATAAGGCTTTATCCGCTATGCTAATAAGTCGTTGGCAGATATCACTAGGCAGCTTTTGCATTGAGGCGATTTTGCTTTCCGCGCGCTGTGTAGCAATTGGCTTGATAAGAGGTGACGTTTGAGCGACAGTCTTTTGCTGTGTGATCGTTTTGTAGCCCTGCGCGATACAATCTCGCTCTTCATGAGTTAGGGTATATAGCCCAAAACTTGCTGTCACACTAAAATCAGCCAGACCTTCAATCTTCATGACATGCTCAGCAATATTTAGCCGTAATTGCTCAGCTATCACCATAGCACTATCATGCTTCGTGTCTGGTAGTACAACCAAAAACTCTTCGCCGCCGTAACGACTGATGATTGACTCATCTGTTAACGACTGCGATAGCGTCTGCGATATTTCAATCAGAACCTGATCACCTACGTCGTGACCATAATTATCATTAATCTGTTTGAACCAATCTAAATCTAACAGCATGACGCTTAAATCTTGATATTCTCTCACCGTTGCCAAGGCATACTTCATCTTTTTCAGACCGTAGCGGCGATTTTTAAGCTGAGTAAGCTCGTCCTGATTGGCATGCAGAAGGGTCTCAAACCGACTATCATCTAACACCAATAGCAAAGCACGAAACATATAAACAATAAAAATCGCTTTTGGCAGCGCTAAATATAAATGAGTCGACCGCCAAAAAAATGCGGATGAACGCTGTAGCTCGCTGATACTATCCCAATTTAAGACATTGTTCTCAAAAGCCAACGCAGCAACCGCATTTTCAGCAGCCATAATCTCGTTGTAAGTTAGATAGTTATGACTTTCAAGCATGGGATGAATGACGGTCAATTGGCGTAAATTAGGCAGACTGATACCAAAGTAAGGTGACATGATCGCTAATAGCATCAAGATAATATGCAGCCAAAACATACGCCAAGCATAGCGCCGCTTAATCAGCATCATGCCAAGCATAGCGCCGCCGACGAGCGACACGCCTGCAAACAGACTGCTATACCCTATCATCACAATAACAGTAGAAATGTAGGCGGTGTAAACCAAAACCAAAGCTATCTGCCATCTGCTTAAGACAATGTCGTTGTCATTGCTTGAGTGAAATAAGCCTTTGACCATGCACAAAAAGAACAGCCCGACAAAGCTAATCCCAAGCCATAATGGATATAGATAATGCATATTTACATAGGTGTTTAATGCATCTTGCTGCCACCAGACATACAAGCACCAGAACCAATGCAACGACACTTCTAACACGATAAATAAGGCCATCAGCGATGTTCGGTCAGCAGCCTGCCACTCAAAAATCATTTGAGAGATTTTGTTGTAACCTAGATGGGATATCGATACAGCCATAGAAGGGCTACCGCAGAGAGTGTAAATACATTAAAAGGTATAAATACGTTGAATATATAAGCGCTAAAATCAGAGTGAAAGCATACTATTCGCTCTGAAATTTTTATATCAAGTGTTACAAGTTCTGGCCCTATTATCAATCTATTTTACGCATTTATTTCCCAATAATTTCTCTATGAATGTAATTATGTTTACGTACATATTTCAGGCCTCATTAGTTATAATAAATGAGGCCCTATCACTATTGGAAGTAACTGTAGAAAGGTAAATCCTATTCACTAAGCAAGCGTTGCAAAAGACTCCCAAATCCCTTGCTGATCATCATTTAAAATAGGGACATCGCCCAAACGTCGCCAAGGCATGTTACTACCATGAAAATCACTACCAATAGATGCCGCAAGACTATGCTCAGCAATGCTACGGTCGACCATTCTTCGGGTACTAATTGGCTCACTAGTGGCTGGCAGTTCACAAGCATCGCCGCCTAGCTGCGCAAACTCTTCGATCAGTTTACGCACGCGTGTCGCTGATAGTTGATATCGCGTGGGATGTGCGAGCACCGCTTTGCCGCCGCAAGCATGAATCAGCTCGATACCATGCTGCATCGTTAACGCCTCGATTGCTACATAAGCAGGTTTATTATCTGCTAGGTACTTATCAAAAGCTTTTTGAACGGTTTTGACTTCACCGCGCTCAAACAATACCTGTCCAATATGGGCGCGCCCGACTGCTTGTGGGTTACCGCCTGCTTTATCGAGCACTGCTTGCCATAGCTCATCATAATTAATATCTAATAGCTCACTCAATTTTTCGGCGATACGCTGACCACGAGTGGCTCGACTGTCTTGCAGTTGCTGCAGCGTTGCGTGCATTTTTTCGCGATCAGTAAAGTCCAGTCCAAGTACATGAATAATTTTATTGGTGGATTTATTCTTTCCGTAACCACCGCTTAACGTATGTTCACAGCTGATTTCAACGCCATTAATAATCTGCATATCGCAGGCACTGGCAGCGACCCTTGCCTCGTCAATCCCTGCCAGCGTGTCATGGTCAGTCAATGCCAATACGTTGATGCCCGCTGAATGAGCACGTTGTATGACCTCGGTCGGTGCATAGGTACCATCTGAACAAGTACTATGGCAATGTAAGTCAATTTTCATAAGCTGAGCCTTAAAGTGTTAAATAAAATAAAAGTAGAATAAAAGTTAGGTAGCAGACAGTCATTGTTACGATTATGAGTATTGTGATTTGTCTTGCTCATTCTGTAGATTTAGCAGTTATCGTTACTGTATTCGTGTTTATATTTGGCCAGTGGCATGGTCATCAGGCGCAATAAGAAAGTATTACTCTGTAGGTCGCGTATATCGCATGATTATCGTGTTGATTGCTTTTTTTTGGTGCGGTAGACGTGTAAACTACCCCATACGTTTTTGTTGGATACACCCTTTGCTATGAAAGCATTATTAGACTTTATTCCCTTAATTGCCTTTTTTATCGCGGCGCGTTATAACGGTATTTTAGCAGCGGCAGGGGCTTTGCTCGTCGCCACTATTATCGTTTACGCCATTCATTTTATTCGTCAAAAAGGTAAGTTTGATAAGCAGCAATGGGTTGTCTTATTATTAACGATTTTATTCTGCGGCGGCACATTACTGCTGCGTGATGATATTTATTTGCGCTGGAAGTCGCCCATTATCAATGGTATTTTTGCATTGACACTATTCGTCAGTGCCGCTATTAATAAGCCATTGATGCAGCTTGCTATGAAAGAGGTATTTACCCTGACGCTTAGCGGCTGGAAAAAGCTGACCGTTGCTTGGGCATTGTTTTTTGCCCTAATGGCTGTACTACATTATATCACAGCGTTCACAATGTCAGATGAAGCATGGATCAACTTTAAGACCTATGGCTGGATTCCGATTATGCTGGTTTTTGTCGTGGCTCAATTTGCCCTGTTGAAAAAGCATCTCAACCCTGCCCTAACAGACAAAGCCACAAAATAATTTCTGTTGCCTGATCATAGCAGCAATCACTTTGTCGCTATGACGTTTATACTAAGCCCACATAAGCTCATCATTACTTTTTTATTATTCACTAAGGAAGTCTCATGTCTTTATTTGCAATCATTGGTCATGACGTGGCTAATAGCAGTGCACAACGTCTGATCACTCGTACTGAACATATTGAACGCTTAAAAGCATTGCACCAAGAGGGTCGTCTCGTTATCGCAGGTCCAACGCCTATCGAGCATGGCAAAAGTGATATGTCAGGCAGCTTAATCATTGCAGACTTTGACTCTATCGAAGCGGCTCAAGCATGGGCAAACGATGAGCCTTACTTACGTGATGGCGTGTATAGTCATGTCGATATCAAACCATTTGTTCAAGCATTGCCAGCACCAACTGATAGCAACAATCAAGTAGCTGCATCGTGATTCAGAGAGTCTCTTTTTCACCTACCCGTTTCTACAAAAGTGCCCTGATTGGTCTTATGTTAGTGACAGCTGTTTCGGCGCAAGCTGCACCCACTGCGCCCATAACACCTGCTGTCGATGCAACCGATCCGACAGCAGTGCTGCCGTTGACTGGGCCAGTAGCGGCGCGCGCTTTACCAACGAAAAACTCAGCGCTAGATATCAATGATACCTTGGCGGCACAGTTGCAACCATCTACTAAAGCATTGTCAGCTGCCAATCAAGAACTGCTCAGCCGTAATGCACAACTGCAGCGCCAAGTGAACGACTTGCAGACTCAAGTAAATGTCTTGGTTTACGAAAGTAAAGGACAGTTGTTTCTATACGGTGCGTTTACCGTTCTGATCAGTCTATTAGTCGGTATTTTTGTCTCGTGGTTAGTATTTGTCCGTCGTGAGCGCTGGTAACATATACTGTGCTCGCACTGACTTGCATTACTCTACTTCGCTGCGTCTGACCAAATGTCGATATCATTGATTCGTAATAACTGATCGTTTAGCTTCCATTCCTGATATTTCTAAGAAGTGCCTCATGTCTATCGCTAACTATCAAAACCCTGAACATTTAAACGTTATCACACCTGCCAAGATTGACTGGCAAATGGATGATACTGGCAATATGGTGCCAGTATCAGGTGAGTTTGGGGATGTGTATTTTTCTCATGCAGATGGTTTGGCAGAGACGCGTCACGTGTTTCTAGAGCACAATCAGTTACCAGAACGTTTAGCACACCTTGCACCAAAGCAATGCTTTACGATTGCTGAGCTAGGCTTTGGAACTGGGCTTAATCTACTAGCAACGTGGCAATTGTGGCAACAATTACGTGAAACCAATCCGCAATTAGCAACGGCTCGTTTACACTTTATCACTACTGAAAAATTTCCTATACCGCTAGCAGATCTGACCCAGATACTTGCGTTATGGGGTCAGCGTGCGCCTGAGCTAATGGCATTTATTAAGCCACTTTTGGCTGCATATCCGCCCCTGATTGCAGGCTGTCATCGTTTAAGTTTTTCTCATGATAACTTAACTGTCGATATGTGGCTTGGTGATGCAGCAGAAAGTCTAAGCAAACTGGCATTAGACCACTCCCATCAGTATACGCCTTGTATTGATGCTTGGTTTTTAGATGGTTTTGCGCCCTCTTGCAACAGTACGTTGTGGGCTGACAGTATCTTTGCCCAAATGCAGCGCCTATCACGCCCTCATACGACTGCCGCTACTTATAGCTGTGCAGGTATCGTCAAGCGTGGACTAAGAGAGCATGGCTTTCAAATTAAAAAAGTCAGAGGTTTTGGTCGAAAACGAGAAATGCTAACAGCCATTATGATTGATACGGACAGTAGTGACATTACTAGCGATAATAAAAGTTGTGATAATAAAAGCCACAATGCGAAGAAGGAAAAGACTTACAGCACATTCGATAATACTGTCGTCATTGGTGCAGGCGTCTCAGGGTTGCTCACAGCTTGGTCGCTTGCCAATCGCGGTATTACTGTCACCTTATTAGATAAATCAGCGCCCTTAGCAGGCGCATCGGGCAATCCTAGAGCATTACTTGCGCCCAAAATGACGCCGATTCACCATGTTGATGAACATCTGCATACCATAGGCTATCTCCACAGCAGCAGGCTATATCGAGACCTTAATCAAACAGCTGTACAGTTTAATACAGCATCAGTACTTGAACTGACTGGCGCCCTTGATTTGCTTATAAAAGCCAATATCGGTACGGAACAAATTGCCGACTATCCTGATGAGATGGCGACCACCCTATCGCATGAGCAAGCACAGATTACTAGTGGCCTAAAAGAGCAGAACTTATCAGAGAACTTGTACTTACCGCAGTCTGGTCTGGTCAATCCGCAAGCATTAAAAAACATCATACTGACTCATCCACTCATTTGCTTTCAACAGTTAGAAGTGAATGAAATCACCGAGACTGAGCAGCAAGTTCGTATCGAAGGTATCGATGAAAACCATAACACTGTCACGATGACTACTGATAATATCGTTATTTGCGCGGCTTTTGAAAGTCATCAATTGGATCAGCGTGTTTTTGATTGTCGTAAAATTCGTGGGCAGCTGTCTTGGTTTATGCCCTCGACGGAGCAATTAATAAAGCTACCTAAAATACCGCTTAAATATAGTGGTTACTGTGCGCGGTTCAACGCGCAGACTGGAGATGATGAGTTAAATACAGTCGTCGCTGACAAGCCCTATTTATTGCTTGGCGCGAGTTTTATCCGCAATGACACAAGTACTGACATACGTCCTGAAGAGCATCAGATTAGCCGAGACAAGCTAATTACCGCCATTCCTGAAATGGCATCTATCATTCCGGCGGATACGAGTCTGTGGCAAGGACGAGCTGGCATTCGCACCCAAACGCCTGATTACCATCCTATCGTTGGACAACTGGCAAACAGTCAGCGGATATGGACAATGAGTGCGATGGGCGCAAAAGGTTATGCATTGGCACCTATTTGCGCTGAAGCATTAGCAGATATGATGCTAGGGTCATTCGCACCACTGTCAGAGATGATGCTCGCACGCTTATCACCCAATCGTACACGTTTACAGACACCGCTTGTTTAAGAACAAATGGCTCTTGTGTAAATAACAGCAACGCTCTCTACGGTTTATACTGGCTTATGATATCTTAATTTGATGTCGACTTTAATAGTGAGATATACCCTATGAGCTATCACCAAACCACCCTTACTCTACCCGCCTATGCGCGTGGCATTCATATCATTACTCCGAAGGTTGAAGAAGCTATTTCGCAGCTGTTACCTCACTCTGCTAAGGTAGGGTTGGTTCATCTGTTTTTGCTGCATACGTCAGCCAGTCTCGCAATCAATGAAAGTGCTGATCCAGATGTCAGACTAGATACAGAGGAATGGCTCAATAAAATCGCACCAGAAGATCAGCCAGAGTATCGCCATACCTTAGAAGGCTCAGACGACCTGCCAGCGCATCTCAAAAGCATGATGTTTGGGGTAAGCTTGACTATACCGCTTGTCGATGGTGAGTTAGGTCTAGGCATGTGGCAAGGTATTTACTTATGTGAGCATAGAAACCTGCAAGAATATGGCGGACAGCGTAAGCTGGTGATTACGGTAAATACGTAATAATATACTGTCAATAAATAGCAGGTTGACCCTTGCAAATTACCACATTTACATAGAGCGCTATTAACGGATAAAGCTGATTATGAATACTTCTCTTCCAAAAGTACTAAACTTACGAAAATCTAAATTGCTTTATCGTACGGCGCCTGCTATTTTCTTCAGTCTGTTGCTACTGACTGCTTGTCAAAAAGATCCAGAACCTGAAGCAACTGATACAACTACAGCTGAGACCTCAACGCAAACCACGCCAGTAACGACCAATATCAACGTTGATGCAGCTGAAGATAGCAACGTAGATGATGCTCAAAATGTAGCGCAGACTGATTCAGAACGTGATATGAACCTAACAGAATTAGATAAAGATCTTAGTGATACTACGTCCACGGCAAATGATAGCGCTGAAAAACCTAATCCAGAACAAGCTATTAAAGGCGCACAAATCACTGATGTCCGTTATAAAAGTGCAACAGGTGAGAGTTTGTCCGTAGTCTTTGAGACGTCGGCAGCTGGTATGCTTAACGCTATCATTACTCGTCCCAACCAGCCAAAAATGACCTTAAGCGCACCCGAAGGTCAAGGCAATAATCCTACCTATCAATCAGCTGACGGTAGCATCCAACTCGTCAGTCATGCTGGTGGCGGCACTATCGACCTTCTCCGAAACAATAAAGTCACTAACTTTGATGCCGTCAGTGCTGAAGCAGAAGTCATCACTGAATAAAGTCTGAGGCGGCCTTTGTTTCAATGCCCTCTTTAAAACCATAGAAAAGGCGGCAAACGTTATTATCGTTGCCGCCTTTTTCGTTTCTGTGTATTGCTCTGTACTGACTTGTCTCTACTGAGCTGTCTAATGAGTGATGAGTGATAAGTGATTATATTTAACCAAACCCAGTCGATTGACCAAACATCCCGACCAACCAGCTTATCACTGTCCACAGCCCCCAACCGACAAATACAATGACTAGCAGGCCAAGAAAATCAGGGATATGCAAATACAGCCAAGCGATAATTGGATTGCGCCAAAAAAACCCAAAACGGCTTTGCTGCTGCTTGTCTTCTAGTGACTGGTGCAAAAACGGACGATCCATATGCATGGTTTCGGTAATACCATACTCATGGTGTAAATGCTCGTGCACGATACCCAGTGTCTTACGGCTAGGACGAATAAAAATATCTAATAGCGTACCAATGCCAGGTACGATACCAACGACCATATCAATAAGTGCCAATCTCACCGCTGGCGTCATTTTGTGAGCAGGCACACCTAACTGACGCCCTAATATAAATGCATAACTGGTCAACGCCAATCCTGCCAAATCTCCTGCTAGTGGAATGGTCGAAAGCGCCGCATCCGCACCCATTCCTTGCTTGGTAAAAGGCACTCGCACTAGCGAATCCATGGTGTTAGCAAACTTTGCTAATTTACGCTCAGTTGCGATAACTTGCTCGCGAGTCAGACCATGTTCGGCAAGTTTAGTTTGATAGTCTACGACAGCCGCATTCGTATCAGACAGTTTCTTTGATTTGAA
The DNA here is from genome assembly GCF_043419765.1 of Psychrobacter nivimaris. NCBI lineage: Bacteria > Pseudomonadati > Pseudomonadota > Gammaproteobacteria > Moraxellales > Moraxellaceae > Psychrobacter > Psychrobacter nivimaris. The sequence continues at coordinate 252,963 of NZ_JBHOFX010000004.1, read as the reverse complement.
CCTCGACAATTTATCGAATTTATCCATTTAGCGTCGTCCATATGCAAGTAACTGCGATGAGCGCAAAGACATAGCGCCCTACCCAGATATTGGCCAAGAACGCCTGAAAGCAAGCCAAAGGGTTACGACTGGCACAAGCGCTGTTTTGTTTGGCAAACATCATCGCAACTAGCGCCAACCCAAATACTGGGGTTACGCCTAATGTGGTCGGGGCAAAGTAATGCCACATAACCACACCCATCATTAGCAAAAATAGCATCTGCAATATTGAAATGATAATCACATCATAACGACCGAATAGTATCGCTGTTGATTTTACGCCAATCTTTAAGTCATCCTCACGGTCAGCCATGGCGTACTGGGTATCGTAGGCCACTGTCCAGCACATATACGCTAAGAATAGCAGCCAACACCAAATATCGGGAGCGCCTTGCACTGCCACATAAGACATCGGTATCGCCCATCCAAAAGCAGCTGCTAAAAATACTTGCGGCAGGTGCGTATAGCGTTTCATAAATGGATAAATAAACGCCAATACAACGGCACCGAGCGACCAGTAGAATACAGCTATGGGTAAGAAAAACAGTAGACTGGCACTTAACAGCACCAGTACTAAAGATGCAGCGACGGCTTCTTTACCAGATAAGCGTCCATCTGCTAATGGGCGACCTTTAGTGCGAGTCACATGACCATCTACTTTTCGATCCGCAAAGTCATTGATCGCACAACCAGCCGCTCGCATAAATATTGCACCAAGGGCAAATATCGCGAACACCTTGATACTTGGCAACGCTGCCGTCATTCCTTGCTGCTGCGCTTGACCCATTGCAGCGAGTAGTACGCCCCATAATGTTGGCCATAAGAGCAGCTCAATGCCGACTGGCTTATCAAAACGGGTTAGCTGGATGTAGGCTTGTAGCTTGTCTTTAAATGTCATGGCTTTTTATTATCATTGTTTGAATACTTTTTATGTGCGCTTATATATTTCGCTCAGAACAACTAAATTAATTTTTGAAAAGGCTGGTTGCTTAGTTTTAATGGACTAATTACTAAGTTTAATGGACTGGCTACTGAATTTGTTGCCATAATTTATTCGCTTCGATCAGTGATAGCTCAGGATATTGCTTGCGTAATGCTTTCAGCGCTGGGACTTTGTCTTTTTGTGCTGCTTGTTGACGTAAAAATGCTAGTTGCTCTTGTGGATTGCCCAGCTCTTTTAACCGTGCCTCAAGCCGAAGAATGCGAGTACGCAGCATGATATTAATCAACAATAGAATTGCACCCATAACCCAAATGATTAACGCTGACATTCCTTGCTCCTAAATCCATTAACTTTGAACATATAAGCTGATTAATTGCGTACATTTATATTCGTACATTCGTTATCACAAACAGCAGCTATCAGACAAAATACCCATCAAAGCGCACGGCTTCATTGTGCCAGCTTTCGCTAGCCGGCTGCTCAGCAAGCAATGGTGCATATTGTGGACGTTTTACAACCACGCGACCTTGTGCTTGTCTATATCGACTAACAACGGCCTGCGCACTATCAAGTAACTGTTGTTCTTCATCTAGCGTTGGTGGACGAGCCAATTGATGCAGTGCCTGCATATGCTTACCGACTTTTGCTCCTTTACCTGTTCTGCTATCTTGATAGCTATCTTCTGGAAACATCGGATCCAAATAGACGACATCGATTGTGGTAGCGTTATCGACTACGGTACCAGCCTCTAGATTCGCAAAATAACTGAGTGCATCAGTATTGATAATCTGTAGACGGCTCATGAGCTTTTGCCAATTGGGTAGCGCACTCATACGCTGCTGCTCTGCAAGTAACAGCAATGCCATCAACGGCTGCTGCTCAAGCATGGTGACTTGGGCACCAGTACTGGCCAATATCAAACTATCATGCCCAAAGCCAGCGGTTGCATCAATAACATGACTATCTGATGTAATTTTGGCCGCTTGTAATAGCAGCTCAGACTTACGACCAGCACTCACTACACGGCGCTGCAACTTGTCCCATTCAGGTGCCACACTGAGCCCATCACTTAGCCATGATAGCTTGTCTTTATAATCTAATAATAAAATAGGCTGAGTAGATGCTTGGCTCAATTGCTGACGGCGCTTTTGAGTGAGTTTCTCTGTAGCGACTTTAATATCTAAAATGATTGGTAATTTATTCTCAGCTATCAATGACTGTAGGCTCTCAACCTGTGCTTGCTGGCTGTCATTGACGTAGAATAACTGACAATGTACAACAGCACCTGTCTCGTCATACGTTTGGGGCACATCGGTCATAACCATCATCCTATTTGCTGCTTATTTTCACTATGAATTACTGGCGTGTTAAATCATAACGCAAATCTAGCCAGCCATTTGATAACCAAAGCCCCAAGCGGCGACCAACACGATAACACCCGTGATAATTCGTAACCAAGCAAAAATAGTAAAGTCGCGGCGACTTACCCATGCCACAAGTAAGCGGATACAAAGTAGCGCTACTACAAATGATACGATGGTTCCGATACCCAGCACCAGCCAGTCTTCACTGTTGGTCAATACGTCACCATGTTTGAGTAAATCCAACAGTGCCGCGCCTACAATGACAGGTATACCCAAAAAGAAAGAAAACTCAGCAGAAGCCTTACGTGAGACACCTAACCACAGCGCACCAATAATAGTGGCACCTGAGCGTGACGTCCCTGGTATAAGAGCTAAACATTGGAACAAACCAATCATCAACGCAGTTTTTATGCTGACATCTTCCGCTTCTTCTGCAATGACCGCTTTAGGACGCTTTTCCACGTAAAATATCAGCAGGCCGCCGATGATGAGCATAATGGCAACGACGATAGGATTAAACAAATAAGCTTTGATTTCATCGGCAAAGGTAAAACCAACAATCATCACAGGGATAGTAGAGACAATCAGACTCAGTCCCAGCTGTCTAGGATTGGTCATTCCCTCTGCTTTGCCAGTCAGCAAACCCATCAACGCTTGCCACAATCTACCCCAATAGTCATAAATCACTGCTAAAATAGCGCCAAGCTGTACCACCACGACAAATAAATCGACTTTTTCTTTAGTCCAGAAACCCATCACATCTGCTGATAAAATCAAATATCCCGTACTAGAGATGGGTAAAAACTCAGTGATACCTTCAACGATACCCATGATGACAGCTTGAACAAATAAAACTATATCCACAGTGACTTTCCTAGAAACAGACTGGCCTAAAAAAACTGGCCTAAAAACAGACCGATTGGCTGTCCTATATTAACGTTGATTTTATATCGGTATGTGCTTGCTAAACACTAAAAAGCTAGCTGCTATCAATTGATTTAAACTGGTTATGGTTAAAGTATTTATCATAACCAGTGACAGCAAGCGACGCTTCAAAGAGCATATTTATAAAGCTATGCTTTGCTTTGCTCTTTAAGTGTTTTCCAAGCTTGGTTGCGTAGATATTTTGGCAATGCCTGCGACGCTTCTATACCACCATCGTTTGCAAACTGAGCAATACCAAGCTGCCCAATCACAACAGCATCTGGCCAAACATCTTCATGGCAGTCTTGCTGATCATATCGTGCCAATAGCGGCGCGCCATTACCCGCAATAGGTAGGTTGAGTGCCGTTTGGTTAGCATAATTTAATAGCTGCTCTGTACTATCGCTACCATCAGCCAATACTGGCTGCATAATGCTATGACCTAATTTGTCATCAGTTACCAACTCATACTGTCCAAAGTAAACTTGCTGCATACGAGCATCAAGGGCGCTGTATAGATGTGTTAGACCATACTTCTGATACGCGCATTGTGCGATTGCTTGCAGGCTTGAGACGCCAACACAAGGCAAGTTATGCGCTACAGACAGAGCCTGTACCACTGCCGTATTGATACGGATACCACTAAATGCACCCGGCCCACGATTGAATATTAGAGCTTGTATATCAGCAAGACGTAACTGCGCCTCAGACAATGCAGCATCAATCATCGGTAAAATCTGTTGAGTCTGCTGACGCTTACCTGTTTCGGTATGGCTCGATAGTACCTGTCCACTCGAATCTAAAATCGCGATCGAACACTGGTCGAACACTGTATCCATTGCTAAAAACATCACAACCTCGGCTTTTACTTTTGGCGTTCTAAATTGATTTATCAGATTTTACTAATTTTTTATAACGATCTATCATTCATGTCCTGTAATAATCTAGACAGAGTGAAGCAGCGCCTATCATAGCATTTAGGGTACACGAATTTTATTAATTTCTATATTTTTCACACTTTATCCATCAGTGTTTATCTACAACTGCTAACGGTAAAAAGCCCCAAAGCTTCATTGGCTTCGGGGCTTTGATCAAACTTCTTACAAATAACTAATTGTTATCTAAAAACGGGTTTTGAACTTCTTTGGTGCTTGGTTTTGCATTTCTTGCATTTGCTTTTGCATCTCTTCGGTGCTTGGCATGTTGTTTGGATCCAGTCCCATCTGCTTGGCCATTTGTTCTGGATTCACGTCCTTAGCGCCACCTTGCTGACCCCCGCCAAACAATGGACCGCCGCCACCGCCAGCACTACCGCCACCCATGAGCCCTTGCATAGACTTCATCATTTTACTGATGCCTTCAGGCTTTGAAATCATTTTCATCATTTTTGCCATTTGCTTGTGTTGCTTGAGCAAGCGGTTAACATCTTGAATCTCACGCCCTGAACCTGCAGCGATACGGCGCTTACGACTTGGGTTAATCTTATCAGGGTTTTTGCGCTCAAACGGCGTCATTGAATTGATCAATGCTTCCATTTCACGTACTTTTTCTTCTGGTTTGGCATCTTCGACGGCCTTTTGCATATCTGAGCCGCCCATACCCGGCATCTTATCCAAGAAACCTGCCATGCCGCCCATGCTCTTCATCTGCTGGAACTGAGTCAATAGATCCTCAAGGTCAAAGTCACCGCCCTTTTGCATCTTTTTCGCCATTTTTTCGGCTTTATCACGGTCAATTTTCTGCTCAACTTCTTCGACCAGACTCAGTACATCACCCATACCAAGGATACGCTGCGCGATACGTTCAGGGTGGAACAGCTCTAGCTCGTCTAGTTTTTCACCGCGGCCCAAGAACTTAATTGGCTTGCCAGTGATAGCGCGTACAGAAAGCGCCGCACCGCCGCGAGCATCACCGTCAGTCTTGGTTAAGATAACACCTGTCAATGGCAACGCATCATTAAAAGCTTTTGCGGTATTGGCGGCATCTTGACCCGTCATTGCATCGACGACAAATAGCGTCTCAGATGGGTTAACCGCAGCAGTTAGCGCCTTAATCTCATCCATCATGGTATCGTCGATATGTAGACGACCAGCGGTATCAATGATCAGGATATCTTGATATTGGATTTTGGCTTCTTCAATCGCACGCTTTGCGATATCAATTGGATTCTCATCTGTGCTTGAGTTCACAAACTTAGCATTCACTTGACCGGCTACTTGCTCAAGCTGTTTGATAGCCGCTGGACGATAAACGTCGGCAGAAACTAGCATCACTTTTTTCTTTTGACGCTCTTGTAAATATTTTGCCAACTTACCAGCTGTAGTCGTTTTACCCGCACCTTGTAGACCTGCTAGCAAATAAACAACAGGCGGCTTACCTGTCATCTCTAACTGCTGATTGGCGCTGCCCATCATTTCGGTCAGCTCGTCGTGTACGATTTTGACAAAGGCTTGGCCTGGCGCTAACTCTTTTAGCACTTCAGCACCAAGCGCTTGTTCTTTTACGCGTTTTACAAAGTCACGAGTGACAGGTAGTGCTACATCGGCTTCTAACAACGCCATACGCACTTCACGTAGCGTGTCTTTGATATTGTCTTCGGTCAACTGCCCAGTACCGACGATGTTACGTAGGCTCGACGATAAGCGTTCTGTTAAGGTATCAAACATAAATAACTCTCAATTAAAATGGTTTTCAATTAAATAATACGCAATTAAAATAACTCTAAATCAAACCATTAAAATGGTTCATAAATAATATTAGGATACGCTATAAGATATTAGGATATTGCATGACAAGGGACATGATAAAAGAATTATATTATCAATACTATAGCATTAACATGGCTCAAAACTTATAGTCGTTTCGCAAAGGACACAGCGCTTATAATTGTAGTCAACTTTTTACAGATGATATATTTTATGTTTGGCGCTATGCAGCACTACCGATCATTTATAAGTTATAAGCAAGATGGTGCTCAATTGGCACCCATTTTATGATAAATTGGACGATTATTCTAATCATTCTGATAATACCACTTTAGCGACACATTGAGCGGCAGTTTATGCTCAGTATAAGATGAGGCTTTTTATCTGTGCACTTTGCATTCTTACTTGCTAGCATGGCTTATCTCTTAGTCAGCATTCATATTGGTTGGGCGCTGGTTCAGGACAAACCTATCCACAAAAGCCTCAGTTTGGGCTTATTGTTGGTTGGCATGGCTGCACATGCAGCACTGCTATATCCATACGTTGTGACGCTGTATGGTTTGAATTTCAACTTATTCAATATCATCAGTCTGACCAGTTTATTTTTCTTATTCTTTTACCTGTTGTTCTGTTTATATCGCCCTATTCTTAGCCTTGGTATTTTGGCTGCACCCACTGCGCTAATAGGTATGACTGTCGGCTATGTCGGCCGTGCACCCTATCAACCACTCACTGACGTCAGTATCGGACTTGAAGTTCATATCATATTATCATTAGCTGCCTATTGTGTGCTGTTGATGGCTGCGGTACAAGCGCTATTTCTACGTCTACAAATACGTGAGCTCAAGCATCATACCATTCACCGCTTTTGGGTCAATAAACTACCTTCCTTGCAAAGTATGGAGAGTTTATTATTCGATATGCTGTTGGTTGGCTTTGTATTGCTCAGTATTGCACTGGGGATTGGGTTTATCTATGTGCAAGACTTGATGGCGCAACATATCGTGCATAAGACTGTTTTTAGTTTGCTGTCGTGGTTATTATTTGGTGTACTACTATTCGGTAATTGGCGTGCAGGCTGGCGAGGCAAACGTGCGGCCAATATCACTATTTATGCCTTTATCCTATTAGCCATTGGCTTTGTTGGTAGCAAGTTCGTCTTAGAAATGCTCTTATAAAATATATATCCAGAAAAAGGCGGTCAGCAACAATAGTTACTGACCGCCTTTTTTATATTTCTAGCCGACTCACTACTCATTTTTCTTAGTTAAATACGACTGTCTTATTACCCGCCACAATCACACGGTTTTGCACATGCCAGTTTACGGCACGTGCTAATACGTTGCGTTCGATATCACGGCCGATAGCACGCAATTCTGTCACCCCTTGGCGATGTGTTACACGGTGTACGTCTTGCTCGATGATAGGCCCTTGATCAAGCTCAGCTGTAACATAGTGTGCAGTTGCGCCGATAAGCTTAACGCCTTTATCGTAAGCTTGACGATAAGGATCTGCACCCACAAACGCTGGCAAGAAAGAATGATGAATATTGATAATCTGCATCGGCCAACGTTTGACAAAATCTGATGACAAAATCTGCATATAGCGCGCCAATACTAGCAAGTCGTTACCTGCCATCAGCTTATGAATCTGCTCTTCTGCCTCTACTTTATTGTCTTTGGTCACTGGCACATGATGAAAAGTAATGCCAAAATTTTGTACTGCTTGCTTTAAATCAGGATGGTTGCTGACCACGCAAGTAATCTCGCAATCGAGCAGTCCACGCTGATGTCGCCATAATAGATCTAACAACGCATGATCAAACTTAGATACCAAAATACCGACTTTGGTCTTCGTTGCATTATTATGTAGACGCCAATCCATATCGTGGCGCTTAGCAACCGTATGCGCAAAGCTGGCCTCAAAATTCTCGATAATATCGCTCAATCCTGCCAAAGCAAACTCTAAACGCATGAAATATTGACCGCCTTCATGCGCCGTTGAATACTGATCAAGCGTAATGATATTAGCACCATAACGATGAATAAATTCAGAGACTGCTTGTACGATACCAGCCTGATCTTTGCATTTGATGAGCAGCGTGGCTGTATCGATAGCGCTAGGAATCTGTTTGCTCTGAGAAGCTATGGTCGATAATGAAACCGTTTTAGTGTTGTCTGACATAATTCGCCCAATATAAAAAATGATGACTTATCGCTGAAAAATTGCTGACAGCATAGTAAACCGGTTATTTTAATCTTTTTTGCAATACTTTGCTGAGCGAGTTGGTTGTTTTTGGTTATTTAAGGTGATTTGGTTTTTTGAAAGGACAAACTAAAAACCCCTGACACGTGGTCAGGGGTTTACAAATTATGAGAATTTACTGAACAGTATAAATAACATTAGTGGTCACACCTTTAGGAGTAGTCACAGAAATTTTGAAATAGTCACCTGCTTCGCACTCATCTAATGCAAAAGTATTAATAGTCCCTGTATTATCACCAGGTTTACCAGGAGATACTATTGCTGGCACTTCTTCAGGGCCTCCAATCATTTCTACAGTACAGCTACCACTGCCTTCTCCGCTAGTTTTGTCAACAACTGAGCCTGAAATAGTAGTACCAGATGGCATTGGGTTTAAATCATAGAAACCACCGCTATTGATGCGAGTAACTACTCTTTTATTTGCTGCAGTAATGATTTGTGTATTAGGAGATAATAACGTGATATTTGGAATACCATTCGATAGCAACTGAATACCTTCATAACGTACTACTGCATCTAGCCCTGAGTTACAGGTCATAGGTTTATTTGGCGATACAAAGTTACCAATAAAGGTATTTTCAAAGAGATCTTTCTTATCTTGAGCAAAAGTTGGAAACTTAAGCTGGATAAATTGCTGGATATTGTTTTCACACACTTGATTGGCTTGAGTAGTTAATGGGTAATTGAACTCCCCTATTTGGAAGATGCCGTCTTCATTGTCATCACGGAAAGTATCTCCAATATTGTGGACCAATGTATCAACTCCTTCATCCCAAGCATTGTTTTCATTATTATCTATATATGATTTCTCACCTTCAACAACTGCTAGAATACTAACACGACCATCACCAGGGCGAGGGTTTTGAGTTGAGAAGGTAACTTCACAGGCACCATTAGATGTTGTACAACTAGAAGGAGATACTTTACCGCCTTCAGCAGTAAAGTTAACTACTGTCCCATCGGGTACTTTATTACCATTACGATCGACTAGACGTGCAACTACTGAAGTTTCATCACCATCCAAACTCCAATCCAGCACATTTTTACCGAAGGATAAGCTTATTCCATCTTGTGTTACACGAGAGCTAGCAATAGATATGCCTTTTGATAAAGCATTAATACGAGCATCAGTTGCTAAAGTTGCTTTTATCTCTACAGGGCCTGGAGTACTGCCAGGATAAATATTAACTGAAACCTTACCATTTTCATCCGTAATAGCATTAAAACTATTTTTGTTTCCTAATACACCAAAAGTCAATCCGAGAGGAGACTTTTCTAATGAGAGAGTCACTTCTGCGTTGGCGAGCGGTGTTTTATTTGAATATATTGCAAATTCAGCTTCACCCGTCGCTGATGAGCCGCTATTCTGAATACCTAATGTAAGTTCATTTGAAGTATAAACAATAGAAGTAGCTTCAGGCGCTTGAACAGTAAGATTGGCCGTCTGAGTAGCCGAACTGCCTGTACTAGCCGATATACGAACATTCCCACTACATAAAGTATTGTCTGTATTTATAGCTTTATAGACAAATGTAATCATACCATTTTCATCTGAAGTTGCTTGAGTAGGTAGCTGACCACAACTAGCGTTCAAACTGACTAATATGCCACTTATAGCGTTACCTTCCGTATCAGTTGCCATTAATGATATAGCTGTTTGACCACCTGCAGAAAGCTGCGAGTCAACCACAGTTAGGGCACTTAGATTTACATTTGTTGCTTGTACGGAAAATGTTAAATTATTAATCGCCGTATTGTCATTATTACTTGCATTAGCGGTGATGGTGTATGCGCCAGAAACTTCAGGAGCATTAGGCTTCACGAAAATTCGAGCTTTACCTTCACTATCTGTTAACTTGGCTCCTGATGTTGTCTGAGATAACACAACACCATCAGCATCAATCGAGAATGTTACCTTAGCATTTGCGACAGGCTCATCATTCCCGTCCATAACTTGTACTTCATAATAAGCACCTTCTAGATCGATAGAAGTTATGGTATTACCATCTACATCTACTAGCCCACTGTTGCTAATATTTAATTCTGCAGCAGGTGTTTCAACGCCCCCATCACCAGTACCTGGCTGTTGCACTCCTAAGTCAGGTTCCGGCGCGATAGTATCAGTACCGTCACCGCCGCCACCACAGCCCGCTAGGGCTAATGATAATGTGAGTGCTGTTAATTGAAACAACTTAGAAGTAGGCAGGGATGTATATGACATGTTTTAACTCCGCATGAGCAGTAATTTATCTGAGCAAATAAGCAAAAAATCATTACCCAGAATCAAAAGAAATTGGTAATGATACATAGATTTACAGTAATACTGGTGTATTAACAGATTGTATTAAATATATAACAGCAACTTTACTGACTTTTGTTATAACTTACAACTAAAAATTAATCTTTACTATTAAACAATCAACAACATAGAGCGCTCATTTCAGGGTATAATACCCCTCCTTTAATTCGACAGTTATTGTAAAAATATTTGAGTATTCATCTGTTTTATGGTATAAATGTCGGCTTTAAAATTTTCTGAATTGGTCAGCCTGTTATTTGCCTTTAGATAGCAGCAAAACCAGCTCAACCTTCATATAGTTTTGTTTGGTGCAAAGCTGCCGCTTGCTGTGTCCATGCCGCAAAAACGTGCAACTTGCCCAGACTGGTATGAGAAAAACTCATACCTCATAGATTAGGAGTTCGCCATGTCTCGAGTTTGCCAAGTGACTGGAAAGCGCCCTATGGTGGGTAATAATGTTTCGCATGCAAACAACAAAACCCGTCGTCGCTTTCTACCAAACCTTCACAACCATCGTTTTTGGGTAGAGTCTGAAAACCGCTTTGTACGTCTACGTGTGTCTACCAAAGGTATGCGCATCATTGACAAACTTGGTATCGATAAAGTGTTAGCGGATCTACGCGCACAAGGTCAAAAAGTTTAAGTTAAAAATAGCAGCTGGGTGATGACTCTCATCATTTAGGCTGCTGTTTTGCTACATTAATTGTGGCAACTTACTCTTTGAGACACGTACCTATCGTTTGAAGACCCCTCATTTACAGGAAAGCTATCATGAGAGATAAAATTAAATTAGTATCAACAGCTGGTACTGGGTATTACTACACCACTACTAAAAACAAGCGCACTATGCCTGGCAAAATGGAAATCAAAAAGTTTGATCCAAAAGTACGCCAGCACGTGATCTTTAAAGAAGCTAAAATCAAATAACTGCCATCATTTGTAGAAGGCATTTTTATAAATACTTTCTATAAAGAAGTTATTTGAACAAAAAAAGGGTTTATCAATTGATAAACCCTTTTTTTATGGCTGTAGTTTGATGTTGCTAAGCTATATCTTCAATCATTCACTTTGAATGGCGTTTGCTTTAACTGGTGCTCAAGAATAACCAAAGGTTAGCTGTAGTGTGTTGGTTCTTTATCATATACATGCGCATGCCATTTACTCATTTGCTTTTGCATAATGACCTGAATTGCAGCATGAATCATGTGTTGACCAATGGCTTGAGTATCGCTACCAAGTAGTTCTTTTAACTTGTCAGAAAAATCGATAGTCATCAGCGGCGCTTCGTCTTGTTCAGCATCACGCAATAACAATCTACCATCATCTGCTTCCACCAACTCTAACGTGGTTTCTTTAGCAAATCCTGCAAATTGATCGCTACTCTCGTTATCTACTTCTATATCATTATCGATATCGTATGGCATTAATGTGTTCCTTATTATCCCGTTTAGTACTGGTAGAGAAACTGGTCATTGCAAAGCAGTTATTTATTGAAAACAAACTCATTCGGCAAATCTATCGTCTTACAGTAACGCGGGTAAATCTGTCTTACTCATACAATGGACGCTTTAACACTCGAATTCAAGGGCTGTCACATAAGTCTTCGCTATAAAAGCAAACTTGAATGCCATGTCATTTGTATATATTAGTGCCAATAACGCAACTTTCCTAATGTAAATAAGAAGGCCACAAACATTCCAAGATAATAAACCAGCTTTAGCTCAAGGCTAGGATCACGATACTTAAATGGCAGTGCAACGGTGGCCGTCGCAGTAGGCAATATCAGCAGCATCAGCAGCCAGTTTTCAATGACATTTAGCCAACCTTGTAAATCGGTTCCGTGACGTAGTGACGCCAACCCCATTAATAAACAAGCGATAATTAAGCTGGTAAATAAGCCATTTGGTAAGTCTTTAGGATAGATAATTTTAGCAATACTGGCTGGTACGATTCTCATATAAAATTCCAGTCATGCTTGTAGAACATGGCTTAATGATTAAAAAATATAAAATATTACGACACTGTATAGGCGTGAATAAACAATATAGGTGCGAAAAAGCATTATATTTACAGCGAAACAACTTAACTGTAAGTACCCATCAGCCATAGCATTGAGATACAAGAGGTCAAATAACCCAAACTAATGGCATTCCAACTCTCGATATGCAGACCTTTAACTTTATTGAGTATGCGAGAGCCTACCCAAAAAAACAGCGGAATGCCTAGCATAAATGCAGGCACAATGACTGCAGCGTGACGCAGTACGGTTTCAACGTCATCACCTATCATCAGGCGAAAGCCATAACCTGCCAAACTAAGTACCAGTGCAAACATCGCTAAGCCAATGGTAATACCTTTCGGTACCAAACTGCGCTGCGGTGTTTCATTTTCAAGTGATTGCTTAGCCTGCTGGTTCAACGCTTCATGAGAGCTTGTTTGCTCAGAAGGCACTGTTGAACTGCTAGAATTATTTGTGTCCATATTTCACCTTTACGTGACTGACCGTTATATAGAGTTGATTCAATTTGAAAGAGGTACAAGGCAACTGAGTGCAGATGTAACTGTGATACTTCAAGCGAGGTTAACGCTGTAGCTCTTTTATATCGGATTAACTATATAGTCATAAGTTATACAGCACATCTTAATATCATTGTTGTATGGCTAATAGCGTTTATTAACCATATAACACTCGCTAGCTATTATTGGCTAATAATAACTCTGCGCGCATCTCATCAATAGCCGCTTTATAATCTTCTTGATTGAAGATTGCAGAACCCGCAACGAACATATCAGCGCCCGCTTCAGCAATCGCACGTATATTACTAGCTTTGATACCACCATCAACTTCCAATCGAATATCTCGACCACTAGTAATGATACGCTGACGTACCTGACGGACTTTATCTAAAGTACTATCGATAAACGACTGTCCACCGTAGCCCGGGTTCACACTCATTAATAAAATCTGATCTACTTTATCCATGACATAATCAAGATAATGCAGCGGGGTCGCTGGGTTCAATACCAAGCCACACTCTGCACCGCCATCTTTGATCAGTTGAAGTGAGCGATCGATATGAGCGCTGGCTTCAGGATGGAAGGTAATGATACTAGCACCCGCTTCCAAAAACTGCTCAATCATACTATCGACAGGTGAAACCATCAGATGTACATCAATTGGCGCTTCAACACCATAGTCACGTAATGCCTTACAAATCATGCTACCAAACGTCAAATTGGGTACGTAATGATTGTCCATTACATCAAAATGAATCACATCGGCACCCGACTCTAGTACCTTCTCCACTTCTTCGCCCAACCGCGCGAAATCAGCTGAGAGTATCGACGGTGCAATAAGATAAGGTTTAGCAGGACTGTTCATAATTGAGCTACCTAATTCATGTTTATATAAGATATTGATAAATTAAAAAGGAAATTTCAAGCGGCTCACATATACTGAGAGCCTTTTATATATTGATGCTAAATACTTAGTGGTTTAGCGCTGCTTATATTGAGTTTTACAATAAGCACGGCCAACTTCGAAAGAGCGCTTTGCCTCATGCTTGGTAGCACGATTGCTCACTCTCTGACGCCATAAGCGAAAAGATGACGACTTTAACTCTTGGCGCATGAGTTTGATAACCCCAGTCTCATCGAGACCGTAGCTATGCTCTATAGCACCAAATGGCGTTCTATCTTCCCATGCCATCTCTATCACGCGAGATATTTGTACATCATCAAGTACTCTATCGCCAGCATCGTTAACGGTTTTTGCAATCAGCTCGTCTGACTTAGCTTGAGACACTTCATCATTATACTCATTGCTACGTTGTTTGTTTTTTAGAGCAGCATCCATATCAGCCTGCATAGTCGCTTTTGTAGAGCTCGTATCTGCTGACTTATTCTTTGAATTAGAAGCTGTCAAATCTTGATAACTTGCCATAAAAATTACCTTTTGAGCATGAAATGGGATAGCGAAAACACGTATTACGGTTATCTACTTAGCAGCCTAGCTCAGTTGAGCCATATGCCAATGATGTTCGATATGATCATTAATCACCGTTTGGATAAAATAATAGCTGTGGTCATGCCCCGCTTGATAGCGTAATGTTAAGGGCTGTTCGGCTTTTGCACAAGCATCTTGTAGTTTAGATGTCTGTAGTTGGCCTTCTGCTAAGAAGTTATCAGCTGCGCCTTGATCAACCAAAATGCTCGAATACTGCTGACCGACTTTTTCAATCATCTGTGAGGCGTCCGCTTGTGCCCATAGAGACTTGTCATCACCGAAGTACTCTGTATAGGCAGCTTGCCCCCATGCAGATTCACTAGCTGCGCATACTGGCGATAAAGCCGATACGCTGACAAACTTGCTCGGGAACTTAAACCCTAGCAACAGCGCACTATGACCACCCATTGAGTGTCCTGTGACACCGATGCTATGGATAGGAAATTCTGAACGTAATAAGTCATATAGCTCATCAACGATGTAGCTTTGCATATTAAAATTTTCTGACCATGGCGCTTGGGTCGCGTCAACATAATAGCTTGCACCTTGACCGACAAAATAGCGATCGTCGTTTGGTACATCGCTGTCGTCGCTACTTCTAGGCGAAGTATCAGGTGCGATAAGTATCATACCAAGCTCGCTGCATTTCTGCTGAAAATGCGCCTTATGGGTGACATTATCGGCATTACATGTCAAACCTGATAGGTACAATATCGCAGGACAACGTCGCCCAGCCAAGGCTTCATCAGGTAGATAAATACTAAACGTCATAGAGGTTTTGGTAGATGTCGACTCGTGACTATAATAATGCTGCTCACCATTAAAACAGCGATTCACGCTTTTTTGAGTAAGCTGTCTATTGGTAGATAAACTATGACTATAGGAGTTTTGCATGAGTGATATCCTTTTATTCAAAATAGAACCAATGACGATGTTTAATAAATACTCATCATCTAATAGTAAATCTGATATTGGCATTTATAAAATGCTAGATCATACTTTGTATTTATTCAGCTATTCAGCGCCTATCTCTACTTCGTCTACCGACTGATTAGCAGCATTGTCAGGTAGAATATTAACCATTGTAGAAGTAGTATTATTTGTAATACTAGCAACGGATGGGCGCGCCTTATCAAACAGTACTTGCTCAAACGCAGGCAATGCCGTCTCCATTAAGCTACCAATGACCATTTGCGGCTCTGATGGCTCAAAGCCCATTGCGCTCTCACGCTCATTGACCCGTATACTGGCATCTTTAAAAGCCGACTCAAAACTGGTATTCCCTCGTAGGCTTTCAG
This sequence comes from Psychrobacter nivimaris, assembly GCF_043419765.1. Classification (NCBI taxonomy): domain Bacteria; kingdom Pseudomonadati; phylum Pseudomonadota; class Gammaproteobacteria; order Moraxellales; family Moraxellaceae; genus Psychrobacter; species Psychrobacter nivimaris. The sequence continues at coordinate 237,120 of NZ_JBHOFX010000004.1, read as the reverse complement.
CAAAAAACGCTTGGCCAAAATAGGTCATCTCAGCTGTGTTGGTGCAGCCAAACGACGCTTTGTCAGCAGCTGATGCAGTAATCACTACCGTGGTTGGCGATGCTAATTCGTCAATAAACGAACCTGAGTAGCAGGCAGACACCACTATCACACGCCAGCGGATACCAGATGCGTCTAGCGCGTCACGCAACCATATAGCATCTAAATTATCCATCGCAAGCGGCGGATTTGCCAATTGGACGATATCCTGATTACCATGTGAAGACAACGTTAGAAACAACACATCTTCATCAGCGTTCATCTGCTGACCGATTTTCTTTAGGCCGCGCAAAATGCTGGTCTTAGTAGCAATTGGTTCATCTAGCCAACTATAAGTATTATTGATCAGCGATAGTGAATGCCCGCTGGTACCAAAGCGCACATCAAACAGCTCGCGTACCTTATTAATCTCAGAGCGAAAGACATTTTGATCAGAAAACCCCGCAACTCCCATAAAGTACCAGTCAGTTTTGCCATCGATACTTGGGTCTATACTATCCAATGCTTGCTGTAATAGACGTGGCTGCTGATATAGTGCCGCCTCTTCTAGTACAGGCTCTACAGGTATTTGCTTAAAAATTGGCTGATCAGCGACATTACGCTGCCAGATGGTCAGCAACGCCACCGCGCCAACCAATACAATGATTCGCTCCCACCATGGTATACGCAGACGACGGGAGAAAATCCACAATAGCGCTAGCGTTTGCCATAAGAACAATACTAAAAACAGTACTGGTAAGAACGAATAACTCCAATTTGGCAACCAACCATAGCTACCAAAAAACTGCACCAAGCTCTGTAATAAGGCTGACAATGTATCGGCGACCAACCACAGCACTACTGGTACAAATACCAAGGCTTGGTTGCTCGCTCGCCGAGCCAAAATGATACCACCAAGCAAAATAATCATCGGCCAGATCAAATAACTGACCAATCCTTGCTCATTAAATATACTGCCACTTTCAGCAGCTAACCATGAAAATAAGACATTACTACCAAGTGCCAATAGCGCAAATACGGCAAACTGTACAAAAGTAGGTTTAACCCAAGAAAAAGCCCGTGTTGAGCCCACCAGCATCCATAAGGTTGCAATAATATTGGCAGCGAAATTGAGCGAAAAACGCTGAAGCGAGACGGTTTTTAACGACGTAAGTGACAAAGACTTAGACCTCTAGCCAGTCGAGAAAAATAAAATGACTCAATGATAATTATCTTAATGTAACAGCCGCGCGGTGCAATCAATTGACGATTTTTTATACAGCATGCAGACATCGATTTATATTGAATTCACGATGGAGTGATTATAGAAGATGACCAGCACTGCTTAATATTTTAGCTCGCTAATCTATCGCGATTGTAACGGATTGTCGGTTAAGAGGATAAGGCTGATTTGTAAAATTCACTCAAATTCGGCTAAAAGTTCAAATAAAAAAGGAGGCCTCCTATATAAAGCCTCCCTTTTTACTAATTACTAAACATTATCTCATCAATAGTTCATTGACGCGTTTTAGGTAAGCGGCTGGATCGTCTAGCTGACCGCCATCTGCTAACAATGCTTGATCAAAGATTACTTGTGCCAGACTGTCAAACTGATCACTACTTTCAAGCTTTTTGATGAGTGGATGATCAGGGTTTACTTCTAGCGTTGGCTTACTTGCTGGTACGTCCTGACCCATTTGCTGTAGCATCTGAATCATTTGTGGTGATAGCTCACCTTCACCAACGACCAAACAAGCTGGACTATCGACTAAACGCGTCGATACTTTGACGTCTTTAGCACGCTCGCCCAACGCAGCTTTTAGCTTATCAACTACTGGCTTTAGCGTTTCTTGTGCTTTCTCTGCTTCCGCTTTTTCTGCTTCATCTTGCAAGTCGCCTAGGTCTACTGCGCCTTTCGCGATGTTTTGCAGCGGTGTCTCATCGAATGAGGTCAAGAAGTTCATTGCCCATTCATCAACACGGCTGGTCATCAAGATAACTTCGATGCCTTTTTTCTTGAATAGCTCAAGTTGCGGGCTGTTTTTCGCAGCGGCTAGGTTATCAGCGGTGAGGTAGTAGATGGCTTTTTGACCATCTTTCATACGGCCTTTATAATCTTCGAAGCTTGTTACCAAACCGTCTTGGGTGCTGGTGGCATAACGCAATAGCTTAGCAATACGTTCTTGATTGCCTGCATCTTCGCCTAGACCTTCTTTGATGACATCACCGAACTCTGCATAGAATTGGGCAAATTTCTCTTGCTTGTCACTGTCTTCGCTATTAGCAAGGCTTGCGAGTAAGGTTAAGATACGGCGAGCGTTACCATCACGGATAGATTTTACATCACGTGACTCTTGTAGTAGCTCACGGCTCACGTTCAATGGCAAGTCTGCTGAATCGATCACACCTTTCACGAAACGCAAATACATCGGTAGCAATTGCTCAGCTTCGTCCATGATAAAGACGCGCTTCACGTAAAGCTTTAGACCATGCTGCTGCTCACGAGTGTATAGATCAACTGGCGCTTTTTTAGGGATATATAGTAGCTGCGTATACTGTACGCGACCCTCTACACGGTTATGCGTCCAAGTAAGCGGCGCATCCATGTCATAAGAAATATTCTTATAAAAATCGACATACTCATCATCTTCAATTTCAGAGCTAGAGCGAGTCCATAGTGCACTGGCTTTATTGATTGTTTCCCACTCATCAGTGAGTACCATCTTGCCACCAGCAGGCGTGTCGTCGTTCTCGTCTTCTTTTACATCTTCTTGCCAGATCTCTTTACGCATTTGAATTGGCAAACTGATATGGTCAGAGTATTTATTAACCAAACGCTTGATTTTGCTGCGATCTAAGTAGTTATCTTCGCCTTCGCTATATTCTTCTTTTAGATGCAAAGTAATCGCCGTACCGCGCGTGTCTTTGGTAATAGGTTCAACAGTAAAACTACCAGTACCATCTGATACCCAGCGCACGCCTTTATCCGCAGGCTCGCCCGCTTTACGTGATTCGACACTGATGGTATCAGCGACGATAAAACCTGAGTAAAAACCAACACCGAACTGACCAATCAATTGTCCGTCTTGCTTTTGTGATTCAGACAATTTATCTAAAAATGCCTTGGTACCTGATTTAGCAATCGTACCTAAGTTTTCGATGGCATCGGCTTCGTTCATACCAATACCATTGTCGGTAAAGGTAATAGTTTTGGCAGCTTCATCGACGGCGATGCGGATTTTTAATTCGCCATCATCTTCATAGAGGCTATCATCATTTGTGCCTTCAAAGCGCAACTTATCACAAGCATCCGACGCATTAGATACCAATTCGCGGACAAAAATATCAGCGTTAGAATATAGTGAATGCGTTACCAAATGCAGTAACTGCGCCACTTCCGCTTCAAACGTATGTTTTTTTAATTCTGGATTCAGACCTTCAGCTTGAGTTGCTTCACTCATAAAAACTCCTTTAAATTCTATGAAAGACCTATTATCAGATAACGATATACTCACTAAAGCCGTTCTCATAATGTTAGAGAACTTGCCGTATGTAATACCGTTAAACTGTCTATACTAATAGGGGCATTGAGAAAAAATTCAAGCTCAAAAGTTTTATTCCATAAAAAACACCGCGCTTGTTTACCAAGGCGGTGTTCTGGTATCAGTTATTTGTTTGCTTGGTTTTTACTTGCTTCGTCATTTAATTGCTCAGTTATTTTCTGATATAACAATCAACGCGCAAACAACAGCAACTATTCTGAATATGCTTCTATCAATATATCCCAGAGAGTCGTCAGCTTTTTTGAAAATTGAGTATGGGTTTTCATAGTAACCTCTATGTCGATTAACATCAGCTTGTTAGTAATATTGTATTGTTAGTAATATTGTCTTGTTAGCTACTATTAAAACCATTTCTCTATTATTTGTATAATTAATTGATTACAACGTATAGTTTCATTTTTCAAAACTATAGCCTGACTGACTCTTAGCCTTTTAACGTGGCATAGGGCGAATAGTAAGGATTTGCTCACTACGACCAAAAGGCCCAGACACATCGTGCAATACCGCACTGGTCAACCCGATACCATCATCACCATATTGTTGTACAGCCTCGATACCCAGCCAGCGACCTTTTGGCGAGCGGTGCATATGGATTTGCAAATCAGTATTGGGAAACATCCATTCTAACTTAGATAAACCAAGACCCAATCTTGGTACAACACCATTGGCAGTATCGACCATACCTAACAGATGCACCAAATCATCAGTCGGCTCGCCTTCTACCATGTCGAGATCATTGGTAATCCATACCATACCGCGACCAGAACGACGGTCTTCTGTCGCTACTAGACGTACGCTCTCAATAAAACCACCCGGCCAGCCTTTCATACCTTCCCAAACTGGTAGTCCTTCAGGTTTGTATTCTGCTGGTTGATCTTCAAGTCCGGCAATCTCGCTGGTATCTTGAGTAATCAGTCGCCACGCTCTTGCAATGATAGCATCGCGGCCACGGCTACTCATGACCGCTTCGACCAGCTCAATAGTCTTACCCGGTCGGATACAGCGAGTAGTGATAGTAAAATCGTCAAGCGGTATTAGCCCCAAGATATCGAGGCTCACACGTGCGATACGGGTATTAGGTTGTGGCGCGAAGCTGTTAATCTCGGCTGTTAATAGGCCTGTTGCTGGCGCCATGTGCTGCTCATGCTCATTCCAAGCACCTTGAGCATGCTTGGTTGGCTGATAATGCGCCACACTAACACCGTCTTCTTGTAATTCTCGTTTAACAAATTTGTAATAAGCAGTCATAGCTATCCTATATTTGGTACTTTCATCTGTATTTTTTATTTAGGCTTGTACTTTTTATTTATGGATAAGCTCTTGTTTTCTGAGCGTGAGAATCCGGCGAGCTTTTTGTATGAAAAATAACAAACAGATCATGACTACTGCGAGCATTGCGTAGAAAAAGCTTTTATCTGCCATAAACTTCATAATATTCATAAACAATACAAAAACCACTGCTGCCATCACTAGCATATTGAGCTTTAGTTGCTTGTTGACTTCAGCGAGCGTGGCCTCTGCCAATACAAATCTGGCTTTTGGTTCTTTCATGCGACCTTATCCATATCAATGATGGTTCATACAAATACAAACACGAATATTAGTTACTTACCAACCTGAGTAACAGGTATCCGCAACGCTTTCGGCAGACTAAACGTCACATTTTCTTCAATACCAGATAGCTCACTAGGCAGATCACCACCCCAGTCTTGCAGCTGTTGCAATACTTCTTGGATCAACACTTCGGGCGCGGATGCACCAGCGGTCACGCCTATACTCTGCACACCATCTAACCAACGCTTGTCCATCTCACTGGCATTATCGATTAAATACGCTCGGCAATTCATACGCTCAGCCAGCTCACGCAGGCGATTAGAGTTTGATGAGTTTGGTGAACCGACCACTAGTACGACTTCACAGCGACTGGCCAAATCTTTTACCGCATCTTGGCGGTTTTGAGTAGCATAGCAAATGTCGTCTTTGCGAGGGCCTTGGATACTAGGAAATTTTTCACGCAGCGCATCTATGACGCGCGCAGTATCATCCATCGACAAGGTTGTCTGAGTCACAAATGCCAAGCGTTCGGCATCTTGTACAGTCAATGCGGCCACATCACCTTCATCTTCGACCAGATGAATCTGCCCGCCATGGCGACGATTAAAGCGCCCCATAGTGCCTTCGACTTCTGGATGTCCTGCATGTCCTATCAACACTGCATCCATGCCATCTTGTGCGAACTTTGCCACTTCGATATGTACTTTAGTTACCAACGGGCATGTTGCATCAAACACAGTCAAATCTCGGCGCTCAGCCTCATCTTCGACTGCTTTAGAAACCCCATGAGCGGAGAAAATAACGATAGAGCCGTCTGGTACTTCATGAAGCTCTTCAACGAATACCGCACCACGATTGGCCAAGTCTGACACCACAAACTTATTATGCACAACTTCATGACGGACATAAATAGGCGGCTCGAAACGTGTCAATGCTTCATTAACAATCGCAATTGCACGGTCCACACCAGCACAAAATCCACGGGGATTGGCAAGATAAATTTGCATAAAAAGGCCTATCATTGGATAATTTATAGTTAAAACGTATTTTTGAATTTTTTATTCAAAAGTTGGGGCGAAATCAATGCTCTACTTTAGCATAATTTGCTTTTGTCGCTCTCTAAAATAGCTGTCTGCTCATAGCAATATTTTGTAGGCAAACCTCAGCATACTTACGACATATTGCAAAACCAGCTTTAACTTGTATAAAAGCCGTTTATAATAATGCATCTATTATAATTTCTATCGCCATACATGATGGCGTTTTTTATTTTTTCCAGTCTTTGTTTTTGACTGAGGCACTGCTTAACTTTTTATCAACACGCATTTATTACGATACATTTTACGAGTTACTAAGACACCTTCTATTAGGATAAACTGTATGACAGGTTCATTATTCATCGTTACTGCCGCTTCAGGTACTGGCAAAACCTCACTGGTTAAGCAATTGCTTGCTACCACCAATGACTTAACTGTCAGCGTCTCTCATACCACTCGCGCACCACGCCCGGGCGAGATTGATGGTCAGCACTATCATTTCACGGATACCGATAGTTTTACCAATGGTATCAATGCAGGTCTATTTCTAGAGCATGCTGAAGTATTTGGTAACTATTATGGCACGTCAGAGGAAAGTGTCCGTACCCAGCTAGCGGCGGGTATTGACGTTATTTTGGAGATTGACTGGCAAGGCGCGACGCAAATCAGAAATATCTTTCCCGATGCTATTATGGTTTTTATTCTACCACCTAGCATTGCGACATTACGTCAACGTCTCTCAACCCGCGCGCAGGATTCTGTAGAAGTTATAGAGCGCCGTCTAGCTGGCGCGGTCACCGAAATGGCACAATACGTGAATGCTGACTATGTAGTGATCAATGATAATTTTGACGTAGCATTAGCTGAGTTAAAAGCCATTATCGTGGCCGACAGACAGACGCTTGGTCGTCAGCAGCAGCGCTATCATCGCACGATTAGCAACTTGCTAAACACTCAGGTAGAAGAGTAAACTAAGCACAAGCAGCTAATCTCGTAAGTAGATATAAAAAGCAACTACGCGGCTTGGCAAAAAATGCTATAATATTTAGCTATCCCCCTTTATATTTTTGATATTATTTTTATTGAGTGGCGGGCAAGGTCCGTTACTAATAGAAACAACCGAGGTAGCTATTTATGGCACGAGTGACGATTGAAGATTGTTTGGATAATGTTGATAATCGCTTTGAGCTAATTTTGGTCGCAAGCAAACGCGCCCGTCAATTGGCCAAAGGTATTGCCGAGCCGTTGGTTGACGTTGATAACGACAAGCCTACAGTATTGGCACTACGTGAAATTGCCGCTGGCAAAATAACACGCGACATCCTAAATCAGCCAGAGCATAATTTTGCTACTAGCTCATTAGATTTAGCATTGTCAGGCGACCACAGCTTCTAATAAGTTGTTTTGATAAGATGTATTTTATAGAGCCAATAGCGTTTTTATAAAATAAGTACACATCTTGATCAACTATAGAGACCACAGCATAGGCTGTGGTTTTTTGGTTGTAATAATAATGTATTGGCTATTTTGGTTACCATCTATCCCCAAAATAGACCACTGAGTGAAATTTTTTCATCGCCCACACGCTTATCAGTTGACATTGAAAGCGATTTGCGATTAATTAGAGAATGGCGTACTCATCCTTAAGTTTTGTATGGTAGGTCATTATTTAGCCTCCATTTGCTTCGGTAAGTGGCCCAACAAGTAGGTCATGGAAAATAGGATCATCATTTTATGAGTCAAACCCTACCCAAACTCAGTCATCACCTCGTCGATGATGCTCAATATAATTTACTACGTTCGGTAGGTTATCTCACTGCTGCTGAGCGCCGTGATATTGTTGATGCTTGTGAGTTCGGAGATATTGCGCACATTAAAGACAAGCGCAAATCAGGGGAACCTTATATCACGCATCCAATCGCTGTCGCTGAGATACTAGCGGGCTTTCGCTTAGATCGAGATACCATCATTGCAGCAATCCTGCATGATACGGTCGAAGACACCGAAGTCAGTGATGAGCAAATCAAGCAGCGTTATGGTGAAATTGTATCAAGACTGGTCGATGGTGTGACCAAACTAAAGTCATCTTCACATAACAAGCAGCAGAATAAAGCGGCCACCTTTCATAAAATTCTGACCGCAACCCTCGCTGACCCACGTGTACTTATTATCAAGCTTGCTGACCGTCTACATAATATGTCTACGCTTGATGCGGTACGGCCTGAGAAGCAGCGCACCACAGCTCAAGAAACCTTAGATTTTTATGTGCCATTTGCCCGATTAATGGGTCTGAATGATATTGCTGACTATATCGAAGTATTGTGTTATCGCAATTTAGACTCTGATATGTACAACAAGCTGTCCGATAAACTGCTACAGCATGGGCTTGGACGTAACTTTCAAAGAGAGTCCATTCATCGTTATTTAAGCATCGTGCTAAACAACTTGGATCTCAATGGTCTGGTCAAAGTATTAGACAATCGCGTGGTGATATATCGTCAGTTTTTCCGCAATCGCGGTGAGATTAATGCGCTACTGCGTCATTATGCGTTTGAAATCGTCCTCGACAATATCGAAGCGTGCGATAAGCTGGCCTATTATTTGATCAAAAAATATCAGATTGATGATACCCATATTGCGGATAATATTCGTCGCCCGCTGCCAGGTGGTAACCAGTCCCTCACCCTCATATATGAGCGTGACAATGATGTGGTAAAAGTCACTATATTGACCAAGCAAATGCAAAGCGCTGCAAGACTTGGTGTCATCGGGGCAGAGCACGCATCTGATGTGAGTCAATCGGTTATCCAAGCATCATTGCGCAACATGAAAGATTTGGTCGATGAAGACAATCTGAATGAAAACAGTCCTGATTTTTCAGCGGCAGTCTCTACCATTAATGAGCTGATGGATTATCTGCACTCTAGTAAAATCATTTGCTACAGTCCTCAAGGCCGTGCTTACGAGCTTCCACAGGGTGCAACCGCGCTAGATTTTGCCTACGCGGTCGGGCCTATGATTGGTAACGTTGCTGTTGGTGCAAATATTGATGGCAAAGCTGCAAAGCTTGGCACCGTAGTAAAAAATGGACAGTCCGTTGAGATAGAAGTGAATAGCCACTCAGAACCAAAAGCTGAGTGGTTGGGATTTGTAGTGACCAACAAAGCCCGTGAAGAGATTTTACGTTGGTTCAAAGACCTATCTGTCGCTGACAAACAACACCATGGCAGACAAGCCTTAGATCGTGCGCTCAGAACGCACCAGAAAAGCTTTGATGATTTGACAGATGCTGACTGGAAAGACCTGACTGAATGGCGCGGCCTAACTGAAAAAGATGCGTTATTTGAACAAATAAGCTCAGGTACGCTACTTCCTCAGCTAGTCGTGACACGCTTGTTTAGCGATGAGCTAAGCGACCTACAGGCAAAAGTACATAGCGATGACATGACTCAACCGCAACAGCTGATTGCGAATGCTGCTGGCGTCGAGCTTGATTTTGCTAATTGTTGTCATCCAATATATGGCGACCCTATCGTAGGCCATTTATCACGTCATGGTTTGGTCGTTCACCGTCATAAGTGCTTCTCACTGGACGATATCCGCAAAGACAATCCTTATCAGGTGATCCAGTTACGTTGGCGAAATGACAATGCGGTCAAACAAGGCGACATCGGTGAGCATGACCTGAAAAATAGCGGTAAGATTCGTTTTCCTGCTTATTTAAAGCTCTCAATTGCGCTTAGTGACGAGCAAATCAGTGAAGTTATCTATCACTTACGCCAGCTCAATATGGGTGTGGAAACCGTTGATGTTCGCAATACTGATACCATCATTCATATCGTGGTACGTAGTCGCAACCACTTAGCACAGGGTATTCGTGAACTACGCTCGCTGCTAGGTTTCCCTAACATTATACGGTTATATCAATTATAATAAGCGCATTTGCTGATTTGCATCACTGATATAGTCGTGGTGCAAATAGCTAAAATAGAACTGCTATTCTAGTAGCAATGAATCACTCACATAAAATATAAAAGGGATACCCCATGACTCGTCAAACCATCCAAACTGATAAAGCACCTGCAGCGGTCGGCACCTATTCTCAAGCTGTAAAAGTCGGCAATACTGTCTATATCTCAGGTCAGCTTGGTTTTGATCCTGACACGATGGAGCTAAGAGAAGGTTTTAAAGCACAGGCTGAGCAAGTATTTGAAAACATCAAAGCTATCTGTGAAGCAGCTGGTGGCAGTCTAAATGACGTGGTCAAATTCAATGTATCTTTGACTGACTTGAGTGATTTTGCTGTCTTGAACGAAGTGTTTGTCGCCAATCTAAGCGAGCCGTACCCTGCCCGCGCTGCCGTTCAAGTAGCTGCTCTACCTAAAGGTGGTGTGGTAGAAATTGAGTCTATTCTTTATATCGAATAAGATGATATTTAATGCTTAGTATTAAGTGCTAATTGTTAAGCCTCATTATTCAGTGCTAATTTTAGCAACAGCCTATGAGTCATATCACCATAAGCTTAGCATCATGCTAAGCTTATTGGTCTCCGTTCTATTATTCTGATTTTATATTCACCTAATAAGACTGCGAAGCGTTTATGTTGGTACAAGTTGCTCTGCCCGTTCCCCTTTATCGGGTGTTTGACTATAGCCTACCAGCTGATATGCTTGCTTTGCCAAACAGTGCGATACCGCAAATCGGCAGCCGTGTCGAAGTTTCATTTGGTCGTCAGACTCTGATTGGCATTGTGATTGCTAATATTTCACAAGACGATAGCAGCGTACCTGCTAACAAGATCAAACCTATTAATAAATGTCTAGATGCTGAGCCTATTTTGGACTCGGACATGCTCAAGCTTGCCTACTGGTTGGCACGCTATTACCACTATCCACTTGGCGACGTGTTAGCAGTTATCCTGCCAAGCCTTGTCCGTCAAGGCAAACCATTAGACTTGCTGATTACCCATTGGCGCATTTTGCCTCATATCACTGATGATGATTTTCGAGCCAATGCTAAAAAACAAAAGCAGCAGTTCGACATGCTAAAGCTACATGGTCAGTACGGCGCAAGTGAAGATGTATTGCTATTAGAAGGGATGCAACGAGCATTTTTAAGGACGCTAGAAGATAAAGGGCTAGTCGAGCGCTATATTCAGCCAAAACAAGCGCCTGCTCCAATTAAACTGGCAAAAATGCCACTTGATCTCAACGAGGAGCAGAGACTTGCTGTCGACGCTATTATTGCTGCACACGAATCTGATACTTATACTGGTTTTTTGCTCAATGGTATTACTGGTAGTGGTAAAACTGAAGTTTATCTGCAAGCGATGCAAGCTGTACTAGAAGCTGGTAAACAGGTGTTGATTTTGGTACCAGAGATTGGTCTCACACCGCAAACGCGGGCAAGGTTTGCTAGTCGGTTCGCCGCCCACATTGTGCTATTACACTCTGGCATGACCAACACTCATCGCTTACAAGGTTGGCAAGACTGCCGCACGGGGCATGCACAAATCGTGATCGGTACACGTTCGGCGGTACTATATCCTTTCGCAGACTTAGGCCTGATTGTCGTTGATGAGGCACATGATGGCTCGTATAAGCAGCAGGACACGTTACGTTATCATGCCGCTGATGTCGCTCTCTATCGAGGTTTGCAGTACAAAATCCCTGTCATACTCGGCACTGCCACACCTTCTCTTGAGCATTTAAAACTGGTCGATGATGGCAAACTAGTAGAATACCAACTGCTTACTCGTCCAGGTAATGCCAAGCCTGCAACCATGCAACTGATCGATGCTCGCTTGCAAAGTACTCATCAACAAGCACAAGATGACGGTGCACGCTATGATACAGGGCTGACGGATGCCATGATCGGAGCGATACGGCAAACGCTAGAAGCTGGTGATCAAGTACTAATATTTTTGAACCGTCGTGGCTATGCGCCTGTTCTCTTGTGCGAGGCTTGTGGCTGGCAAGCAGATTGTCCGCGCTGTGACGCGCACCTGACCGTTCACTATAATAGTCAAGCCCAACAAAACAGTTATTCAAGCAACTCTTACTTAAAATGCCATCATTGCGATTGGCAAGCTTATATCCCTACCGTATGCCCTGATTGTGGCAGTCAAAATCTAGACGCCAAAGGTATGGGAACGACAAGGCTTAGCGAAAATCTACATGCAATCTTTGCTAACCCTCAAACTAGCAAAGAGCTCTATCCGATTATTCAGATAGACCGTGATACCACAAGACGCAAAGACAGCTGGGAAAATATTTATGAGCAAATCAATAAAGGCAACCCTGCTATATTAGTCGGTACACAGATGGTTGCCAAAGGTCATCACTTCCCCAATGTCACGTTGGTTTGCTTACCCAATGCCGATCGCGGATTTTTATCAGCAGACTTTCGCTCACCAGAGCATACCGCGCAGCTCATGATTCAGGTGGCTGGCCGTGCTGGTCGAGGTGACAAAGCTGGCCGCGTATTGATTCAAACGTTGCAACCTGATAACGAGTTACTATTAAAACTGGTCAAAGATGGCTACTTGTCATTCGCGCGCGAGCTACTGCAAGAACGTCAAATGATGGGCTTACCTCCTCATCGACATGCTGCATTGATACGCTGCGAAGGTAAAACATTAGCAGCTACTACTCAAGCACTCAAGGATGCTATTGCGCATTTGCCGAATGCTCATAACCTCGCTGTTCTCGGTCCTATTGATGCGCCCATGAGTAAAAAGAACAGCCGCTACCATGCACAGCTTTTGCTATTGGCTAAAGACCGTCGTCAATTGCACCATGTGTTGGGACAGTGGTGGCAGCCAGTGCTCGCCCTACCAAGCGCTAAATACCTTAAGCTCACTTTGGATATTGATCCTGTCGGTTGGTAACTCTCATTTAAAACTTAATACACGATAGCGTATTTTCCTGCTCCCCTTCTCATCACGTTTACTTCGTCGTTACAGCTTCTCATGCTTGGCTATGTTAAATTTATAACTATCAAATGGTATGCGGTAAAGGCTCTACGCTTACTCTACTCATAGCAAGCATCACTTATTAGTAAACGTCACTTGTCAGTAAGTATCATCTACCGAACGCAATTATCAGCGAATTTGAGTATTATTATGAATCCAAATAATCAAAACTCTGACGAGCACAATCATAGCCAACAGCATGATAATACGGATGTGCCTAAGTACGTTTGCGACGATGAAGAAAATAATTACACTCAAGAAAACCAAGGCCATCACGATCATGATGAGCATCTAGAACAAACAACCACAGCACGAGATACCAAAGGCTATCAGCGTACTTTGCTGTTCAGCTTTATTATTATTACTGGTTATATGTTTATCGAAGCCATTGGTGGTTGGCTTACCGGTAGTTTAGCCTTGCTATCTGATGCAGGGCATATGTTAAGCGATGCGATAGCGCTTGGTGCCACTTTGGTCGCATTTAAAATCGGCGAAAAAGCGGCCACTCACCAGAAAACTTTCGGCTATAAACGCTTTGAGATATTAGTTGCTACGGTAAATGGCGCGACACTTGTCATAATTGCTTTGATGATTTTTTATGAAGCGATTAAACGTTTTAACTCACCGCCAGAAATTGCGACCCAAGGCATGCTTATCGTGGCGACTATCGGTATGTTAATCAATATTCTGGTCGCTTGGCTAATGCACCGAGGTAGTCAAGGTGGCGAGTCACACGGTCATAATCATGGTAAGGATGATGCCAAGGTCACAGAGCAGAAACCTAATAATGCAGAACCCGTTAACCTCAATATGCAAAGCGCTTATTTGCATGTATTGAGCGATTTATTAGGGTCAGTAGCAGCGATTATCGCTGCACTACTCATGATGGGTTTTGGTTGGGTATGGGCAGATGCAGTGGCATCAGTAATCGTTGCCGTGCTTATTTTAATCAGTGGCTACCGCGTCGTACGTGATTCTGTGCATATATTAATGGAAGGAACGCCTGCCAATATATCGTTAGTCGATGTGGAGCAAAAATTACTCGAAGACGCTCAAGTACAAAAAGTACATGACCTACATGTTTGGAGTATTACTAGCGGTCTCAATGCACTCTCTTGTCACGTAGTAGTGGATAGTGAGATGAGTATCCATGAGTCAAATATTCTGATTACCAGTCTCGAACAAAGACTACTAGAGCTTGGTATTCACCATGCTACTATTCAGGTCGAAAGCTCGTCTCACCCGCAGAATATCGCACATAGCGATGCATTGGTCTGTGATATTTCGGGACAGCTGCCTGATGGTAATAGTCATATTGGTCATAATCATTGATGATACATTTTCAGCTAAGTGATTGAATAAAGAGGTCAGTAATTCGAACCCTAATGTAGCAAATACAAGTATAGGCATCTGATACTGGCTCATACTAAAAGTTACGTAGAATTAGAACTAGAATCTAGATCACATTAAAGCAGTCGTGATTTGCGACAATCTTTTGTTTTATTCAACTTAAAAAAATTAAGTCCGAATCGGCTTATGTGGTTATAATAACTATTATAAAGTTTTGTTTAGCACCCCAGTTAATTTTTATAATCATACTTTTTGGTATTTTCACTCTATCTATTGATGATACAACACTATGTCTAGACGCTCAGCACCCTTTGTCGCCCCAGACTATATCGATGATCCTGCATCAAAAGATGGCAAAAAACACGCCAAAGTTTTGTTATCAACGCTGCAAGAAGACATTGCAAACTTTCGTAATGAACAGTTTCCACCTGATGTTTTGCGCCAAATTCGTGATATGCCTATTTATGAAGGCAACTTAGCCGAAGTCCAAACCTATCAACAACGTTGGCAAAATCTGCTTGAGCGCGCAAAGGATTTTTATCCAGCGGCCAACATGCCACCTGACTATCTACCGCTCCCTGCCAGTCTGGAAATACCGCAATTTATCTATCATGTTCAGCGTCTACATTTAACTAAGACACGCGCTAAAGAATCCAAAAGCTTTGGGTCAGTAGGTGCTCTGACCGATAAGTGTGGTCAATATACGGATGATGAAATTGAGCGCATGACAGCGGTGCTAGATAACGATGACGAAGCGCGACTGGTAGCGCACCGTGAGTTTATCGATCTGCGTGCTTATGTTTTTTGTCGCGATAGTAAGGGCGAGATGCTAGAGCCTGAGCGGGTACGGTTTTATCGTACTGGTCTGATTGTACATGCCCTGCCTGACTTTAAGATTGTAGATAGTCGCCAGACACCGCGTAAACGCCGCAACGATGCTTATAATAATCCGCTTGCAGACAATGGTGTGTGGAAAATTTATCGTAAAAAATAATAGATATTAGCGCGATATCGTTTTAGCCATACTGATTTTAGTCACGTTGATTTTATATCGTATATTTTATTCAAATTTTTAAGGAGCCCAGATGTTTGCTGCCGCCGCCGGCTCACCAAATCTCATGTTGCAAGCCACTATCTTTTTGGGAGCAGCATTGCTCTTTGTCCCTCTCGGTAAACGCTTCGGCATTGCAACGGTTTTAGGCTATCTCATCACTGGACTCATATTGGGCCCAAGTGGCTTGGATGTGGCAGGCGACGCTGAAAGTTTATTGCACTTCTCAGAGTTTGGCGTGGTCATGCTGCTGTTTATTATCGGGCTTGAGCTCCAGCCTTCGCGGCTCTGGGCATTGCGCCGCTCTATATTTGTATTGGGCGGTTTGCAGGTCGGTTTGACTGGTACGCTACTGATGTGGCTCCTACACCAGTTTTTCTCCTTACAACTAGATACTGCCTTTATCGTTGGTTTTGGTTTAGCCCTGTCTTCTACCGCGTTTGTACTACAGATACTGACTGAAAAACAGCAGCTTTCGAGCACGCATGGTCGAGAAGCCTTCACTATCTTGTTATTCCAAGATATTGCGGTCATTCCATTGTTGGCAGTCATTCCGTTCTTATCAGGGGTGCGTGAGCAAAGCTACGATTTAATTTATTTTGGTAAGGTATTTGCTGTCTTTGCCGGTCTGATTTTTGCCAGCCGTTATGTGGTTCGACCCTTCTTCAAATTTGTGGCTTCCAGTGGTGCGTCAGAACTACTGACAGCGGTCGCGCTATTTATCGTGATGGGCGTGTCTATTTTGATGGGTCAAATCGGTCTATCAATGGCATTAGGTGCATTTTTGACAGGTGTGTTGCTCGCTGATTCTGAGTATCGTCACGAATTAGAAGCCAGTATCGAACCTTTTAAAGGATTGCTGTTAGGTCTATTCTTTATGTCGGTCGGTATGCTTACCGACGTCAAACTCATTTTAGCAGAACCCATCTTTATTATTGGCTGTGCGCTCGCCTTGATGTTTATCAAGTTTGCAGTGATTGCAGGAATTGCAAAGGTATCGGGCAATCGCTGGCCGACCAGCATCAGATTGGGCGTGACATTGGCTCAAGGTGGTGAGTTTGCCTTTGTCCTATTCAGTGTCGCCACTGCCCAAAATGTCTTACGTCCCGAGCTTGCCAATACCCTTAACCTTGTCGTTACCATCTCAATGGCGCTAACGCCTCTGGCATTTTTGTTATTAGAAAAAATAGGCGAACCGTTATTCGCCAAGAGCAAACCGAGCCGCGAATACGACACTATTCCTGATCATGAGCATCAGGTCATTATTGCGGGCTTCGGCCGCGTCGGTCAGATTATTGGCCGTGTACTGCGCATGCACAATATCGAGTTTACCGCCATTGAACGCTCTGCAAACCGAGTAGATTTCGTTCGCAAATTCGGTAACCAAGTCTATTATGGCGACCCGAAAAACCCTGAGATTTTACGAGCAGCAGGTATTCAAAAAGCGCGAGTGTTTATTCTTGCCATCGACGATTTAGAGCGTTCTATCACCACCGCTCAGTATCTTCGTAAGAATTATCCCGAGTTAATTGTATTGGCAAGAGCCCGCGATCGTCAGCACTATTATCGCTTGCGTGAGGTTGGCGTGCGTCACATTTGGCGTGAGACTTATCTGTCGTCTTTGGACATGTCGCGCGAATCGCTACAGTTATTAGGTATTTCTCCAGAAAAAGCGCGAGAAACAGTAAAAACATTCCGTGATTATGATGATGATTTGATTGAACGTCAGCAAGCCATTTATGATGATGAAGCCAGCATGATTGAGTCCGCACAATCAGCAATGGCTGAGCTTGAAAGCTTGTTTGACGAAGACATTGGTAAAGCACGGAAAATGGATTTAACCGATTTTTATGAGGCATTAAAGAGCCAAGCAACACCAGTTGATGAAAAAGATGATATTGCAACGGACTCTAAGCAGTAGCTCTCAGTACTAGCAACATCTACAAGCACTCGTGAAAAACAGCCCCTAATCAGCCATGCAGTTTTTAGGGGCTTGTTTTTTATTCAGTGAGCTTATGCAATCCCAGTTATCACTTTCTGGTGAATGATAAAAGACCAGCGTCTGCTCGTTTAAATAGCGTATCGGAAACGTCACGTTTTGAATCGTTGCCACTACCGCGCAGTCGGTTTCTGTCACGCCATCGGCCTGAATGTTGACATGCATGCGTATTTGCTGCTGCTCGGTACTCAGGGGCAGATTTACTGGGCACTGCCCTGTCTGCTGATAAATCAATGCCACTCGGTTTTGGGCGTTCTTCGCAATATTATAAGCATCAAACAACACTTCATTTGCTTTTGGCTTAGCGATAATAGGCAAAAACTGCACCTTAATCACCAATAGCGAAAACGCAAAAAAACCAAACCCTAATGCCAGTCCAAATAAGCTAACGCTACCTTCTCTTTGCAGATGTGCCTTCTGTGCTGCCTCATCTCGCGGATGATCATTTATCGCATCAGCGATCTCACGCCTTGCCATACGGTAGTAATACGCATCTGTCCAGCGTGCCACCATAAACGACCAAAATAGCCAAATAACGGCAGCAATGCCGATACGTATTGCCATCTGATAGGCATCTGGCACATAGGACATCGCTACAAACTCAAAAGCGACTAGCACTAGTGCCACATTAAGCTGAATAAAAGACCACCCTGCGACACTATACACAATCGCATCCATATAGCGCTTGCGATATAGCAGCCAAGGAAAAGTGATAAAAAACGCAGCCCAATGCCATTTTGGCGACAGATAACCTTGCTGATCAAACTGCTCAAAGCGTTTGAGATAATAACGCTGGGTACGATTGCCTATGAACCACTTGTCTAACTGCTTACGTTTAGCAGGTGTTAACGATTCTTGATAAAACGGTGGCGGTGAATCGGTCTCGATAAATAACATGGCAACACGCTCTACTTACTGATTCTTAGAAAAAGCATTTGAAAAATACCATTATATGATAATGCCAAAACCCGTGTGTAACATAGAGAAACCACAGCACTGACCAGCAAATACGCGAAAATAGGATTGTCCGTTCACAGTTGTATGGATTTAACTTATAATAAGCAAACATCACCCACCTAATTAAGCCTTACGAAT
The DNA here is from genome assembly GCF_043419765.1 of Psychrobacter nivimaris. Taxonomy (NCBI): domain Bacteria; kingdom Pseudomonadati; phylum Pseudomonadota; class Gammaproteobacteria; order Moraxellales; family Moraxellaceae; genus Psychrobacter; species Psychrobacter nivimaris. Next base: position 218,480 of record NZ_JBHOFX010000004.1, on the reverse strand, counting down.
CCTATGAGTCAACATTCTGATATCAATGACAACGTCAATAGTACCAATACTACTGATAAGCAAACCCTTAATAGCACAAGCGAGCCTATCGATATCGATAACAGCACCAACCAAGAAATAGAACCGACCTCTGACAAGCATATCCGCATCGTCAATACGTTTATGAAGCGCCGTACGCACATGAACAAAAACGCTGAGCTTGCATTAACTGCTCCAGAGTTTTCTGAGTATTTGGTCAATAACAGTTTTGGTGATGGCGATCTTACCGGTATTGACAACTTACGTACGTTATTTGCTGATAGCCCTAACGGTCCAGATGCGCCGCTTACGGTAGAGATTGGTTTTGGCTTGGGTGATTCGTTTATTGAAATGGCGGCCGCTGACCCTACTCGTAACTTTGTTGGTGTAGAAGTGCATGAGCCTGGTATTGGTAAATGTGCGTATATGGCTGGCACCCAAGATTTGAGCAACGTAAAAATCATCAACGGTGATGCCATTCAATTGCTCAAGCAGCTACCAGAAAACCATATCGACCGTATTCAGCTATACTTCCCTGACCCATGGCAAAAGAAGCGCCACTATAAGCGTCGTTTTGTCAGTCCTGAACGTATGACTATCGTTACGCGCAGCTTAAAACAAGGCGGCTGGTTCCATACAGCAACTGACTGGGAGCATTATGCATTTTGGATGGTTGAAGTATTGGATGGTTTCGCTGGACTGACTAACAAAGCAGGTACAGGTAACTTCACTGAGCGTCCTGACTTCCGTCCAATGACCAAGTTTGAGCGTCGTGGCCTCGACCGTGGGCATGGTGTGTGGGATTTGATCTATATCAAAGACTGATTAATACAGCTCTACTTTTAAGTGTTTTGACAAAGCGGCTATCTGATGTAGCCGCTTTTTTGTGGCCTTCTATATGCTATAGAAAATATCTTCAAAAATACTAGACATTCTATGCATAACTATGTCTGTTGACATCTTAGGTATATATCTTGAGTCATACTCCTGACTTTTAATGCCTATAGTATGACTATGCATAAAAAAATATAAATTTATAATTTGTGAAACATAGCGCTCATAGCGTTGTTTGTAGACAAAATTGCTTCTCTAAAGTGATCAGAAACGAAATATAGAATCCGTTCCTAATACTAATAATCTACGTAAACTTATGTATTATAAGGCTTTACAGAGTTCTCCCCATAAGCTGTGGATAACCCTGTGCATAAGTCACCACTTGACAAGTTTATAGCTAAGCAAATTAAAGGATAAGGTAAAATCGTTCATTTTTTGTACAATTTATAAAACCTTAAAAATCAATTACTTACATTAAATTCACACACATAAAAAATTATTTTAAATAATTTCTAAAATAATTTAATTATTCATAATGTTTCACAATTAGTGAAAATAAGCCTTTTATTTGTTGTGGACAACTCCTAAATCTATTGACAAGCATAGTCATTATAAGGTTCAAAACAACAACGGCCTATCGCATCATTTCTATAGATTTTTAGCCGCATACCATACGACAGATAGTGTCGTCTAGCATCCCTCAACGCTCATTATAGTGCCTTGCTTTTGTTATAATTACCTTATCAAATCAACAGTGTTAAGAAGTTGAGTCAAGTAATTAGCACGCCAAGTCTGACTTAAAAACAATGATAACGACAGTGTATTACGGACTTATTTTTACTTCTCTCGCTATTTAATTTTACTGTATAGTAGAACGATACATTCGATACTACTACCTATACCAGTCACGTGACAACCTATTTTTCGATAAAACAGCCAAACAATAATTGCCGATTTCATAACAGTCAGTATGCGTTTGCCAAAAGTTTTAACAGTACCAATATTTTATTTATAGCATCAACTTAACTACCGAAAACAAGGAATCCAATATGGACGACAATAAAGCCAAAGCCCTCAAAGCGGCATTAGGTCAAATCGAAAAGCAATTTGGTAAAAACACCATCATGCATCTAGGCGATGACTCGGCCATTATGGATGTCGATGTGGTCTCTACAGGCTCTCTAGGATTAGACATTGCGCTTGGTATTGGTGGTCTACCAAAAGGCCGTATCGTTGAAATTTACGGTCCAGAAAGTTCAGGTAAGACGACGATGACCCTGCAAGCTATTGCAGAATGTCAAAAGCAAGGCGGTACCTGTGCCTTCATAGATGCCGAGCATGCGCTCGACCCTGTTTATGCACGCAAGCTTGGAGTAAACACTGATGACTTATTGCTCTCGCAGCCTGACAATGGCGAGCAAGCACTTGAAATTACCGACATGTTAGTACGCTCAGGCGCAATCGATATGATCGTGATTGACTCAGTAGCTGCGTTGACACCACGTGCCGAGATTGAAGGTGAAATGGGCGACTCACACATGGGTCTGCAAGCGCGTCTGATGAGCCAAGCCCTACGTAAAATCACTGGTAACGCCAAACGCTCTAACTGTATGGTGGTATTTATTAACCAAATCCGTATGAAAATCGGTGTTATGTTCGGTAGCCCTGAGACTACGACTGGTGGTAACGCGCTGAAATTCTACGCCTCTGTACGTATGGATATCCGCCGTATTGGTGCGGTCAAAAACGGTGATGAAATCATCGGTAACCAGACCCGTGTCAAAGTCATTAAAAATAAAATGGCACCACCTTTCCGCCAAGCTGAGTTTGAAATTACTTACGGTGAAGGTACTAACCACTTAGCCGAAGTCATTGACTTAGGTGTAGAGATTGGAGCGGTTGGTAAAGCAGGATCTTGGTACAGCTATGGCGACGAAAAAATCGGTCAAGGTAAAGCCAACTCTGTGCTTTTCTTAAAAGAGAATCCTGCCATTGCTCAAGAAATCGAAGACAAAATTCGTGACGAAAAGCTTGGTACAAAGAAAAATAGTAAAGCCGATGAAACTGAAGAAGCAGAACAGGCTTCTGAACCTGTACAATAATGGTTTAACAATTAACTGTTGTCAGTCACTATGATTCATTATGAAAATTAAAACCTTAGCTGAAATCCTAGCTGAGTCGGGCGCCGACTCAGCTAGTTCTGTTGATAAAAAATCAAAAAAACCGTCCAAGAACTCTTATACGAAAGAGTCTAAAAAACCAGAGAAGTCTAGTAGACGGACTATTCGTTCAAGTAAAGATGATTCAGTCACGAATGACGCTACTATTGATACAGCGTTCTTTGAAGACTCCTCTCCTAAGTCAAAGAAGACTTCTAAATCTAAAAAACGTAAAAAGCGTTTCCATCCAGCGGCTAATTTTATCGCTGAGCCTAGTGACGCCCCTACATATCAACCCCCTGAAACGCAAACCATTAAAGAGATGCTGGCAGAAGTCAAACTCGACATTCATAATGACGAAATTAGTGATGGTTTGACAACTGGTTCTAGTGATAGCACTGAGCCACTATCCAAAAACTCAGAAAATGAAGCTGAGCTTTTTGCTATCAATGATAGTGAAACAGACAGCCAAAACGATAACATACCAGCTGCGCTCAAAGCCTACTTACGAACCCCTGAACAAAAACAAGCAGAAATCGATGCGATTAAAGCAGAAAGTCGGTTGCGTTGGCTCGCATTTTATTACTTATCACGCCGTGAATACGGTAAGGCTGAGCTAAAGCAAAAGCTGATCGACAAAGAACAAGATCCAGAGAAAATTGATGCACTGCTCGATGAGTTTGAAGAAAAAGGTTATCAAAGTGATTACCGCACTACCCTAATGCTGATACGTGAGAATATCCGTAAAGGCCGTGGACGTGGCCGGATCAAACAAGAATTCTATCGTAAGAAGATTGCTATGCCAGGTAACATTGATGAGCTAATCGATATGGCAAATACTGAGTCTGATGAATTTAGTGAGTTTGTAGATGATGATGCAGACAACTTAGTAGACGGTGTAGATTGGCTAAAACTGGCGGTGATAGCACGTACCAAAAAATACGGTAATGACATACCAGTTGAACAAAAGGAAAAAGCTAAACAGTTACGTTTTTTACAGTATAGAGGGTTCAATACCGATATCTGCTTTGCAGCACTTAACCATACAACAGAGACGCTAGACGAGCGATTTTAAGGGCTTACTATCGCTATCACTGTCCCTGCCAAACAGTATTTACCGACAGTCATGCTCTTGTGATAGACGTAAAAAAGAGCACGTTATATAACGTGCTCTTTAATCAATACTATCAATTATTTTAATCTACATGACTTTTAAGTATTCAGTTAGAAATTTTCAAATTCTAAGCTGCCAAACTACTTGAACAAACTACTTAAAATTACCAAGACGGCTAGATAGCTGGCTAATGATTTGATCTATCTCTTCATTGGCTTCAGACTCATTATCTAGATTACCATTAGGCGTTAGCTGATTCATGACCTCAGGCAATAGCTCAGCAAGTCCCTGTCTTACCTCAGTTTCATTAGCACCAGTATGAGCGGCTACTTGCTGAATTTCGTTTTCGTCAAATAAACGATTAATTTCGTCTGGATTTAAATTATCATTTGCTTCGTTATTACTCATCCAAGAGCGTGCTTGACCTTCGTAACCCATACCAGTGATTTTCGACAATGCACCGCTCAAGCCACCATTACGTTTGATCCAGCTAAGTACCATAGGCATCAATGATGCAACGAGCATACCTTTACCACCAAACCCACTATTAGTACGCTGACCACCTAATACACTACCTAAAATATCACCGAGTCCGCCAACACCTGAGCTCATACCGCCGCGCTGACTGCCGCCCGTGAGACCACCAATGATGTCATCTAAGCCAAAACCATTATCTGCTTGACGGCTATTTTGTTGAGGGCTATAACCACCTGCCTGACTGCCACCGCCTAATACGCTACCTAAGATATCACCTAGTCCGCCAGTCTGCCGTGTTTCAGTACGTTGGTTAACTGGATTACGCTGAGCGTCGTCTGGATTCATTGCACTACGTGCCACTTGGCTCACTAAATTCCCTAATAAGCTCATTATCTATTCCTCTTTTTATCGTATTGTTTAGTACAAAAATACTGCTAAAATTTATGAAACCTCATATCTGCCTATATGTTATTTAATAACAGGACAGCAGACTTATGAGTTTTATTTTCTATTTTTAATATAACAGATTTTAATATAACAAACCTCTTTGTCCTTTGAGATAGCTATTTTGTTATGACGTGTAGGGATTTCTCATCGTAAAAGGAAAAACCTAAGCTCCATAAATACTCAGCTATCTAATATTACCCTTACTGGTATTCGCTAAAATATTCAATTGTCGCCATTGCTCGTGATTCACTTGGTCGCGGAATATAGTAGTCGAAAACGTTCTTTGATAAGGCTCAACAATGTTGAACTCGACACTCATCGCCCATTGATAGCGATTTATATCGACCAACTCTGCTTGCCATAACTCATCGCCGCGTCCCGCTCGTATCAGTAATTGCCATTCTTTATCGACACGCTGACTGAGCGCTGGCTGACTAATATGTAATAGGATTGGTCTCGATATAATCAGATAACTTGCGACTGCTGCCGAGACTATTAAGATTAGTAAATACTGCCATAAGGCCAAAGATGCAAACCATGCCAATATCATCATAACGCCAGTCAAACCTACATATAGCAGCGCGCGTATATAACTGGCAGGCGTGATAGCTGTATCAATACGTAGCGAGGTTACTGGCGTCATATAAGCGTACCATGGGAAACGTTAGATATTGTGCCGACCCATTCTTTAAGACCTAAACCAAGTCTTTGGTATGGCGCCATGTTTTTATCTTATTGACCAATGCCCAGATGTCGTCCTCTTCTGGACGATTTTGATTGGTAAAATAGTCTAGCAAGTCTGGGTCTTCATGAGTGAGCATTTCTGCAAATGTTGCTTGCTCAGTAGCATCTGCTGTCAGATACAGCTCTTTGACATAAGGATCAATATAAAAATCCAATTCTTTTAATCCGCGGCGAGCTTGATAAATGATACGGCGCTGTTCATTGGTTGGTTCTGGCTGAGTTGTACTTGTCATAGATTTACTCTTATTAAGTTATATAGTTTTGCGGGTTTAGATAGTTTAAAAATAGACGTTAAGCATAGCGTATAGAATATTTATAAGCCTAAGAATATTTATTGCGCATTTGCGTTTATAAAGTGATATTAACAACGATATTCTGACAGTTGACTCCATAAGGCCACTGCTTGCTGCATCATCGCCACATTATGCGTACGAATGATACTTGCGCCTTGTTGTAGCGCAAACAACCCAGCAGCGGTTCCTGCCGAATCACGCTCTACCGCTTGCGTCGTACTCACAGCTTCAGCCACACTTTTGGTCAATACTTCTGCTAAAAAACGCTTACGAGAAATGCCAAACATCATTGGCAATCCTAATGTTTGCAAGCTACTCAGCTGGCTTAATAATGCACAGTGATGCTCATAGTTCTTAGCAAAGCCAAAACCTGGATCGATAATGATATTGCTTTGTTTAACGCCGATGCTGACTACTTTGTTAATACGGTCGAGCAGCTCTGTACGCACTTCATCGATCACATCGTTATACTGTGCCAGATTATTCATTGTCGTTGGCTCACCGCGCATATGCATTAGCATAACAGGTATATCAAGCTTAGCTGCCAGCTCTGCCGCACCAGTACGTTTCAGTGCTCGTACATCGTTCCAAATGTCAGCACCTTCATTAAACGCTGCCTGCATGACTTCAGGGCTGCTAGTATCAATCGATAACCAAATGGCATCACCACAGTGCTGACGAATGGCTCGAACCACCGGCACAACTCGTTGCATCTCATCATCAGTTGCCACAGTTTGCGCATTTGGACGAGTAGATTCACCACCGATATCGATAATAGTAGCACCTTCATTTATCATCTGCTGACAATGAGCGACGGCCTTATCTACTGCGTTAAATTGCCCGCCGTCCGAAAATGAATCTGGCGTTACGTTCAAGATGCCCATGACATGCGGCTGCGACAAATCTAAGGTTTTATCACGGCTAGATACTTGGTAGTTGGGTAAAGGTTGGAATAATGACATGGATAATCCATCGCAAGTAAAATTTATAATGCAGCTTTAGGGCGTATTGAACATTCGACCATGGCACTGACAGAGACTATTTTTTTAGACAGTTCGACGTTAAAAATAGTAAGTTTAGTCATTCTAAGCGTGTATTTTTAACAATGAAATGGCAAAAAAGAGTCCTGTCTCCTTCTGTTAATATTAGAGCTGAGCCTAAAACTGTCCCCAGATCCATACAAGCAGTACGTTGCAAACCTAGTTAAGGCTGGAGCATTACCGTCGCTTTATACCTTATCTGAAACAATTTTAGTGATTAGCAGTGCCTATTTGTGAGTGTTCAACACGCCCTATTTATTGTTATCTACGCTTATGATACCAGTAAATCTTATAGGGTTCTAAATCCTTCATAAAATGATGACAATAAAAAAGCCCTCTATCATAAAGGGCTTTTTATAAAACATGAGTACGCTAGCATTTACATCGCCGGTAATGGTGGCGGTGTAGCACCCGTTGTTTTAACATCGTTTTTCGACAAGTTTACTTCGTTATGCTGGTAAACTCTTGGTGGACGCGGTTCTTCACCTGCTAGAATATCTTGCAGTTGGTCACGATCAATAGTTTCCCAGTTCATAAGTGCATCAACCATTGCATGCATTTTTTCTTGGTTGGCTTCAATCAATTCACGAGCGATATCATACTGCTCTTCTAGCATACGACGCACTTCTTCATCGACCTTCTGCTGCGTGGCTTCAGAGATAGTACGACCACCACCACCGAAATATCCTTGCGAGTTGTCGTCATCTTCGTACACCATGATACCGAGTGCATCAGACATACCGTACTTTGTGACCATTGCACGTGCCATTTTAGTAGCACGTTCAAAGTCGTTTGAAGCACCCGTTGACATTTGATTGATAAACACCTCTTCAGCGATACGACCACCGAACAAGATAGCAATGTCGCTTAGCATCTTAGACTTGTACATACTGGTCTGATCATGCTCAGGCAACTGCCAAGTAACACCAAGGGCAAAGCCACGCGGCATAATAGTGACCTTATGCACCGGATCTGTACCTGGCAATAGCTCAGCTACTAACGCATGACCCGCTTCGTGATATGCAGTTGCACGGCGCTCTTCTTCGCGGATTACCATTGATTTACGTTCAGGACCCATATATAGCTTGTCTTTTGCATCTTCGAAGTCATTCATATCGACGCTAGTCTTGTTACGACGCGCGGCAAACAATGCAGCTTCGTTTACAAGGTTCGCAAGCTGTGCACCACTGAATCCAGGCGTACCACGAGCAAGAGAACTGGCATCTACACTGATTGTGTTTGGTAGTTTCTTCAAATGGACTTTCAAGATTTGCTCACGGCCTTTGATATCCGGCAAGCCTACTTGTACCTGACGGTCAAAACGACCTGGACGCAGTAACGCTTTATCAAGCACGTCAGCACGGTTGGTTGCGGCAATAACAATAACGCCTTCATTACCTTCAAAACCATCCATCTCAACCAATAGTTGGTTCAATGTCTGCTCACGCTCATCATTACCGCCGCCCATACCGGAACCACGATGACGACCGACTGCATCAATCTCATCAATAAAGATGATACAAGGAGCGCTTTTCTTCGCCTGTTCGAACATATCACGGACACGTGATGCACCAACACCGACGAACATTTCAACAAAATCAGAACCTGAAATTGAGAAGAAAGGCACTTTAGCTTCACCAGCAATAGCTCTCGCTAACAAGGTTTTACCTGTACCTGGAGGACCTACCATCAAGATGCCACGAGGAATCGTTGCACCCAGTTTGGTAAATTTATCTGGATCACGTAAGAACTCAACCACTTCAACAACTTCTTCTTTGGCTTCTTCACAACCGGCCACATCTTCGAAGTTAACGTTGATTTGATCTTCGGTCAGCATTTTCGCTTTTGATTTACCAAAGCTCATTGGGCCACCGCCTTTACCGCCAGCGCCGCCTTGCATATTACGCATAAAGAATAAGAACAGACCAATAATCAATAGAATTGGGAAGCTGGCTATCAGTAGTTGCATTAGTACGCTTTGGCGCTTTGGTGCAGTTCCTTGAACTTCGACTTGGTTCTCACGTAGCATTGGCATGAGCTGGTCATCTGACACAGCTGGTCTAATGGTCTCAAAAGATGAACCATTTTTCTTTTCGCCGGTGATCTGTTCGCCGTCGATCTCGACACTGGCTACTTGGTTTTCTGACACTGCGGTCACAAACTCAGAGTAGTTAAGGTTATCCGGCTCAGAGGATTGATCAAAGCCGCTAAACACCAGCACCAAAACGCCGATTACCACCAGCCACAATAAGGTATTTTTTACCATGTCGCTCACTAGTTATTCCCATCCCTTACTTATTGGTGTGTTTATTAAACACGTGACGTCTATAAACGTATTGCTCATTTTTAACGAATATCCCGATAATAAAAAACTGCTAAATTAAACTTATATGATTTATAGGTAGCCTAAAAATTGTTTTTATAAATAATCATTATGAGATAAACATAGATATACGATCACTGAACTTGTAAAACGCTTATTATCAGACGACTTTGCCTAAAACGTATGCTAAAAACAAAGGTAATATACCATGATATGTGGTGCTAACCCGCATAATTCAAGCAGGTTTTACGATTATTCATTTAACAATTGACGCAGCTTTTATATCGCGATAATAACACTTCATGGTGGTTTACCCTCACGCTTACAAGAGCAGCAACCTATTGATGTTAAAACTATTTAATCGCTATCCAAAACATCTCTTTTGAGCGTGGTCGTGACGCACCTGGCTTTATACTACGAATCTTACTAAAATCCTGCTGCATCTGCTTGCGTAATTCTTGTGTACCCTCACCTTGAAACACTTTCATAATAAGTGCGCCACCTTCTGGTAAGGTTGCGAGCGCGAAGTCTACAGCCAGCTCACATAAGTACATCATACGTGGCTGATCGATAGCGCTATTTCCCGCAGTATTGGGTGCCATGTCAGACAATACCACGTCGACTTGTCTATCACCCACTTCTGCCATAATGGCATCAAACACTTCAGCTTCACGAAAATCACCTTGAATGAAAGTCACATCAGGCAAGGTATCCATGGCCAAAATATCAGAGGCAATCAAGATACCATCGTCACCTACCAATCGACTAGCGACTTGTGACCAGCTACCAGGCGCACTGCCCAAGTCCACGACCGTCATGCCTTTTTTGATTAGGTTGGTTTTTTCATTAATCTCTAATAATTTATAAGCGGCACGGGCACGGTAGCCATCTTTTTGAGCTTTTTGCACATAATGATCGTCAATATGCTCTTTCATCCAAGCACTGCTGCTCTTTGATAGTTTTTTGTTTTCGATACGCGTGGCCAAAATACCTGCTCCTATTGCTTTACTAAATCTAGCTGCTTTAATTGCTCTATCACTTACAAACTGATATTAATCCGTTGCGGATTATTCTAAATACGGTGTTAATCAGATTTTTTATTCATGGTTGGTTGCAAACTGACCAAATTCTATTGGTTAAATAACTGTTTTATAAGGCAGTAGCGTTTATAATGTACCAAACATTCAGTTTAACATTTTCGTCACGTAAAATCGTGCAAAATCCTGCTGATCTCATGCAAGATGGTCACAGATTATCTATAATGATCAATAACTGTTTTTGACAGTACCATTTTTATTTTTACCAACACTTAGGAATTCTATGCAACTCGATAACGCTACCATCAAACGTCTAAAAGGCATCGGTCACGAGCTAAAGCCTATCGTTATGATCGGCAACAAGGGTATTACTCCAACCATCACTGAAGAAATCGATCGCGCGCTAACAGATCATGAGCTTATCAAAGTGAAATTGCCTGCTGGCACGAAAGAAGAGCGTGACATCGTTGGCGCTGAACTTGCTAAAGCGGCTAATGCATCTTTGGTTCATTCTATTGGTCGTATGGCATTATTACTACGCAAAAACCCAAATGCCAACCCAAAACTGTCTAACCTAGCACGTCACGCGCAGTAATATGTCATGATAGACTGGCATTAAGTGACTGGGTTTTATGTTCACTTATATCATAGCCAAACGATAATGAAATACAAAGGCCGCGACGCATCTTGCTCGCGGCTTTTATGTTCTCCGATAGTCTCGGTTATACTTAACATATAGTATTAGTTCCCTGAATCAGTATAATTTCTCTTGTCACTATCACCTCTTTATTATTACCGTCGAGATGTACTTATAATGAAACAAGCTTTTAACCTCCGTCTAGCCACCGAGACGATAGCGAAAGATGCTCAGGAATTAGGCGTGTCTATAGAAGAGCTTGAGAATATCTCTATCAAAGTAAGTGCAGAGATCATCCAGCAACCAGCTTTGCAACTAGTGCTGACCTATCAAGTGACTCTGCCTAGCCAAATTCTAGCCAATCAATTCAATTGGCCAACATGGCAACAAACTCAAGTAAATTTCACTGATTACCTATGGGAAGAAACCTGCCTTGAATGTTTTATTGCTGGCAGCAAGATTGTGCGCTGTAAGACTGATGGTGAAGATGTCGTAGCATCTGACCAGACCGAACCTCACAAGATACCACTTCAGCAAGCAACCGCTTATATAGAGATCAATACTAGCCCTGACGGCCGCTATGCACTCTATCAATTTGAGAACTATCGTAACCCTGTGACACTACCGCCAGTACCGTTGTACGAGACCGACGGAACCACATGCGCATCTATTAATTGGCATAACTGTAAAGAGCTAGCAGATATATCAGGGGAGAACCCGTTATCTAGCACTCCAATGGTAGCGCAGACAGCCTTTCGTTATGAGCGCAGCTTTAGCCTGCCTATAACTCAACTACCGAATCAACAATACGCTATTGCAAACATGAGGATCGAACAAATACATCCTTGTGTCATCTTATGGTTTGGCAAAACTGACTTATACTTTGCCTCGGGCCATGCCTCTCCGCCTGATTTTCACAATCGTGATTATTGGCCAAAATTTGAGCTTTGATTTGGTTATATGAGCTGTACTCACTTAGGCATCCCAGTTTAAAGCACAAAAAAAACTCAGTAATGTCATAAAGAGCATTACTGAGTTTGGAGAAAACTTGAGTCTTATTTAACTGATACTTACTTCATTTAACCGATCTTTATTTGTCAGCCATCGCAAGGTAGATACCACGATCTGATGCATCATCAACATACTGCGAATCACGCCATGTCGTATAGCTGTATGTACCGCTATAAGGGCTAATGCTATTTTGACGGAAGTCAGATACCCAGTCATTGCCATCAAAAATCTGAATATGACCATGTGGACGGCTTGACGTGCGGTTATAGACAACGACATCACCAACTTGTGGTGCCATGTCGTTACTGATTTTGGTAAAGCCGGCTTGGGCTAGCGTGCCACGAGAGGCGTACTGATAGGCTGAAGGGTTAGGCGTAAATTCGTAACCTGCTGATTGTAATGCTTTACGTACATAGCGAGCACAGTAGCCAGAGCTTCTAGATAGTGCAACGCGAGATGCATTTGCTGCTGCAATAGCAGGAGCAGAGTTGCGGTCAGGTACACGGCTTGCTTGCTGCTGACGCTGTTCGTAAGACAAACGACTGGTCAGTGAAGCTAGTTGGTATTCTTTTTGCTTAGCATGAGCGCTTAGGTTGTCAATTGCTTGACTGATCTCATCGTTGCTATATACATGGGCACCACTGCTAGTGCTATAGATGTTGCGACTAGAACCATAGTTCGCAGAAGTAGAAATATTTGTGATGGTATGACTCAAGGTATTATTTGGTTGAAAGGTTGTTTCGGCAGCACCACTCGTCTGTGCGATACCCATTCCCAATACTGACAAAATTAATAAAGCTTGTTTCATAAATTTACTACCTATTGTTAATACAAGTCTACTCGTCATCCGTAACGAAGCATCAATTAATTTAGAGGATATAATCATCAAATAGACGTGATAAAATCCCTATTACAACGGTTCATTCTTTTCAAATAGTGACTAGTGCCAGTAGTACTTCCCACCTAGTCAACTATCTTATAAGCCATCTGCTATATATTGCTTTTAGCATGTCTGTTATGAGTATCGAGTTTGTCACCTATTAGATGAGTACTTACGATGTCAAAAAAACAGCCTAATCGGCTTGCCCAGCTTATAGATCATCAAGCATTTGCTGGTAGCGCGCTACCTCAAACCCTTGCTAACAACATGCGACTATATATAGAAGCAACCAACGAGATAAAAGAGCTATTGGTAGACTGTCTACCTGAAGAAATACTCAATACCTGTTGGGTTGTAGGCTTATCACCTGAGCAGTTGATATTAAGTGTTAGCTCAATGACAGCAGCAAATCATATTCGCTATTTACATAGCTCGTATTTGCAAATACTAACAGAGCAGTCAATTACATTTAAACAACTCAAGCAAATTCGCGTCGTTGTGGCTAAAAACTCTACTGATAATTATTCATCTAAACAATCATCAACATCATCACTGCACTTACCAAATTCTCGTAAAGCCAATGAAAATCAGGCGCTTAGCCAGAACACAAAACGGACTATATCACAGGCCGCAGAGCATGTCACCACTGATGAAAATCTCAAAAAAGCTCTTTTGCGTTTGATTAATCATTAAAAATACTGACCATTAAATGTAAAGTTATGTAAATAAGAGCAGGTGATGGCATTGATAAAGATGGATTTTTGTAATGTATCAGATAAAAAAAATCCTTCGTTAGCTACATCCAGATTATGGATATAGATAACGAAGGATTTAAAAACCATCTACAGCTTTTGTATTACATGCCTTAACAGAAAATTCATATAATCATATAGATAATATATTCAAAATATAGCATATTATATAAATGTAATTATGGGCTTCCTATGTAATATTGCGTAAATGTTTCGATACTTCCTGTATATTCCTGTATTTATCCTTCAATAACCAAATCACTAAGTGGTAAATACTCGATAGGACAGGTTACATTGTCATCAAAAGTTACAATTTCAAAGTTATCTTCGTCAGATAGTATTTCACGTACTAATAAATTATTTAGAGCATGACCAGACTTATAGGCGTTAAAACGACCTAAAATTGGGTAGCCAATCAGATGCAAATCTCCCAAAGCATCTAAGATTTTATGACGGACAAACTCATCGTTAAAACGTAAGCCTTCTGCATTAAGTATGTTGGCATCATCGATAACGATGGCGTTTTCCATACTGCCACCTAATGCTAGGTTATTTTGACGTAGCGCTTCTATATCACGTAAAAATCCAAAAGTACGCGCAGTGCTTAATTGTTCGATAAAGTTCTGTGTAGAGAACTGCAACTGTGCATGCTGAAAGTTCTTATCAAACGCAGGATGATCAAAATCAATTTCGAAATTTAATTCATACCCTTCATAAGGACGTAGCTCTGCCCACTTATCTTCTAGCTTTACTCGTACTGGACGTATAATTTTAATAAACTTTTTGGCCGCTTCTTGCTCACAAAATCCTGCATCTAGTAAGAGCGCAACGAAAGGCGCAGCGCTACCATCCATAATTGGTATCTCTGAAGCAGAGACCCGAACTAACAGATTGTCTACTCCTAGACCAGCGATGGCACTAAGCAGATGCTCAACCGTGCCCACTCGCGTACCACCAAACACTAAGTTCGATGACATCATCGTGTCTTGTACTAAAAACGCACTCGCTGGAATTGGTTGACTACCTTCTATATCAGAGCGCTCGAAAACAATACCAGTGTCAATCGGCTGTGGATGAAACTCCAAGTCAACAGGCTGACCACTATGTAGACCAGTACCCGTAACGGCTATTGCTGTTTTTATGGTTCTTTGGTTCATGGTTGTCTTCTCACATATTTTGTTACAATTGACATAGTGTACCATTACCGACCCCTTATTCGCTATATATAAAAAGCGCTAATTTTCTTATCTCCTTGATTGATAACACTTATCGTCAATATTCTATTGCTGATTTTTACTTTATATGGCCTACCTAATGCTATAAAACAACGAGGCTCATATACGTTTCGACAATCATATACATATAGATTACATAGAAAATTGTCATAATTTTTCTTATACAAGACGTTTCATTTTTCCTTAAATACAAAAAAACCAGCGTTAAAACGCTGGCTTTTTCTTACTCACAGTAAATTAGAAGTACTATTTATTCTGTTGACGCTTTAAATAGTCTTGAATACTGTTTGTTTTCGTCTTAGGCTGCTCTTGAGGTGCACTTGCACTAGGACGTGCAACGCTATCTTGATACTGCTGAGCTTGAGACTGCTTCTGACTATTTAAAGCGCTGGTATGCACATTAGGATCAACAGGTTGCGTGCTATTAACAGAAGGTACTGGCTGCTCTACTACTTCTGGCTCTTGTCCAGCATTCTCATCTAACGTTAAGCCAGTTGCGATAACGGTTACATGTAAGTCGTCACCCATTTTTTCATCAATCACAGAACCGTAGAAAATGTGAGCGTCGTCGATGTCAGTAATTTCTTCGACTATTGCACTGATTTTGCTCATCTCATCTAGTGACAATGATTCTGAAGAAATAACGTTAACCAATAGGCCTTTTGCATTTTCTAAACGCAAATCATCAAGTAGTGGTGATCTGATGGCTTTTTCAGTCGCTTGACGCGCACGATCATCACCGCTGGCACGGCCAATACCCATCATCGCATGACCTTTCGCAGTCATTGCCGTACGGATATCGTTAAAGTCGATGTTGATCATACCTTCGCTAGCAATGGTTTCCGCAATACCTTGAACAGCATGCAGCAATACATCATCCGCTTTTTTGAAAGCATCTTGCATAGAGATGTTGCCGTATACACTCATTAATTTATCATTTGGAATCGTGATAATTGAGTCGACAAAGTTAGTCAGCTGCTCAATACCTGCTTTAGCAGCTTTGATACGCTTACCACCTTCGAATTTGAATGGCGTGGTCACAACCGCAACTGTCAGCACTTCCATTTCTTTCGCAATACGAGCAACAACTGGCGCTGCGCCTGTACCAGTACCGCCACCCATACCAGCAGTGATAAATACCATATCCGAGTGCTCAAGCAATGCGCGAATCGCTTCTTCTTCGCTCTCTGCTGCTTCACGACCCACTTCTGGATTTGCGCCTGCCCCTAGACCACGGTTCGTTTTTGCACCTAATTGCAGTTTGTGCGGTGCAGTAAGACGATCTAGCGCTTGTTTATCTGTATTGGCACAAACGAACGTTACACCTCTGATGCCTTGCTGTACCATATGTTCAACTGCATTACCGCCGCCGCCACCAACACCGAATACAGTGAAGCTTGCTTGGCCATTGTTTTGAAGCTGATTATCATCTGGCATGGTGTATTTTGACATAAAAAAGATTCTCCAGTTGCAGATAGCGTGTAAGTCGATACATAGTAACGCACTCATGTGGCGCGCTATCGACATACTATATATAAATGTATTTAAATAAAACGGGGTATGGCTAAAATCGATCAGTATAGACAATAATATGTCATTATTACTTAATACTTTATTTTTAAAACGAATTTATTCGCAATATTACTTTATTTTTTTGCTTAACTAATTTAGAGACATTCCATAACGTATGGATGCTCTAGATATTCTGTTAAACAGGTCTATAGTATTTTCTTTAAAACATTTGCAAACCGTTGACCCGCACTCCGAAATACACCTGATACTCGATTGTTTTGAATCGCTTCAGGTTCGCTTTTTTCGCTACGGCGGAATTGCTCACTTTGACTATATAGCAATGTGCCAAAAGCTGTCTGATAAGCACGGTCATTCACTTGACTATTTAATAGCTTAAATGACTCATCATTATCAAAATGATTATAAGCGCTGATAGCAGGATGGGTGTTTGTTAGTACGACAGGCATTTTTAGTAGCTTTTTGGCAAAGGGTATCATACCTTTAATCGTACTACCGCCGCCAGTCAACACAATCCCTTTATCGATATAGCCTATCAAACCTGCTTCGTGTAATTGACGCGCTACTTCAGTAAATATCTGAACGTAACGAGCTTCAATAATACGTGCCAAGTTATAGATACCAATATTAATTTCGTCGCCCGAGCCTTGAGGCTTGAACAAAAAGAAGGCGCTTGGATCGACACTATTAACATCAGCTGTACCATGAGACTTCTTCAGCTTTTCAGCTTCAATCATGGAAATACCAAAATCAGCTGAAATATCCATTGTCACTTCATGACTGCCCGTTGCTATACAATGTGTAAAAATCAGCTTATTTTCTTTATACACACAGATGCTGGTCGTACTAGCGCCAATATCTACTAGGCAAACCCCTTGTTGGCGTTCCTCAGTCATCAAACTATACTCAGCACTGGTCACTGCATCGAAAACAATATGATCAATGCCGACGTCACAACTTTGCAATAGTTTTTGGATATTCTGACGGCTGGCAACAGGCATCATCATCATGTGGTACATCACGGTGATATTGTGTGCCATCATTTCGATGACATCATCCACCATAAAGTCTTGCTCATCGACATAGATACCTTGCTGACAGCAATGCATCAAATAATAATCAGATGATAAATCACGCGATTTTGCATTGGCCAATGCTTGTACCATATCTTTGGCACGTACGACTTCATCTTCTACTTTGACCTCTCCAGCACTGTTTTTGCTGGATAGCTCAGGGGTCGCAAGCGTTAACCAAACACTGTGCAC
The DNA here is from genome assembly GCF_043419765.1 of Psychrobacter nivimaris. NCBI lineage: Bacteria > Pseudomonadati > Pseudomonadota > Gammaproteobacteria > Moraxellales > Moraxellaceae > Psychrobacter > Psychrobacter nivimaris. Next base: position 200,684 of record NZ_JBHOFX010000004.1, on the reverse strand, counting down.
ACGGCAGTTAGCGGTGTCTTCTGCTTCTTGAATGGCTTGCTTAATAGCACCTTGCAGACGTTCACGATGCTTTATTTGACCTTGATAAAAATCGCTGTTTTTAACTTGTCCTACGCCCAAAATACGAATGTCTTTTGCAGAGACAACATTGCCTATGACGACATATACTGCCGTGGCACTTAGATGGACAACAACCAGATTTTCATTATTTTTCATGGTACCAGACAAATTATCGCTAAATAGAAGAGCAAGTAATGCTCTTCTATTGAATCATTAAAAAAAGCGTTACTAATACGCTATGATGTTGTACATATTTTCTTCAAACTAAATAAACCATATTAGCTCATATCGGTTATGTATAGATGTAATGCTTACTTAGGCTATTCTGCTTCAGCACTCTGTGTCACGTTCCAAGCAATGGTAAAGCCATTTTTGTATCGTAAATCTACAGACTGCATTTCATCTCGACGCGTACGTAACTGATTGCCAAGCAGTTGGCTTAAATTCAGTAGTTTTTGCGCCGTATTTTCATTGTCGACAATCACACGTAGCCCATTGTCAAAGCGGATTAACCAAGTCATTCTCGGTGACAGAATGATATCTTCGACCTGCATACCAAGCGGTGCATACCAATCATTGACCTGCTGCATTTGTTGCATGATAACTGGTGCTTGAGACATCTCGCCTTGTAGGGTGGCAAAACGCTCTTGTGTTAAATCTCTACTATCAGCAGGAACAAATACAGCCCCTTTTGCATCGACCAAACGTTCTGTACCAAAATTAGCAACTGCTTGTTTGGGTAATGCGTTGACGACGATGCCACGTTGCCAATCACGAGAGATACTCACTTGGTCTACCCAAGCTAAACCCATCGTAATGTCTCGCAATGCTTGCAAATCAGAAGTAAAGAAGCTACTTACTTGTTGTTGTTCCATCACGTCTTGCAATGAGCCATACTGAGCAGCAGACAAACCTTGATTACTGACATAAATATTTGCTGGCGGTGCATCACGCAGCGCTTTGCCGCCCATCATTAATATTAGCACTAGCAAACCTAAGACCAGTACCATAAATAAATACTTTACCGTTGCCGGTATTTGGATCTTAGATTTTGGGCGACCGGCTTTATCACTCATCAAGTCAGTTACCTCGTTGACAGTTTGAGCCATAACGACCTTTGTCCCTATATTTGCATAAAACTGATCATGCTATTTATTGATATAAATCTGCGTATTTTTGGCAGAAGCTTATTAAGTCGATATGTTATCAAATTTTATTAAAAATATAGCTTATATACAGCGATTACGTTAATTTAAACGTAACATTTTTCTTAAATTATGAATAAGTTATCAGTTGTATTCACAAAACAACATAAATATCACCGAAATAGACCTATTCTTACAATATTAACGTATTTTATGGTTAAACAATAGCCAAACACCAACTAGCAGCAGCGAATTTACACAAGTTTACACGAAGCTGTGGTATAGCAGCTCTAGTGACACAAAGAGTCATCACTATCTACTCAATTTAGTTGATTTGGTAATTATAGTGTTTGCGCCAAAATGTGCCAGCATAGTGCATCAAAATCTAGGCCGCGAGCTTTGGCTGCCATCGGAACCAAACTGTGACTGGTCATACCTGGTACGGTATTGATTTCAAGCAACCAAAAATTGCCTGCTTCATCTTGCATTGCATCGATACGCCCCCAGCCTTTTGCATCTACTGCACGAAATGCCGCAAGGCTTAAATCTTGCAGGTGCTTTTCATCAGCCGCGCTCAATCCACAGGGGATGTAGTAACTGGTATCGTTGCGATTGTACTTGGCTTCAAAATCATAGAAGTTAGTAATGTCGGCAGGCTCAAGGCGAATAACTGGATAGGCTTCGTCATCGATAATCACAATCGTAAATTCGCGACCTGTAATCCAACGTTCAGCCATCACTGCATCACCACACTCCACTGCAGTTGCATAAGCGGCAGGTAGCTCGTCAAGGTGATTGACCTTGGTCATTCCAATACTTGAACCTTCATGAACTGGTTTAATGATAAGTGGCAGACCTAACATATTAACCACTTGCTGCCAGTCAGTATCAGCCGTCAATAACGAAAATGGTGCAGTTGAAAGGCCGCAACCTTGCCACAATTGCTTGGTACGTACTTTGTCCATGCCTAGTGCAGAAGCTAGAATCCCTGAGCCAGTTTGCGGTATATCAAACCACTGTAATACGCCTTGCAGCAGGCCATCTTCGCCGCCACGACCATGCAACACATTAAACACGCGGTCATATTTGCGTAGCTCAGTGATGTCTTGGTGCTTTGGATCAAAATGAGTCGCATCAACGCCTTGGTTTTGGAGCGCTTGCAATACTGCCGCACCACTGTCTAAAGACACGCTGCGCTCATTGCTACTGCCGCCATAAATAACGGCTACTTTGCCAAACTGACTGGCGTCTTTTGCATGAGTCGTCGTGTCTAAAGATGTATCATTGGTAGCTGCATTTTGAGTGCTATTATTGTCTTTATTATCAGTTGTCATGAGGATCGTCCCTAAATTTTAGCTTACTTAATATAAAGGTTATTGGCAGCTAAATCGATAGCAATCTGCCCGACATTACCAGCGCCTTGGGTAATCAGCATATCGTTAGCTTTTAGCAAACGCTGCATAACAGGGGCTAGATTGTCTTTATCAATGATAGTCGGTTCAACTTCACCGCGCAAACGGATACTGCGCGCTAGTGACTTTGTATCAGCGCCCGTAATCGGACTCTCACCTGCTGAATAAACATCTAATAATAATAGCTCATCAACGCTCGATAGCACTTCTACAAAATCGTCGTAGCAATCACGGGTACGGCTATAACGATGCGGCTGAAATAGCATCACTAAACGACGATCAGGGAAGCTTTGACGAGCGGCTTTAATGGTCGCATCAACTTCTTTTGGATGATGACCATAATCATCAATCAACAAGACATTGCCATCATCGATATCGACAGAGGCATGCTGCTCAAAACGACGGCCCACGCCTTCAAATTTTTGCAGAGCACGCTCAATCGCTGCATCATCAACGCCTTCATCGGTCGCCATCGTGATGGCAGCAAGCGCGTTATAGACATTATGTGTACCAGGAATGTTTAACGTCAGGCGTAATGGCTCACGGTCACGGCGCAATACGGTAAAGTGAGTTTTGGTTCCCTCTGTCACTAAGTCTACAGCTTGTACGTCATTGAACGGCTCAAGACCAAAGGTTAATACTGGACGACCGATATCATCGATCATTGCATACAGCTCAGGATCGTCACCGCAAACCACTGCTAAACCGTAAAACGGCATATTTTGTAGAAATTGGATATAAGCGGCTTTTAATTTATCAAAGCTGTTCTCGTAGGTTTCCATATGGTCTTGGTCGATGTTGGTCACAATCGCGGCCATCGGATGCAATGACAAGAACGATGCATCAGACTCATCAGCCTCTGCTACCAAGAAACGGCTGCTACCCAATGCTGCATTTTTTCCTGACGCATTTAACTTACCGCCGATGACATAGGTAGGATCTAGCTGTCCTTCTGCCATCATTGTGGTGAGCAAACTCGTCGTTGTCGTTTTGCCATGCGCGCCAGCAACCGCGATACCATGACGATAGCGCATTAGCTCACCAAGCATATCGGCGCGGCGTACCACTGGCAGGCGAGCTTCAAGTGCTGCTTTTACCTCAGGATTGCTACGATCAATCGCTGATGAAACAACTATGACGTCAGCATTGGCAATGTTTTTGGAGTCATGGCCAATCGATATCTCAATACCAATCTGCTGTAACCGTTTAGTCACCAAGCTTTCTGCGATGTCAGAACCACTGACCTGATAGCCTTGATTGTTCATTACCTCAGCGATACCGCACATGCCTGAGCCACCAATACCGATAAAATGCAAATGCTGAATGCGGCGCATTTCTGGTATTTCAATCAAACGCTTAGGTAGAGCTTTCGCAGAGGTAGGCATAAGGATCTCTCTTTATTAAAGGTCAATAAAACTTGGTAAATTCAAATAAGGGTATAGATTACAGACTATAGCGCTTGCCAAATGATGTCAGCAACTTGCTTACTCGCACTACGGTTGGCCAATGCATGGCCTTTTTTTGCCATCGCCAAGCACTTCTCTCGATTGAGTAGGCCAAGCTCGTCACTTAGACTTTTGGCAGTTAGCTCTGACTGCGGCAATAGAATTGCCGCATCATGCGAGGTCAACGTGCGCGCATTAGCCGTCTGATGGTCATCCACTGCATGCGGTAGCGGTACAAAAATAGCGGCGATACCGACGTTTTGAATTTCCGTCACGGTCAATGCACCTGCGCGGCAAACGATGATATCTGCCCAGTTATAAGCTGCAGCCATATCATCAATAAAAGGCTGTACAGTAAACTGATGGTTGTTTAGATTTTGCTCGCTATAAGCCGCTTGCGTGGCTGCTTCATTGTTGCGTCCACACTGGTGTAGGACTTCAAATGGTTGATCTAGTAATGCTAACGCTTTTGGTACTGTATCATTTAATATCTGAGCGCCAAGTGAACCGCCGACTACCAACAGTTTAAGCGGTGAACTGTCATTTACATCGTAGCGTACCGTTGGCTCTGCGACACCAGTGATGGCATTACGCACAGGATTGCCCACTGTCTCAAGCTTGGCATCTTGCTGACTATTAGCAAAGGTATTCTCGAACGCTTGTAACGTTTTGGTCGACAGTTTAGATAGGTAGCGGTTGCTCATGCCAGCGATGGCATTTTGCTCATGGATGATCAAAGGCGTATTAGTCATACGCGCAGCGATACCGCCAGGTGCAGTGACATAACCACCGAACCCAACGACCACATCAATCTGATTACTGCGAATCACTTTTACGGCTGCCATCGTCGCGGATAGCAGAGTCATTGGTAGCTTCAATAATCGACCAACGCCTTTGCCACGAAGTCCTTGCATATTAATAGCGTGAAAAGGATAACCCGTCGGCTCAACCAACCCATTTTCCATACCGTTTGGCGTTCCCAACCAATGAATCACCGCACCGCGCTGGGTCAACTCGTCGCTCACTGCAAGCGCTGGAAAAACATGCCCGCCAGTACCAGCTGCCATCATCAATATATGCGGTGTTTTCATGAACGCCTGCCTATCTTTACTTTATTTATATGAAGGGTTTATCTCACTGCTGCGGTAGCAATTATGAAAAATAATGACCTAGCAAAAGCCCGCATAGTATAGAGGAAATCATTGTCTTATATACAGTACTTTATGCAGCAAAAATAACAAAAATCCAAGCCATGATTGGTCACAGCTTGGCGTCGTGTAATACTAGTAAACGGTAAGAAAACCCAATGACTAACAATACCTCAAAATATGGGTTTTACGTAGTCAAAACATTCTTTAATTCAAAACGTTCCTGAACATAGCGAAAGCTACGCAGTAAATTTATTCTCAACCGCCATGATAAAATCGGTCGCGATATCTGTACCACACTGGTCATTAATCTCACGTACGCACGTTGGACTAGTGACGTTAATCTCAGTGATACGCCCACCGATCAAGTCTAGACCAACGAACATTAGGCCTTTTTCTTTGACAATTGGTGCCACTACTTCTGCTACTTGGCGTTCGATATCAGTCAATGGCATAGCAACGCCACTACCACCAGCTGCTAGATTACCACGGGTCTCGCCTTTGGTTGGAATGCGAGCCAAACTATAATCTACCACGACACCATCGACGATTAATACGCGTTTATCGCCCTCTTTGATTTCTGGCAAATAACGCTGCGCCATGATAGGCAAAGTTTCAAGCTCAGTCAGTATCTCTAACGTCACTCCGATGTTTGGGCTATCAGCAGTCAAACGGAAGATGCCAGTGCCGCCCATACCATCTAGTGGCTTGACGATGACGTCCTGTTGTTCAGCGATGAACTTACGAATGTGTGCTTGTTTGCTAGTCACAATCGTTGGGCTCATATAATCGCTAAACCACGTCGCAAATAGCTTCTCATTACAGTCGCGAATCGCTTGTGGATCATTGACCACGAGCACGCCTGCTGCTTTGGCATGGTCAAGCATATAAGTGGCATAAATAAAGCGCATATCAAACGGTGGATCTTTGCGCATCAAAATCACGTCATAGTCGCCCACTGGCCCTGTGCCTTTATCACCCAATGTATAGAAATCTGCAGGATCACGCTTCACTGTAAGCGGCTGCGTATCAACCATCAACTGACCACGGTCCAACCACAGGTCATGAATCTGACAATAACCGAGCTGATGGCCACGGTCTTGAGCGGCCCACATCATAGCGAGACTGGTGTCTTTTTTATAATTAACCCGTTCGATAGGATCCATAATAACGAGTATTTTTAGCGACTTTTCTTGTTTTTGTTGGCTCATGATAAGACTCACTTACATTATATTATTAATATGAAACACACCTACTAAACAACATCAGTGCCCAACTATACGCCGTACTGCTCACGGTAGTGTTGCATTTTGGCTAACTGGGTCGCGTCTTTATGCTGGCCGTTTTGTGCACCATGGTCATCAGCCAAATAACTGATCAAATCATCAATATCGACCAATGCACGTACGGGCACTTCTAGTGTCGCGGCAAGCTCTTGAATAGCAGAGTGCTCTGCTTGACCTTTTTCTTTACGATCAAGTGCGACGAGAATACCAGCAACGCTTGCGCCTGCTTGCTCTAAAATCTCGACTACTTCGCGCATGGCTGTACCCGCTGTGATGACGTCGTCAAGTACCCAAACAGCCTTGCCAGTTACGTCAGCACCGACCAAATTGCCGCCTTCGCCATGAGTTTTGGCTTCTTTACGGTTATAGCCCCATTTAGCATTAATACCATGATGTAGCCATAACGCTTGCGCTGTCGCTGCGACAAAAGGAATACCTTTGTAAGCCGCACCAAAGATGACTAGCTCTTGCTCATTATCGTCATTATTTGCACTTATTTGTTCAGCTAAGGCATCTGCATAACCACGTGCTAGTAACGACAACATCTCACCAGTCGCAAGCAAACCTGCATTAAAAAAGTACGGACTGATACGACCAGACTTTAGAACGAACTCACCGAATTTGAGCACTTGGTTGTCTAGAGCCAGTTGAATAAATTGATGAGATGAAAATGTAGGGTCTTGAGGGCGTGTTACATGAGACATTATGACATTCCTATCAGCAAAAAGAGGGGACAAAAAATTTGCATTATTGTACGCATTATTGATCAGCTTGACCAACCATTGATCTCATAATCCTGCATATTGGCATAGCGAGTCAACAAACCACTCCGCGACGAGATATTAAAATAGCTCTGTCCATCTGCTCGGACTTGCATCTCCCAACCCAAATGATAAGCGGCAACAATAATGTGACCAGCAAATAGTCGAATCTGACGATATGCGTGGCGTTGCGACGGCTCACAAATGATCTGACTGAGCAAATAGCTACGCACATGCTGGCAGATTTCTGCGGCGCTATAACTATGATTGATACTTTTACGGCTACTGCATTGCTTTAGCGCATGGACGGCCACGCTACATGCCATGATATCTGTGGCCAAACTGCCCTCACCTGTATCAAACTGCTGCGGTTGTAGTATCACTTGCCAATCGTCGGCATACAGACTATTGAGTAGCTCATCAGGATTATAACGTTTGGTCAATGCGCGCATAGATAATGCAGGCTTCTCAGCCTTTCTGTCATTATTTGAGTCGTTATCTGATTCAGTCACTGTAGAGTTATCAATAGGCAAAAACCCGTAACGGTTCAGTTTTGGATAAGCCCGAATCGCCTGCTGAATATCCGACATATCTAACAACGTCATATCTGATAATGTCGATATTAGTGGCTGCTCACTATGATTTTGATAAAAGCTATCCGGCAATGCAATAAGCTGTGCTGCATTCAGCAATGATAAATGCTCAGCCAGCGCTTCTGAGGCTATCAGCGACCATTTCGATAAGCTGTCTGCATTGGGCTGATAGAACCGAGTCGAGTTACCGTAGAGCCTGCGCAGTTGACCATTTAGGCGACGAGCAGGCTCAGGAATATCACTCAATGGTCTGGCAGGGTCAAGAGGAGATTGTTTGGGATCAAAGTTAGGATGTACGATCGCAGGTTGCTGTGAATCAGCTAATATAGACGATTGCTCAGCCTTTTTTTGGACATGACCTTCTGCTAGCTGCCCGCCTTCTGCTGCCAGATTAGCATGAGACAAACGATCGTCAGAAGTAGAAGGCTGGGACATGAAATCTCCATAAACTGTAAAACAAATAAAAACGATTATATCAAGGGCTATTTTACTCTTTAGGGCTTAACTCTAAAGGCTTACTCTTGATGATTTAAAATATCTCGGTAGCCTGTCTGCCAATCAGCATAATCAAGCCAAGCTAACGGAATGTTGCTGTGCAAGCGTTTTCCTGTCACTGAGGTTTTTGTATTATCAATAGTAGGAGGTGTCTCGCCAACCTGCTCACTAAGCCAAACCCCTAGCTCAAACGTAGTAACAGGTCGATAGTCCGTTGCTAGATAGACAGACTCTGGTGTTTCTATCGTCAACACTTTAGTGATGATATTGACCAAGTCGCGATCCATAATACGGTTGCTCCAATGCTCAGCTGGGACTGGATCTTTATTTGGTTCACGAGCCTTACGTAGTCGCATTAAGCGCTCGCGCCCATAGATACCACTGGGGCGAATAATAATGGCTTTATCACCGAAGCCTTGTTGCAGCGCTTGTTCTGCTTGCAATATGAATTTCGAGGCTTCACGCGCAGGCGTAATAGGTGCAGTATGCTCATCAATCCACTCGCCATTGTCCTGACCATAGACACCAGTAGAAGAAATAAATACCACACGTTCAAGTTTGGTGAGCTGTGGAGCAAGCGTTGCTAAATGCTGATTAATCGCTAGATAACTGTCGTGATAACCGCTGGTCGAGTACTCGTCAGGGGTGACGATAATCGCAATATGAGTAAACGCTTGTAGCTGCTCAGCCGTCAGCGTCAACGCATCAGCCTGCAGAAAATCTGCGCTATCTATCAAATCATAATGGTGGCGCTCACTACGAGCCAGCCCAGTCACACAATAGCCATCTTGGGCAAGTTTATTGGTTACTGGCAGGCCGATAGCACCTTGACCAATAATTAGTAAATTTTGCGTACTCATAAAGCATGTTTTCCTTTATACAACTTCCTTTATACAACCATTACAGCGCTTAGAAGCCGTTTTGTTTAAATTAATGCCTAAATCAACGGCTAAATCAGTGTCTAAACCAATATCTAAATCAGTGACTAAAAGTATCGTCTGTACGATAGCTGTATATCATCATTGGCATCGATACGTTCTTGCCATTCGTAATTTGCATTGATACGTAGGGCTTGTTTTTTATCAAGGTCGTATTGCAGACCTAGGCTTGAGATTGGTTGCCAATAATGACCACGAACGTTGGATTCATCGCTGTTGCCATGATACCAATATGGCAATTGCAATTCAGCTTGCGCGCGTAACTGATTGTTAATCTGATAACGGCAACCTGCATTGATACCTGCACCTAGACGAAAGCCTTTATTGATACCGCGTCCTACTTGCCCTGTACCTGCCAAAAACGTATAGCACAGTTGCGGCGGCATCTCACCAGTACCTGCAACTGGTGTACCAAATGCCCATGACCAGCCTTTCTCGTAACCCACACTACCGACTAAATGATCCGTACCTGCCTCTTGCGATCCATCGTTCACTCGCATCGCCTCGATACTGGCGCCCCAAGTATTGCCTTTTTTGGCAGCATTAACAGGGTTAAAAGAGCGGCCACGAATCAACGTGACGTTTTGCAAGACCACACTGTCTGGCTGATTGGGTTTATTGTTATCTGTGTCATACAGTCGTAATGTCGCAGCCAGCCCTTCTAAATTAAAGAATTGTGGATACCCTGAGGCGTGGTCAAGCGTATCATGAAACCCCGCTCGAAACCCAATATCCATATAATCATCATCGCCACGCTGCCCTATACCTATCGTACCCAGTTGTAGCGGATGCCTGTCTATCGGATTATTATCCGATACGTCGATTTGACGCTTGAGTAGTGTTTGCCCATCAGCTGACATGCTCGATACAGGGTTGAGCTGCGCAGACTTAATCTCATTCACGGTTTGTTTGGCGCTATTATGATAGCCCAACTGCGCGCGCTGTTGTTTTTCCTCATTTAGCTGATTTTGACGTAAGGTATTATCAGCAGGCGTATAAGTTTTACTTGCCAGCAACTGCTCGTCATTTAATAACTGAATCACGTCAGAAGGCACGACGGCGTAAGACAGTTGGCTCAGTAAGTTTTGCTGCGGACGGACCACATCAATAAGACGCAGAATCTCAGAAGCACAATTGTCCGTGGTAAAGTAATACGGCATCTTTAATGCTTTGGTTTCCCAAACGTGACGCATAATCTGCTGCACTTCCGCTGGCGTCAGACTCAACTGATATGTCCACGTATCACGTTCATCATCTTGCAGGTATTTCGCTAGCATCTCTGGATAAGGATCAATTTCGATAGCGCTGTTGTAACTACCAATCATTGACTTAGTAGCATAGACTGGAAAACTGTCGTTTGGATCACCGTCTACCGTATAGTTCAGCGCATAAGCCTTATCAATTTGGTTTGGATCGGCGATACTCGCTTTTGAGTCAATGCGTAACAGCGTATGAGCAAACGCAGAGAGCGGATTGTCCAAATATTCCTGCGCAAACATGATAGATAGCTGCTCAGGCGCTAATGTCGACATCCACTCATCCAGCTCTGGACAATCAACTTGTATCGTTGTGTCGTCAATATTCAACGTATCAGTCAGCCATTGTACTCGCGCTGGGAAACGGCATAAGACAGAATTATCATTGGTAACAGTTCTTGCTTCGTCGTTATCAGTCGCTGATGATGATGCCAACTCTTTTGCGAGTGCCACAAGCATCGCATCTAACTCTGCACCTGAATCTCGTTGACCATTTTTACTTAAAAAAAAGCTCGGATCATCAACCAAACTCTCGGTTTTCTTTTTGCTGAATACACTGTTTTTATCATCGTAAAAATACAACAAGCGTCGCCATGTTGTATGCTGTGCCAACTTGCCTGTTTTTACTTGTTGACGCCATCTCGATAATAGCTGTTCTGTCGCTAAGCCTGATTCAGATAAAGTACTATTTTGAATATTAGGTTCAGCACTATTAATATTATCCGGCTCGGATAATGCATTTGAATTAGAATAAGTAGGTGCTGTGCTAGTAGGTGCTATGCTAGATGCCTCAGGTGACAATGTATCTGATTCAAGGACAGAGAGCGGCGTTGGTAAAAACGCCTGTGTTTGAGCCGAGAGCAATAACCCTGCTACAGCTAATGGCAGACGTGCTCGCAGGCCAATGGTCATTAGCGTACAATCGATAGGTATGGACGTCAGTTTTATAGACATGAGTTAAAATCTCGCACGTTATTATTCATACGCTATCAGCGTTATTAAAGTTTCTGGGTCAAAAAACCAAACACGTCGCCCACTATCGTTTAGCTATTTAGATAGATTATCTATCACACCATTATCAATACTAGTATAAAAAGAGAGTATTATGCCCGTATTATCACCAAACTCAGCATCTACCTCACCAATGTCCATCAAAGATGGTCTACTATCAGCAGCCACTTGGCTAGCCTCACCCAATTACAATGTAAGGCCAAAAGGTTTAAGTATTGACGCCATCGTCGTACACAATATCAGCCTACCACCGAATGAATTTGGTGCCTGCGACACTAACGGTACGCATTACGTGAAAGCATTATTTACCAATCAATTGGACTGGGATGCTCATCCTTATTTTCAAACAATCAAAGGCGCAGAAGTATCAGCGCATTTACTTATCGAACGTGATGGTGCTATCACTCAGTTTGTCAATTTCAACGAACGGGCGTGGCATGCTGGACGGTCTAGCTACTTAGGTCGACCTGAATGTAATGATTATAGCATTGGCATTGAGCTTGAAGGGTCGGATTTTGTGTCCTTCACCTCTGCTCAATATAAGAAGCTAGCCGACGTAATTGCCGCCATCTATAAGGCCTATCCCAAAACACGTCGCCACTTGACAGGCCATAGCGATATCGCGCCTGGGCGTAAGACTGACCCTGGTGATTATTTTGAATGGGCAAGGTTGCGCCAGTTAGTTACTGATGCAACGAAAAACGATGCACCGTCACATAAGTGATTTCCACACTCAATCCATTTATCTCAATGGTGAAAGTGATATAATTCGTCAGTTTTTCATCCATATCACATCGGCACATAACTCAATATACAACTTAGCAAGATAGGTTCTCATGGCAAAAAGTCGGTTATTTCGTTCAACCATGGTGGTCAGTAGTATGACCATGTTATCGCGTATTTTAGGTTTGGTACGTGATGTTGTATTGCTAGGGGTTTTTGGTGCAGGTGGTTTGATGGATGCCTTTTTGGTCGCCTTCAAAATCCCAAACTTCTTACGACGACTGTTTGCGGAGGGTGCGTTTAGCCAAGCATTCGTTCCTGTGCTATCTGAGTACAAGGAAAAATACAGCTTACAACAAGTGCAGATTTTGGTCAGTCGTACCTCGGGCGCATTGTTGCTAGTGCTATCGATGCTTACGGTAGTGGTCATCTTAATCGCACCTTGGGTGGTGACGTTGTTTGCCCCTGGGTTTGCCGATCAACCCAACAAGTTTGCCATCACCGCTGAGTTACTGCGTCTTACCTTTCCGTATTTGCTATTCATTTCTATGACAGCTTTTGCCAGTGGCATTTTGCAAAGCTACGGTCGTTTCGCCGCGCCCGCCTTTGCGCCCGTGTTATTGAACCTGTGTATGATTGGTGGCGCACTGATTTTTGCGCCAATGTTTGATACGCCTATTATGGCACTCGGCTATGCAGTCGCCATCGCAGGTTTGCTACAGTTCTTGATTCAACTGCCGCAACTCTGGCAACAAAAGCTGCTTGTCGCGCCAAAGATTGATTTTCAGCACGAAGGCGTTCGTCGAATTTTAAAATTGATGTTACCTGCTATCTTTGGTGTTTCTGTCACTCAGATCAATTTACTGTTGAACACTATCTTTGCCTCATTGATGATTGGCGGTTCCGTCTCTTGGCTCTATGCAGCTGAACGTATGAGCGAGCTGCCGTTGGGTCTGATTGGTGTGGCGATTGGTACCGTCATCTTACCAAGCCTATCAAAAAGTGAAGCTCAAAAAGACGACGTCAGTTTCAAAAAGACCATCGACTGGGCAGCACGTCTTATCATCTTGGTCGGTGTGCCTGCCTCGGCTGCCTTATTTGTACTGGCAGATGTACTGATGCAAGCGCTGTTTTTACGCGGTGAGTTTACCTTACGTGACGCTCAAATGAGCTCACTGGCTCTACGTAGTATGGCAGGTGGTATCTTAGGATTTATGCTCATTAAGATATTTGCTCCTGCATTCTTTGCGCGGCAAGACACTAGAACCCCTGTCAAAATCGGCATCATCTCTGTCATCGCCAATATGATCTTTAGCGTTATTTTTATCGGGATATTCTATTTCTTAGAGATACCCTTACATGGTGGTCTGGCATTGGCTACGACTGGCGCTGCTTTTGTAAACGCAGGCTTGCTATATTACTTCTTACATAAGCGTGATATTTTCCGTTTCGGTCCGCATTGGAAAAAGCTGTTTACGCAGTTTGCTATCTCGACTGGCTCTATGATTGGCGTGCTTTATTTTATGCTCCCTTACTTCCCTACCGATGAGGCTCAGTGGCAGCGTATCGTCGCGCTGATTATTATGTGTGCCGTCGGAGCGCTGGTTTACGGTGTGGTATTGCTAGCGACAGGGTTCCGTCCGCGTCAGCTAAAGCACGGTTAGGACAAAGTATAAGCAAACTTATGGCAGGCTTACGAAACCAAAACAAGCCTGTTATGAGAAATGACAATGCGCGCTGCGAATAATTGTCATAATAGATCACTAATGAATAAATGACATTTGAGGTTTAATATGACAACGAAACAGCCAATCTTTCAGCGCTTACCAATTTTGCTAGCAACTGGTGTACTAAGCACTGGATTACTTATTAGCGGTTGTAGCAATAATGAGTCGGCTGAAACTGCTACCGATAATGAAGATGTGGTAGCGACTGTGGATACCTCAGAAGACATCACATTAGACAATGATACGACTGACCAAGCAATGACCGATGACAGTGCTAGCGAAACAGGCAAAATTACAGATGGCACTGAAGATAAGACAGCGATTGATAGTAACAATATTAATCCAGTTACCGATGCGCCTAAACAGAAAAGCCTAGTGACCAATCCGACTCAAGCCGGTACGCCAGAGGATACTGTCAAGCAAGCCCTAAACAGTTTATATTACGGTGACGTGAAGGATGCAGCATCATACTACCAAGTCGATATGGCAAACTTCGAAGAAGAGCTTGCCAATACCCAGTCTGCGTTTCAGCAAACGGTGGATGGCGTTACGATTACTGATACCAAATATAATGATGATAAAACTCGTGCCACCATCACTGGCGAGCTGATGCTAAAAGGACAGAGCGAACCTGCACCACTGACCTACCAGCTACAGAAGATAGAAGGTCAATGGAAGATTTTAGGTTAGAGCGTTTTAAGCTAAATTGTTTCAGACGCTTTATCTGAGATATCGTCTGATGTCACTGATTTACCAAGCATCACAACATCAGCGATAAACCCTTCCATATCGCAGACTTCGGGCATATAACCCCATTGCTCAAAGCCAAGCTTACGGAACAATCCTAAGCTTGGATGGTTGTGAGCAAAGACGAGGGCGATGATATTTCGAATACCTAGGCTTGGTGCTTGCGTCAACATCCAACGAGTCAGCAAACTGCCTAACCCTTTGCCTTGATAATCTTGATTTAGATAAATGCTAATCTCGGTACTAATGTGATAGGCCGTACGCGCGTACAAATCGCTGAAGCTGCCCCATGCGACTATTGGCGCCTTTGTCTGAGCTCCATCATCTGATGGTAGTACTTTGACCACATATATCGGTCTGGTTGTGCTATCCAAATGTTCATTAAACCAAGCAGCACGCTCCTCTAGCGTAACCAATGCAAGATTGGCTGTTGCTTGTTTGCCCGGTATGCTTTGATTATAAATGGCTAAAACTTCTGGTAAATCTTCTTTACTTGCACGCTGCACAACGAACTGATCGGTAAGCTGATATGTCGATAGGTCGGTTGGTATAGTATTTAAGGCAGCAGCAGACATAAGATCTCCATCGTTGTCGAGATTGTTGTTAGGGTTGGTATTAGCATCATTGGCAATAAAGAATAGCCACCCTATGCGCCATACTTGCATTACACGTAGACTATAGGATGTTAGTGTGGCTATTTTACTTTATAATGGCTGGTTTTAGACACATCAATTTTAAGCATAGATGTGTTTTTTCGTTTTTTATTTGGTCTCATCATAGCTGAAAACTTATGAAAACCTATTTTCTTGAGCAACTGATTTCGTCGCCACACACCTCATCTACGGACACTGTCCCAGTAGAGTTGGCATCTTGCGTGCTCACTATCGGTAATTTTGACGGTGTGCACCTTGGTCATCAAGCCATGCTAGCCCAAGTTCGTGAGATTGCGCATACCCAAGATTTGGGTGCAGCGGTCATGATATTTGAGCCGCAGCCACGCGAGTTTTTTGCACCTGCTAAAGCGCCTGCACGTTTGACCAATCTGGCAGAGAAGCAAGCACTGCTAGCAGAATATGGTGTTGAAACATTGATCGTAGCAGGTTTTGATACAGAATTTCGCTCGCTATCAGCACAAGCTTTTGCCGATATA
The DNA here is from genome assembly GCF_043419765.1 of Psychrobacter nivimaris. Classification (NCBI taxonomy): domain Bacteria; kingdom Pseudomonadati; phylum Pseudomonadota; class Gammaproteobacteria; order Moraxellales; family Moraxellaceae; genus Psychrobacter; species Psychrobacter nivimaris. Next base: position 184,787 of record NZ_JBHOFX010000004.1, on the reverse strand, counting down.
TTAGCCAAGCGTTTGAATGTAAAAGCGTTGGTGCTGGGTGATGACTTTCGCTTCGGCCATGATCGTACTGGCGACAGTCAGTTTTTGCGTGATTATGGTTTGGATGTGACCAACCTGCATACGGTTACTGATAGTAGTACTGATAGCGACAGTATTGATACGACCGATAACGACGCTGCCCGTATCAGCTCTACTCGCGTTCGTGATTTACTATTGGCAGGTGACCTTCAGGCGGCCAACCGGTTGCTTGGTCGTGACTATGCAATCACAGGAGTGGTTGTGCGCGGCGACCAGATAGGTCGAACAATAGACTTTCCTACCGCAAATATCGATTTGCAACGAATAAAGCCTGCCCTGCATGGTATTTTTGCAGTCGATGTGGTGAGCTTAGATGACAATGGTAATGTGATCGCTGATGGTTTGACTGCGCTTGCCACCGACGGTCATACAGGTGTTGCCGGATTGCGTCCGCATAGTTTGTTCGGCACGGCTAATATTGGTAAAAGACCTTCTGTTGATAAAGGTGATGACTGGCGACTAGAAGTCCACTTTCCACAGTTGCAAGCTGATTTATACGGATTGAACTTACACGTACGTTTCCTACACTTTTTGCACGGTGAGCGTCGCTATGATGGAATAGAAGCATTAAAAGCGGGTATTCATCAAGATGTTGCAGACTTACTTGAGTGGCGCGACAAGCAAATTTAAGGTTTAGTGTTCCTCCAGATATAAAAAACCCCGCGATATTAAGACTATCACGGGGTTCTTTAAATATGCTTATAAGTCTTTATGCGTCAGGATGCAAACGGACATTTAGCTCGTCGATGGTTTCTACCCATGCTGCATCTTTTTGCCATTCTTCCTGCAGGAACATACGCTGATTATCCGTCCAAATGCTAGCCTCTGTCAGTTTTTCTTCGCTAGCTAATTGATTTGCTGCGATAAAATTATCAATTGCTTCATCAGAGCTGTCTAGACCTAACTGAGCAAATAACTCATTCATACTATATTCTGGTTCACCCAACATAATTTTCTCCTTAAATGGTACGAATATGGTCGTACTTATTCGTACTTATTGTTTAATGTGCTTATTATTCAAATTGACACATTCATTGTAGCAAGCTTTATTTTAATAGCTGTTAATCAACGTTTATCTAACGTTATCAATTGTATTAACGGTAAACTGATTTTATTCGTTCAAAATGATGATTAAATTGCTCTCATCTGCCTATTTCTTATAGACATAAAAAAAGCCCTCATATTTAAGAGGGCTTTTTTGTACTACTTATCTTTACTACTTACATCATAGCTTACTGGATAGCAGCTTAGATTTACGGTAGTAAATGTGCTACTGCATCACGCTCTTCACTAAGCTCTTGCTCAGTGGCAGCCATTTTCTCTTTCGAGAAGTCTGATGATACATCAACGCCGTCTACGATAGACCAGTCGCCGTTAGTGCATGTGCATGGGAATGAGTAGATCAAACCTTCAGCAATACCATATTCGCCGTTTGAGTAAACGCCCATAGATACCCAATCGTTTTCATCAGTACCTAGCGCCCACGTACGCATGTGTGCGATAGCAGCGTTGGCAGCAGAAGCGGCAGATGATGCACCGCGAGCTTTAATGATCGCAGCACCGCGCTGTTGTACTTCTGGGATATAAGTCGCTTCGTACCATTCACGATCAACTAAATCTAGCGCAGGCTTGCCGTTTACTGTACAAGCGGTTAGATCTGGATACTGAGTTGACGAATGGTTGCCCCAGATGATCATTTTCTTCACGTCATTTACAGTGCTGTCAGTCTTGCCAGCCAACTGTGCCATAGCACGGTTATGGTCTAGACGAGTCATTGCAGTGAAGTTGCGTGGATCAAGATCTGGTGCATTACGCTGAGCGATAAGTGCGTTCGTGTTGGCAGGGTTACCGACTACCAATACTTTTACATCACGGCTAGCGACTTCGTTCAATGCTTTACCTTGTGCTGAGAAAATCGCAGCGTTGGCTTCTAGCAAATCTTTACGCTCCATACCTGGGCCACGAGGACGTGCACCAACCAGTAAAGCATAATCGATATCTTTGAATGCGACGTTAGCATCGTCAGTTTGGACGATACCAGCCAACAATGGGAATGCACAGTCTTCTAGTTCCATGACCACACCCTTTAGGGCGTCAAGAGCTGGCGTAATTTCAAGTAATTGCAAAATAACTGGCTGATCTTTACCTAGCATCTCGCCAGATGCAATACGAAATAGCATCGCGTAGCTGATATTACCAGCGGCACCAGTGACGGCAACACGTAAAGGCTGTTTCATTGACATTGAATACTCCCTAATTAATTATTAGATAATTCTAATGAACGATTATCATTTTAGATATCGACTTGTTTGCCGCATAGCAGCATGTATAAACCGAGAGCTAGTGTAGCACTTCATCGCAGTGACCGTCTAGATACAGTCATAGACCCGTCAGGGATTATATTGTTACATTTTATACGAGAGGAGCTCTATAGAGGCTAAGCGCTTACGAATAAAGCGCTAGAGGGTTTCAGTACATGATAACTAAAGCATATTTTCACTGTATTATACGTAGATACAATGGTCAAAATAGGCAATTTGCACTATTAAGTTGGGCTAAGTGAAATGAAAAATGGTATCAAAAAAGAAGTTTGAGCAGGTAACTAAGTAAAGGCTATCGTCCACCTGAAATGATAAATTTACTGCCACAGCTGTCTATAACGTCATGACAAGTCCCAAAATCACTACCTTCATAACACACGTGTATATCAGTAAGTATCGATTGGCGACGGCTGCCTTCTTGACAGATGAGATCCACACTGTTTGATGACATACCACTATTGAGACGGGTCATTTGACTGATAAATCGTGATTTGGAAACGGTATAACTATTACCCGTATTTAGCTCATTCGGTAGCTTTAATCCACCTGCATAGTTAGTAATCTGCCGAAAGTAACTGCTAGCGCTAAGCGGACTACAGGCTCCGTAACGTTGCCACGTTTGGCTACGTACCGTTGTGTCAGGCATGATTCGGTTAACGACTTTTAGTTGTAGCGGTGTGAGACGTGGCTCACTACCACGACCGCAGCGCTCGCCATATCCCATATCCAGACCAGATACGGTCAATGAATACCCTTCTAAACACTGACGCATACGTGCCCGCGTTGGCTGCATATTACATAATGCTGGGGTCATCTCAATCATCAATACGCGCTGACCAGTCTTAACCGTGCTAGCCGCCTGTGCTGGTAGCAGTATAACGCCTTGTATAAGTATTAAAGCGCCGAAGCTCATCGTTGCTTTAGTACTACCTACACGGTGTTTGCTAGCCAAACCTGCACGCAATCGCATCATAGAGTTAGCAGCCTTGTTGCTCAGGTTTGTATCTGTCTTTGTATTTGCCTTCGATAAAAAGCATATCCGATTAGATAACGAATATTTGGTTTTTGGCGACGTAGACAGACTAAAATATTTTTTGATCATAGGACTGAAGGCAGTTAGTTAGCAATGATAAGACATAGGCTATAACTTAAATCATTAGACGCGATACATAAAACACGTATTGACCTAAGAACAAGACTGAAAAATAGGGTTTCCCATTAAGGCAATGGTAACAAAACGTTTTTTTTAATCTATAGCAAAAACGTAAACGTTGACGACATCGTCAGGAAGCTCGATAAATGTTTATAAAGTACTGAAGGATAAAAAATATGAAATTTATTTTAGCTAGATGAGTGCTGCTTGGGCAAATCAGAGTTGATCAATTGACAAAGCAAATCAGTAGATAAAAATAAACCACTAACAATAAATCATTAGTGGTTTATCAAATGCAAGTTCAGTGATTAAAAGCCAGCTGGCACCGTACCCATACGCTGAGTAATCGGCTGACCACGACCCAATAGACTGCTGTAGATAGTGGCGTTTTCCATCACGTGTTTGACATAGTTACGTGTCTCAGGAAATGCAATCGACTCTACATACTGATCTGCAGCAAGTGAGCCATAAACTGGCTGCCAGCGTTTGGCATTATTAGGTCCAGCATTATAGCCTGCGGTTGCCAATACTGGCTGATAATTGAGTTTGCCCAAAATATCACCCATATACCACGTACCATAGCGGATATTGGTATCACCGCTATTGGCACGGCTCGCACTATACGTCTCGCCTAGGTTACGAGCGATATATTTTGCGGTATCAGGCATGACTTGCATCAGTCCACTCGCGCCTACGTTTGAGCGCGCAGAAGATACGAAACGGCTTTCTTGACGCATAATACCGTACGCCCATGCTGGATCAATACCTGCTGCCTCACTATAACGTACGACTGCGCTTTGATGCGGCATTGGATGCGAGAGTGCTAAGCTATCCACCCTATCAGTATTATCAACCGCATAAATCGCTCGATCGAGCCAGCCCATATCATAGGCTTGACGAGCAGCGGCAATAATCAAATTGTCATCACGATTATCACGAGCTTGCTTCACCGCCCAGTTCCACTCGCGATTGGCATAAGCACGACTAGCCTCAGAGTTGTATAACGCAAACGCACGAGCGAAGTTAGCGTCTTGCATGACACGCGCGCGGTCAGCAGTACTAACATTAGGCAAATTACTACCACCTAAACGGCTGGCATCGAAACGCTGCCCTATTTTATCTTTTGCCATCAAACCATAGTAGTCATTACTCTTTGCTAGGTTCTGATACATTTTTTTGGACGTATTACGCTTGCTACTATCGCTTGACTGCTCATACGCACGAGCTAGCCAATACTGCCACTGGGCTTCTTTTTGCGTTTCGCCATCCATTTTTGAGATAGCTTCTACCACATCATCCCAACGACCGAAGCGAATCGCCGCCATAGCGTAATCTTCAGCTTCTTCAAAATTAAAGTCATTGTCCAAACTGTTGCGGAACCAATCGACTGCTTCAGCGTTAAACCCATCGTCAGTGTTGTGATTCATACGCTGTACGCCAAGCGTACGATAAGCATAGCGTCGGGTTTCGTCATTCAACAATCTGACCGCGCGCTGATTGTCTTGTTTGATATCAAAGTCTAACTGTAGCGCCGCCTCACGATAAGACTTATCAGCCATACGGCCGATTGCATACATATATAGGTATTGATTGGTTTGGCTTGCAGGCTCACGACCAAAACGGCTAAAGAAAGAAGACGGATTTAGCTGAATTTCACTGAGCGCCGAATAAGCAATTGGCGTACCAAGACGTGAGGACAATGCCATAATATCACCAGTCTTGCCTTTACGTAGCATACGCTTGAGACGAGCCGCACGATCTTGATTACTAATTAGCGCGTTGTTGTTCATCTCCATCGCTAGCTGATCGCACAATGCTGGTTGCTTTTTGGTGGTCAGCCACACATCAGATTTGGCTGCCATAGCACGCATGGTGTCACCACCATTATTGAACCCAAGCGCAACCGCACAGCGCTCACTGGCATCCGCATTGGTAATCAAATTGGCTACCTGTCTAACCGAGGCATAATCATTCGACCCCGCTTTGGTCTCCGCAAAATCAGCCACCAATTTCTCAGCCATAACCGTATCTGGATACTGACGCACAAACTGCGAGACAGCTGCTGAACTCTGTGAATTGAGGTCTAGATTCATACGCCAATAAGTGGGATACATCGCAAACAAGCCGCCACTCATGACCTGCTCATAATTATAGAGCGCACTCACATCACCACGATCTGCGGCGATAGCGGCTGCCATAAATGAGTCAATACTACTGTCTTTCTGATAATCTTGTTGATAGTTACTTTCTTGTTGGTAGCTTTCCTCATCGCCCCATGTCAACTCGGCACAAGCGACTTGTGACACACCAAGTGCACTGACCGCTGTTGCCACGCTCAACGCGCTCAACCGTAGCGTACCTACTGTGATTCGCTTTGACGCGTGTTTTTGACTGATAGACTCTTCATCCTTGATGCTATGCGCAACACGCAACTTTGTCATACTGACTCTCTTTATGATATCTCTACAAATATGTGAATAACGGTTCGCTAAGTACCGCCAAGGGTATAGCAATCATCATACTATACTCATTGTGCTTTCAACTATCTCCTTTACCTTTTGTTAATAAATAGGACAGCACGGTGTAACATAGAAGTGATAACGAGCCGCAGTTTTTATGAATAGTAATATGAACGACAGTAAATAATTGATACTGCTATGAATTATTTATCATATTGAGGAGCTATCGCTCGTGCTAATTTTTCACATTGGCACAGGGTTGTGATAAAATACGCCACCTGTTAATCGGCTACTCCGCTATATTTTTGGTCAATCATGGACTTATCCTTATGAGTGTTACTGTATTCAATCCCCGCATCGATGACGATGCTGTTGCTGAGACGACTGTCACCGCACGTGCTGTCACTGCACTCAAAGAAGCAAGTTCAGTCCAAGCACCCGTCGAAAAAGCAGCGACAAAAAAGGTCTTTGTCACGACCCAAGGCTGTCAGATGAATGTCTATGACTCTGGCAAAATGCTAGACGTGCTCGGCGATTCGCATGGTATGGAAGTGACTCATGATATCGATGAGGCCGACGTATTGTTAATGAATACCTGCTCTATCCGCGAAAAAGCGCAAGAAAAAGTCTTTTCAGAATTGGGCCGCTGGCGCAAACTAAAAGAAAAACGCCCTGACCTTGTCATTGGCGTTGGTGGCTGCGTCGCTTCACAAGAAGGCGATAATATTCAAAAGCGTGCGCCTTATGTCGATATGGTATTTGGCCCGCAAACCTTGCATCGCCTGCCAGAGCTATACGATCAATCAAATGAGCAACGTGAAATCGCGCCTAAAAACCGTATTGGCACAATTGACGTGTCATTCCCTAGCATCGAAAAGTTTGACTTTTTGCCAGAGCCAAGAGTAGAAGGCTACAAAGCATTTGTCTCTATTATGGAAGGCTGCTCAAAGTATTGCTCATTTTGCGTGGTGCCTTATACGCGCGGTGAAGAATTATCACGTCCACTTGATGACGTATTGGCTGAGATTGACAGCCTTGCCGCTCAAGGTATCCGTGAAATCAACCTATTGGGTCAAAACGTCAACGGCTATCGTGGCGAAAAAGACGATGGCAGCATTTGCCGTTTCGCTGAGCTATTGCATTATGTCTCGCATGTCGACGGTGTCGAGCGTATTCGCTATACGACCAGCCATCCGCTAGAGTTCACTGATGACATCATTGATGCCTATGCACAATTGCCAGAGCTAGTATCGCACTTACATCTACCGGTTCAAAGTGGCTCAAACGCTATCTTGGCAGCGATGAAGCGCAACCATACGATTGATGTTTATATCAATCAGATTAATAAGCTAAAGGCCATTCGTCCAGATATTCACTTGTCGAGTGACTTTATCATTGGCTTCCCAGGTGAGACCGATCAAGACTTCCAAGATACCTTAAACTTGGCGAAAGAGTTGAACTTCGATCACTCTTATAGCTTTATCTATTCTAAGCGACCAGGTACGCCAGCCGCTGAGTTGCCAGATGATGTAAGCTTCACCACCAAGAAAGCTCGCTTGGCTGAATTCCAGAAAGTCATCATTGACTCAACGCTTGCCAAAACTCATGAAATGGTCGGCACTACGACTCGCGTCTTGGTTGAACAAGTCGCCAACCGTCATCCTGATTGCTTAATCGGTACGGCAGATAATACTCGTACCGTTATGTTCCCTCATGATGTTGAGAAAATGGATGAGCTGTTGGGTAAACTTGTAAGCGTACGTATTACTGATTTCGTCAGTCCGCACATGGTGAAAGGTGAGCTAATCGAAGTATTGGCCTAGTGGTTAAGGTAACAATGGTTAAATTATAAGTTTGAGTAAGAATAAAAAAGCCGTTCACTATAATAGCGAACGGCTTTTTTGTGAGTGAATGTTAATCATCACTATTCTGATAACCAATCTGTTTTCCGTAACTGCTGCTTGGTCTCGCGGCGACGTTTTTTGCGGACGATATCGATATCTTCTTTTTCATGAATACCACCTTTTCTTAATAGTGGATCCAGTGCCAAATAGTTGCGCGGCTTGACTGTGCCTAGCGAGTGTTGCACACCTGTCTCAGCTTTTTTTTCTAGCTGCCGTTCAATTTGTTTGGCCTTTTTTAAGGTTTGTTTTAAGCTCATATTGTTACCTGTTCTTTGATTTTCTTGAGATACCAATACCGAAAATCATCTTAGTGAAGAAATCGAGCGCAAATAGTACACTTAGTACATTTAGCTCGATTGACACCGTCGTGACTCGCTATGGTTTTACTCTCTAACCTTTAATACACATGACCTGCTTCAACGTATGCACCACTTCAACCAAGTCAGTTTGATTGGCCATGACTTCATCAATGTCTTTATAAGCGCCGGGTATCTCATCGATGACGCCTTTGTCTTTGCGACATTCGACACCATCGGTTTGCGCTTTTAGCTCATCAATGGTGAACGCGCGTATCGCTTTACCACGGCTCATTTGTCGCCCTGCCCCATGTGAGCAAGAACAAAACGACTCTGCCGCGCCTAGACCACGGACGATAAAGGACTTGGCACCCATAGATCCTGGGATAATGCCGAGCTCACCTGCATAAGCACTAATGGCACCTTTACGCGTCACATAGACTTGCTCGCCGAAATGTACCTCTTCATTGACATAGTTATGATGACAATTGATGGCTTCTTTGGTCAGCTGAAATCGTGGCAACCCCGCTTGTGGCGACTGTAATGACTTAATCACTAAGCGCATCATCTCGCGGCGGTTCTCAAGCGCGTAATCCTGCGCCCAGCTCACTGCTTCGACATAATCAGCAAAGCTATCAGACCCTTCGGCAAAGTAAGACAAATCACGATCTGGTACATGACCAAAACGCGATTGACGTTCTTTTTTGGCAAGGTTAATAAAGTACTGACCGATACAATTACCGATGCCGCGACTGCCAGAATGCAGCATGACCCAGACATCATTGTTCTCATCCAAGCACAGCTCAATGAAATGATTGCCACCGCCGAGTGTTCCCAACTGCTTTGCCCACGTACGCTCAAAACCTTTAAGCATTTTAAGCAAACCTGGATGTTTATCAGTAATCGGTTTTAGGCGTTTGCCTAGTGGATCAAGCGTTGAGTTCTTGGCTTGGATTTGCTTATGCATATTGAAGCCGACTGGCACTTGTTGCTCAACGATCGATCGCAATGACCTTAAGCTATCAGGCAAATCACTTGCCGTTAGGGACAAACGTACTGCGTTCATACCGCAGCCAATGTCTACCCCAACTGCGGCAGGAATGATGGCTGACTTGGTCGGTATCACGCTGCCGACTGTAGCGCCTTTGCCAACGTGCACATCGGGCATCACTGCAATATGTGAATGCACAAACTCTAGCTGGGCTAAATTGCGTAACTGCTGCATCGCACCTTGCTCAACATCCGAGGTGTAAATCTTGACGGGTACGCCTTGCTTACGATTTTCATTTAATACTAATTGAATGCTCATAATTTGTTATTTCCATTTATTATCTTAATAACCATGCATTTTTTATAATTACCAGTCTTCATAATTTTTAGACATTACTTATCTATCTCAATTAAACGAAACGTCTAATAAGAACTAAAATTAATAAATTATAAAATTTAGGCAATAAAAAACCGTATTCTTATTAATTAAAAAATCAATAAAAATTCATGGTTAATTTATTATGGACATTTTAAAGAAAGATAATATAGATCAGTACCGTCGGCCACAGCGTAAATAGTATACGCATAGAAAAGCTTTAGCTAAATCATAGCCTGAGTCGCTTTATTAGCAACAACGGTAAAGAAAAATGTTAGGTAAACAGATAACAGCAGGCGCAATATAGCTTAGCATGATCGCAGAGCAAATTTGGCACAGTAGACTTAGAAAAGAGATAGCGCAAGTAGATACAGAAGGCTATTCGTTGATATCGATAGATGGGATATCACTCAATAGCTTATATAAAAATTTAGCCAAACCTTTTCGAAGGTGTCATTGCTGTCATGTGGTTTACACATTTAATCTTTAAAAACGTCTTGGTAGTTATATAGGACACGATGATTCCTCCATAGGTTGTGGCTAATATCATGGCGACAATAGCAGATTAATTGAAACGATTTATTGATTATGAAAGATAAGCAATGTAAATCAATGAGCCAATAATAACGATTTAAAAATTAAAGTCAATAATTAATTTGGCTTGTATAGAAAATAATTTAATAAACGTGTGTTTAATTAATCACTTTAATTTGAAATCTTATCGGTAGTTTTTAAGCTATAAAACTATTTAACACTTCAGCCAATAAAGCAGCAGCGATAATTATAAATATCACCCCACAACCACGATTGAGCCAGGCTAAGCGATTACCAACATCAAGCCAGCTTGCCAGCTTTTTGCCACCTAGCGTATATACGATTTGCCAAATCGTTTCACTCAAAAACAAGCCGATGGTCAATAGGACATATTGCGGCCATAGTGGCGCGCTAAAATTGATAAACTTAGGAAAAAATGCCGCAAAGAACAAGATAGCTTTCGGATTAGATAATGATACCCAAACACCAGTACGAAACAAGGTAGTATTGCTCGGCGCTATCTTAGTAGCAGCACTAGATAGTGAACGCGGCTGTGGTGTACTGGGTACGCCGTCAGTGGCAGCATAGTCTGCTGCTACCTCGGCACTCAACTCTTTAGCATCACTCATCAAGCTACCGTCGCCAGCATCGCGCCAAGAGCTGATACCCAAATAGATTAAATATACCGCACCCACGGCCTTGATAATGGTCAGTAGCCACGGTGACTGGCGACTGATTACGTCTAATCCAAGCAGTGTCGATAGCAGTAATACAAACAAGCCAAGGCTCAGACCTGCCAGCGTCCATAAGGTTCGTTTGACGCCATAGTTCATGCCATACTGAAACGCCAGCAGCATATTAGGACCAGGGGTCGCTGAGATAAAAAACGTACTTGCGAAAAACACTGCAAACAGATGCCAAGACATCAACCCACCCCTACTTTGTCATGTGTAAATGGTTCTAATACGAACGGCTATACGACTTAAATATGCGACTAAAAAATAAACACCGCCATTAAGACGGTGTCACTTATACCTATATATCAAAAAGTCTCGAGAAAATTATTAAAAGACCGACACGCATTCTTCTGAAGAATTACGATTACATGGACGGCTGAGTCGTACAGCTATCTAACAGCTTCTTTAAAAACGCATCACAGCGTTCAATTTCGCTAAGCTCCACATACTCATCCGCTTTGTGCGCCTGCTCAATACTACCAGGGCCACAGATAATCGTTGGGATACCTGCATTGGTAAACTGACCGCCTTCAGTCGCGTAAGCCACTTTATGACGCTCATCATCTCCTGTCAGCGCAGCGATTAACGATTGTAGCTCAGCGCTATCACTATCAGTCATGGCTGGGACGCTTTCTTCTTGCATCAGCTCAATACCAGTCTCTGGCGCGCGTGCTTGCATTTGGGCATTTAGCTCAGCGACTTTGGCTCGAATGGGCGCTAGTATATCGTCTTGCGTCATGTGCGGCAGGTTACGATAGTCAAAAGTAAACTCGCATAAGTTGGGTACGATATTGGTCGCTGTACCACCATGGATGGTACCTACTGACAATGTCGAATAAGGCACTGTAAATAACGCATCGTTATCATCACGAGCGCTGAGCTCTTCAGCAAGCGTATCTACATAGCCAACCAATCTGCTAGCGTAGCTAATAGCATTGACACCCTGTGCGATTAATGAAGAATGCGCCGACTTGCCATGTACACGGCAGCGATAAACTGCGATGCCTTTGTGTGCGACCACCATAGCCATATTGGTCGGCTCACCGACGATACAATAATCAGGTGTGATACCACGTGCTTTTAGGTCTGCCAAAATCAATGGCGCACCCAAGCAGCCAACCTCTTCATCGAACGACAATGCCAAATGCAACGGACGACGTAGCTGACCACTGTTCGACAACTGCACGGCTTGCGGCAATACCGTTAGTACACAAGCGATAAAGCCCTTCATATCACACGCACCGCGACCATATAGCTTATCACCACGTATTGTCGCGGTAAACGGCTCTGAAGACCATGCTTGTCCATCGACAGGCACAACGTCAGTATGGCCTGATAAGACCAGACCGTTATTCACGATATCAGCATTTTCACCAGCTGGTACGGTCACAAACAAATTGGCTTTAGTTTCAGCCTCATTAAAGGTCAAATCTACCGTCAAACCTAACTGCTCACAGTACAACTTTACATCGTTAATCAAAGCCAAATTAGAATGGCGACTGACCGTATCAAAGGCGATGAGACGTGTTAGCCAATCGAGACTTTGAGTAGGATGCTCAGCATTTTTCAGCTGGACATCGATGCTACTGTCAACGTTATCGCTATTACTGACGTTATCGCTATTACTACTGTTATTTTGGATCATAAAATATCCTTACTACAATTTTCAGAACTATGATGTGTCAGAGCTGACTTACGATGGATTGTTATGATTCATCACATCAACCACTGGCGGCATTGGTTTTGGTAGCTTACCTTCTGCCTGTAGCTCTTTGGTTGTTTTGGCATCGATAGACAAACCAGCGATGAGCGCGATATCTTTGACAGCCTTGCGTTTACGCGTGGCAAAGCTTACAGGTACCATACGAGCAAATTCATAGATGTAAAGATAAGACTCTTCCCCACCTTCAAAATCTTCGTCATCTTCGAGACGAATTGCGCCAATCTTAGCCAAATCAGATAGCATCTCGTTTTCTTCACTGGTCAAACCACAATCAGTAATGCCGAAACCGGTCATAAAACCGTTTGCCCACTGTTTCAACGCCATCACGCGCTCGTATAAATCATGTTCATCATCTGGGATGAGCGGCATGTACGCGTAGGCATCATCTTTGTCTTTTAGCTGAAAAACGATGTCTTCCGCTTCTTCTGTCAGTAAGGTCAATGCAGGCTCCGGTAATGGAGCAAAGCTTAGCTCTTCAAACACCTTAGCCCAAGTTGCTTCGTCGGGTGCATTACAAGCCGTCATAAGCCCTGTCATCATGCCATGCACTTCGCTGATAGACACGTCAGTCCAATCATCAAACGCGGTCAGCCAAGTATTCCAGCCAGAGATATTATCATTCATAATAGATGTCCTAGTAATTGATTACTGCTCATAAAATAAAAATAGTCGCGATAAAATGTCATGGACAAATCATCGATAAATAAAAGTGAAAAGACAAAGCCTGATGCTTGTAATTACTTTGTTGATATAGATATTATGCGGTCACCTATGGCATTATTAAATGCAGCGAACAAAATTCATTCACGCTTACTTGTTAAGGATAAAAACTGACTATGTATGATCAACTTAGAATATTAGAAAAAATGGTACTCGACATCAAAAAACAGTATCAGCTTGTCAGTGCTGAACTTAGCAGCTTAAAACAACATCCTGTTACTGATTCAAAAGAATTTTCCGCATTAAAAACCAAATTAGATAACAGTCATAACGAACGTGACGGTGCCAAAAAACAACTGAACGATCTCGACAAGCGCTATCAGAGTCTTGCAGAAGCGCACCATATGATTGGTGAAGAACAAGACAAACTGCAAAAACAGATCAGCCAATTACAACAACAAAACAGTGAGCTGCAACAACACAATAATGAGCTAAAGCAGCAGTATAGCGATATCAAACAACAAAACAGTGAACTACAAAAGAAGAACCAATTGGCAGCCGAGCGTACGCAAGTCGTATTACAACGCCTAACCCGTATCGATCAAGCAGAAGGCTAACGCGTTCTTGCAATAGATAGCAAAGACGTACTGCTTATTAAACTGCATAACGCTATTTGTAAAATCTGATATCACTCATTTCACTGACCAGACATTGTAGGATTTATCATGACCGATGACCAAAGCAAATCGATAGAAAAACAACCAAAAAATACTCAAGCACCAAGTGCGCCAGTAACAAGTGCGCCAGTGCCAGCGCAAAAAACGACACCAGCAGCATCAAATATATCAAGCGCCATGGCACAATCTAATACCAAAACACCTAAAGCACCAGAACCACAAATCAAAAAAGTTGATATTGCGATTGCTGGGGTTACTTATCCAATCTTTTGTCCAGTACATGAGCAAGAAGAGCTACTGTCAGCGGTTTCGTATATCAACAACTATGCGCTCGATCTAAAAAGAGATGCGCCAAGCCTAAGTCAAGAAAGCATACTGGTACTGTGCTGCTTGAACCTATATGAAAAAATCCATGCCAATCAAAGAAGTGATGAAGATCGCTTGCAGAAAGACAAACAGTCTGAGGCATTGCTCAATAAAATTATGAAGGATGCTCATTCTATTCTATAGATGCATCGTACGGTATTAAACACACTAGCGCCTAGCCAATAAAGTTAGGCGCTTTTTTATGGTCAATTATTTGTCTAGTTATGCATAAGGCGTGTAGGTCTTGCCTGCGTGAAAGTCTGCCTGATGCTCATAATTGCAAAAGAATAACTCTTGGTTCGCTTTAACATTGCCATCGGTAGCTGTACTTGGTTTGGTTTCGAGTACGCCGCGATATTCAGCCAAGCTGTTGCCACAGAAATTGCACTGACGCGGAGTGGTCACATCCCCTTCTTTTGGCATCATGCTTTTAGGCGCACGTGGGTACATAAACTTATAAAAAGCCCACATTGAAGCCCAGATAATAAGGATGACGATAATAACAGCAAACACAGTAGTGCTCCTTCGATTATGGGTAAACGCGAGAAATAACGAAATCTATTAAATAAGATTATTTAAGACGTTTTGATAGCATAAATTTTACCGTCAATAATAGCGATAATACAATGCCTTTACCGTTTAATTGCTGATTGTACTAATTGACTGGTTATTATCTACTGGATAACTGTACGAATAAACCAGCCAACTGCACAACAAAAAACCTGGCCACGATAAGCCAGGTTTTTTATCAAAAGTAACCGTCAAGTTAAAACAACAATCAAGTTAAAGTAACTATCAGCTTTTAGCAGAGTTACAGCTGTAGCTCGCTGATATCAGCTACAGTCAAGAACAAGGCGCGAACCTGCTTTAGCAATGCCAAGCGATTGTTTTTAAGCGCAGCATCTTCACTATTGACCATTACTTGATCGAAGAACTGTGTCAACGGCTCATCTAAGCTAGCCAGCGTTTGCAATACTTGCGTATAGTCCGCTTGCTCCAGCAATGGTTGTACCACTGTCTGTGCTTGCTGCACATTTGCATATAAGTTTTGCTCAGCAGATTCAGACAGTAGTGCTTCATCGACTGTATCAGCCACGCTCACTTCTGACTTGGCCAATATATTAGCAACACGTTTGTTTGAATCAGCCAACATCGACGCTTGTGACAGCTCGCTAAATGCTTGCACTGCACGGATACGCTGATCAAAATCAAGCGGCATATGCGGGTTAATCGCTTGCACTGCTTGAATCGTATCGACGCTAACGCCCTGCTCTGTATACATTGCACGATAGCGCGAGTTTAAGAATGCCATGACTTGGGTAAAGGTATCGCCCATTTTGGCAATCTTACTACCTTCAGCATCGCTGTAGCCTTTAATCGCTTGCTCAACGAGCGCTACCAGATTAATCGGCAACTGCTTTTCGATCAAAATACGCAAGATACCAATAGCAGAACGACGTAAGCTAAACGGATCCTTTGAACCTGTCGGTGCTTGGTCAATCGCAAAAATACCAACCAATGTATCCAAACGATCCGCTAACGCTAAGCAAATGCCAATCGGTGTCTGTGGTAATACATCACCACTGAATTTCGGCAGATACTGCTCTTCTAAACTGGCGGCGACCGCTTCTGGCTCGTCATTTAGACGTGCATAATAAGTCCCTGCGATACCTTGCAATTCAGGGTATTCGCCGACAAGCGAGCTGGCCAAATCTGCTTTAGATAGAATGCCCGCACGTACGGTTTCATCGACATTGATATCGTGACCTTGCTGCTGCATCAACGTGGCGATGAATGCTGCCAGTTTGGCAATACGCTCAGACTTCTCCCAAATCGTACCCAGTTTGTCTTGGAATACGCGATTTTTTAGGCTTTCTGTAAGCGCAAACAATGGCTGCTTTTGATCTTGCAAGAAGAAAAACTCTGCATCAGCCAAACGTGGACGTACAACTTTTTCATTACCTTCGATAATCTGGTTAGGATCTTTTGATTCAATATTGGTAATAAAAATGAAATATGGCTGCAATTTGCCAGTTTTATCAGTTAAGCAGAAATACTTTTGATCCGCTTGCATGGTCGAGATAAGCGCTTCTTGCGGTACTTGTAAAAAGCGCGCTTCAAAGCTTGCTCGTAGCGCAATTGGAAAATCGACCAATGCGGTGACTTCGTCCAACAAATCTTGCGGTACGATGGCGTCAGAATTGACTTCATCTGCCAAAGCTTTGACTTGGTTTTTGATCAGCATTTGACGCTTATCGAAATCTGCCACCACTTTTAGACCGTCTAGCAATTTCTCATAATCATTGGCATGAGCAATATTGTGATAATCAGGGCTGTGGAAGCGATGACCACGCGTTTGCGTACCAGTCTGATGACCCTGAATAGTGGCATCAATGACAGTATCATCCTGCATCAATACTGCCCACTGTACTGGACGTACAAACTCGTTGCGGCTAGCACCTGAGCGCATACGCTTAGCAATTGGCAAATTATCTAGCGCGGTTTGGAAAATAGCAGGCAGTAGCTCAGTTGTCGCTTGACCACGGATAGTCTGC
The DNA here is from genome assembly GCF_043419765.1 of Psychrobacter nivimaris. Classification (NCBI taxonomy): domain Bacteria; kingdom Pseudomonadati; phylum Pseudomonadota; class Gammaproteobacteria; order Moraxellales; family Moraxellaceae; genus Psychrobacter; species Psychrobacter nivimaris. The sequence continues at coordinate 167,958 of NZ_JBHOFX010000004.1, read as the reverse complement.
TCAAAACCGACATAGTCACCTTTATCGGTATTAATCGTTGTAAGCTCGCTAGCTTCAATACCCAAACCTTTGGCAAAACCCATGGCCGCACGTGTTGGATTACCCTCTGCATCGAACGCCGCTTTAATCGCTGGTCCGCGTTTTTGCTCAGTGCGATCAGGCTGCTTATCGCTAATACCTTGAATCTGAATGGCCAAACGTCGCGGAGCAGCAAAAGCTTTGATACTATCAAAGGTGATATCTGCTGCAGTTAATTGCTCAGCGATACTGGCTTGTAGCGCATCACGTAGTGGTTTTAGGCTCTTTGGAGGTAGCTCTTCACACCCCAGTTCAAATAGAATAGTACTCATGGGATGCTCCTATTTATGGTTAGTAGATTGGTTAGTGTCGGTAGTTTCTTTTGCTGAGCTGTCTGCTGCCACGTCTTCTTTTGGCAAATACTTATCAAGCGCGGCTTGGCGATGTTCTTCATCAGCCAATGGGAAGCCCAATTTGGCACGAGCTTCGACATAACCAAAAGCAACCTTACGAGCAAGCGTACGCACACGCAGGATAAAACGCTGACGCTCAGTCACTGAAATAGCGCCGCGTGCATCAAGCAAGTTAAACGCGTGAGATGCTTTTAATACCATCTCATAAGCTGGCAACGGCAATCCTGCATCGACCAATTTGTCGGCTTGCTGCTCATAAAAATCAAACATCTCGCCCATCATTGGCACATCAGCGTGCTCAAAATTATAGGTAGACTGCTCGACTTCGTTTTGATGAAACACATCACCATACGTGACACGACCAAACTCACCATCTGCCCAGACCAAATCATAAACGCTATCGACGCCCTGTACATACATGGCCAAACGCTCAAGTCCGTAAGTAATTTCACCAGTGACTGGGAAACATTCGATACCGCCGACTTGCTGGAAGTACGTGAACTGCGTGACTTCCATGCCGTTTAGCCAGATCTCCCAACCAAGTCCCCATGCACCAAGCGTTGGCGATTCCCAGTTGTCTTCTACAAAGCGCACATCATGCACCAACGGATCAATACCAATGGCTCGTAGTGAGTCCAAATACAGCTCTTGGATATTAGGTGGATTTGGCTTTAGTACAACTTGGAACTGATAATAATGCTGCAGGCGGTTCGGATTATCACCGTAGCGCCCGTCAGTAGGACGACGTGATGGCTGTACATAAGCCGCATTCCAGCGCTCAGGACCTAACGAGCGCAAAAACGTCGCGGTATGAAAAGTACCTGCACCGACTTCCATGTCGTAAGGCTGCAATACCACGCAGCCTTTATCGGCCCAATAATTTTGCAAAGTTAAGATTAAATCTTGAAAAGTCATCGGTTGAGAGTCTTTATCTTGTGTCATCGGGGTTATCGCTTGGGATGTCATAGTTTCGGTTTTCATAGTAAAGCCACTGTGAAATGAGTATTATTAAATAAATCTCTGATAGCGCTCGCGCGACCTATTCGGCAACGACTCTATCTGCCTGCTCACCTTACTAAAAATTGACTATTTTATCCATATTTACATCAACTAAATTTGCATAGTGAGCACAAAACCTCAGTTGTATAGCGTATTTTCAGGCAAATCATCATAGAAGTCGCACTAATATAATGAATAAAAAAATACCCAAATGCGCTAGCATTCGGGCAGGAGGAAAATTGTATCTTGGGCATCCTGATTGATCAGGCTTTTTATTTTTTGGAGGTCTACTGCTTTTAGCAACTACGTCTAACTTAAACTTAATTCTTTAACTGATTCAGAAAACCTAATTCTAAAAAAGCTAATTTTAAAAATAACTATCAGGCTCCTATTATTGACAGGCTCTTATTATTGATAGGACTGACTATTGGCTTTTGGCATAATTATCCATAGGATGATATAAATCAAAATGCCTGGTACTGCTGCGCTTAACGATGAAATGATGACGAATAATACTCTCACCCATGTTGGTGACCAACCAGCATATTCTGCAATGCCACCCATCACACCTGCTATCATGCGATTGTTTGGTGAGCGATGTAATTTTGCTAACTTAGCCAAATCAAATACCTCTCTATTTTCTATTCTTGTTTATTTTTTATTCTATTTTTCTGATTGTCTTACATATTTAGCTAAAACATTATCTTGCTTTGCTAACTTACGAATCAGTATATCAATAATTCAGGATTTATCTGTTGAAGGTATAGCAGTACTTTGTGAGTTTATGCTACTCAAGCTTACCCTAATCTGTCATAGCACCATGCAAGCCCCTGATTTTAAATAGTTATTTCAAAATGTTTCAAAACCGACTTTGTTGCTATAACCTTGCAATTTCGCTTTACATATCTTGTTATTTTTAATTTAATCAAAGAGATAAGCTCGCCTTATAACGCTAAAATCGAGTGAAACTTTTGATAGTCTGAATAATCTTTTAGCTAACCAAGTTTACTCGATTAAAAGAATCCTCAATTAAAAAACCTGCGATTCCGTGTACGTCCGATATACCTTATTTTTACAATAACCCACCTGCAAATCATCCAAAACCTTTATACCATGCTGATAAGTATACTATGCTGATAAGCAACTTAGGTTTTCAGACGTTCTACTATGAAAACTAGGACACTGCTCAACTATTAGGTAAAAATACCTTTACGAAGAATACTAGAAGTAAGTAACGTGGTTGGTATTACGATTCTTAATAGGTATCTACTTTGGATCTTGATAGATGTCTAGTTTGGATCATTTAACTTAGACAGTATTAGCCGTATTTTTTGGAATAGACATGGAACACTAGGGCGTGTCTTCATTTTAAAAATGGTGATAAAAATGAGATAAATTGCAGTCAAACAAGGAAAATAGCGCAGATAATATCGAGATATTAGTCAGCTATTTGACGCTGTTTGGCAAGATTTAGCTGTTTTTAGCCCATTTAGATGACTATCGATTGAATTGAGGACACGCCCTAAGATTAGAATAAAAAAATAATAAGGATAACTATGTACGATACTGGATTAATGATTGGACATTTCGAACCCCTACATTTAGGACAGATGCGCAGCATATTGGATGCAGCAGGACAAGCCAAAACTTTGCATATCGTCATTATGGCGCATCCATCGCCGCATCCTGATTTTACCATCACCCTACAAGACAAAGCGCGCTGGCTACAGATGGCCTGTGCCGACTTGCCATTTATTCATATTCATACTACCCATGAGATAGAGCTACCGCTGCACGAACATCTGTATAGCACTAGCGATGATGTCAGTATCGATGTCGCTGCTAGTAATGCCAAATTGCAACGCTTAATGGACGCACTATCACTATCAGCAGAGACTGTATTGTTTATGGCGGAAAACCATCCGCTCACTCGCAATGACATACAAGAGCAGCTGCTTTTGCCAGTAGTTACTACGCCGCTACAGTCTGAATTTGACTCTTATGCGATTGCGCGTGATCCAGTTGCCCATTGGTCAGCACTTCATCCGCAAGCGCGCGTCGACTATACCAAGACTGTCGCTATCGTCGGCGGTGAAAGCTCAGGTAAGACAACGCTAGTCCATAAGCTTGCCAATTATTATGGTGCCAGCTTTGCCTTAGAGATGGGGCGTCTGTATGTCGGTACAGATTTGGGTGGTAGCGAGGTTGGATTACAGTACAGTGATTATGGTCCTATTTGTCTCGATCATGCTGAGGCAATCCGAGAAGCCAAAGCCAATGCAACGGCCCCTATCACCATCGTTGATACTGACTTTGTCACTACGCAAGCATTTTGTGAAGAGTATGAGGGTCGCACGCATCCCTTTGTGGCTGCTTGTATTGATGAGTTTCGTTTAGACCACACCATCATGTTAGATAACAATACACCATGGGTTGATGATGGTATGCGATCTTTGGGTACGCCTGAAGCTCGTGGACGCTTTGAGCAGCGTTTGATAAATATTTTTGCACGTCACGATATTGCGCCGCATATGATCGATCAGCCCGACTATGATGCTCGCTACCAGCAAGCATTACTATTGATTGATCAATATATCTATGGCAAAAAATCATAAACTTACTAGGGCGTGTCCTCATTTTAAAAATGGTGATGAAAATGAGATAAATTGCCGTCAAACGAGGAAAATAGTGCAGATAATATCGAGATATTGACCAACTATTTGACGATGTTTGGCAAAATTTAGCTGTTTTTAGCCCATTTAGAGGACACTCGTTTGAATTGAGGACACGCCCTAAGCATATTTATAATAATTTATTCACTAGCACATGTTATTCAACTAGCGCATGGTAGTTAGCACTATATTGATATCAGTATTTACTTTAGGGGAAAAGCGATGCGTATTCAGCTATTGGACAACATCACCGGAAAATGGGCGATGCAATGGATTATCATTTGGTTTATTTGCGGCGTTATGGCCTTGTCCGCAGGTTTTTGGCTCACCACAGACCATACCACGCTTGATTGGTTTTATTTGGCGGTCTCATTTATTGGTTTGGTTTGCGTGGTCTCGTTATCATTCCGCAAAAACGTCATGGGCAATGGCTTCGGTATGGGAGCAACCGCAGGTGAAGTCATCGTGCAGGCAACGTCTGGTGCAGTTGGTTTGATGCTTGCTCCACTATTTAACTTTTTTACCCATGTTTACGGTATTTTTTATTGGTCCAAACACACCGATCCTGATGGCGACATGATACCCAAATCAGCGAGTAAAGCTGTCTGGTTAATCACCGCTGCATTTATTATCATTGGTCTTGCCCTTTTTCCCACGATAAATGATCTACTAGCAAGCTATGGCTATGCAGTCGTAGAAGATGATAGTAGTCTGTTTTTGGGATTTATCTCTTTCTTTTGGATTAACGTCATTGCCTTTGTGCTTTCTATTACCGCTCAGGCAGCTATGATTCTGCGTTATTCGTTTAACTGGTGGTTATGGATTATCGTCAACTTTGTCTGGCTCATCGTGAACCTCATGTCTGGCAACTATATCTTTGCTATTCAGACTATGGTGTATCAAGTAAACGCCTTTATCGGCCTGTATGAATGGCATCGTAGCGAGCAAGGATAACGCGTCTCTTATACAAAAACCCCTTGGAAGTTTGAATAAAATCTTGCTGATATAGTATCAATAGTACAAGTGAAATTGACTGTACCGTCTATCAGATAACGTGGTAGACAGGCGCAATTAGTGCTACAACTGATATTAACAATTGTCTTCGCATTGAGTTTAGTAGCGAGTCCGTTAGCGAATAACCGTTACTCATTTCAATTACTAACAGGGAGGTTAGTATGTCTCGTCAACCAAAAATGTCCAAACGCACGCTAGAGCAATGGCTTAGTGAATACTCTGTCAGTCACCAAAACTTGGTCAATAAAAAAATCCATTGGCTATGTGTACCGACGATCTTTGTTAGTCTGCTAGGTATGGGCATGTCACTATCCGTATGGTTTACCTTGGTACTAAGCGCATTGGTATTATTGTTTTATGTACGTTTATCTACGCCACTGTTTTTAGCGATGGGGATGTTTATTCTTATCTGTCTGTCAGTGATGGCAGCGATGCCATGGGGCTTTAAAGCGTGGGCAGCGGTATTTATCGTTGCATGGATTGGACAATTCATCGGGCATAAAATCGAAGGTAAAAAACCTTCTTTCTTTAAAGATTTACAGTTTTTATTAATCGGTCCAGCATGGGTGGCTAACAGTTTGATGCAGCGTAAATAGTCGTTAATCTCTGCGTAATTTTTGCAGGAATTTAGCTTAGCTGTAGGCTATTGATAACCTCTACAATCTTGACCATTAACAAAATAATGTCACCAATAAAACACGCCACCCAGCAATTACTGAGTGGCGCTTTTTGTTTTACGTAAGCTTTTAGGGCTATATAGAATAGACTACCCTATACCCTATACCCTATACCCTATCTTACGCACCAAAAACTTTCATACGCTCTTCGACTGGCTTAAATGCTTTTTCTCCCGCTGGCTGCTCAATCGTTCCAAATACCAATTGTGCATTTAGCGTCCAGTCTTTATCGATATCCCAAGCGCTAGCTACTTTTTGATCGATTACTGGATTGTAGTGCTGTAAGTTTGCGCCAACATCGATACTGGCGAGTGCCGTCCAGATAACATACTGATGCATGGCGCTGGTTTGACTTGCCCAAATTGGGAAGTTGTCAGCATATAGTGGCGCTGCTTCTTGCATGCCTCTGACGACTGCTTGATCTTCGAAAAACAATACAGTACCAGCACCATTACGGAAACCATTGACACGCTCTTTGGTCGATTTGAACTTCTCTTCGTCACCAACGATTTCGCGTAACGTATCTTCGGTCATGTCCCACAACTTACGATGATCATCGCCAAACAATACAACGATACGCGTAGATTGCGAGTTAAACGACGATGGCGTGTGCAAAATAGCATGCTCAACTATTTTTACGATTTCGTCATTAGCTACTGGTAGCTGGTTGCTTAGCGCATAGATAGAACGACGTTTCTCTGCTAGCTGCTGTAGTGTTGTTAAATCTGACATAGTGTTTCTCCACGTTGTTAGTAAAATAGTTGTTAATGGAAATAATTTTTAATATGAATGATTGTTGGTAAGAACATTCTAATTGATGAAGTGCTTTGCTCTTGACTATATAAATAGTGGTACTTCCATCACTAGTACACGGCTAGCTACTATTGCGTCCATCGTAAAGTTCTGAATATCCCAAATGCCAAGACCGTCACGAGTAGACAGGACTTGGCCATTTATCACGACCTCACCACTGAGGACAAATACGTAGACACCGTTGTTAGGATTATGTAACTGGTAAGTTTGCGATATACCTTCGTCAAAACCACCCATGCTAAACCAAGCATCTTGATGAATCCAAACACCTGCATCATCAGCATTAGGTGATAGCACTTGGCTAAACTCGTTAGGTCGCATGATATCGCCCATATGCACTTGCTGATAACGCGGTGCGACATTCATTTTGTTTGGTATCACCCAAATTTGCAAAAACCTCACAGCCTCTGCATCGTCACCGTTCATTTCACTATGGGTAATGCCTGTACCCGCTGACATCACTTGAATTTCACCAGTTTCTATGACGCCCTCGTTGCCGATACTATCGCCATGAGCGAGCTTGCCGGATAGAGGAATACTAATAATTTCCATGTTACGGTGCGAGTGATTACCAAACCCTTGACCGCCAATGACGAAATCATCATTAATAACGCGTAAGGCACCAAAGCCCATGCGCTCAGGATTATGATAATTGGCAAAGCTAAAGGTATGCCTGCTTTTAAGCCAGCCATGATTGGCATCGCCACGTGAGTCTGCTGCATGATAGATTGTTTTCATAATTCGTCCTTAGCTATCAACAGATTAATCCTCTATATACTTCTTATCGATTAATCTATTTAAACAATAGGCTTATTATAATTATTAATTCTACATAGATAAACAACACTAAATGCAATTAACTATTCTTTTTTATAGAACAATCAGAGCGGTTTTAACGTAATATAGATTTTTTACATATATTAGCACAGCTAACTTTATATAAATTACTTTAAGTTATGCTTATATAAAAAACTGTCTGCTGTTGAGATTTTCTGTGAAAATGTTCATGACGCTCTTTATTTGAAAGTACCCATTCATGATTGTTCTTCGTAAGCGTATAAGAGGTAACTCAGCTACTGATTGTTTATCGCTTATTGTCTATTGAGTAAGCACCCGCACCATGAGCAAGAATCATCAAAAACCCACCTGCGATCGAAATGTTTTTCATAAATGAGATCATCTGTGATTCATCAGTCCAGAACTGATGAAAAAGAATAGCTGACACGATGCTAAACCCGGAAAACAAGAGAGCGATTGGGCGAGCTTTATAACCTAGCAAGATAGCGATACCACCTAGTACCTCAAACGCGATTACCAATGGTAATAACATACCAGGCACACCTACTGACTCCATATAGCCTTGAGTAGTCGCATAATCTGTGATTTTACCAATGCCTGCAAAGATGAAAATGATTGATAATAATAGACGACCGAGCGGTGCGCTAAATTGCTGTAATTTGTCCATAATGATACTCCAAAAGTGTGTTTAATCATGTCTCTAAGTAGAGAATAGCGCGATTATAGGCGTTGACTAGCATGGGATAAACAGCAATAATCACAAATATAAGTTCTTGGTGTAAGAACAATCATGAGGCATCGATAATGGGTCAATTAGAAGACATGGCGATGTTTGTACGCATTGTTGAGGCAGGTAGTATTACCAAGGCTGCTGAGCAGTTAAATATTGCAAAATCAGCCGTCAGTCGCCGACTCAAAGAATTGGAAGAGCGTTTAGGCAGTCAGTTAATCAGCCGTACTACCCGCCAATCTAAATTGACGCAAGCTGGTGAGCAGTATTATCAGCAAGTGAACAATATCTTGCGTGCGGTTGACGCTGTCAATGAGCATGCTACTGACGCTCCCATGCGTATTGAAGGTACGCTAAAAATGACAGCGCCGTTGTCCTTTGGACTCATGCACTTGAACGATGTGATTGATAAATACGCCAATAAACATCCCAATCTGAGATTCGATCTGGATTTTTCTGACCGACGTATCGATTTGATTGAAGAAGGTTATGAGCTGGCTATTCGAATCGGCGAGTTACAAGATTCTAGCTATCAAGCCAAGCAGCTTGCATTGATTCGTTGTGTGATTTGCGCCAGTCCCGATTACTTAGCAAGAATGGGCACGCCTGAAACGCTAGACGATTTAGACAACCATGCGCTGTTGCAATACAGTCTCGGTCAAACCAATAGTATAAACTTGGTGGATACTGAAGGCAGAAGTCATCATCGTACGATAGATGCCAAAATCAAAGCCACCAATGGTGAGTTCTTAGTGGATTTGGCAGTCAAAGGCCATGGCGTTACCTTTGTGCCAACCTTTATAGCTTATAAACAACTGGCGCTGGGCGAGCTTGTACCTGTCTTCCAACACTATCAATTGCCAACCCTAACCGCTTATGCTGTTTATCCAAAAAATCGTTTTTTGTCGCAGCGTTGTCGTTACTTGATTGATTTTATTGCCGAGCAATTCGGTGACAATCCGTACTGGGATCAATATTAATCAACACTCTTATTATCCCTAACGATATCAATTGCTATTGATTTTGAGTCACCTTCTTCTCTGCTACTCTACTAATCGTCAGCCCCGTGAACCCGAATAGCAGCGTCAATAGCAATGACAAATAACAGAAGAATGCATAAGGTAGATAGTCTAATACCGGCACCCCTAGCGCCTGACTGATAAACACCCCGCACACACTCCAAGGCACCAATGGATTAATCACCGTCCCCGCATCCTCAATCGTCCGAGACAAATTCTTAGGATGTAAGTGTAAGCGCTCAAACGTTGAACGAAATGCCGTACCTGATAATAGAATACTCAAATACTGCTCACCGATCAGCACGTTAATGCTCAGTGCAGACATCGCTGCCGCAAAGATAGCTCGTCCTGATGTCGTCAGTGTGTCCTTAATACCAGATAGCAGTGCAGGCAAAATCCCTAATGCCGTTAGTAGACCACCCAAACTTAATGCCAGTATCACAATCGCCTGAGTAAAAAACATACTCTGCACACCGCCACGCGACAACATACCACCTACTTCCCCTAACTCTAATGACTCAGCAGGTGCATAGCCTGCAAACAGATAACCACCCAATTGACCAAAGCTTGGTGAGCTGTGTACATAAGTAATAATCAATGCCGCGGCAATAGTACAGATAATCGTATAAATGGCATTGACCCGAAACAGTGCCAATCCAACCAATATCACAAATGGCAGTACTGAATACCCATGTACCAGACCACTGTCTATCAGCTGACCTTGCAATATGGTCACTTGACTCAGATCAGCGCTGGTCGTCTGTCCTGAGAACATCCAAAACAGGATCACCGTCAGTATCCATGCAGGTACTGTCGTATACATCATATTGCGAATGTGTTCAAACAGATCGATACCGACTACTGAAGACGCAATCGTACAAGTATCAGACAAGGGCGACATCTTATCACCGAAGAACGCACCTGATACTACTGCCCCTGCCGCTATCGCCACATTGGCATCAAAGGCATTACTCATACCAATAAATGCCACACCAAGTGTTGCAGCGGTGGTCAAACTACTGCCTAGAGCAATACCAATAATAGAGGTTAAGATAAAGGCAGAGATATAGTAGTACTCAGGTGATATCAGCTGAAAGCCTACATACATAAGCGTAGGAATCGCTCCTGACATCATCAGAGCCGCAACCATCAGTCCGATAAAGAAGAACAGGTAGATGGCACCAATACCGCGCATAACACCTGAGGCCATTTGCGCTTGCATGTCATCAAAGCTGAGTCCTTTATACATACCAATAGCCAGTAGTACACAGATAGCCAAGATAAGAGATAGGTGCGGCACCCAGCCAAAGCCGATCATGGTGATACCCATGATACCGATGACGATGGCGGATATGATAAAGGCGAGCTTGGCACTGATTAATGTAAGCGGTTTTGGTGGCATTGGATGCCCTTATGTTGCTATAGGTTTAATTCGTTCAGGTATTCGGGGGTGCGCATCTATTCTTCAATATCGATAATCTCTGTCTTGCTGATAGTTAGCTTTAGTTTTTGATTTCTATGTTTTCGCTATTAGCTGACTTAGGACAGATTTTACACATAAAAAAAAGCCTCACTGTGAAGTGAGGCTTTTTGCGCTTTTTCAAGCCATATTTGGAGCGGGAAAAGAGATTCGAACTCTCGACCCCAACCTTGGCAAGGTTATGCTCTACCACTGAGCTATTCCCGCTTAGTATCAACCCGTAGCGTTGTTAACAACTACTCCGTCTCGATAGGCTGGCTATTTTAGCAAATATTCTGTGGGTGTCAACACCTTTTTTAGAATTTATTTCTAATATTATTAGCTAAATGCCCTTTTTATCGGATAAGTCAACATAAGCAATTGATTTAAAAACAGGAATTATTTTTAGCTAAATGAAAAATATTTCACATTAATCATAGAACTTTAAGTCTGGGCTCTACTTCCTTTAGTTTTATAGTGGTCATAAGACAATCGATAAAGTAAAAACTCACTATTTTTACTCTAATAAAAAGATATCGCACTTACAATCATACGCTTTATTGTTACTTTTCCTATCTTGGTTTTAGTTGGTTAATATTATTATACTTATGTCCAATGGCAGTTAAGGTAAACTTTTACTGTTTAAGCAGATGAATAACCACTACTAAAAGATTAATAAACATGGCTCCAACATCTGCTGCACTATTTTTTAACTTGTTTGACTTTATGTTTTTCCATCTTATCGAGAGGATATTTTTATGAAGAAGTTATTAACCACGACAGTGATGGCCGCTTCGTTGTCAGCACTGACCTTAACTGGTTGTACCAGCACTACCAATTCTGGCGCAGTTGGTGTTGATCGTCAGCAGTTGCTATTAGTGTCTAGTGAGCAAGTATTGGCGCTATCTGCCCAAAGCTATGCTAAAACAATACAAGACGCAAAATCAAAAGGTGTGCTAGATACCAATACTGCTCAGCTAAACCGCTTAAAAAATATTGCGAACCGTCTAGTCGGTCAAGTTGGCGTCTACCGCGCAGATGCAGCCAAATGGCAATGGGAAGTACACACTATCAAGTCTAACGATCTAAATGCCTTTGTGGTACCGGGTGGTAAGATTATGTTTTATTCGGGCATCATCGATCGTCTGAACCTCACTGATGATGAGATTGCTGCCATTATGGGTCATGAAATCTCTCATGCATTACGTGAGCATTCTCGCGAGCGTCTGTCACGCGAGTATGCAACTCAAACTGGTATTGGTCTGGCTGCTAGTATATTTGGCTTATCACAAGGACAGGCTGAGTTAGCTGGTACTGCGGGTAATTTAGGCTTGAGCCTACCCCACAGTCGCACTCAAGAAAGTGAAGCTGATCAGATCGGTCTTGAGCTGATGGCACGTGCAGGTTATAACCCTCAGGCGGCTGTTACCCTGTGGCAAAAAATGCAAAAAGCCAGCCAAGGTGAGCCACCACAATTCCTCAGCACTCACCCAACGAGTAGCAGCCGTATCGCAGAGTTACAGTCATTAATGCCAAAAGTTACACCTCTATATCAACAGTCGCGCCGCTAATAAGTAGCTAATTAGCTACCTTTATGCTGTAGCAGTGCGTGTTTAGATATCATAGAAGCAAAGTGCAGCCAAAGCGTTGTGCTTTGCTTTTTTAGTTATAGCCATACATGGCAGGTTTTATAATTGGCAAGCATTGCAGTTGATAAGCATTTTAATCGGCAGGGTTTGCAATTGTTCGATTTGGCAATCACACTCTATCCCGCCTACCGTGTCTGTTATAATGCCGATAAATATTATTTGCAGATTGCCCAATCAAATTGCACAAAATACATTGAAGGATTGTTATGAGTACCACACCTACTGCCAACGCACTTCATACCGAATTACAGGCACTTGCGCCGCAGCACATCGAACTGATCAATGAGTCGATGTCGCATGCCGGTTACTTTGAAGGTAAAGAAAGCCACTTTAAGCTCACTATCGTTAGCGATGCATTTGAAGGCAAAAGACTGGTCGGGCGTCATCAGCTGATATACGGCTTAGTCACGCCTTTACTCACTTCACAAGGCGGCCAAGTACATGCTCTCGCTATCCATGCCTATACTCCGACAGAATGGCAAGGTCAAAGCCCTGCGAGTCCATTATGTGCTGGTCAAAACAAATAGACAATTATGTTTGCATCGCAACTAACTATTCTAAATTAGCCTATATAATGCAGTTTTAGAGGGAGCAATATTCAATGAAACATCTACATATGCTGATGGCAGCGCTGACTGTTGCGCTATTTTTATATCAAAGCTACTTAGTACTCAGCGCAGATAGACGCGCACCACGAGCAGTCAAAATAGCCACACATATCATCTATGCCCTGCTTATCCTGTCAGGTGCAATGATGCTAATGCAATTGATGGGTGCCAACGCTCCTGTACAGTGGGTGTTTGCCAAAATCATCTTACTTATCGCGGCTATTAGCTCAAGTATCAAAGCGTTTAAGGTTGATGCGACACCTGTGCAAAGAAAAACAGGTATTCTTATCGCTGCCGTTGCCTATATTGGTATCGTGATACTTGCCTTTGCCAAGCCAGCAAACTTATTTTAATAGGCGATTTTCTATTTTAATAAGCAACCGTTTTAGAAAGCTGTCGATGTGTTGATGATATGATGCGAAAATTTTTCATCATCGATGGATTTTCAATATCTTAATTGCGCTATTTTTGCTATCTTAAATAGATATAAATACAATCACTTAGCCACTGGAGCCATTATGAAAACGTTTACGACAGCGACACTACTAGCTGGCATTTTTGCGCTCTCAGGCTGTGCCTCTACTGGTAACATCACCCCGCAATATGTACCGCCAAGTACTTATCAAAATTATAATTGCCAAGCACTTAGCCAAGAGTACACTCGCGTCAACCGCTATGTCGAAGCGGCTCGCAATGAGCAATCTACGCTATCGGCATCTGGCGTCGGTGTTGGTGTCTCTGCTGGACGTTGGGGTATCTCGCCGAATATCAGCTTTGGTCTAGGCAAGAGCAACAATACCAAAGCACGCGATGCAAAATTATCGCGTCTCTACGGTGAGCGTGATGCAATTGTCCAGTCGGCGCGCATTCAGCGTTGTAGCTTTGCCAATGGCATCAAGATTTATGGTGAGTAAAGTTAAGCAAATGTAAGGCTATCTGCACGACTAAGATAGTGTATGACGCCGTAAAATAGTACATGACACCATAAAATAGTACATGAAATAGCAAAAAGCCAATATGCAGATCGCATATTGGCTTTTTTATTGCTGCGGTTTTCTGTAAGAAAACATGAGTATTTGTATAAATAGTTTGGATGATAAAAAGACTTATCTGGTTCATACTACGACTGTAAGCTTTGCACCCACTGGATGATTTGATGACTTGGTAGCGCGCCTGATTGTCGCGCGACTTCTTTACCATTTCTAAAAGCAACCATCGTTGGCAAGCTGCGAATATTGTAAGGAGCGGATGCCTGCTCGTATTTATCCGTTTGTACCTTGGCAAAGACCACCTGTGGCAATTGGCTAGCAGCGCTCTTGAACTCTGGCGCCATCATGATGCAAGGCTGACACCAACTCGCCCAAAAATCCACGATAGTCAGCACATCGTTTTTTTGGATGACCTTATTGGCCGTTTGCGCATTTAGCTCATGCGGACTGGCAGTCAATAATGGCTGACCACATTTACCGCATTTTGGCGCAGCACTTAATCGTGCAGCAGGTACACGGTTAGTTGCTTGGCAATGTGGGCATACTAGATGAAAACTTTGCTCACTCATTATTTAATTCCTATTCTAATTATTTTGTTATTTCAAATACTGTTCATGAACCATTTTATATAAAAGCTAGTTACGTTGATTGATTACATGAATAATTTTAGCATAGTTAATTGGGCTTATCCTTTATGCCAGTTGCTGTGCCACACCGCTATACACATAGCTCATTGGTCTTGGGCCGGGCAAATACATTTCGCTCAATTCATCAATAGCAAAACCACCTTCTCTGATAAGCGCCGGAATATCGCGATTTAAATGACACCCACCTGCTATAGGTTTCCAAAAAGGCGTCAATCGATGCTGCCAACGCTCAACTAAAGAATCTGGCGCTACGCCATGCTCACAAAATAATAAGCGACCGTTAGGTTTTAACACGCGCGCCATTTCTCGGAGCGCGGCTACTGGGTCATCAATACTGCACAAGGTAAAAGTCATCACAATCGTATCAAATTGATCTGCATCGGCATGGATACCTTGTACATCGACGGCTATCACTTCAACCGGAATGCTAATGTCAGCTGCACGCTCACGAGCCAGCGACTGCATCTGAGCTGCTGGATCCACACCGATGATAGAGGAGACTTTGTTAGCATCATAAAACTGTAAGTTCAGACCGCTACCAATGCCGATCTCCAACACCTTACCGAGCGCTTGCGGAACAATTTTGGAACGTGCTTTCATCACATTGCCCACACTACAGGCGACATCGATCAGCTTGGGCAATACATAACGCTCGTAAGGATTCATGGCTATCTCCCGTTTATTGCACCGTCTGGTTTATTCACCGAGCACATTAATTGGTACTTTTAGATAACGCGTACCGTTGTCTTCTGGCTCGGGGAAATGTCCGGCATCGATATTGATTTGTACAGCAGGAATGATAAGGCGGGGCATATCTAAAGTCGCATCACGGCGATCACGCATCTGCACAAACTCTGCTTCGTTTATACTGTCTTTGACATGGATATTTTCTAGTTTTTGTGCGGCTACTGTCGTCGTTGGACAATGCTGACGACCTTTGCTTGGATAATCATGACACAGATACATGACCGTATCTTCAGGAAGTGCTAACAGCTTTTGAATAGACTGATAAAGCGTTTTGGCATCGCCGCCAGGGAAATCACAGCGCGCTGTACCGACATCAGGCGCAAACAATGTATCTCCAACGAATACTACTGTTTTTTCATCATCAGCGGCTAGATAGGCCATATCGGCACGTGTGTGACCGGGTACATACATCGCAGTAATAGTAATGTTGCCAAGCTCTAAGGTCTCGCCTTCGTCTGTTAAAATATCAAATTGGCTGGCATCAGTGCGGAAACTGGTGTCAAAGTTAAAAATTTGCTTAAAGATTTTTTGTACTTCGGTGATATGCTGACCGATGACTAACTGTCCGCCAAGGCTTTCTTTTACATGAATAGCCGCTGATAAATGATCTGCATGCGCATGGGTCTCGATAATGTACTTGAGCGTCCAATCTTGCTCACGTACAAACTCAATCACCTCATCGACACTGCTCGTATTGGTTCTGCCTGACTTAGCATCGAAGTTCAATACAGGATCGACAATGGCGCATAATTTTTGCTCGGTATCAGCAAGTACGTGGGTATAGGTTTCTGTATCGCTATCTAAAAAAGAATGAACTTGCATGGCGGCCTCTTTGATTATTTATACATAAGTTATTTATACATATTTTGGTCATAGGGATTTTTATCTTTAATTAACCCTTAAGTATGATATTCAGTCGTATATAATGCGTTCCTACGACTTATCTGATGCCACCAATATAACAACCACCATACAATTTATCAATTTATATAATGTAATTAATGATAACTTGCTATGTGGCGTGATATCATTGATAATCAACTATATATTGCTCAAAACATCATGGTATTTGTTACCCTCTAATGTAAGGAATTTGTTCTGACTATTTCTATTTCAGCCGAAGGTACACCTACTCGCAGTACCACTGACGATGGGTCATCTGATACTGCAGATTTAGTACCTGCCGATCTTGCTAAGCAAATGCAGCAAGCATCGCTACAAGCCAGCCAACTATTAAAGTCGCTATCGCACCCTGATCGCCTACTTCTTCTTTGTCAATTGACCCAAGGTGAATACTGTGTCGGTGAGCTGGAGGATTTGGTCGGGGTTGGACAGCCGAGCTTATCGCAGCAATTGGGTATATTGCGTAAAGACGAACTGGTCGCCACACGCCGCGAAGGTAAGCAAATTTACTATAGTATCGCAAGCGAGGATGCGCTAGCTGTACTCGATCTACTGTATCAACGTTTTTGTGCCAAAGCAGAATAACGCCGCCCTCGCCTAATTATTTATACTATCTACTGTGGTGATTGATATGTCCTCTATCGTCGCTCGTCTGATTCCAGCTTGGCTGCGTCAATACCAGCTCTCAGCGTTGCCGACTGATCTCGTCGCAGGCATAGTGGTGGGCGTGTTGGTCATACCGCAGAGCCTAGGTTACGCGGTGCTTGCAGGACTGCCACCTGTCTATGGCCTATATGCAGCGATCGTACCTGTCCTCGTTTATGCGTGGCTCGGCTCTAGCAACGTGCAAGCCGTAGGACCGGTTGCCATTACCGCCATCATGACCGCCAGTGGCTTATTGCCTTATGCCGAGCAAGGTACCGAACAGTATGCACTGATGGCTAGCTTATTGGCACTGATGGTAGGTGCACTGCTCTGGATTGCAGGCAGGTTAAAACTTGGCTGGATCATGCAGTTTATCAGTCGCGGTGTGTCCGCAGGGTTTGTAAGCGGTGCAGCGGTCCTTATATTTGTCAGTCAGCTCAAATATCTGACAGACATTCCGGTCACTGGCAATAGTTTGATTGGGTATTTGACTACCATGCAACGCTATGCCAGCCAGCTGCATCCATTGACCTTAGCTATTGGTGTGACCGCATTTGCGCTATTGGTTGCCAATCGCTATGCAAGTGAGTGGATATGGCAGACGTGGCTATCATCGTCATATGCTAAATGGGCAGAGCGCTTATTCCCGCTTATTTTACTTGGCATCGCTATCCTACTCAGTATGGCACTGCATTGGAGCACACATGGTGTGGCGACCATCGGTCGTATTCCACAAGGGCTACCGAGCTTTACGTTACCGCATATCTCAGACCTGCAAGAAGCACTGAAGCTTTTACCGACCGCAGGATTGATGGCACTGATCGTATTTGTATCGAGCAGTTCAGTTGCCAGTACTTATGCGCGCTTGCGTGGTGAAAGCTTTGATGCCAATCGTGAGTTAACTGGACTTGGGCTGGCCAATCTGTCTGGTGGACTGTTCCAAAGTTTTGCGGTTGCAGGAGGTTTTTCGCGTACGGCTATCAATGCCGACTCAGGCGCGAAGACACCACTAGCTAGTCTCGTTACCGTACTGGTAATGATTGCCGCGCTCATAGCCTTTAGCAATGCGCTTGCTCCACTACCCTATGCACTACTGGGCGCAACTATCATGGCCTCTATCATTGGCCTGATAGATATTGCGACGTTGAAATCTGCATGGCAGCGTGATCGCTTAGATGGTGCTAGCTTTTTGGCTGCGTTCGTCGGTGTGCTTATATTTGGACTAAACACGGGACTGGTCATTGGTCTAATGGTGTCATTCGCCAGTCTCATCTGGCAGTCGAGTAAGCCGCACGTGGCTGTCGTTGGACAGTTGGGCGGCACAGGGCATTTTCGTAATATTAATCGCCACGACGTCGTAACTTTTGACAACTTATTGATGTTGCGTATCGATGAGAGTTTGTTCTTTGGTAATAGTGAATCTGTACATCGACGTATCCTCAATGCCATGCAGCAATATCCCGATGCCAATGAAATTATATTGATTATGGCTGCCGTCAACCATATAGATCTGACCGCCCAAGAAATGCTTTGTACCTTAAACCACGAGTTGGCGTTACAGAACAAGCGCTTACATTTCAGCTTTATCAAAGGTCCTGTGATGGACATCATCGGTCACACCCCATTGATTAGTGAGCTATCAGGGCAGGTCTATCTGAGTACTTTAGATGCTGTCGATGCGTTAAAATAATCTATAGTTTGACCACAACAAATCTGCTGCTACATTAATTTCACTCAACCTCAATTACTATTGTCGCCTACAACACAATATCGCTATGATAGCGCCTGTGTTATGCTAGACGCACTAAATAGGGAATCAATTAACCTAGAAATCGGCCTAAAGAATGCTGGTTTATAGTCCTTTGATATTCTTAGCCCAACCCTCAATAATAAATATACCTTAACAAATATAACTGAACCTACTTTATGACCGATGATTTAACGATTTATAAGCAAATATACCCAAGCCAATGCGTTAAGATTGCTGAGCTTGGTTATCGCTCAGTGCTTAACATTCGGCCAGATGCCGAGATTGAGACACAGCCTAATAGCTGCGATTTGGCAACGGCTACCGAACAGGCAAACCTAGCGTATCAACATCTACCGTTTGATGATGAGCGTTTAAGTATGCTGACAGTCGAGCAGTTTGCCGATTTCTATCACTCAATGCCCAAACCTATATTAATGTTTTGCGGTACTGGGGCACGCGCCAAGCTACTGTACCAAAGCGCATTGATGCAAGGTCTGTTATAACAACAACCGTAGCTCGAATTAACACGTTTTATAAACCCAACAACACCAATAAAAAAAAGGAGCTCTTATGAGCCATGAAGTTAGCTTTACCGGACAAATCACGCCTGACCAAGTGCCTATGATTGCCGAAAATGGTTTCAAAACCATTATTAATAACCGTCCTGATGGTGAAGAGCCAAATCAGCCAACCAGTGCCGAAATCGAAGCAGCAGCCAAAGAAGCTGGACTTGCTTATAAAGAGATTTCTTTTGCAGGTAATGAGCTGAACCAAACTCACGTCGAAACGTTTGCAGATTTCTTTAATCAAGCTGAGCAGCCAATGCTGATTTTTTGCCGCACGGGTAACCGCTCAAACGGTATCTATGAAGCAGCTAAGCAAATGGATTTACTAGACGACTAGTACAGCATAAACAGACTAGACAGTTAGAGTATTTAGCCCACAGAATCTTGTGGGCTTTTTATTGTGCTTATCATTATGCTCAATATGCTCAAAGTTTCATTAGCCACAAACAGCCCAATCACTACCTAGTCACTGCCTGATCATTTCCCGATAGCTTCCAACAACCTCGACCAACCTCAATAGTCACGACAAGTGGGTTACTATACGAGCGTAATACCGCTATTATCACTTGATAGGCTTGATCTAGCTTGGTGGTTGAGACACCTAAATAGCTAGACGATTAAATACCTAAACACATGGAATGTGAGCAGCTGTATGGTGACAAGGTTGCCCCGCTGCTATTTACTTTCAAAACGCCATCTTGGTATGGCATTTTAGTTTTACAAGGAATGTTTGATGAATAATACCGCGCTAGCATTACTGCCACTAGCCCTTGCCTACATTATGTTCACTCTAGGAGCAGGATTAAAACTTAGTG
This sequence comes from Psychrobacter nivimaris, assembly GCF_043419765.1. Lineage (NCBI taxonomy): Bacteria > Pseudomonadati > Pseudomonadota > Gammaproteobacteria > Moraxellales > Moraxellaceae > Psychrobacter > Psychrobacter nivimaris. Next base: position 148,027 of record NZ_JBHOFX010000004.1, on the reverse strand, counting down.
ATTTTAAGGTCATTGCCAAATATCCAAAAGCGTTCTTTGTTGGCTTAATCAATCAAGTTGTTCTGGTACCGTTGGTTGCGCTAGTAGTCGTGTTAGTGACGGCACCGCCACCAGCCATTGCTTTTGGGATTATGCTGATTAGTTTTTGCCCCGGTGGCGTCACTAGCAACATGCTGACCTACTATGCCAAAGGAAATGTCGCACTCTCTATCGCGTTGACTGGTGTGGTCAGCATATTGTCGGTAATTACGCTGCCCATTTTAATTACGTTGGCTTTTGATCATTTCATGAAAGATCAGGCGAACTCTATTAGCGCGATAAAGATTGGCCTAGTCATGTTCTTATTGACCACATTGCCAGTGTCTCTTGGTATGCTTGCTCGCCACAAATTTACTGACTTTATGGTACGTCATAGCAGCCTTCTAAACGGCTTGGCTAGTGTGTTTTTTGTACTAATTGTCTTCGCTGCTATTGCCTCTAACTGGCAACTACTACAATCACAGTTCACTCAAATTGGTTTAGAACTTATCTTTATCATTGCTGTTTTATTTGCTATTAGCATCTCGATCTCTAGAGTCCTAAAGCTCAGCTGGTTTGATACCAAAACCATCTCAATAGAAACCAGTATCCAAAATAGCACGACGGCTATTACCTTAGCCCCTATCATTATGGGTGTGAGCACACTACCCGTCATCGCGCTGCCTGCTGCTTTGTACGGTGTGCTGATGTATGTTGTTGCGCTGCCCGTTATTTTCCTAATCAAAAACAAGAACAAGAACTGATGATAGCGAATGTAATAAATAAAAAGCGTCCTTCTCAGTAAGTGCCCGTCTAAATAAGCGCCCTTCCAAACATTGGAGGGGCACTTTTTTTGGAATAGGATTTAAATGATAGAAATACGGCTCGGGTTATAGACTGTTCAAGGCTCAATATTGAGTACATAATAAAATGCTACTGTTATCGCTTAATAGGACTCTATGATGCAAAAACCGCTATTAATTATTGGTAATAAAAACTACTCATCTTGGTCGCTACGAGCATGGCTGTTGCTCAAAGCCTTCAATGTTAATTTTGATGAGCAACTTGTCGAGTTGTTTCATCCATCAGCACGTCCAACGCTTGAAGCGCATTCACCAACGGGTAAAGTGCCTATTTTAGTCTATGGTAAAAAACATAATAAAGTATCCGTTTGGGACACCTTAGCGATTGCTATGCATGTCAATGAGTACTTTACGGATATTGATATTTGGACAGGTATTGATAAATCCAACGCTGAAAAACGAAATAATAACCAAAGTAGAATAAATAGCGCTTATTGCCAAAGCATCGTGGCTGAGATGCATTCGGGATTGACAGGTGTTCGTAACGAGATGCCGATGAATATACGAGCAACGGCTAAGATACAACCAAGTAATGCTTGTTTGGCTGATATTGCTCGTATCGAAGACATTTTTGCCGATTGTTTAAAAGATCGCTCAGCAGACAGTTTCTTATTCGGAGATTTCACAGTAGCTGATGTCTTCTTCGCTCCAGTGGTGCTGCGATTACAGACTTATGCTGATACGTCCAATATTACTTTGCAGCCACTTACCAAGCAGTATTGCCAAACTATGTTAAATCATCCGCACATACAGACGTGGCAACAATCAGCACTGACAGAAACTCGTATTATTGAAGAAGATGAAGCAGGCGAGATCATGTCGTTAGCTGGCGTATTGGCGAATAAATAATATCTTGCATAAAAAAACCACTTTAACTACGTTAAAGTGGTTTTTTCTTTCATGAGAAGTAAAGCCTACGGGTACTACTGTTTTTGGTCTAACGCTTCTTTCACTGCTTTTTTACCCCATGCGCTCAAATCGAGATCCAACTTCTCATACTCTTGCGCATCAAATAACGGCTCTTTAACCCCTGATTTTAACTGACTTGCAAAGTCGTCAAGTAGACGCTTAGCTCGTGGAAATAACATTATCAAGGCCAATAAGTTTGCTAACGCTAGCACGCCCATCAACGGATCAGCGAAGAAGAACACTGCGGTTGCTGCAGGAGCCACTGCGCCCAAGAATAATACCGCAATCACCACAACTCGCAAAACCAGAGTCGCCATTTTAATATTCTTTTTAATCAAGAAATTAATGGCATTTTCACCCATATAATAGTTATACATGATAGAGCTTAGGGCAAATAGCAATATCGATATGGTGAGAATATACTGCGCCCAATCCCCAAGCTGGGTCGTGAGCGCTTGCTGTGCCAGTACAATACCATCGACTTCAGCACCTGGTTGATATACGCCGCTCAATAAAATCATAAATGCTGTGGCACTACATACGATTATCGTATCAATAAACACGGACAATGACTGCGAGATACCCTGACTCACAGGATGAGTGGCGTAAGCGGTGGCGGCAATATTAGGTGCAGAACCCAAACCTGCTTCATTAGAGAATAAACCACGCTTCATACCTTGCTCAATCGCCACACCAATACCACCACCCACGACAGATTCAATGCCAAAAGCATTTTTGACAATCATTACCATCAGTGCAGGCAGTTCTGTAAAGTTAAACGCAATAATAATAAGTGCCATACTGATATAGATTAATGCCATAACAGGAATGACAACGTCGGCTACTTTTGCAATGCGCTGAATACCGCCAAAGACAATAAATCCACCTGCAATCACCAGAACCAGACCCGTTATCCAACGGTCAATCCCAAAGCTTTCAAGCGCTGAGCCTGCTACTGTGTTGCCCTGAAACGCCACAAACCCGATAGAAAAAGACAGTAGTAGCGAGATCGCATAAATAACAGCAAGCCAGCGATAGTCTTTACCTAACCCATGTAAAATATAGGTCGCAGGGCCACCGCGAAAGTTACCATCATTGTCTCTACGCTTATAAAGCTGGGCTAAGCTACACTCGACAATGCTGGTCATCATGCCAATTAAGGCCACAACCCACATCCAGAATACCGCTCCTGGACCCCCTAAAGAGATGGCAACCGCAACGCCAGCAATATTACCGCCGCCTACACGTCCACCGATAGAAACGAGCAACGCCTGACGGGCAGAAATCCCGTCGTCTCCTACTTCATCCGTTTTGAACACACGGAACATACGTTTAAAATATCTAAACTGGGCAAACCTACCTACGATGGTAAATAATAAACCAAAGATAATTAGCATAGGCACAAGTGCCCAGCCCCACGTTAGATCCCCGATTAGGGCAAAAAAAGCTTCAATGTATTCCATGCCTACTTTCCTTATAGTTCATGACGCTATGTTAGGTTTTATTGCATACATTATTGCATCAACAACACCAGTTTGTAATGCAAATGTCGAGTTTGTAACGTAAATACTGATATTTTCTGAGTGAAATCGCGTTATTTGTTTACTTAAGAGTCCATTTTCTAAATATCAGGATTTTTTATATAAACGTATTTATGCGATAGCATAAAAAAACCACCTCAACCGAGGTGGCCTTTTATACTGAAACTAAACTAAACAGCTTACTGCATGACCAAGTATTCAAACGCTGATAATGCCGCTTTACTACCTTCACCCATCGCAATGTTAATTTGCTTAAATGGTACAGTGGTTACATCACCACATGCAAAGATACCCTTACGATCTGTACGGCAGCGCTCATCGATTTCGATCTCACCAAAGCGGTTTAGATCAACGAAGCCTTTGATGAATCCAGTGTTTGGTACTAAACCAATCTGTACAAACACCCCTGATAAATCACGCTCATGAGTCTCACCTGTGCTGCGATCTTGGTAGACGATAGACGATACTTTGCCATCAGTCGCTTTGATCTCTTGTGTCGCTGCACCAGTAATGAACTCAATGTTAGTTTTCTCTTTGGCTTTATTGATCAGTACTTGGTCAGCTTTCAATTCATCAGCGAACTCGAGTACAGTAACGTGATTGACGATACCTGCCAAATCTAGTGCTGCCTCAACGCCTGAGTTACCACCGCCGATCACTGAGATATCTTTACCTTTAAAGAATGGGCCATCACAATGCGCACAGAAAGCCACGCCTTTACCGATATTTTCTTCTTCGCCCGGTACACCAAGCTTTCTCCACTGAGCACCTGTCGCCAAGATGATACTACGAGTATTAAAAGTCTCACCAGTATTTAGGTGGATACTGTAGTTCTCTTCTTCAGTCTCGCCAATTTCTTTAACGCTCACATGCTCTTTCAATGTGATGTTGTATTCAGCCAAGTGCTTAACAAAGTTGGTCGATAAATCCGTACCATTAGTGAGCGGTACTGAGATCAAGTTTTCGATATCTTGCGTGTCTTTTACCTGTCCACCGATACGATCAGCAACCATTGTAACTTTTAAGCCTTTACGCGCTGTGTAGATGGCAGCAGCCACACCTGCAGGGCCAGCACCGATGATAGTAACGTCTTGCTGCTCTAATTGCTCAGCATCGTCTTCTACTTCTGACAGTAAATCAGGGAACTGCTCTTGCAATTTTCCAATCAATTTAGCAGTGTCGATCAGACCATTAGCAAATGGCTTACCGTTTAAAAATACAGCTGGTACGCCTTGGATTTTGTTCGCCTCTACTTGCTCTTGGAACAATGCACCATCGATCATTTCATTGCTGATACCATCGTTTAATAGCGCGAACTGGTTCAATGCTTGAACGACTTCTGGGCAGCTATGGCATGACAATGACACGTAGGTCTGGAACTGTAATGGCTTGTTAAAGCGCTTAACTAACTTTTGGATGCCTTCATCCAACTTTAGCGTATGACCACCCGCTTGCAGAATAGCCAAAATTAATGAAGTAAACTCATGACCACCTGGAATACCGCTAAATACGATACCAGTATCATCTGATGCGCCATCAATATGACTGACTACTTTAAAACTAATCGCACTAGGCAAACTATCGTCAGTTGCTTCTGCATCGAAGTTGATTTTGTCTGTTGTTCCAGCAATCTTGGTCAAAAAATCTACCAATTCTGCACGTTTTGCATGCGTACCAGTACCCAATATAAAGGTAATTGGGCGTGTCATATTTTCGCTATAGCTCTTAACGGCATCTAATAAATTCTGATCTATCATGTTTGTTCCTCATTATGACTGAATATGTAACGGCAGCTGTCATGCTACGCGTCTAAATATAAAATAGTTGGTGTTAATAATTTTGTATAAAAGGTTATATATAGTGGGCTCTTGCCCTTTGATGTGTCTATTATCAAGCGTTTAGCGAATTTCAGCAAGCTGAGAAACTCAAACTTTATGTTTTATAAAACCAATCGTTTATTAACTTAAATAATTAAATATAAATACATAAGCAAATGATAGTGATGGTACATGGTCTATTTTTTCGCTACAATCGAATGGTATTGATAGCAATATGCATTATCAATATCGTGAAGTAACTATCTTTATTACCATTAAACTTTCACCCCTTCCAAACAAAGTCTCACCATCATAAGCGTCTTAATCATAACGTGCTTACGCTTATTCTAAGCCTGCACTAAATAACAAGGATGACAACATGACAATGACAGACACATGGCAAGATCACAGTGATATTATTGATGAGCTAAAACAAAAGGACACGCATTTTGCGAGTATCTTTGACGAGCATACGACTCTAGATAGGCAAATTAATAAGCTTGAAAACGATGTGGTCAAGCATGCCAGTCGCGACGAAGAAATCGAACAGATGAAACGACGAAAGCTACAGCTTAAAGACGAGATTTATAAAACCATTGATAAAAATAAAGCACAGTCTCGCGCTTAATATTGCGTCTATACTTAGAGATATGCTGAAAAAATAATACTAACAATACCTATGTTTAAGACGTAAAAAGACCCCATCAACTTATGTTAATGGGGTCTTTATTTGTAGCACTGACTTAAATCAGATGTTTAAGATACAGCACTACTTTTATCTAAGTATGAAATGTCTACTTAGATTTTGCCAACTAGGTCAAGACTTGGCTTCAATGTGTCGCCGCCTTGTTCCCAAGCTGCTGGGCAAACTTCGCCGTCGTTTTCACGAACATACTGTGCTGCTTTCACTTTACGTAGCATGTCTTTTGCACTACGGCCGATACCGCCAGCATGGATTTCAGCGACTTGGATCAAGCCATCAGGATCTACTAAGAACGTACCGCGCTCAGCCAAACCTGCTTCTTCAATCATCACGTTAAAGCCGCGAGTGATTTTGCCAGTAGGATCGCCGATCATTGGGTATTGTACTTTACCGATAGCTTCTGAAGAATCATGCCATGCTTTGTGCGTGAAATGCGTGTCAGTAGATACTGAGTATACTTCAACACCAAGACCTTTTAGCTCGTCATAATGAGCGGCCATGTCTTCTAGCTCAGTTGGGCAAACGAACGTGAAATCAGCTGGGTAAAATAGGAAAATCGCCCAGTTGCCTTTTACGTCTTCTGAAGTGATGGTTTTGAACTCACCGTTTACGTATGCATCTGCTGAAAATTCTGGGATTTCTTGATTGATGATAGACGCCATGGTTGGCTCCTCTATAGTTAAGTAAATTGGAAATTATTTATATGGTTTTTTCAATTAGCCCTCTAGCTCTCTGGGCTACCTGACAAACTATACGCGAATTCTACGGTTAATCCAGTTAAAAGTTTTTAATGTGATGTTTTGTTTTATTAAACTTGTTAAACTATTATCTCTACATTTTATCATTGGTGCTTAATTGGTAATTTGCTACCTTATAAAGGTTGACCAAACATAATAAATTGCATTAAAAACCCACTAATAGAGAGGTTTTATGATTACTTTACGACAACTTGAGTTTGCCCTAGCCGTCGCCAAACATCGTCATTTTAAACGTGCGGCTGAAGATTGCAATATCTCGCAATCTGCACTGAGTTTGGGTATCGCAGAATTAGAAAAACAGCTAGATACTCAGATTTTTGAGCGTAATAATAAGCAAGTATTGATTACCCCTATCGGTCAAGACATCCTAACGCGTGCGCAGCGAGTGTTTTCTGAAGTGAGCGATTTGACCACGCGTGCTCATAGCCATCAGACGCCGCTTGCCTATCCTATGACTGTGGGTATCATCCCAACGATTGCGCCTTATTTGCTGCCAAAAGTACTGCCTGCGTTGCGTGCTCAATATCCAGAGTTCCGTATGACCATCGTCGAACAACAGACAGAGCGTTTGCTTGAACAAGTACGTTACGGGCATATCGACACCGCTATCATTGCGCTACCTTATGCGGTAGATGGACTACACAGTTTTGAGTTTTGGAGTGAAGATTTCTTTGCCGTGTTCCCAAAGGACGATATACATGCCAAGCTTGATACCATCAATGCTGATGAACTGGCGACTGCCAATCTCATGTTACTTGGTGAAGGACATTGTCTAACTGACCAGACGCTGTCTGTCTGTCATTTTGACCGTGCCCAGATGAAGTCAAGCTTCTCAGATGCCAGTTTAAATACCTTGATTCAAATGGCACTTGCCAACATGGGCACAACGCTAGTGCCTGAAATGGCGCTCGATCAGCTACACCTGCAAAACCAAAATGCCGTCGCCATACCATTGGCTGAAGACGGGCCGCATCGCCATATTGCCTTTGTCACCCGTCTGAACTATGCGCGTGTCGATGATGTTAGCTTGCTTGGTGAGGTTTTTAACAAAGCATTTAAAGATGCGGTAGCTAACAAAGAATAACCAAACCACTTTTACCACGGTCATAGTGAAAAAATGACATATGAAAACTGTCTCAAATAAGCATGATGAGCTTGGCAAGTACTTTGCACAGCACTTGTCAGCTATGACCAGCGATATCTCGCCAAAGCAAATAGATAGGCTTTGGCAAGATATCGTGATGCGCTATGGCGAACCACAACGTGCTTATCATACACTCAATCATATTCAGCAGTTATTGGTAGAGTTTGAGAATATTAAGCAGGTTCTGTCTGAGCCGCATATCATTGCATTAGCACTGTACTATCATGATGTAATATACGACCCAACACGCTCCGACAACGAGCTGCAAAGTGCAGAATTTGCGACAGATGCTTTGGGCCCTTATCTCAGTCAAGAGCAACGCCAACAGATTCACGCTGTCATTATGATGACCGCTAATCATCAGCTAGATACGTTGGTAGACAGTGACAAATATAACGATGCGGCGTATCTGTTAGATATGGATTTGAGTATCTTGGGTGCGCAGTGGTCTGCGTATGAGCAGTATGCAAAGGCGATACGTCAAGAATATGCACATGTTGCCGATGACGATTACCGTGATGGGCGCACTGCAGTGTTACAAGGATTACTAGCGCATCCCAAACTTTATCTGACTGACCATTACTATAATCAGTTAGAAACGCAAGCTCGAGATAATATCAAGCATGAGCTTACTTTGCTCGCAGCTTTATAAATAGCTCACTACCCTGCCGCGCTGGATGTGAATTATAGCTAGGCTCCATAATATCGATATCAAAATGGCTTTGAAAACGCTGCTGGTACTCTTCCTTGCTGCCGCCGAATGGTGGCTCTTCTCGTCCAAAATCCGTGTCAAACAACAACCCAACTAATTTGCCTTGTGGCTTTAACAGCTTTGCCATCTGCTGCACATATTCATCACGGCGCGATGGATTAATCGCACAAAAAAACGTCTGCTCAAGTATCCAGTCAAATTGACATTGCTCATCTGACAAACTAAAAAAATCCGCACAGATCAAATGCTCAGAGGGGAAAGTAGGATAGCGATCTGCAAACGTCTCAATCGGTGCAGGGGCAAAGTCAACCAGCGTGATATTGGTAAAACTTTGCTCATATAAGTAACCTACTTCATAGGCGTTACCTGCACCTGGCACTAGTATCGCCTGACCTTTCGCGCTCTCAGGTAACTGGTCGATATAAGCTTTGAGCGGTGGTGATACCTGTCCCATATCCCAACCGATGCTGTTCTTCTCATAGCGCTGCTGCCAAAACTCCGCTTGGTTGACGTTTTCCATATGACATCCCTGTATATAAACCTGCTGATTAAACGAAACGATTTGTACCATTATTCCTTATCATATCAGGCTTATGTATACGTGTCCTTATTTTAAAGGCGTGTCCCTATTTTAAAAAATCATGATAAAAATAGGACTTGTTGCTCAGCATAATGAAAGTTACACAGATGATATCGAGATATTTATTAGGGCTATTTAGATAGTTAGATAGTTAGATAGTTAGATACTTAGATGATAGGTTTAGTCCAGCTGCCCTGTCTTGCCCGCTAGGGTATTATGCCATTGCAAATAATCTGGCATCGCTGTTGCAACCGTTTGCCAAAACGCTCGGCTATGGTTGGCATGATGCAAGTGGCACAGCTCATGAACGATTACGTATTCGGTGCACTCAATAGGATAGGCAGGAAGATAAACCGATAGCCAAATTCGCTTTGCGCGTGTGTTGCAGCTGCCCCAACGCGTGTGCATTTTTTTTAATCTTACTTCATTGGCATAAGTGCCAACGATTGGCTGCCACTTTTTAAATAGTGCAGGTGCGACTTCGGAGAGTTGTTGCCGATAGTAGGTGATTTTTTCATCAGGACTGAGCGTAAATGATTGCTCTGCACCCCATAATGAAACTGAATTATTAGCAGTTGAAAAGTCTGACGACGTGCTCTGTCTACGTTTGTATTGCTCTAATACCTGCGGGTGATTTGCAATAGCCCAAGGCACCCGCTTAGCCACAGCATGCAACATTTGTAATGCGCTGATATGCATCGGTGCAGAGACCATCAACGTATAAGGCTTTAAGCGAAAATTGATATTTTTAACACGCTTTTTACTGATATGTAGCTCGATACCTGCCTGTGCAAGCTGCTGTCTGACCGTATCTAAATTGGTGTCTAAGCTAATGCTCTATCTCCTTGGCTGACTATTACTACCGTTCTAGTAATAGTCGTTATTAATCGCCATACCTGTTCATCTGCCGTTCTTATTGAACGTCATGTATTATAGTGCTTGCAAATGGTTGTCAAACGACATCATATGCAGTTGACTGTCTTTTATAATCCGCTCATGAAGTTCAATGTCGCCTACGTCTAACTTTACTTCTGGCAAAGTGTTTACTCTTAGCGCGGTTAACTGTCCTTGACCATCACTAACGATAAAACCTGTCGGCTCGGCATGTTTATCAATTTTACTCATTGAAGCACTAGAATTAGCTAACACCGAAGCCCCTGCACAATCTGGCAGACTTACATCATCAATCAGCTCGCGAGTATGCAAATCATAAATCGCCGCACAGCCACCAATCGGCGTGGTCACACACAGTAAGTTACGCTCACTATCTACCGCCACGCTAGCGATATATTGGTGAAAGCGTTGCCATTGATTGTTTGGCATAGTGAGTGGTGTAAAGCTGGCGTCACCACGTTTATGAGTCAGCACTAACGGTACATTGATATGTTTTTCACCTTGGAACTGAATACCGATCATCACTGTGCCGTCATCATGCATGGCTAAGTGGCGCACACTCATCTGATTATGCTCTGGAGTCACTTGCTCAAGCAATGTGCCATCATGACGATTCAGATAAACCAGTGATGGTCGCATGGTATCTAGATTTAGCTCTTCGCGTGAGGCCTGCTCGGTTTTGATACCACCATTTGCAATGACGAGCGTTTCGCTATCAGGATGCATAATTAATTCATGCGGGCCGATACCATATGAGTCAAACTCTGCTACTTTTTGATAAGCGTCATTAGCATCATAAATACCAATTTTGCCTGCCAAACTCACTGTGTCGTTCTCAGTTATGTAGAGCAAGCTACCATCTAAACTGTAGCAAGCATGACCATAGAAGTGACGGTCTACATCGGCTGTAATCGCATATTGAACTTGCCCATTTGATGTATTAAGTACCCAGAATTTTTCGCTTGGACGGCGACCCATGACAACGACATCACGTCTTTGAACGACACTACTATGCTGAATTTGAGCTTCAGATACATTAACAGATACAGGCTGAACAACGATGTCATGGACGCGCTCAGGCATAGTCGTCTGCCAAACGATTTGTCTGTCAGCATCAATACCTACCACACCAAAGTCGTGCTCATTCTGGCTTGATGTAGCCTGATCTTTTGGCATGGAGGCGACGCCACTGACCCAACTGACTGGTCGTGCCAGCATCGTTGTCGTATGCATGACAGCAAAGTCAGGCGTGTTACTTTTACCATCACCTACAGCATGATAAGCCTGCTTCCATGTTACCGCTGCTTGCTCACAAGCATAGCGCAAGCGCGAAAGTTTCGGCGTTGAATCAGATGCCGCTCGTAATGCCTGCAACTGTGTACGAATACCATCTACATAATCTTGTAGACTGGCATCTGGATGCTGCTGCTTACGATAACGATGGTGAATACCAACCAATGCTGCCGTACCCACTGCTGTCAGCACTGAAGTCGTCAAAAGCTCATGAGTTGACGAAGTTGTCCCAGACCGATTAGACCTATTTAACTGGTCATGAGTCTGGGCTAATGACACTGCTGTACCCGCTTCGATAGTAGACATTGTCTAATCGCCATCAGTGCTGTTAAAGCCTACGCGGATACCAAGTGCTGGGATTAACTGGCGTTTAATCAGACGAGTGACATCAGTCAGATGATCGTATAACGCTTGTTGGTCGTCCTTACTAGCCTTTGATAAATCTTCTGGCATTTGTGCCAATAATGCGGTTGTATCAGCCAATGCAGTTGATAGATTATCCGAAACTTTGTTTTCGTCATTGCTGCCAAGAATAGCCGTCAACACAGGGTCAGTCATGGCTTTATTAATCGTATCTAACTTAGCATTGATGATAGCGCGGCTTTGACCAGCAGTAGCAGCAGGTAAATGACCTTTTGCTTTCCCTGTTAGACCGAGTGGCTGATCAATGGCATTAGACTTCATGGTCTCAATCAATGATAGTAGAGAGTTAATCCACTGATTTAGGCCTCTATCGCTCTCTGCTGTTTTGTCTATCGCCAATAAATCAGTCGCGTTTTGCTGCCAGTTTTTCTCGATGTCTTTTAGACGCGTGCTCAACGCACTACTGGCACTAATCACGTAAGCACACTGACCAGCGTCTAAACTGTCATTGGCAAACAAAGCCTCTTCCAACCCTGGTACGCCTTGTACGATAGCGCTCTCGCCAGCTAGCTGCTCTGGCGTTAGTTTTGGATTGGCAGCGATTAAATCAGCCACGCCACTGTGTACGAGTCCGCGCTCGTCAGGGTAGTAGTTTATATATAGATTGCTCATGCTAGCAGTCGCAGGACCAAAGTTGACCATCTCAGCACTTGACCATGCTTGTGCCAATACTAGCCACTGTGCACGTAATGCTTGTAGCTCATCCCCACTTACTGGAGCTTGGGTACAATGCTTCTGCGCCAATTCGTTCAACAGATCGCTTTGCTTGGCTGCATCAGCATACGCAGGAATCACGATATCGTCTGCCACATGCGTCAAATACGTTTTTGCAGTCTCAGGGCTGATATCTACTGCAACGATTTGCTCAGTACTTTCTTTGCTGTTTTCTACTGAGCTGTCAGTAGCTGCACTGTCTTGCACAACTTTTTGGCTGTCTACATCTGCAGTTGTGTTGTCATCGGCAGGTTTGACACAACTGATCAACAGTCCAGCACTTAATGCAGATAGCGCCATTGCCAAAGCGTGGTTTATTTTCATAGGTTTCTCGGTAATGTTATAGGTAGTAATTTATAGCGTTTTTATACTGATTTTATAATAGCGATTTTATTACAGTGATTTTATTATAGCGACTTTAGGAACGCATTAAGCTCTGCGCGACCTTGTTTGTCCAACTTCAATACTTGTTGCTTTTGCTTTTCGGCTTCTCCGCCATGCCACAAAACAGCTTCCATCAATGTACGGGCACGGCCATCATGTAAAAACGTTGCTTGAGGATCAACTGTCTGCGCAAGTCCTACGCCCCAAAGTGCTGGCGTACGCCATTCATAAGAATTGGCTAAAAATTCAACTTGGGCACTTTTCGGTGGTAGCTTACCAGCAATCGTACGATCAGCGAGATCATCGCCCATATCGTGCAATAGCAAATCTGTATAAGGATAAATCACTTGTCCATGCTGCTCAAGATGATCATCGTCGGTTTTTGGCAACTGATATCTTGGCGTATGACAGCTTTGACAACCCATGTCATAAAAACGCTTTTTGCCAGCCAGCACGAGCTTATCATCTGCATTACGGCGATGCGGCACTGCTAAATTGCGAGTATAAAACTCTACAAACTTAGCAACCTCATCGTTTACTTCCACAGGTGATTTACCATTGCCCTGCTCATCAGCCCCTGTCGCTGCATTTAGGCAAGCGGTCTGCGTTGGCATACAGGATTCATTAGGACGGATGTTCGACGTCAGACCCATGTCTTCGTTAAAGGCACTTTGGTTTTGGGTGATAAGTTTGGTTTGACCCGCTTTCCACCCAAATCGTCCAAGCGCACGCTTGCCCGTTTGTGGATCCATGACCCAGTTAAACTTACCACTGATATCGCTATCATTACTGTCGCTGGCTTGTTTTTTAATGTCATCGTCAGGTATTTGCTCTAGCAGCCCAAGCCCAATCATCGGTAGCGCCACACGCGGCGATACCATCATGTCCTCATCAAAAGCACCATAACCAGGTTTGGTCAAATTGAAAGTTGGCGCACGTAGTGTCTCAACATATCCGTCAGCAAAGGTAACTGATTTGTCTGTCCACTGCACTGCGATTCTTGCTTCAGCAGGCACGCCCTGAATACCGCGATCTTGTAGCTGGCCACCATACATAGGATGGGCTACCTTTTCAATTAGCGAATCCTGTAGCTGCTGGCGCTGCTCATCGGTCGTCGCTGGCATAGACAGACGAATCAATAAACTATCAGCATCGTCATCCGCCGTCATCGGCGCATGACCTCGCCCATCTTTGACATGACAGGACTGGCAAGCGGCCACATTAAATAATGCGCCCAGTCCATCACGACTATCAGTACTAGCAGGTGCAACGACCCACGGTTGCTTAAAGAACGCATTACCGATAAAGAACGACCCTTTTCGAGAAGCTGCTAGATTCGATGAAGGCTTCGAGTAGCTCTCAGCACTGCTAATGCTAATACCAGAGTCACCGCCCTGCTTGATCTCTTGAGGGTCAAAGCTTACCAGTTGCTGCATCGGCACGCCTGCCAGTGTTTCTATATTTTTAGCGTGTTCGGACGACAGTGCTTGGCTTTTTTCACTGCTGCTTTCATTACTTGAGGCCTGCTCTGAAGTAACATCAGAAACATCAGAAACATCAGAAACATCATCAGAAGTGTCGTCAGAAACGCTATCAGATGGTTGACACGCACTGATAGCCATTGCACTCGCGATAATTAGCGCAAGCTTAGAAGGTATATGTCGTAGGATTTGAGTAGCAAGAGGAGAATCAGAGGGGTTAACATAATTGGCGTTCATAGAAATTAATTGCCTTAGCGCTAGAGTAGAACCATGAAAATTTTGTCATACCATCTCATTATATGTCGTCACAATCATTGCTTATCGACATATAATGAGACGGTACACCAGCCAATTGGCTCATTTAATGCTCGTAAAAATGCGTTGCCAACGGTGGCTGACAACGCACGTATTATATCTAATCTAAGTATCTAATAAACAGCGGTTACTGACCTATAACGACTAATAAAACGTCTCAAAGCTCATTAAAGGCTTTTAAATAAGGGCCGCTAGCTTAAATTTTCCTTAAAACTGTGACCCTGCATCTGCATCTAGATTATCAATTCCAACGGCTTTTGCAGCATTTTCGATACTGGCCGTCAGCTCTTGTAAGCTAGTGATGCCCGCTTCAACCCATCCACGACGGACGTTTTGTTCTTCAGCAGAGATACCTTCTTGACTGGCTTGACCGACAGTTGCAATCATCTGGTCAATCTTGATGCCGTCTTTTTCGCCTTTTTCAACGATAACGTTGAACGCGCCTTCTACTTTGTTGAATTCAGCAGCCAATTTATCAGCAGCTTCTGTATGGCCGTTATCCGTTAGATAGTCTTTGATACCGTAGCCGCCCACTGTTTTACCAGCGACTGTTGTATAGCTACCATTAAAGACGTTTTGGATACCGCGCGCATTATTGGCATAGCTCAAATGAGTTAAATCACTAAAGCATTCGTGCTCATCTTCAGTAGAACCAGTAACAAAAGCGACCTGCATACGCTCAGAAGCAAGCTCACCTAATGCTAGGCTACCCATTTGATACATAATTTGGCGCAGACCATTGTCATATTTGCGCGCTATCAAATCACTACGTAAGGTATTTTCAGTATCAGGCTGCCACTGAGCTTCCATCGCGGTCAAATCATCGACCAATAGTTGAGTTGCAGCAGTTAAGAATTCACCACGGCGCTCACAGATACTGGCATCTTCATTGACGGTCTCACCACTAGTACACTGTCCGGCTTCAGTCGCATAGTCAGTGACTGGGCGATTACCTGCACCTTCTTTTACGCCATTGTTGTCTTGACCCCACAGCATAAATTCAATCGCATGATAGCCAGTCGTTACATTAGCTTCACTACCACCGATTTCATTCATTTCTGCGAGTAGCTCAGGCGTAATCGTACTGGTATCTTGCTTGATACTACCGACAGTAATACTATCGCTATTGATGATATTCTCTTGGCTGTTATATTCGCCTTCATAGTCATCACCAACATAATCAATCAATGCTTCATCAAGTGGCCAAGCATTGATCTGCCCTTCCCAGCTATCGATGCTGTTGATAACACGTTTGTCATTAGTAGTCACAAAGCCTTCATCAAAACGGAAAATCTCAGTTTGTGAATACGGTTGACGTGCTGCTTTATAGGCAGCTTTTGCAGCATCAAGGTTCTCTTGTGTTGGGGTGGCTACGTAAGTTTCTACCGCAGTTTGTAGCGCTTTAGCCGTATCCAACGAGTCTTTATAAGCGGCGTGTGCCATATTTGCATAACTGATAATCAATCTATCAATATGTGCTTTTTCGGCAGCAGTCATCTCTGTATTATCAGCCGTCTCTGTGTTTGCTACTTCTGTTTGCGTTTCTGTCGCAGCATTGGTGTCTTCATCGGCTTGCTTTGTACAGCCCGACACCATTAACAATCCTGCAAGTGCAACAGCTAAAGTAGTTGGTAAAAGCTTACGGCTCGTTACTGTGGTAATCGTCATACATATCCTCAAGAAATATAGCAAAAAATTCGTTTTGGTTAAGTAGCCTCAATTATTTTGATAATCAAGCCATGTTACAGCAGGCTATCTTAGCCATGCACATTGACTCTCAGTGCGCACGATAAGACGTTTAATATTGTATCAATAGCAAACACTGACAAATTATAGTGTTATTGATAATCATTATCAATATTTAATTTAATATTAACTATATCTATCAATAATCGATGTTTTATTCAAACTGAAAACATAAAAAAAGAGCCAGCATATTGCTGACTCTTTTTGAAATATATGTGCTCAAATATCTAGCACATACTTAATAGCTATATAGCTATTTATTAGTTTACGCTCTGTGGTGCGTTAACTGTTAACTCAACACGGCGGTTTTGACCACGGCCATATTCAGTGTTGTTGTCTGCGATTGGACGTGACTCGCCGTAAGCAACAACGTTTACACGGTTTGAAGCAACACCGCGAGCTGTTAAGTAGTTAGCAACTGAGTAAGCACGATCACGTGACAGACCCATGTTATAAGATGCTGAACCTTTGCTATCAGTGTGACCAGCGATAGTAATTGTGTTTTGGTTGTACTGGTTCATCGTTGACGCAAGCTTATCAAGCGTTGGCTTGAATGATGAGCTAAGGGTTGCATCATCAAATGAGAACGTGATGCTACCTGGCATAACCAAATCAATGTTACCAGTGGTTGGGTTCTGCTCAACAGTTACGCCTGTACCAGCCATTTGCTGCTCAAGCTGACGAGCTTGACGCTCCATGTAGTAACCAACGCCTGCACCTAGTGCTGCGCCGATAGCCGCATCACGACCAGTTTTGTCGCCGCCTGTTGCTTTTGAAATAGTTGCACCACCTGCTGCACCAACTAAACCACCTAAAGCAGCTTTATTTAGACGCTGTTGTCCAGTGTTTGGATCTGTTGTACAACCGCTAAGTGCTAGACCTGATGCTACTGCTGCAATCATTAAAGTATTACGCATAATATTTCCTCTTAAGTTTAAAAAATCGTGCTTTTTATAAAGATTGTCCATTAATCTTTTTTAAGTACTTATCTACATTCCCCATTATTATGGCAACTACAACCTATCTCTGTGTAATATTTTGTCATACCTATGTATGAGAAGTGCAGGTTATATTTCAATGATTTTATAGGTCAAACCTTCGCGCCTTGCTACCACTAGTCACGTTTACAACCGTACACTACAACATGTTTCTGCTAAAATTATATCGCTGAACTTGTCGGCTTTAAATAGTCATGACTTAAAGCTTTACGTTCATAATATTCCTGACTTGACTAGGACAGATTCAGCGACATACGGCTTATTATTAATCAGATAGACTGAAAAGGATTGAGCATGCGATTGACATCTACCATTCGAAAAATGCATAAACGTTCGCCTAAATTGGGCAAAGCTGTGTCGCTTGCAACAGCCACTGGTGTCATCGCCGCCAATAGCTTCGGTGGTAGTATTCCTTTATGGCTAATGGGCGTCGGTAAGGTCATTACTGGTGCCTCTATTGCAGACAAAGCTGTCATCAAAATTGCTACTCACTGGATCAGTAGCAACAGTGCTTTAATCGATAACATGTTGCCTCGCAAAGATTGGCGTATCAACCTACCGGACGATATTCATACCAATGGTAAATACCTACTGGTGAGCAACCACCAATCATGGGTTGATACCAGCATCGTGCAATATATTGGCGAAAAGCGCTTGCCACTTACGCGATTTTTTACCAAGTTTGAGCTGATTTATATCCCTATCGTTGGTCAAGCTTTTTACTTTTTAGATTTTCCAATGATGCGCCGACACTCAAAAGAGGCCGTCGCCAAAAACCCTGCGCTAAAAGGCAAAGACATCGAAGAAGCCAAACGTGCCTGCGCCCTATTAAAAGACAAACCTTTTACCTTATTAAATTATTTGGAAGGTACTCGTTTTACCAAAGCCAAACAAGCTCAGCAAAAATCGCCCTATACGCACTTATTAAAACCTCGTGCAGGCGGATTATCATTGGCTATCAGCGCACTAGGTGAAGATATCGATGGCATATTAGACATGACAATCGTATATCCTGATGGTGTGCCAAGCTACGGGGACCTTTGGAAAGGCAATATTAAACGTTTGGGCGTTGACTTGCGCTACATCGACATACCAGATGCGTTGTTCGAAAGTATCAAGCAAGGTGGCTACGAAAATGACAAGGATACAAAAGCTCAAATGTTCGACTGGGTCGAACAAGTGTGGCGTCAAAAAGATGAACGTATTAGCACTATGTTGGCAGATTTTGAAACCAATCCTAAAGCGCAAGATGCCTAACAAAGATGCTCAGCAATACTAAACTGGCTGACTGTTAGACCTTATAAAATACCAAGCACAGTCTATGCAAGCGTACTAAGTAGTAAATATCGATGTAACAAACGTTGATGTAATAAACATCGAGCACGAGATAAAAAGTTATTGGACAACAAAGTTGCGGGTACAAATGTCACAATAGTCATATCTTACTTATGATGCCTACTGTTAAAACAGCCATGCATCATAAGTAAATTTTAATCAAAGATGGGTTGTTTTTTAGCCTTATTCATTGATAATGTGACTAATCATGAACTCATAGATTTTCGATGTCTACTTTAATAGTAAATAGTAGTAAATATCGAACTCTTACCCATTTTTTGTGCCATTTATTACTTATAAGGTATGACTGTGCCCACCTCTACTACTAGCTCGCCGTTAGCTACCGAATCTGTTTTGAGTCAGCCTCCTTATCCAATAAGTGATGAGCCACCAAAACCGAACCATCCAAAGCCGAGTCGCTTTAAGCTCACTTACGATATCGTCATGATTATTGCCATCAGTATTGATCTGCTATTGATCAGTATCGATGCTATTTTGATGAGCAATTTTAGTAGTAATGCTGCAGAATGGCTAACCATCAGTGAAGCGCTCAATTGGTATCAAAGCACTCTACATGATCCTCTACGTACTGCTGGAGGTTTTTTTACTATCTTTTTGGTCGTTGAGTTGCTATTGCGCTGGGCGGTTGCCATCAAACAAAAAGTCTATTATCGCTGGTTCTTTTTCCCATTCGTTCATTGGTACGAAGTATTAGGCTGTTTTCCGCAGCTACGTGCTTTGCGACTGCTGCGAGCGGTCGTTATCGGACGACGTCTATATCAGCTTGGTTATCAAGTGCTACCGCAGTCGTGGATCAACCGAATCAAGTTCTACATTGACCTACTGTTAGAAGAGCTCTCTGATCGCGTTATTTTGACCGCGATACAAAACTTTCGGCAAGAGCTAACCAGTTCAGACACACATAAATCATTCATTGAGTCGACGATTGCAAAAAATCGAAATGAAATTGAAGCGGCCGTATTGTCCGTACTGCGTACAGAGCTTGCACCGAAGCTGCAAGAACTAACCGCCTCATCAGGTGGTGGCAGTATATTGGCTAGCGAAATGGGCAATGCTATTGAAGAAGGATTGGCCAACACTCCTGAGTTGCGCCGCTATCTACGCATGATACCTATTGCGGGCAGCCTGATTGAGTCACAGCTAC
Source organism: Psychrobacter nivimaris (assembly GCF_043419765.1). Classification (NCBI taxonomy): domain Bacteria; kingdom Pseudomonadati; phylum Pseudomonadota; class Gammaproteobacteria; order Moraxellales; family Moraxellaceae; genus Psychrobacter; species Psychrobacter nivimaris. The sequence goes on along the minus strand of NZ_JBHOFX010000004.1, from coordinate 128,234 downwards.
ATCACGTTGGGCACAATATCGGTGAGAATGTCGTCAATGCATTAAACAAGCGACTTTTAGACCCTAAGCGCTTGGATATATTAATGATGGAAATTGCTAGCGGTATTGCGCAAATAGATACCAATAATACAGCGCTAGATACTTTAATTTCTAGTATCATTGATGACAGTTTGACTGCGTTTGAAGCGCAAGTAAAAGTGCAGCAATGGAAGCACCAAGATATGCTAAATCTATAGTTTAGCTATCTAATAGCATGATGTAATAAGAGACATAATACCGTGACAGAATTATTTTTAAGGGTTTGTATATGACAGTTTCAGCTAACGATAACCAGACTGCACCAGCGCTAGCTTTCTACGGCAAGATGCTGACGTTTTCACGCGTACAGTTTAGTACAAGCGATCTAGCAGCTATAGAAGCTCAGCTAACTGAAACGCTCAGCAATAAATCGAGCAATATTCCTATCCTTATTGATAGTGACGTTGAGCAGGATTTATCAGCACTAGTAGAGCTGTTATGGGCATGGGGATTGCAGCCTATTGGCGTGGTGACAGGTATGCTTGATGCGCAAGCACGTGAGCAGCGCTTAGCGATATTCCCAGCAGATGGTAAGCGTATTGAGCGTATATTACCAAGTAAAAAAGCCCCCGTTCCTACCCAACTATCAGCAGAGAATGACAACGCTGAAGCAGTTAGTGCTAACAAAGTCGATAATGCTTCTACCACGAGCGAACCTGCCACTGAAACCACACTATCTAATATGCCCACCGAGACGTTGGTAAGTACTCAGCATATTACTAGCTTAATCTATGATCAAATGCTGCGTTCAGGACAAAGCCTCAATCACGTTGGCGGCGACTTGATTTTGACCAGTAGTATTAATAGCGGCGCTGAAGCGATTACTGACAATAGCTTGCATGTATATGGCCGTGCACAAGGGCGTTTGGTGGCAGGCGCAACAGGTGATAAAGATGCCCGTATATTCTGCCAAGTCTTTAATCCGTCATTGGTGTCAGTAGCAGGGACATATTGCTTACGAGACAATTTACCTGAGCATGTTATCGACAAGTCCGTGCAAGTAAAATTTGTAGAAGGCGAAGGCTTAGTGTTTACCGTGATGGATGAAGCTTAAGACACCATTAAAAATAATACACCGTGAAGTGACTTTATAGAAAACTAAGGTAGTTAAGCTGCTCTATTCGACAAGCCAAAAAGCATAGTTATAACCCTACTAATACCACGCAGAAAGGCTAATTGAGCGATACATAGGTTGTTTTTCTGCTTTAGTATCGAGCTGCTATAAATTTTTGTTTATTTATGCTAGGCTAGCTTCGAAGATAGTATATATATGTTAGGTAAATAACATGTAATTTTGCTATTTATATAAAAGATATCCCATTGATTCATAGGAGTGTGCCATTGTGGCGAAGATAGTTGTAATCACTTCAGGTAAAGGCGGTGTGGGTAAAACCACGACAAGTGCTTCTTTTGCCGCTGGTTTGGCGTTACGTGGCTATAAAACAGTTGTTATCGACTTTGATGTAGGTCTACGTAATCTAGACTTAATCATGGGTTGCGAAAACAGAATTGTTTATGACTTCGTAGATGTCATCACTGGAAACGCGCGCTTGTCGCAAGCACTTGTCAAAGACAAACAGCTTGAAAACCTGTATATCCTGCCCGCCAGTCAAACGCGTGATAAAGACGCATTGACAGACGAAGGGGTATCAGAGGTAATGGCTGAACTCTCAAAGCAGTTTGACTATATTATTTGTGACTCACCTGCCGGTATCGAGCGCGGTGCACAGTTAGCGATGTATCATGCGGATGAAGCTATTATTGTTACTAACCCTGAGATCTCTTCAGTGCGTGACTCAGATAGAATCATCGGTATTCTGCAAAGTCAGACGAAAAAGGTAGAAGAGAACCAAGGTACTGTTCGTGAGCATTTGATTATCACTCGTTATAATCCTGAACGTGCGGCTGCCAATGAGATGATGGATATCGATACTATCTCAAATGATATTCTAAAAGTTCCACTACTTGGGGTTGTTCCTGAAAGCCATTCAGTGCTTGAAGCGTCCAACCATGGCGAACCAGTTATTCATTATACCGACTCTGTTGCTGGTCAATGTTATGAAGACATTGTCGCCCGTTTCTTGGGTGAAGAGCGTCCACTACGTCATATTGACGTGAAGAAAAAGAGTCTATTACAGCGCTGGTTTGGGGGATAATGATGACTAAGAAAAAAGGATTTTGGAGTAGCCTATTTGGTACTGACGACAACAGTAACGCAGGTAGCGCAAATTTAGCAACTGAGCGTTTAAAAGTTATCGTTGCTAGCGAAAACAGATTGAACAATCGCTTAACGGTTGATCGTATCGAAAAAATGAAACGTGAAATCTTAGAAGTCGTGAACAAATACGTTAACGGTGTGCAGATTGATGATGTCAATATCAACCATCGTTCTGAAGACAGCTTAGATGTGTTAGAGATGAATATTAATTTGCCTGAGCATAAGAAATAACGTTCTAACAGTACGTATTTCTACAATGAATAAAAAAAGCCCCAAGTTTGATACTTGGGGCTTTTTAATGTTGATCGATTATAGATTATTTCATACGGGCAATAAGATTGTCTTTTTTGACAAACTGATGGTATAACGCGGCTGCTATATGCAAGACCGTAAAACCAATAATCGTTGGCCAGATAATCTCAGTATGCAAGTTATTATAAAAACGAGCCAAACTTCTATCTGGGGTCACGAATACAGGGATCTGAAAGATACCAAAAATATCAACTGGTCGACCGCCATATACTGCCATCAATAAGCCAACCAGTGGCATAGCAATCAGTATGGCATAGAGAGCAAAATGTGACAGCTGAGATATGAGCATTTGCCATTTTGGCATGGCTAACGGTGGTGGCACCTTGGTAAAAACGCGGTTGATGACTCGGGCAATCATCCAAAATAATAAGCTCACGCCGAACGCTTTATGATATCCAATAAACAGATTGCTATCTAAATTCTCATATAGCAGTATCATTAGCCATGTGACTAACAGTAAGGCTGCACTAATCCAATGAAAAATACGGCTACTAACCGACCACTTTGATATATTCGAGTTGGCATTATTCATGAGTGACTCTACTACCTTTATCAGGAATTATCTCTAATCAATTTTATAAGCCAGTTAATAACTCTTCAACGGATGAAGTCATTAACGTTACTGGCTTACTATTTATAGAATGGAGAATACCTTAAATACAGGTGAGAATCTAGCCATCTAAATCAATCAGGTGATGGGCAATTTTATCCAAATCTGGCACTAAATAGATTTCGTCATCAATCATCACTGTTTGATATAGGTAGGATGAGACGTCATTTTTATCAAAATACTCTTCCCTATCTTCGCCATTGGTAGTACTAAACTGTTCCGGTGTCTCTACATCTTTCACTTCAGAAATTCGTGCTTGCAGCTGACGCAAATTACCTGCCGTCTGTAAGGCAAATCGGTGATTAGTCGTATTACCTTCCAAAACAATCATTTTGTCTGGAGCTTGATCTTGCAGTAGCAAATTAACTACAGCCAAATTTTGTTGTTGCCAGTCGTATCTAGAAACCTGCTGTTGGAGCTCATCCACACTCAAAATTAGGCTACTTGGAATGATCCAGTCCGGCTGGTTAACGGCTGGAACAATAGTGACGTCAAGCATACCGTTGTTGGTAGTCAACAGACTCACAGCCTCAAACGAATGTTTCAAAATTTGTGTCATACGTCACTCGCAATAAGTTAATGTGAACGGCTAGCTGCCCTTTCACCAATGTAATCGGTTAGTTTTTTTGCTAAATCGGTAGGGCTACCAACAAAGTTGCAATACCCTGAGTCAATGATAGCCTGAGGTTGACTTGGACATGCGCTCAAGCTCGGATCTTGTGCCCATAATTGACTGTTATTGTCTTGGATTAAGTCTAGATACTGAGAGCCATCATTACCCATACCTGAAAATATAATATTAATAAGCTCGCTACCATGAACATCACTGGTATTTTTGAGCAGCTGCCCGATTGCAGGCTTATATTCACCATGCCAATCTTGATCCAATAGTATCACGCGACCTGTTGAATCACAGACAACCTGCTTATCAATAGGTACTATCAGACACTCTCCTGCTCGTAGCCGCTGTGAAGAAGCGATAATCTTACAGCGCCAGTCATTATGACGATTAAGTATGCGGGGCAACGTACCAATCATAGCCTGATTAAAATGATGTGCCAATAAAATACAAATTGGTAGTGTGGCTGGTACGTTATCTAAAAACTCTTTAACTGCACTAGGGCCACCCATAGAAGCACCCAAAAATACGACATAATGCCAGTCAGTATCAGCACTCTTGTAAGCTGGAGCATCTACCAATATTGGCAAGTCAAGCAATTGGGCAAATTTACGCTTTAACTTACGTTGCCACTTTGCATATTCTTGGGATTCATTTAGATACGGTGCTTGACTGAAGCCAACCAGTACTGCTGCTGGTTTGGATGCCACCGTCGCTATTGCCACACTGTCATCATAATCACTGTCTATCAGCCAAATATCGATAGCTGAATTAGAAAGTTCGCACTTCTCCTGCCACTGTGCTCGTGACACACAGCCGACTAGTATAAAGCCGAACCCACGGACTGTATCTGAAAAAGCCATGCGCTGGCGGTGATCTTCTGCCACCACCATCACTTTAATATCGTTTCTATTTTTTTTTCGCAGCGCTAAAACACGTGCATTATCCTTCATTAGTCAGGCTTACCCCTTCACCTAGTAATTTTTGCATTTTATCAAGCAGCTCTTTTTCTTGGAATGGTTTACCCATATAGTCATTCACACCAATCTCCAAGGCACGCTCACGATGCTTTTCGCCAGTACGTGACGTTATCATAATAATTGGAATTTGCTTTAAACGATTGTTATGTCTGACTTGAGTGGCAACCTCGAAGCCGTCCATACGAGGCATTTCGATATCAAGCAAAATCATATCTGGTGTCATATCCTGCAATATCTCAATTGCGTCAATACCATCTTTAGCGACGGCCACATTGAACCCTTGGCGCTCTAAGAAACGTGAGGTTACTTTACGCACTGTCACTGAATCATCGACAACTAGAATGGTAGATTTAGACTCTATACGACCTCTTTTAGCATCAGCAGCTTTCGTAATATTCTTGACCAATTGCGCATTACGCATAAGAGCAATCAGATCTAAGATGAGCATGACCGAGCCATCACCCATGATAGTAGCAGCTGAAACCCCTGGAATATTTGATAACTGTTGGCCTAAAGGTTTAACAACAACTTCTATGCGCGAACCTGCAATCTGATCCACTTGCAAAGCAATATTCTGTCCGGTACGGTTTTTAATAATGATAAGCGGTAAGCTGGTATTGGTATTTACGACCAACTCATTCAACTTATTGCCTGATAAAATTTCATTTAGATAACGTACTCGATACTCAGTGTCTTCAAAATTCAATGTGGCATCATTTGATTGATAATAGTCATAGAGCTTCTCTGGATTCACTCGAACCACGCGCTCAATCTGTACCAATGGAATTGCATAGTAGCGATCTGCAGCACGAACAACCAACGCGTCCGACACGGCTACCGTCAATGGTAGGCGCATTGTGAAACTTGAGCCTTTACCCAACTCTGAGACGACGGATACCGCCCCACCTAGTTGGCGAATCTCACTAATAACAACGTCCATACCAACGCCACGTCCAGAAATCTGAGTTACTTGCTTACTAGTACTCAATCCAGCGTTGAAAATATATTGCATAATATCAATGTCTGACAGACTATTATCGTCTGCATCAATTAGACCCTGAGAGATGGCTTTACTACGTACTGCTTCAACATCAATACCTCGTCCATCATCTGTTAATTGAATGACGATTTCACTACCTTCACGACGGACTTCAAGGGTAATACGGCCACTACGCTCTTTGCCTGACTTCAGACGGGTTGACGTGGTTTCAATACCATGGTCGACAGCATTACGTAACATATGCTCAAGCGGTGACGTAATGCGCTCTAGGATGGTTCTATCCATCTCATCATCAGCATTAATGATGGTCAGTTCAACAGACTTATTAAGCTCGTTAGCTGTTTGACGTACGATACGTTCCAGACGTGGTGTCAAGCGCGTAAATGGCACCATACGTGAATTCATCAAACCATCTTGCAATTCCGTCTGGGTACGAGATAACTGTAGCAACAGGCTTTCACTATCACGGGTCTTTTCTAATAATGTATGGTTAATATCAACCAAATCTGAGGCCGACTCTGTTAAAGATTTAGACAGCTGATTCAAAGATGAGTATTGATCCATCTCGAGAGGGTCAAAGTCTTCATTATCGATGAGTTCCTCATCTATCTGAGACAAAATTTGTGCTTCTAGCTCGATCTCCATACGACGTAGCTGATCTGCCAAGCGTTGTACTGTCGTACCCATCTCTTCGATACTGTTTGTTAGACTACTGATACCCATATCGATACGAGCACGGTTAATCGCTGACTCACCAGACAAGTTAATCATGTGCTCAATCAAACCACCTGAGATACGAATCATCTCATTGCTACTAGCGCTCTGATCTTCCTCATGAATATCTCTAAGCATAGACGGCATTTCACTGATATCTTTTGCAAGATACTGCGAATCTTGGTTTTCCTTGGCAATCAAGATTGCTTCACGCTGGGCTTGTAGAGACTCTTTAGGTATCGTTTTTAGGCTATCAGGGTTTCTACCAAACTGCTCCAACGCTTCAATTAACAGCGTAGGCGTCGGTGGATTAACATGTTGTTGAAGAATAAATACTGCATCAGCTAGCCAGTCATGACTTGCAACCAGCAACTCTAATACTTTTTTAGTGGCTGGACGTCGATTACTAACAAAGTCCGTATAAACTGATTCCATTTCGTGAGCTAAGTCAGCAATACCAGAGGCAGTGACCATGCGTGCGCCACCCTTTATGGTATGTAAGTCACGTTGGAGCGCTTGTAACGCTGTGGTATTACTCGTGTCTTTTAAGAACAAGTGCAGATACTTATTACGATTGGTAAGCTCTTCTGCCTCTTCCAAAAATACTGCTAATATATCAGGATCAGGGAGTCCGTTAGCCCATGATTGTTTAATCATGCTATCCAGACTTAGGGTACTCAATACCTCATTATCACTGTCAACAACATTGGCAGCAATACTACGCTCTGTAGGTTCAAAATGATTTTTTGGTACTGGTATGACTAAATCGACTACCTCTGGTAACGTTTTCGCTTTTTCAAGCTGGCGCAACTGTTCAATCAGCTCTGGAGTAAAGAAAGATTTCTTATGACTCACAATATGCATCACTTGCAGTGACATCGTGTCTTGCACCATTTGCATGATTTCAAGCCACTGCGCGGTTGGCGCTCTTCGGTTCTCTACAAACGACTCATAGACACTTTCTGCTTCATGGGTCAAATCACCAATACTACGGATACCAGCCATCCGTGCACCGCCTTTGATCGTGTGCAAATGGCGCTGTAGAACCTTTAGAGCATTGGTATTTGTGATATCGGCACGCCACTTATTAAAGCTTTCATCTAGTGCAGTATCAAGCTCTTGTGCTTCTTCTAAAAATATTTCTAACAGCTCGATATCAGTATCAATAGTCTCAAACTGTAGCTCAGGTGCTGGAACGGCTCTAACGATAAAACCAACGTCTTCGTTTTCATCCCTTTCTTGATAAATACTTCGTAGCTCATCAATGACTTGTTTATCTATTTTTAAGGAGGTACTTCCGGCTAAAGCATCGAACAAGCCTATCAGTTGAGCGTGACCTGCATGTAATATTGCTTGAATGTCTTTATCTTGAGCCTTATCGATATAATTACTCAAATAACGGTATGTGTTGCCAAGTTCATCAAGGATTGTGACAAATTTTGGAAATGCTTGCGCCTTTTCCATGAGAGCAGCTATTTGTGAAACTTGCTGCTCTACATAGCTCTGGACATGCTCTATTTCAGTATGGTTAAGTGCATCTTCCAATTCCCATTCAGCATCTAACAAGGCATCAATATTACTATCTAATAGCTCTTCTATCGACGGCTTCCTATCTGTCATCACGGTAGTATCACTGACAACATATTGTTCGTCTAGCATTGCTTGTAATGATGCTATATCTTGTTGACTTTGCGAATCCTTGTTCTCTACTGATACATCATGCTGTTCTGTATTTTGTTTATAATTATTTAAATAGCCATCTATTAGTTTCGCTGACTGAGCCAACGCCTCTAGGTGTTGAGCATTCATCCCAGTATCCTGCTGCTGTAATAACTCTAGGCTATGTTCAATAGTTGCACTGACTTCGCTGATAGCGGCCAAAGCACTAGAACCAGAGGCGCCACGCAAAGTATGGAATGCGCGTACGATTTCATCTGTGATTTCTATACAATGTTGCTCTCTGTTGTCTTTGACAAACTGTTCGATACGATCAAGCAACTCTTCTGCTTCATCAATAAATATCTTACAAAATACTTTCTCTTCCTCGCTTTGAGGAGTAAGAACAACCGCTGCCTCAGCCATTCTTTCGTTAACTGAATGAAAGGTCTGTAAGGTAGAATCTATTGCTTCATTACTGTTGTCATCGTAAGCATTGCCAGTATTAGCCGTATCAGGCCATGGCTTCGTTTCTTCCATCTCATCTATAGAACTATCTACTGATTGTGCAAACAAAGTAGAATAGCTAAATCCATTACCCTGCTGTTTGCTATATGCATCAGCACACGCAATCCACACTGGAACTACAGCTGGATAGTCTTGAGTACCCTGTTCAAATGCTACAAGCATCTTGGGGTAAGCTGCCAGTACATCTATAATCAACTGACGCATATCAGCTGAGATAGCGACACTGTTATCCAAAACACGGTTAAGCATGTTTTCTATAGACCATGCTAGTTCAGCTGTATAGTTAGCGCCTACCATGCGACCCGAACCTTTTAAGGTATGGAAACCACGGCGAATATCCTTTAAGCCCTCTAGATCGCTCGGTGTTTTCTGCCAGCTTTCATACAATGGCACAATTTCTGCCAATACTTCACTGGCTTCCTCTATAAATATCTCTTTGATATCAAGATCTGCATCGTTGGCATCAGCTGGTAGTTGATTGGTTTCTTTAATAAAAGGTGTAAGAACTTCTGGAATTTCCAATGTAGATAGATGCTCGTTGATATTCGCTTCTTTGTTATTCGAGTCGGTAACCAACTCGGTAATATCGTTATTAGAATCGCTATCAGCATCATCGATCTCTAGTAATGCCTTTTCTAATTCTGCATCATCCGACATAATCTCTTTAGGAGCAAGTTCAGCTATCACCAGTCCAGTATTAAGAGGCTGTTGGCGCATTAGATTGCTACTTTGTAAGATAGTAATCGCAGGATCAAAGCTTGGTAAGCGCTGCGCTTCAAAATCTGTTACCAGTGTTGGTAAGCTTTTTGTCGTATCAATCACTAGGCTCACAATTTCATCTGTTACAGGCAGCGTCTTATCCAATAACCGATTGAGTAGATTTTCGATTGACCATGCTATTTCACTGATACTAAAAGCACCAACCATACGACCTGAACCTTTTAGAGTATGAAACCCTCTCCGCACTTCGGTCAGTGGTGTCAAATCTTGTGAGTCTTGCTGCCAAATTGGTAAAAAGTCTCTGAGATCCGCAATTACTTCTGTCACTTCTTCAATGAAAATATTATGAATTTCTACATCAGTCTCAAAACTGTCAGGTTTGACTTGCTGACGAGCCTGTTTCAACAAATCACTTTCGATATTATTAGATAAATGCACACTATTTTGACTAGCCACCTGCTCCGCATCTCCATTGACAATAGGTTCAACCTCACCACTATCGTCATAACGCACAACATCGTTCGCTGACAGTTTTTGAGTAGGCACTGTCTGATCAAGCATCTCTGGTGTTTCAATATAAGTATTTAGAAGCTGTGTTGCTTTGGCTGTATGTTCATTTGCCAGTGTAAGTAACTGCTGATCGAAAACCTGCTGTGCGAGGTAATCAAGTAATAGCTCAATAGAGGTTAAGCTCTCAGCCAATGCTTGAACCAAACTCCAACTTGGTGTCGTAATTTGATGAGTGTTCAATCGTTCAAATATGCTACCTATGTCTTCTATTGTTTTACGAATTACTGGCAGCCCCATATCATCAAAAGCTTGACCAATACTAATAAAATCATTATTAGCTGGTATTAATAGAATGTCTTGACGCTGTATATACTCATTAAAACTTTGCTTTATTTCTTCTACTGCGATTCGCAGCTCACGTATGCCATCATCGGTTGGAATAATTTCACTCTTACCTATCGAATTGCTCTCTTCGCCATCCGTTATATCTGGCAAAGTAGTAAAAGAAGTCGCCCCCCCAATTTTGAGTGAAATTGTTTTTTCAGTACTATAAATAGCGTTATATAACTCTTGCAGCTTGCGTTCAATTTGCCATTGCTCTTGCGCAAAGCCCATTTCGGATGAAAAAGCCTGTTCTAAATCTGCAAGAATTGATTCCACTTGAGACACGTAATAAGTCCAGCCTCGGTTTTTAAGTTGGCTCTTGATGCGTTCTAGAGGTATTACCAAAGTATCTGGCTCATCTAGCTTGAAGATAAGTTCTTCAAGTTCATTCAATAATCTTGGTAAAAAACGTGGGGCTGTCGTTGCATTTCGTGTTACTTCATCCAAAATAGATTGAGTGCGTTTGCTACTATAAGTTAGATAGCTTAGTTCTATATATATTTCCGTAGTCAATCTGAAAATCGTACCTGAAGGCAACACATCTGAATAGATATAGGACTCTATAATTTGATCAAGCTGACTCAATAATGGTGAGTAATGCTCAGGTATCGGTGTTTCATTGTGAGTAAGATCACTTAGCAACAGTTCAGTTAAGTACCAAAGTCTCTGTAGTCCCTTATCATGTGTAGTCTGCCATAAGTATTGACTAACTTTTTCTAGAGTACTTAGTAAAGATGATTGGTTTGTATTAGTGATCAATAACTCTTGTACTTGTTGACGCCATACGAGTAGCAACTGCTGATACTGTTCATTGGTTAAAGTAGAAGTAGCTGGACCCGTTGGTACGACCACTTCAATACTATTGATAATATTTTCGTTATTAGCATATTCATGCTCAATATCATTAACTTTTATAGATAAGTTAGTTTCTATATCTCGTTGAGACAAAGCTCGAGTCAGTTCATGAGTAGCTTTAGTGACTAAGCCAGTATGGTAACTTCCTGTACGTGCATATTGGTTGATCTCACGTTGCAATAACCGGTGAGAAAACTGGCCTACACGACGCTCTTTGATAGAAAAGTCATCGTTACTTGCTAGTGTTGCAAGTTGACTCAAATTGCTAGCGATACTTGCCAACAAAGGAAGGTTAAGTATGATTAGCGCACCACTAATCTGGTGATAATGTGATGTCAGTTGCTTATGATCAATATTGGACTCACCCAATTGCCAACCATCAGATACCTGTGATAATTGCTGATTAAATAATGGTAGTAACCATTCAAGTGTCACTATGTCATTGGGCTGTTTCTTCATAGGGTTATCCTAACTCGTCTATGCACTAATTTAGGCACTAATTTTTTGCCACACATTAACCTGTGGGTGCGCAATACGGCGCATATTTGAAGGACGCCAGAACAACGCCTCACCTGGAGCCAATATAATATATCCCCCTAACGTACACTGCTCTGCTAGCCGAGTCAAAATATCACGCTGATCGAATTTTCGAAAATATAGCAGCATATTTTGACAAATAATCACATGTTGAGGGTGAGCGGTAGGTGGGGTTTTTTCAATAATATTATGTACAGAAAAACTGACGTGTGGGCGTAATTTAGGCTCTACTTGCCAGTTTGGCTGTATACTATCATTCACTTCTGGCGTAGGAGACAAACTATCATTCGTATTATTTGTCTCACTTTTAGTTAGAAGCGGTTGAATAAATTGCTGACACAGTTGCGGAATTAAGCACTGTTGGCGTTTGTCATACTGTCCAAGACGTGCATTTTTAATTGCCTCTTCACTAACGTCCGTTCCTAGTATTGAATAATTTGAAAATTGCTGTGCTGATAGACTCATAGCTAATGACCAAGCTTCCTGTCCACTTGCACAACCCACACTCCAAATACGGAACAAGGCTTTATTATTGTCTACTGTTCGATACTGCGATGCACATTTTATGACAAAATCTATAGAAGGCTTATGACGAAAAAAACGACTTTCATGAATCAGTACCTTATCTAATAGTCGCTGACGTAACTCATTGTCCTTCGGTAGGTTATACCATAGCTGCTCAGCAGTTGATCCATTCGATTTTGCCACACACTCAATTGCATTAATGAACCACTGTAGCTGTATATCTGGAAGCACAAAACCGATTTCTTTCTCTATGTACTTTTGCCACTTTTGTACGTCAAAATGATCGTATTGCATTAAGGAATTGCTCGATGCAAATTCGACTGTACTCAGTGGCTTTTTATCTGCTTTAGTAAGTTTATTCACGTTACCTACTATAATTTGTGCTGCACATAATTAAACTTCTCACAGCATTACTTTATGGTAAAAGCTAGCATTAGACACTTTCTGATAACTCATGCTCAGTATTTAGCATTTCATCATCTAACAGCTCGTCATCATTCGTTACTTTAAAACCAGTCACTGACTCCTGTAGCGCTGCTGCCATTTCACTTAGCTCACCAATAGAGCGGGCTGTCGCCATGGTACCAGATGAGGTTTGTGAAGTAATATCTTGAATGATATTCATGGTGTGAGAAATATGACCAGCAGACTCAGCTTGTTGTAATGCAGCGTTTGAGATGTTTTGAATCAAGTCAGCCAAAGTATTAGAAACGCTCTGTACTTCTTCTAGTGCTTCACCCGCATCTTTCGCTAAGCGTGCACCGCGCACAACTTCAGAAGTTGTTGATTCCATTGACATAACTGCTTCATTGGTATCGGCCTGAATGGTTTTTACCAATGTTTCAATCTGCTTAGTAGCGTTCGCTGAACGCTCAGCCAGACGCTGAACCTCATCAGCAACAACCGCGAAGCCTCGGCCTGCTTCCCCTGCCATCGATGCCTGAATAGCGGCGTTCAATGCCAAAACGTTAGTCTGATCGGCAATATCATTAATTAGTCCAACGATATCACCAATTTCTTGCGAAGACTCACCGAGACGTTTGATACGTTTTGACGTTTCTTGAATCTGATCACGAATAACGTTCATACCTTCAATAGAGCGCTGTACAACTTCTGCTCCATTATGGGAGATAGCAACTGAGCGCTGGGCAACCGTTGCAGATTCTGCAGCATTGTTCGAAACCTGATCAATTGAAACAGTCATCTCATTAATAGCAGCCGATACACCAGCAATTTCTTGTGCTTGGTGTTCAGAAGCTTCAGCCAATTCAACAGCATTCATCTGCGTTTGATCTGAAGATTGCGATACGCGATCAGCAGTGCTGTTAATAACCAAAACCAACTGACGTAATTGGTCAATTGCAAAGTTGACCGAGTCGGCAATCGCCCCTGTAAAGTCTTCTGATACAGTTGCATTAACGGTCAAATCACCTTCTGCCAAATCACCCAACTCATCAAGCAGACGTAGAATAGCGATCTGATTACGTTCGTTCTCTTCTTGAATTTGGCGAGCTCGTTCAGACTCAGCTTCTGCTTCTTGACGACGACGCAGCGTTTCTTTCTCAATAAGCAATCGCTCTGAACCACCTCGCTGCTTCAATAGCTGATACGAAGCAAATAAAATACCTAACGCCCCAAGGGCAAATATAGCCGCTGGTATGATAACCGACTGATTAAAGCTACTAAAATACTGACTTACTGATGATAGAGAGTTAATCAACCAAATCAGACAAGCCAAACTTAATAAAACAAAAAATCCTAATAATAGTTTCCACGTACCATCAGCATCTTTGCTGTCTGCTGTTGTGTTAGCCATACCAGCTACAGGTTTCTTTATAACATCACTCATCTTGCATATTCCTTTCAAACAATCGTCAAAGTCTAATCGTGACCGACTTTGAAAATCTTGTTGTTATCTAAACAATGATTAGCAAAGCCTGTATAAATGCTGACATCAAACTGTATCTTGTCAGTTGCTATTATTCTGTCGTTACTTAAAAGACAGGTATTCTATTATCGACAATTATATTGCAGCATCTGAATACTGAGTATCCTGCGCAAGCAAGCTTGGCATAAAAACATACCAGTCTTGGTCATTTTTAAAAAACTTACCATGATTATAAGGCGCAAATGGCGAGTCATGATCGATGGCTTCTGGACGGTATTGGTCATGAGTAAACTGTTCAATACCAAGTACTTGATCAACCAGCAGTCCTGAAAAAATATTGTCATAATCGATAACAATAACCTTTCGTTGGCTCATTTGTGTCAAGCGACTAGGTACTTGCAAAAAATGTGATAAGTCCGTTAGAGGCAGTAGGCGTCCACGAATATTAGCTATACCTAGCATCCATGGCTTGACTAGAGGTAAGCTAGTATATTCTGGCATAGTTAATACCTCTGATACTTGACCCATAGGAGCAACTAAGCGCTGACCCCCTATTTCAAATACCACACCTTGCCAGTCAAACTCTTGTCCACCACGGCGGCCACTTTTACGTGCACGTGCCAAGTCTGCTAGACGCAGAAGCTCAATAAACCCTCTAGAAGCCACAAGTTACTCCATCACTTTGCGAATCATATTGACCAATCCACTTTCATCAACTGGCTTGTTCATATACTCTTTAGCGCCTTGACGCTTGCCCCAAACTCTATCTGTCTCTTGATTTTTGGTGCTAATCATAATGACAGGAATATGAGCAGTAGTTTTACCACGAGTAATCTTACGTGTGGCTTGAAAACCATTCATTTCAGGCATTACCACGTCCATCAAAATAACATCTGGTAAATGATCAGCTGCCATTTGGCAGCCTTGCTCACCGTTTGTCGCTTCCAGTACTTGGAAGTTATTTTTGGCAAGCATATCGCGAAATTTCGCCATTTCTGATGGCGAGTCGTCAATGACTAAAACGGTAGCCATAGGAGTTTCCTTTATTTTCTAAGATACCACGAGGATATATTGTTCAATTAAAACGATTAAAACGATTACCTAAAATTTTATTGTTAGCAATTTCTTAATCATGATTCCTCAGTATTGAGCAATCTATGTCAATAATAACAACCAACGTATTTAAGTCTATATTTAATCGATTAGCGGTATTGATTAATGGCATCAAAAAGCTCATCTTTGCTGAACGGCTTAGTTAAGTATTCATCAGAGCCAACAATACGGCCACGTGCTTTGTCAAACAATCCATCTTTGGATGAAAGCATAATCACTGGCTTATTTGCGTAATCAGGGTTGTTTTTTATTAATGCACAAGTCTGATAACCATCTAAACGTGGCATCATGATGTCAACAAAAATGATATCTGGATTGTTATCTACAATCTTTGCTAATGCATCGAAACCATCTATAGCGGTTACTACTTCACAGCCCGCTTTTTGTAATAAGGTTTCTGCAGTACGGCGGATGGTTTTTGAATCATCAATCACCATTACTTTCAAACCATCAAAATTATTTTCCATTCTCATTGTCCTATAAACGGCTATTTATTCGTAACGCTATCTACTAATATAAATTTTAAATAACTATCCTAAACTGCTATATCACATATTATTAGACAAATATGAGTGATTGGATTTACATTAAAATTCACCACAACAGCGAGTATTTGCTTTTAGTATCTGCCTACTAAGCACAGTGTAAACATGAGCTACTATACGCACTTTATTATTTGTAAACTCAAAAAATCAGGTTTTGAGCTTATAGTTTTGGACATAATACTCTACATTCATAAACCTCAAGTGAAATAATATTGACGTTAAGCATATACAAAGTACTTTCAAAACAACCTTCGTTAAAGATAAAAGGTTCAATTAACGAGACAAACAACTATATGATATTTCTGCATTATATATAAACGATGAAAACATTGCAGGATAATTTTCATTTGTAATAAAAATGTATCAAGATATTCTATAGTGTTTGTTTTAGCACAGTTACTTTCACTTTGCCAGTGATTAGTGAAATTATGTTCGAACTCGCTAGTATCATAAATAGCTATTCTTATTTATAAAGGTGTAACTGCAACTTTGCCTATTGTTTGGATCATCAACTTTCTTAAGTTTAGTAAATATTTTACAGTCGTTCCACCACATTGCAATTCACTATATAATGATATGACGATTATAATGGTGACTGCTATGACAGCTTCTAGATATTTAAGAAAGAGCCTCTATTTATTCAGCGTGCTATTTATCGCTGCTTGTCAGCCGTCACCTATAAATGAATCAGCTGTTACTGACACTGAAGAAGAGACCGCAGACACGCCACTTATCATCACAAGCGACAGTGTCACAATGACACCAGAACATATCTTGAGTATCAAACCTTCAAGGTATCAGCCGAGTCTCGGATTACAAGGTAATATCGAACCTATCAAGCAGACCACATTTGTTGCGGTACATCCGATTCGTATAGAAAAGACACTGGTTAGTGAAGGTCAATGGGTTGAAAAAGGCACGCCATTGCTTGTCTTTAGGCGTGTGGGTACGGCTAGCAAAACTGAAAATTTAAAGAAGCCTGAACAAGGTAATGTAGAATCAAACGATGTTAACAAAACCAATCCAGAAAATACGAAAAACTCTGATGCTAACTCCGCACAAGCTGCGCCAGACACAGACATTGCTGTTGTAAGAAAAACTGATAGTGACAAAACGTTAGAAGCAAACTCTGCGATAGATACTGATAGCAAGAATTCTATTAATCAAAATGCAAACGTTAATACTTCTAAACAAGATACGCAGTATAATTCGATTACCATTCATGCTAGCTTTTCAGGGCGGGTAGAAAACTTGTCTGCTAGTGCAGGACAACAGCTAGCGGCGCGCGCGTCTCTACTACAGATCAGTGACGAGACCAAGCTGCATTTTATGGCTACTCTACCTATACAAGCAAAACCACAGCTCTCAGTTGGCCAAACGGTCAATTTTACCGCCGAAGGTATCTCAGACAAGTTTACGGGACAGGTCAGCAAACTGGTATCGACCAGTCAGCCCAAAAAGCTCTTGGTCTATGTTAATGTCATCGACAACGAGGTTAGTCGTGATAAGTTACTGCCAAATATGAAAGTCACAGGGCGCGTCAACTATGGTCAAATAGATGTAGGCACTATCGTACCTAAGCGCGCGCTACATGATGTAGACCTGACAGAGTTACAAACTCCTCCTTATATGCCGCTACAACCATTGACTGCAAATGTTTGGATTATAGGCCAAGATCAGCGTCTAACGCGTCAACCTATTGAGGTAGTTGAATACGATCCTACTACGCAGCAGTATTTGATAGCAGGTGTAAGCAATGATAGCTTAATTTGTTTGGCTGACTTACCTGTTGATTCTAAAGGTAAAAAAGTCATTGTGTCATAATAGCTTATGCTGACAGTTACATTACGTAGAAACATTAACAAAGCTTCTCTTGTTTTGTAACAGCATAATTAGGCAATATGACCCTGCTATATATAGCATTATCCGAGTATTAAAATACGGCTCACATTTAATTATGCGCTATTCTGTATATTTGAAAACGTAGAGGCTTAATAGTTTAACTGTTTATTATTACCAACAGCTCATCATTACCAGAAACGTTATACTTTTTATAAATCACAATAACAATTAGAGGACATCCCATGAGTAAGCAGATTTTGTTGATTGAAGACGATCCAGATTTAGCTGAGCTGATCAGCGATTATTTGACCATGAACTATTATGACGTGCATCATGCTGGTCTTGGTCAAGAAGGTCTCGACTTATTAGACACCAAAGAGCGCGATATTGATTTGGTTGTATTGGATCTTATGCTACCTGATATGGACGGTATGCAAGTATGTCAAAAGATTCGTGGCAATAAGAACAACATGACCAATAAAGTGCCTATTATTATGCTAACCGCAAAAGGTGATACAACCGATCGCGTGTTGGGGCTAGAGATGGGTGCTGACGATTATATCGCCAAGCCTTTTGAACCACGTGAGCTTTTAGCTCGTATTCGTGCGGTTATTCGTCGTCATGAGCAACCAAATCAAGCCGATAGCCAATCAGACAGCTTAACCTTTGGCCGTTTGAGTGTGTTCCCTGACAGTCATGAAGTCACTATCGATGACCAACCGGTACGCCTAACCACGCATCAATTTCAGTTGTTACACTACTTCGCCACTCATTCTGGCAAAGTGTTGAATCGTGAGCAACTCTGGCAAGCGATGCCAAACGATGACAGCTCAGACAATATTGACCGTGCAATTGATGTACATATTTCGCGTCTACGTGCTTTGATTGAAGACAATCCACGTCAGCCAAAACGTATTATTACCGTACGCGGCGTCGGCTATCAATTTGCCACTGATCAGGTGTAATTGTAAAGGATACCTAATTAGCTGACTCATGGTGTAAACTCTATACCATGAGTTAGTACAAGCGTTTAATAACAGAGATCGTTTAATGCAGCAATTGGGTTTTCGTTCCGTATTTGCCAAACTATTTGCCAGCGTTATGCTGGCACTTACTTTATTTGCTGTGGCAATGGTGCTGTTGACCCAACTTGTTCATGACAAAGACGCTGGTATTCGCTCAGAAATATTAGCCACACAGATTCTGGGGCAAATCGATCCATTCTTGCATGAATTGAATATTTCTATCAGCAAAGACAATCGTTTGCAGTCGCGTTTCATGCTGGCTGTCGTTAAGAAAAGCTTTGATATTTTTGATGAATCACTGCAAGCAAAAATGGGATTGTATGACAGCGAAGGTCGGCTACTCATGCAAACTGACAATAGCGACCTACCCCTAGAGCTTCCCCCTACCCCGTCTTTGTTCTCGCGCGTTTTTCCATCACTTGCAGACACGTCACCTACCAAGCAAGCTCAAGTGTATAGCAGTACGGGTTATACCTTACTGTACGAATCACGTCTAACACCTAAAAAACCTGTCCTTTCTGCAGCCTTGAACTTATTCACTGGTACGTTACTACTGCTACTCATTATGGCAGGTGTACTATGGTTGATTGCCCGGACGATGACATGGCGGATTGACCAGTTGAGCCAACAAATGACTCAATTGGGTGATGGTGATTTTACGGTGCGAGTGAATGCACGTGGTAATGACGAAATCGCTGCACTAGCACGCGGATTCAACCAAGCGGCACAAAAAATTGAACACTTAATTGATGCCAATAACTTGCTATTAGCACATGCCTCTCATGAGCTACGTACACCGATTACGCGTATCCGTCTACAGATTGAAATGATGGATATGTTGGCTGGTGCGCTACCAACTGATACCAAAGCAAAATTCGATAAACGGGCACAAGCGATCAATAGAGACTTGTCAGGTCTTAATGACTTAGTAGAAAGTATCTTATTGGTTAGCCGTCTGGATGCGGGACATGCTTTACAGCAAGTTGAAAACCTCGATTTATACGATTTGGTAAATCAAGAACGTCAGCACTATCCTGAAGCCACGCTGATTGGTGAGCACATCGTGATAGATGGTCAATCATCAATGTTGACTCATTTGATTCGTAACTTACTTACCAACGCTATGCTACATGGCAAGCCACCCGTTACGGTATTGCTATACGGTGTTCAGAGCATAGAAGAAGCCGGAACTGTGCCCGACTATCTATTACAAACAGTGCTATGCAGCAGCTTTGTCGATTACAACAATTTAGACTTTGACGATTATGAAGAAAACGCTGATGCCAAGGTAATTGAACACCAAACCGCTAAACACGAAGCTACTAGTTCGATTGATAAAAATAAATCCGAAACGACTGACTCAGTAGCAGAGCTACCGACGCCTATCATCTACAAAAACGGTGAGGACATAGCTGCTCACAATGAGAGCAATGATGAAGTCAGTATTGATAACGGCCTTTCAGATGAAAGCTCGATAGACAATGCTAGCAAACGCCAACCTGCTACTGGCGAATCATCACTACTTGCTGACTATTACAGCTTTACCAGTGAGTTGACCGACAGAATTAAGAAAGTTATTTGGAAGGCTGTTCCAGATTCTACTACACCTGTTAATCACGCCGATAATACGAACGATGCTGACAGTATTAGTAATACTGACATGACTGAAGTAGCATCCACAAACTTTATAAGCAACGTAGAAAGCGAGAATACTGGCACTCTTGTTAATAATAGTGCTCAAAAATCAGATAAATCTATTACTGATACCGCTATTAAAAATAATGGCTCAAATAATACGAAAGATGACGCTAAATCTAATAGCTCAAACAATGAGAACTCAGGTGCAGTAGTGCGTAAAGAAGGCTTATTTGCTAAGCATATGAAAAAAGCCAAAACTGAACCCGAACGTCCACTGCCAAAATATGCGGTACTGGCTGTAATCGACGAAGGCAATGGCATCCCTGAAGGCAAACGAGAAGAAGTCTTTAGCCCATTTGTACGTTTGCAGCAGAAAAACAAAGGCTCTGGATTAGGGTTATCCCTAGTTTCACAAATCGTTACCGCTCATCAAGGACGCATTATTACAGATACGCTAAATGGTCATACTAGATTTTTGGTGACCATCCCAATTCATCATGACCCTCATTACAACTATCACGAGTAATCAATTCCCATCGTTATATAGATAGCTATCAAGCTATCGCCTTCACACTTGCCATTTTAACTGCTTATTCTTAATAGCTATTAATCATAAGCCGGACACGTATGTGCATATCCAAAGTGCCTGATAATATGCTATATTACCGCCCCTTATTATACGGTTATTGACTATTGTCGTTTTGACGAGCTTCTTACATATTGAAAGAGGCCTGATGACGCGTTTTTAACCATTAAAAAATTTATTAAATTTTGAGCCCTCCATGAATGATATGATTGTCTTAAACGATGTGACCAAAAGTTTTTTAAGCGACCGATCAATCAAAGACAAAGACGGCAAACCACATTGGTTTACCGCTGTTGAGCCGACATCTCTGACTATCAAACAAGGCGAAATCTTTGGTCTAATGGGTTATTCAGGTGCAGGTAAATCTACCTTATTGCGCCTAATCAACATGCTTGAACGTCCAGATTCGGGTCAAGTCGTGATAGACGGTACTGACCTAACCACGCTGTCTGCCAGTGAGCTGCGTATTGCTCGTCATAATATCGGTATGATTTTTCAGCAGTTTAATCTGATGTCTAATCAAACGGTTTTTGACAACGTGGCATTTAACTTAAAAATCTCGGGTTATCCAAGTCGCGACATTCATAAGCGCGTCATGGATTGTCTTGCGATTGTCGATCTAACCGATCGTGCTGGTCACTATCCTGCGCAGCTATCAGGCGGACAAAAACAGCGTGTGGGTATTGCCCGCGCGATTGCCCCTAGTCCGAAAGTATTGTTGGCCGATGAGCCAACCAGTGCGCTTGACCCTGCAACGACCCGTAGTTTGCTGACTTGTCTGCGCGATATCAATGAGCAGCTTGGCGTGACTATCGTCATCGTGACCCATGAGATGAGTGTTATTCGTAGACTTTGCGATCGCGCAGCATTATTGCATCAAGGACAACTATTAGAAGTTGCGGATGTGCGAGACGGTCTGATTCAAGCAACCACCCCGATTGGCAAAGGCCTAGTCGTCGAGGACTAATGAGGCAGGAGAAATAGATATGTTAACTGGTACTGAATTATCCGCCTCTATAGACAAGCTACTTGTGTTACGCAAAGAGATCGTGAGCGCGTTTATTGATACGTTTGTGATGCTCGGTATTTCGACCACAGTCGCAATCGTCATCGGTGGACTGTTTGGCGTATTCTTGTTTTTGTCTAGTGATCGACAGTTTTTGCAAAACAAGACTTTGTACGGTGTGCTTGGCGGTATTACCAACTTTATGCGTGCTTTCCCTTTCGTGATTTTGATGATTGCAATGAGTCCGTTTACCAAGGCCATTGTTGGCACAGGTATCGGACCGATCGCTGCATCACTGGTACTTGCTATCGCTGGTTCGTTTTATTTTGCGCGTTTGGTCGAGCAAAATTTGCGTGAAGTGCCGCGCGGTATTATCGAAGCAACCGAATCAATGGGTGCACGACCTTTTACCATTATTAAAGTACTACTTAATGAAGCGCGCTCAGGTTTAGTATTGTCAGTCACTATTCTTTGTATCAGCTTGCTCTCTTATTCAGCGGCAGCTGGTATGATCGGTGGTGGCGGTTTGGGTGATTTGGCCATTCGTTATGGCTATTATCGCTATCAGACCGAGGTAATGATTTTTATCGTGATTGTATTATCAATCATGGTCGTCTCGATTCAAGCCTCTGGTAACTGGCTCGCCAATCGTTTAGATAAACGTTAAACCGCTTTAGAGAATACTTGACTTTACGAGCGACTAGGTTTATTTTTGGCAACACTCAACCCTTATCTCAGCTTTTACAACAAAAGCAGCATTACTATTTATAATGTTGCTTTTTTAATGTTCAGACGATAAATGTTTTACTCAATCCCATTCATTATTAAGGACATATTATGAAATTAACAGATATCAGCCGTCAGTTAGCTACCGCATTTGCCGCTGTTGGTGTATCAGGCCTAGTTTTAGTTGGTTGCAGCAATTCATCAGCGCCAGAAGCAACTAAAGAGCCAGTAACCGAAGGTACCACTGCAGAAACTGCCGCTAGCGATATCGATCCTGACCATACCAAAATCGTTATTGGTACGACTGAAGGCGATTTTGCTGATATGGTTCGTAACCAAGTAAAGAGCACGCTTGAAGCTCAAGGTTACGAAGTTGAGTTGATTGCTTTTACTGACTATGTCCGTCCTAACCTTGCATTGGCTGAAGGCGATTTGGATATCAACATCTTCCAGCACAAGCCTTATCTTGATAATTTCAAAAAAGAAAACAATCTTGATCTAGTAGAAGCATTCCAAGTACCAACGGCTCCGCTTGGCATTTACTCAGGTAAAAAGACCAGTCTTGATGCTGCATTCAAAGGTATGAGTGTCTCTGCACCAAACGATCCTAGTAACTTTGCACGTGCTTTGGTTATGATGAACGATCTTGGCTGGATCAAATTGAAAGACAACATTGATCCATTGACAGCATCAAAAGCAGATATCGCTGATAACAGCAAATACGATATCGAAATCGTTGAACTAGAAGCTGCTCAATTACCACGCGCACGTGATGAAGTTGACTTCGCGGTTATCAATGGTAACTATGCTACCGACTCTGGTATCAAATTGACCGAAGCATTGTTCCAAGAGCCAAGCTTTGCTTATGTAAACTGGTCAGCGATCAAATCTGCTGATACTGGTAAAAAATGGGTTGAAGATGTGACCAACGCTTATAACTCAGAAGCTTTCAAAAAGTACGCTCATGAAACGTTCCCTGGCTACAAGTACCCAAAAATCTGGGGTACTGACCATAGCGCACACATGGACACTGCTGCTAAAACTGAAAGCGCTGACGCTCCAGAAACTACAGAAGCTGCTGCTCAATAAGACTTTAAATCAAAGTACCTATTTTTTTAGGTGTTATGATTAATAGAAACGCCCATTACTTAGAGTGATGGGCGTTTTTTTGTCTTTTATTCTAGGAATGCTGTTTTCCAATAGGTTATCAAAATACTAACTGAGTATTAAATAACTATTAAAAATCACGTTACAGCCTGTTTGCCCTTTGTAGGAAACCGTCACTCACTCTTCCACTTGTCTTTAGTTTTTCTTATAGTGGACAGGCTCAATAGTAATTTACTCGTTAGACCATACTATTGATAACATTTAAAACTAATGAAAAATTATAAGATACACATAACAAGGGTAATAATATGAGTGCTAAAAACTATAATATTCGTACCGCTGGACAAGCAAATATCCCAATCCTAGGACTAGGTACCTGGCAGTCAACAGGACAAGATTGCGTGGACGTGGTCAAAAAAGCGTTAGAAATGGGTTATGAGCATATCGATACCGCTCAAGCTTATGGCAATGAAAAGGAAGTTGGCGAAGGTATCAGACAATCAGGTGTGGCTCGCGATAAATTCTTTTTGACTACCAAGATTTTTCCAGATGACATGAAGTTTGAACCAGAAAAACTGGTCGCAGCGGCGAAACGTTCTTTGGAAGATTTGGGTACAGATTATGTCGATCTGTTGCTATTGCACTGGCCTGATGACCGCGTGCCATTATCTGAGACCATTCCTGCGCTGTGTGAACTCCAAAAGCAAGGCTTGACGCGTCATATTGGTGTTTCAAACTTCAATATTGCTAATATCATTGAAGCCAAGAAATATGCTGATGTGCCTATCGTCGTGAACCAAGTAGAGTTTCATCCCTTTATTAAGCAAAACACATTGCAGACCTTCTTGAATAATCATCATATTCTACTAGAAGCCTACTCGCCATTAGCGCGTGGTGATGTATTTGATAACGAAGTGATTAGAGAGATTGCAGATAAGCACAACGTAACCCCAGCACAAATCTCACTAGCTTGGATCTTATCAGACAAGCATCGTGTGGCTATTCCAAAAACGTCTAACCCTGATCACCTGCAAGGTAATCTAGATGCTATCAAGGTTGAGTTAAGTGCAGACGAATTAGAAAAAATCGGTAACCTAGCCAGCTCTGACGGTCGTAAGATCGAGCACCCTGACTATAGCCCAGTATGGGATGACTAACAGGGTTAATAAGTAGGATTAATTGATTAGCTAAACAAAGCGCAATAAAAAGCCACCGATTATCGGTGGCTTTTTTATGTGGTATAAAAACTCACAATCATTACTGTTGTAGCGTTTCAGTCTCATGTATTTTTTCAGCAGGATTATACTGTTCAGAAGTAGGTATCGCTCCACTGCGATTGTTTTCTTTCATAGATTTGGCGACTTCTGGTGGCATATAGTTTTCGTCATGTTTAGCCAGTACTTCACCAGCGACGAAAGTATCGCCCTGCATTTTACCCGTGGCCACGACGCCTGAGTTTTCAGCAAATAAGTCTGGCAGAATACCTTGGTAAGTCACTGGCACGGTTGATTGAAAGTCAGTAATCGCAAACTCAACATTTAATGGATTGTCTGCTGCACGCTGCACACTACCCGCAACCACCATACCGCCAGCACGAATACGTTTGTCTTGAGGCGCTTCACCTTGGGCAATAGCGGTTGCATCAAAGTAGTAGTCAGTTTGCTGCCCGATGGCATAGATAACCAACATAACTGCTACTGCCGCCCCTGCCAGCGTAAACATAACCCACGTCAGTTTTTTCCGACGAACTGCATTCATACCACTACCCCATTAATGAGTCACTGTTTTAGGATCCATAATCAATCTATAAAACAGAAAAGTTTGAAGAAACCACCATTAGAAAAACGTTTTGAAAATGTCTTTCTAATCGTACTCTTCTAATCGCTATATGGTAGCATTTTTCAGACAAATCAATAAGCCCCATCGCTACTCGCAAGGTCATATTTTTGTCAGTAAAAGGATACGGCTTCTTACGCTAAAACCATGATATTAAAATGATTTTTATTCAGATTGCCTAATCACAGAATTCACAGGCGTTGAGGTTTTGGTGGTTCGCTGTGCTTGTCGCGCTTGCTGAATAGTCAGCTGTTTGATAAGTGACTGTCGTTGTCTGCGGCTATAGATAACAAAGGCCAACATCACGCCGATCGTTATCGCCCAGCACGACCACACAAAAACCCCATGCTTACCCATGGCGAAAAACTCAGATACGCTATAAAAGTAAGGCTGCATAGTATTTTCCTAGCCGTTATTTGTGTTGACCACGAATGTATTCTTTAACCCACGCTTTGCCTTGATCACGGTATAGAATCAGCGTGTTAGTACGATAAATCGCTAATGTCGCAACCAGTAAATAGCTGCCGATAATCATCAGTAATAAGGGCATCCACATATCTGCCGACATCTTCGGTGCGGCGGTCAAGCTAAAGGTCGCGCCTTGATGCAAGGTATTCCACCACTCTACTGAGTACTTGATAATAGGCAGGTTCACTGCGCCCACGATAGATAAAATAGCAGCCGCTTTACCGCGATTGGCTGTATGTTCAAACGCAGCAAACAGTGCCATCACGCCCGCGTATAGAAACGCTAATATCAACATTGACGTAAGGCGTGCGTCCCACACCCAGTAAGTACCCCACGTTGGTTTCGCCCAGATAGAGCCTGTAAGCAAACTGATGACACACAGCAAAAACCCCATCGGGGCAAGTGCCTGCGCGACCAAACTGGCCGTCTTAATCTTCCACACCAAATAAATCACCCCTAGAACTGCAAGGGAAAAATAGATAGAAATGGCAAGACTGGCCGCTGGAACATGGATAAAGATAATGCGATAGCTATTGCCCTGAAGATAATCAGGCGGCGCAAAAGCAAGGCCCCATACGCTACCAATGAGCAAACAGAGACCGGCCAATATCGCTAACCACTTAACCCAAGGGCTAAAGATACGAAAAAACTGCTTGGTACCCACAGTGGTCAAGAAACCCTGCCAAATGCGCTGCCACAAGCTAGGGGATGAGACGTTATTCAGGTTGGGCATGGGAAGAAACCTATTACACAGCTTACTGGCGATAAAGAATGCGGTCTATAAAAGCACCACTATTAACTCACCTGCTGGCGTTAAACACTGGATAGAATCTACAAAGAGCTGTTTACGTATTCAATTGACTATTATAGCAAAATTGCCAGTTTTCACCACGATGTTAATACATGTGATACAGATAACTGGATTTAGATGGCTATGCTTAGATAACTAGATTTAGATAACTGGGCTTAAATAATCAAATTTCGAAATCTGGACTTTAGGATTGCAACAAGCAAATCGTTTAATTAAGCCATGACATTTTTAAAGTTGTAGCAATCACCCATGGCATGACCAAGACAGAAACAATACTTCCTGCCAGCAATAAAGCCAAAATTGGCAAACCATTCAGCCCAGAGGCAAATAAATCAACCGCACCCGTAGCAAAAATCAATACTGGCAGCTGCATCGGTAAAGCAATCAAGGGAACTAATACTGCCCCATTCTTTAACGATAGCGTCAAGCTACTGGCAATCGCGGATAGCATTAGGAGCATTGGACTACCTGTCACGATAGACGCCATCAATATCCACGCTTCAAACCAACTGAGCTGAAATAACGGCACGGCAAGCAAACTAAGCGCCGCCACAATACCACTGCTAAAAATCCAATGGATTACCAGTCTAATCAGCACCCATAGCGGTAGTGACGCTTTGGCAACGACCAATTGCGCAAGCGTACCATTATCAAGCGCAGGCTTGAACAATCCATCAACGCCCATTACCAGTGACAGCAATGCAGCAATCCACACTGCTGATACGCCCAGACGCTGCAATAGCGCAGGCTCACTACCGACTGCCAGCGGAAACAAAGTAATAATAACTAAGAACAGTACTAACGGATACAACCATTGTACCGCTCCTTGCTGCTTGACTTGCCATTCACGGCGCCACAGCTGCAGGAAGCCAATACTGCGAGGCGCTGCAACAATAGCATTTGGACTTTTATTCATAGCGGCTACTGATCCTACTTGTATTGGACGGTCTGTCATTATTTGTCCTTTCACATATGCTGATGGTACTGATAGCAATCGAACTTATACCATGTGATTTGACAAATCGAGCACCTGATTGGCGACTCCAACTGCCTGATGGCTGGTCATTAGTATCGACCCGCCAACCTGTGCAAACTCGCGTAACCGCTCTTCCATACGTGCCACCATATCGACATCCAGCGCCGTGAAAGGCTCATCAAGTAACCAGAGCGGTGTCACGTCAGGAGTTAGTAGGTACAATCGCGCCAGCGTGATGCGCCGCGTTTGCCCAGCGGACAAATGACTGGAGCTGATCGTTTCAAACCCTTGCAGCCCAACCCATGTGAGTGCATCGTCAATATCAGCAGCGCTTGGCATGATGCCATATAAGTTCAGTAGAAACGTCAGATTCTGGGCTACTGTCAGATTTGGATGGATGCCTAATTGATGCGAGACATATAAAGGCTGGATGGGCAGACCCGATTGTCCTTGATAAGTAACTTCACCTGACAAAACAGGTAACAATCCAGCCAATTGCATAAGTAACGTGGTCTTTCCCGTCCCATTTGCTCCGATTAGATGGCAAATACTACCCGCAGATAGCTGTAACGCAACTCCTTCGCACAGCGGTATCTCACCGCGCTGAACCGTCAGCTCATCAAGTGCAAGTAAAGGCGTATCCAAAACCGTCATCAAAACCTCTGGTTATTTATCAAGCAGCAGTCAATATTCATCACAAACAAAGGCAATGTTCGTGGCATAATACCCTATGCTCGCTACAAACACACAGTATAACAAATTGTCGATTACTCTGACTTCAAAAAGTACGACCTCAAAAAAACATGACTTTAAAATATGACTTTAAAATATGACTTCAAAACCTATGCCGACTTCACAAGATAGCCAAAAACCTAATACTGCTGCAGAGACTAACAATGACAACGCAGACACTCGCTTGTCAAAAGAGCCATCAGCCAGCCGTTTGACAGTAGATAGCTTGATTGATGCTCAAGTCAACTTTATGCAGCAGTGGTTGCACAATCAAGCTGAGCCACTAGCGATGGAAGCTTGGCAATGGTTTTGTGCGCAGCCTTTAAGCAAATATATTACCTGTGACCATTTACAACAGCTGATGAAAGACTGGCTGTTAAATCAGCCGATGACTGAGGTGATGCGTACCGATATCCGTAATATTTTACACACTATTATTTATCACCCAGTTAATGATAATGTGCCTTTATCTGAGCTGGTCGATGATGCCCAAGTTGAAACTTTGGCCAACTATATCGGTAGTCACGAGCAGCAGCGCAATATATTGATTCATACGCTAGTCGGTAACGAAACCTTTGCAGATTTATTGACCCAAACACTCTATCACGCTATCAATGATTTCATGGAAAGCACCCTCGATAAAGCAGGTGGCGTTGGTAAATTAATGAAGCTTGGGCGCAGCTCTTTTGAAAAGGCGACCAACAAAAACCTCGATGAAAAACTGCAAACGTACCTGCATCGCAATATCAAAGATTTGACGCGCAAAGCCGAAGCCAATGCCCAAGAACACTTGTCAAACGAAGAGGTAGCACGTCTGATGGTTATGGGCTGGGATCGCATCAAAGACCAACCGATCAGCGAGCTGCAAACCTACTTAAGCGATGAGCCTGGTAATAGTAGCATCGACCATATCGAAGCCAGTATCCAACAAAGCTATAACCGCCTGCGACTGTCACCGTATCTGCACAGTTTGGTAACGGCAAGCATTGACACTTGGTATGCCAATCATCAGTCTGACACGATGGCGACCATCGCGGCGAGCTTGCACATTGATGAAGCGGCCATGAAGCAATGTAGCACTACCCTACTGCCTATCGTGTACGATGCTCTTGAGACGCCTTGGTTAACGGCTCATATTCGTGAAATGCTAGCAGCGTTCTATGCACAGCCTGCTATCAAAGAAGGTTTGGCATTCACTCACGATTAATTTATAACCCTTACTTGTCAGCATACTATTATGAGTCAACGCAATAAACTCAGCTTGTGGCAAAAGATCAAACGGTTACTGACTGCTGCCGCACCGCAGTCAGTCGTCGATGCTGCAAGCGAGCAAAGGCCTGCATCACTTGCTGACAGCGAGGTTAATAATACAAAAAATATATCAGCTGATATTTCTGATATCTCTCATGAGTTAGAGGCGAATCAGGGCAGCGAACAGAATAACCCTCAAGCACAAGCGCAAACAAATACATCTCAACTCAAAACCGATAACTTAAAAACCGATAGCGCAAATGCAGAACCTCAAAACCAGAGTGACACACCTATCGTCGACTGCTTAAAGCAATACTTCAATGACAAACAATGGCACTACACGCATTATCGACCCAAAACCAACGACAGCCAAAAATCGCATCACTTATCCTTGAGAATGCGTCATAAGCAAATAAACTGTGGCTATCTGTTTCGGGTTCAAGAAAAAAACAAACTATTAGCCATCTATGGCATCTTGCCATTTTTGATACCAGAAACTCATCAAAGTGCCGCAATGCTACTTATCACCCAAATCAACTATGACATGCTAGTCGGTAATCTAGAGATGGATGTCAACGATGGTGAGATACGCTACAAAAATGCTATCGATGTCGAAGCAGTTGGTATAGATAATGAGATTATTGAGCATTTACTACAAAGCGTGGTCGCGATGACCACGGTTGCCAACGAGCTATTTGGCAACTTGGTTAATAATCAAGACCCTGCTGAAGACATGCAAACGCTACTTGTAGAGCTACGTCAACAGACCGACGCGCGCACGTTCTTTTTACCGACTCAGTTTGTTCAATAGCTCAGTCCGTTCGATAACTCAGTTTGTTCAACAGCTCAGTTCATTCGATAAACTGGTTTTTCAATCAAGCCATAATCGACGATAGCTGATACTTGTCCCTTTATTTTTCTATCCAAAAACCATCAATATTAAGCTAGAATTCTTATGCTAAAAATTGCCTACTCTGACGTTTTTCGCTACTCCGTGCCCGAAAAGCACCGCTTCCCCATGCAGAAGTACAATATGATTCCTGAGCGTTTGCTGGCAGAAGGAACGATCAACCAAGATAACTTCTTTGCCCCTGCTCGCTTAAGCGAAGATGAGATTTTGACCACGCATACCGCAGAGTATTGGTATCAGCTTAAAACCCAAACACTGCCGCGCAAGGCTGCTCGTGCGATCGGATTTGAGATGACCCCGCAGTTGGTAGAACGCGGTCGTTATATTGCCCATGCAACGTATGAGTGCGCGCTATATGCTCAGCAATATGGCGTGGCTATGAATGTTGCAGGCGGTACTCATCACTCTTTTGCTGGTCATGGAGAAGGGTTTTGTGTTTTTAATGATGTCTGTATCGCTAGCAACTTACTATTAAATCGTGGACAGGCAAAGAAAATTTTAGTTATCGATTTGGACGTTCATCAAGGCAATGGCAATGCCAGTATCATGGCAAATGAACCACGCGTCTTTGTCTTTAGTATGCACGGTGCAAAGAACTATCCGTTTCGTAAGCAAGTATCAGACTTAGATATTGAGCTAGACAATGATACCGGCGATGCTGAGTATTTACAGATATTAGAAGATACGCTGCCACGCTTAATCGCTGAGGTTGCACCAGATATGATTTTTTATCAGTCTGCAGTCGACGTGCTCGCTACCGATAAGCTCGGCAAACTTGGTTTGACACAAGCAGGGTGCAAGGCACGTGATGAATACGTTCTGCAGCAAGCAAAAACCGCCAATATCCCTGTCGCTATCGTGATGGGTGGCGGCTACTCAGAAGATATCGAAGATGTGGTTGAAGCGCATTGTAATACCTTTCGTTTGGCACAGCAGATATTTTTTGAAGAATTCGTCTAATAAAATATCGCTGAAAAGGCTTATATACTTTAGCTATAACAATGCGGTAATACCTTGCCAGCCAACGCGTATTCCAAGCACGATTAAAATCAATAAAATAAGCTGACGAAAACGCGCTTGCGGTAAATAACGACGCAAACGGATTCCAACCAAAAGAGTCACTATAGACAGCACACTCAAAAAAGTAATCAGCTGCCACTCACCACTGCTCAGTGCCATGATAGGCTCACGCAACACGATAATTTGGGCAATCTTTCCTAAGAAATAGCACATGTTACCGACTTTGGCGATGGTGTTTTTATCGTCACTGGCAGACAACAAATACATCATCAGGATGGTCGACATCGCATTGGTCGAGCCGCCGATGACACCTGCACCAAAGCCAACGGCAATTAACATAGGCTTGGTATTTGGTAGACGGATTTGTTTGCCGAGTAAACTACTCACAACGTAGAAGGCAATGACCGCGGCCAACAATAAGAGGATATAAGCGCTATCGACCCATAGCAATAGTTTCGCACCTAAAATGCTACCTAATAGGCTAGTAAGCGCAAGCAACCAATAGCGTCTGCCGTAGTAGATAAAGTTTTGCCAAATGGTGCGTTCACCGCCTACTAGCCAGGTCATCACATTAACGACTAACGAAGGAAAAATCACTAACACAATGGCGTGTTGCAATGGGTACATACTAGCAAGCGCAGTGGTCGTCACTAATGTTGCGCCAAGTCCGCTAATACCATGCAGCAGTGAGGCAAGCGCAAAAATGATCGTCAGCACTAGCATCTGAGTGCTATCGTTACCAGCTATATTCATCATATCGGTCACACCATTTTAGGCTCAGCGTCTATATCTATATGCTAGCTACACGCTTTGAGCCTGTAGCTCTAACTATCTTTACGTTGACCGATTACTTGACCGATGATGCTAGCTAGTTGCTCAGCAATTTTATCTTTACTGGTCTTCTCAAGCGTTACCGTGTCACGCTCATAGCGCTCAGAGAAAAACACCTGCATCGCATTGTCATCACTGGCAAAACCGATATCTGCACGTGAGACATCATTGCAAGCAATCATATCCAAATCTTTTGCGACCAACTTACCACGGGCATAACGCTCAACATCTTGTGTCTCTGCGGCAAAACCAACGACAAATAGCTCTGGATGCGCAAGAGAAATCGTCGCTAGAATATCAGGGTTTTTAACCAGACTGAGCGTCATGGCGTCTTGTGTCTTTTTAATTTTTTGCGGTGCAGCTTCTTCCGTACGATAATCTGCCACGGCTGCGGTCGCAATAAAGATATCTGCTTTTACAAATTGGTTGTCATCATAAGACTGTAGCGAGTCATTATGGTTGTGATCATGGTCGCTTACATCATCATCACCGCAACCACAGTCGCCATGATGATGCTCGTGAGAATGGTTATGAGAGTGCTCATGTTCATGTGGGTGCTCATGAGAATGGTCATGCTCATCTTCAAAGACTAGTTGAAGCTCGCTATGCGTACCTTCCACACATTGCTGCGCGGCTATCAGCATATCTTCGGCAGACAGCACATCGATTCGTGTGACATTAAGCGGCGTGGGCAATGCCACTTTACCACCAGCAATTAAGACAACGTCTGCGCCAGCAGCCACGCAGGCGCGTGCCAATGCAAAGCCCATTTTTCCTGAAGAGTGATTAGACAAATAACGCACAGGGTCGATCGCCTCTACTGTTGGACCTGCGGTAATGACTACTCTTTTGCCTGCTAGCAATTGCGGCGTTGTATTCATCGCTATGAACAGTAACACCTCATCCAATAACTGCTCAGGCTCAGGCAATCGCCCTGCTCCGACATCACCGCACGCTTGCTCACCGCTAGCTGGTTGGATAATTTGATAATTCATATCGCGCAATGTTTGCACGTTTAGATTGACTGCTGGATGCGCCCACATCTGCTGATTCATGGCAGGAGCAATAATGACGGGCGCAGTAGTGGCCAGACACACTGTGGTCAATAGATCATCAGCCATACCCATGGCCAGACGCGCAAGCGTATTGGCTGAAGCAGGTGCAATCACGATTAAGTCGGCCCACTTAGCCAGCTCAATATGCCCCATGCCTGCCTCGGCTTGCTCATCGAGCAACGATACATGCACCTCGTTACCCGTTAATGCTTGTAGAGTCAGCGGTGTGATAAATGCTTGTGCGCCTGTCGTCATGATAACGCGCACATCAAAGCCTGCCTTAACTAACAAGCGGGCAAATATAGCAGATTTATAAGCGGCGATACCGCCAGTAATAGCAAGCACAATATTGGACATAAGCGTGGCATCAACAAAAAAGTAAAAAGATAAAATTGCGCTTATAGTAACAATTATGAGATAAATTGGGTAAGATTTTCCGTATCTATCTCAGATAACGAGTATCAACCCATTTTCAAGGAGTGACAATGGCGATCAAAGACTGGCACGAGGATGACAGGCCACGCGAAAAACTTTTAAAATTTGGTGCAGCTCATTTGTCTGATGCCGAGATACTGGCCATATTTTTGCGTATGGGTACTCAGTCTCAATCAGCGATTGAATTAGCGCGGCATTTGATTGATCAGTTTGGTAGCTTAGCCGAGCTATTGGCCGCCCCTCAAAAGACGGTTCTTGCCTGCCATGGTATGGGTCCTGCAAAGTACGCCCAAATATTAGCTTCACTCGAGATGGGTACGCGCTATCTGGACAGCCAACTCAAAACTGGGCAAGCACTAGGACGCTCACAAGCGGTCAAAGACTATATCAGCACTCAGTTGCGCGGTGAGCACCGTGAAGTATTTGCGGTACTCTGTCTGGATAATGCCCTTAACCTTTTAAACTTCGAGATATTATTTACAGGTGGCATCTCATCATGTTCCGTTTGCATCAAGCACGTACTGCGGCATGTCCTAAGCCACGCTGCTAGCCAACTTATCATCGCGCACAACCATCCTCATACCGATGCCAAACCATCGACGGCAGATAACTTACTGACCTATGAGCTAAAAAAAGCCTGCGACCTATTAGATATCTCGCTTGTCGATCACATTATAGTTGGACGAAACGATACTTTGTCTTATGCCGAGAGCTGCCTTGCCCCTTTTAGTTAGCCCTTTGGCTAGTTCTCGATAATAGCTAGCTATGTGTTCCAACTAGACATATGACTAACCTGCAAACAATTATGTTTGATACATATCATCGACAGAGCGTAGCATTTTGGCTCTTGATAGTTATCGACAACTGTTTCATATTAGTAGCCATTCTTGTCATTTATTTGTCAATTACTTACTAGACCGTTAATACTAGTACTTAAGAGACATAGAACCAAGGATTTAGTAATTAAAGAATCATTCGACATATTTATAAGACAGTAAGTGGCAAGACGAAAAATAATTATAGTTAGCTCTTTCATTTACGTACTTTTCGCATTTTTTATTCAGCGCTTTAAAGGAGATAGTCATGGCAATTGGCTTGTTTATTTTGGCAGTCATCATTCAGTTAGCCGTGGTCTTGGCCATCTTTTTGTTGTCCTTATCACGGGTCACCGGTAGCATCGTCGCCCTGATTACAGTTATCGTCACCGCAATTATCAGCCCATGGTCGCTCATTTTGGGTATACCAATGGCACTACTGTGCTTGGTCTTACTCGTCGCACCGCTTCGCCAATCGTTAATCACTAAGCCTGTCTATAAGGCGCTGGGTGGTGCGATGCCGAGTATGAGTGATACAGAGCGTGAAGCGCTTGATGCGGGTACTAGTTGGTGGGAAAAAGAGCTGTTTATGGGTGCGCCAAACTGGGATACCTTTGCCAACTATCCTTATCCGCAGCTCTCAGAAGAAGAGCAGGGTTTCATCGATAATGAAGTAGAAACCTTATGTGCCATGCTTGATGAATGGCAAATTCAGCATAAAGATAAAGACCTATCACCTGAAGCATGGCAATTCATTAAAAGTAATGGTTTCTTAGGTTTAATCATTCCAAAAGAATTTGGTGGCTTAGAGTTTAGCTCTTATGCGCAAAGCCGTGTAATGAGTAAAATCGCTTCGCGCTCGCCGACTGCCGCTGTAACCTGTATGGTTCCCAACTCGCTCGGCCCTGGTGAGCTATTGATGCATTACGGTACGGACGAGCAAAAGCAGCGCTGGTTGCCAGGTCTTGCCAAAGGTGATGAAGTGCCTTGCTTTGGTTTAACTGGGCCTGAAGCGGGTTCTGATGCAGGTGCTATTCCTGATACAGGTGTAGTTTGCTACGGCACGCACGAAGGTGAACAAGTGCTTGGCCTACGCATGAACTTCTCTAAGCGTTGGATTACCCTAGCACCTGTCGCCACTGTCGTTGGTTTAGCGTTCAAAATGCACGATCCTGAAGGTCTGCTTGGTAATCCTGAAAAAACCGACTACGGCATTACCTGTGCCCTCGTTCCAGCTAATCACGAAGGTGTCGTAACAGGACCACGTCATAATCCAATCGGCTCACCATTTATGAATGGTACGGTCGATGGCAAAGATGTTTTTATTCCATTAGATTATATCATCGGTGGCGTCGAGAACGCTGGTCGCGGCTGGCGCATGCTGATGGAATGCTTGGGCGTTGGTCGAGGTATTTCTCTGCCGGCTCTATCGACATCAGCCAGTGAAATGACCTATCTGTCTGTCGGTGCGTTCGCAAAAGTTCGCGAACAGTTCAAGATATCAGTAGGTAAATTTGAAGGTGTACAGGACGCCACTAGCCGTATGGCGAGTAACACTTATATGTTAGAAGCGTTCCGTCATTTGGTCACTTGCGGATTAAACCAAGGTGGCACACCCTCTGTCATGACTGCCATGGCAAAATACTATGCGACTGAAACCATGCGTAGCGTCGTCAACGACGGTATGGATGTGGTCGGTGGTCGTGCTGTACAGATGGGTCCGCGCAATTTCTTAGCGACACCTTATCAGGCGATTCCTGTCTCTATCACGGTAGAAGGCGCTAACATTTTGACCCGCTCACTCATGATCTTTGGTCAAGGTGCGATGCGTTGCCATCCTTATTTATTCGACGAGCTTCAGTTACTACAGAGCGAAGACAAAGCTGCTGCCACTGAAAAATTTGATACCCTTTTCTTCAAACATTTGGGCTACACGTTTAACCGTGGTGCAAAAGCCTTTGTCGCAGGTTACATCGGTGGTAGCGATAAGGCGCCGAATTTCGCAGACGCCTTTACCCGTCCCTATTACAAACATATCAACCGTTTAAGTGCGAGCTTTGCCCTAACTGCTGATATGGCATTAGGACTACTAGCAGGGGATTTAAAGCGTAAAGAGATGTTATCTGGTCGCTTAGCAGATATTCATAGTCATCTATTTATTGCGACTGCTATTTTGCAGTTCTATGAGCATGGTAGTAAGTCAGAGTCTGAGCGACTGCATGCCGAAGTTGCGCTACAAAACAGTTTGTATACGATTCAAGAAGCCTTTGTATCATTCTTTGCCAACTTCCCGAATCGTATGGCAGCCAATGTGGTTAGCTTTGTGACTTTTCCAAGTGGACGTATCTTTACCCCAGCAAGCGATGAGCTGAAACGCCAATTGGGTGATACTTTCATGGATGATTTTGCAGCCAACCCGTTCCGCGACTATCTGAAAACAATGGTTTATTACAACACAGATGCAGACGATGTAACTGGTCGTATGGAACATGCTTATCAGACGTTGGTGGAAATCGAACCATTGTGGCAGAAGTTCAAAAAGGCAGAGCATCAAGACAGCTTTGAAGGTCTAACCTTTGAAGACCATGTGGTACACGCCAGTCAAAATGGTGGCATTACTGAAGAAGAGGCAGAAATTCTGATTCAATATAACGCCATGCGTTTTGATTCATTATTGACTGATACGTTTGACGAGCATCTATCGGAAGCGCTAGAACGTGATAATCCACATGCGCTTGAAAATGCAGTTCATCAACTGACTGATTATGCACAGCTAAAAAGACAAGCGCAGAGTAAAAACGGTATCGCTGTGGATACCGATGCAGCTGACGTTGAGGAGCTAGCCACTAACGAACCAACTATTAACGATCTAGACAGTACTGCAAATACAGACGACCATACTGGCGATGCCAATCCTAATCATGGTTATGAAAGTGATGGCGATGTAGAGTTGGTCAGTGAGCAAGATACTGTCAAAGAAGTAAATTCTCAGACAGATTTTGAAGAGTCAGAGCCTGAGATAGAGGCGCTCGATCATCGCCATCGTGATGCTGAATCACATCTTAACGAGCGTATGGGCAATAATCACAATCGTCATATTGCACCACCTGATGAGATAAATGCTGAAGCAAGTGATAATGATATCAACCCTTTAAAGCGCCAATCACCTCTATCACGCGAAGAAGACGATAAGGTTTAATAATTTATTCTGTTTCTAACATTAGCATTAGAAACTAAATATTATTAGATTTATAGTAAAACTTTTACTTTTTATTAGCCGGATTATCTATAAACGATAGTCTGGCTTTTTTTGGTCTATTGAAAACCTTAAGCTTAATTAATCATATTCCTTCCTTTGCATTTTGATAATTTAAAATCAACGGTTTGATATCAATAGTTTGACATATTTGCTTACCCTAAAAACTCTTTCATGAATATTTTGTTTCATATGGGAAACAAACCGTTTAGAATAAATATTGACTATATTATGGGCACATAGTTGTAACGAGGAATGTACATTTAGAATAAAATCAGAAAAAAATCTTGCAGTGCCCTTAGCTATTCTTTTATATTGTCCACGAAAATGTGACATCGAGCGACAATCACGGGAACTTAATAGTCATAACAAGCTTTGTAGTAAGGCTGATAAGTACAATCATGTTGGCTAATGAACACTTACTATAAAGCTGTTATGCACACAAAGGATATGAATTATGTGGAAGAATTTGGGACTGACGGGCAAGATCATTGTTGCCATGGTGCTCGGTATTGGACTGGGCCTATTTCTAAACTACTCAGGATTGAACGGCGAAGGTGGCTTTGTTAACACTTACATCACCAATGGCTTCCTTGCCATTGTTGGTAAACTATTTGTCAACTCGCTAAAAATGTTGGTCGTACCTTTGGTGCTTATCTCACTGATTTGCGGTGTATGCGGTATTGGTGATATTCGCCTACTTGGACGTATTGGTACCAAAACGTTCATTATTTATATGATAACCACTGCACTCGCTATTGCGACTGCAATTGGTCTTGGCTCGTTATTCGGTATCGGTAAAGGCATGAATATCGGAACGGAAGCCGAGTTTGAAGCAGCGTCAGCGCCGCCTCTACTTGATGTGTTCTCTAACATTATCCCATCGAACCCCATCAGCGCGATGGCAAATGGCGATATGTTATCGATCATCTTCTTTGCTATTTTGATCGGTGTCAGTATCTTGATGGTAGGTAAACCTGCCAAAGGCTTAGTGCAGAGCCTAGAGCTAATCAACGAAGTCATCTTAAAGATGGTCACGATCATCATGAACCTTGCACCATATGGTGTATTTGCGCTATTAACCAAAGCAATGGCAGAGCTAGGTTTAGACTTGATTTGGTCACTACTGGGTTATGTCGCGGTATTGGTCGGTTCATTGGCCTTCCACTTCTTTGTCACTATGATGATTGTACTTAAAGTATCTTCAGGCCTGTCTATCAAGACGTTCTTGGCAAAAATGCGTGAAGTACAGATCTTTGCTTTTAGTACCTCAAGCTCAAACGCGACGATTCCTATTACCTTGCGTACGGTTACCAAACGTATGGGTGTAAACAACTCAGTTGCGTCGTTCACTGTTCCTTTTGGTGCTACCATCAATATGGATGGTACGGCCATTATGCAGGGTACTGCGACCATTTTTATTGCCAACATTTATGGCATTGATTTGGGCGTGACCGAATACTTAACCGTCATCTTGATGTCAGTACTGGCATCTGTTGGTACGGCTGGTGTACCTGGTGTTGGTCTAATCATGCTGTCTATGGTATTCGCTCAAGTGGGTCTACCAATCGAAGGTATCGGTCTAATCTTGGGTGTGGATCGTATCCTTGATATGTTACGTACTGCTGTAAACGTCGGTGGTGATGCTGCTGTAACTACTATCGTGGCAAAATCAGAAGGCAAAATGGATCTGGCTATTTACAACGATCCTAACGCTGGTGCAAAAGACGTATTTGATGGTCATATCGATGAAGACAATGAGCGTGAGTTCTCTGAAGTCTTTAGTGATGGCATCATGGGTAGTGAATACGATGATGTTGATCGTCGCCGCTAACCCACTCCTGCTAGATGGAAGTGCATAAAATAAAAAACCTCAGTCAAATTGGCTGAGGTTTTTTTATGATTAATAATCAGTAAATAATAATGATTGATACGGTTCTATCAACAACTAATTAGCCAAACACATACTTGGTCAACATCGCCAGACAGACCAATACAATTACTGGACGAATCAATTTGCTACCGCCTTTAACCACCATATGTGAGCCGAAATAGGCACCGATGGTTTGTCCGACCATCATCGCTAGCCCCACTTTCCACAGTACGTTGCCACCCAAAATAAAGAAGATTAACGAGCCAATATTGGTCGATAAGTTCAATACTTTTGCCGCACCTGTTGCCTCAATAATTTGACGACCACGTAATGCCACATTACCAAGCGCAAAAAACATACCCGTACCTGGACCGATATAACCATCATAAAAACCAATCAACGGTGCCACGACTTTTTGCCATTTGCTCTCTGAGATACGCGGGGCAGCCTCTACCTCACCCAACCTAGGGGCAAATAATGTATAGATACCGATAGCAGCAATCAAAAATGGAATCACCTTTTCAAGCAAGTCAGGTGGTGACATTTGTACAGCGATGGTGCCGATAACGGAACCTATAAAAGCGGCGATGATAGCTACTTTGATACGTTGCGGTTTGACGACTCCTTTCCTAATCATAGTAATAGACGCCGCTAGTGCGCCTGATGCCGCTTGGAGTTTATTGGTACCAAGCGTTAATACTGGTGGGATATTGGCCAGTAGCATAGCTGGGATGGTCAATAATCCACCGCCGCCAGCGATAGCATCAATAAATCCTGCCAATGCGGCCACCGCAGTAAGCATTAAAATAATCTCTAACGAGAAAGTTAAGTCCATGACACTGACCTGCAAAATATGATAAGAAGAGAAAAGGAGTTCTGAGATAAGGCTAAAATATCGTTATCGATAAGCTGATAGCTTACCAGTGCTAGCAAAAGAAATAATGACACGTTGCACAGCGCTGCTCATTATAAAGATAAAACCGTAAAAAAAGCCAAAAACGTAACAAAGTCTGCTAAATTTGTCTAATAACATTCCGAATATGCTCAACCGAATAGCGACTTATTAAAAAGATGTAACGACTTACAACTATTGTGCTCGTCAAATCCTCTTTATAATATTGCTATTGTGAATATAAAAAAGTAGACCGTTGGCACTGGCTCAACGTATTTTGTTGTCTATATTGATAAGAGTATGAGAAACTGTTTCTGTCTATTTGCTACCTCAAAATTATAGGTAGCGCAGACATTGATGGATATTTGAGGTTATTTAGTAAATTGTATTTAGCGAATGAGGATGATATGGCAATACGAAGGATTAAAGCATTTTTTGAATTTGAGGCAGCAGGCGGTATCGTCTTAGCATTGGCTGCCATTGCTGCAATGATCATTGCCAACTCCCCTCTTAATGTTTGGTATGAAGGTTTTATTCATGCACCAGTCGCCATTCAGATTGGTGAGTTTGCGATTGCAAAAGATGCTCATCACTGGATCAACGATGGTCTGATGGCAGTTTTCTTTTTCTTAGTTGGATTAGAGCTTAAGCGTGAAGTACTCATCGGTGAGCTGTCCAACGTCAAGCAGATAATACTGCCAGCAGGTGCCGCATTGGGTGGCATGATTATGCCAGCGATTGTCTATCTGCTCTTTAACTACAATGAGCCTGAGTTTTGGAAAGGTTGGGCCATTCCTGCTGCGACAGATATTGCCTTTGCACTCGGTATTTTGAGTCTCTTAGGTAATCGTGTACCTAACTCCCTAAAGGTCTTCTTAGTCTCTATTGCTATCTTCGATGACATTGGTGCGATTCTGATTATCGCTTTGTTTTATACCAGTGAGTTGTCGTTAGAGTCATTGGCAGTAGCTGGTTTATGTTTGCCATTCTTATATGTTCTTAATCGCCGTAACGTCACCAACATCACGCCATATCTACTCATTGGTCTGATCATGTGGATTGCCGTACTCAAGTCTGGTATCCATGCAACATTGGCAGGTGTGGTATTAGCACTGTTTATCCCGATGTTCGACCGCACTGATCCTGAGCACTCTCCGCTTGAAGAGCTAGAGCATGATCTGCACAATACCGTCGCCTTTGGTATTTTGCCAATCTTTGCTTTTGCCAACTCGGGTATCTCGCTCGAAGGCGCAGGTTTTGCTGAGTTATTCCACTCAGTGCCGCTAGGTATTGCCGCTGGTTTGTTTATTGGTAAGCAGTTAGGCGTCATGTTCATGTGCTGGTTAATCTTTAAGCTTGGTATCTCAACCATGCCAAAAGGTATGGATTATAAGCAAATCTACGGTGCAGCTCTATTGTGCGGTGTTGGTTTTACCATGAGTTTGTTCATCGGTGGCTTGGCATTTGCTGGCGACACCACTATGTTTGATGAGCGCTTGGGTATTATTATGGGTTCAATCGTCTCTGGTATTGCAGGTTACATCATGCTGAAAATGAGCTTAAAAGACAATGCTAGCGGTACATCGGTCGATTTGACTCGCCCGCATTAATGAATACCTTTGAGATATAGAGTAGCTTATAGTGGTACTGCTTAATATTAATGCCACTTATAAGCTGCTCTATTTTATTTGTATATGCGTTATCGAGATATCTATAAGTGACCTAGCAATCAATCACAAGGCTGCATAATGTGATTGATTGCTAGCATCATTTATTTGTGTTCATAGTTATTATCGTTATCACAGCTATCGGAGCTAACCATGTACCGACCTATACACCGCGTTGTGCGTCAATTGTCATTAGGGTTATCTGTGTTCGGTAGTATCTATCTGCTAGCAGGCTGTGCAACACTCTCCAAGCAAGAATGTCTCATCGGTGACTGGCAAGCT
Organism: Psychrobacter nivimaris; assembly: GCF_043419765.1. Classification (NCBI taxonomy): domain Bacteria; kingdom Pseudomonadati; phylum Pseudomonadota; class Gammaproteobacteria; order Moraxellales; family Moraxellaceae; genus Psychrobacter; species Psychrobacter nivimaris. The sequence goes on along the minus strand of NZ_JBHOFX010000004.1, from coordinate 85,402 downwards.
ATCGGCTATAACGATGGCGTGGCAGGTTACCATTCAGACCGCTTAGCATCTCATACAAAAGCCTGTGCCAAAGCCAGCGTCGCCCCTGACTATCAGGCATGGGAGCGAGGTCGTAAACTTGGTCTGCAACAATACTGCACCATCAATAATGCCTATAACATCGGTAGACGTGGTCGTCAGTTGAACAATGTTTGCCCAATTGCTATGGCTAATACATTGCAAACGGCTAATCAAAAAGGTCTAGATTATTACGCCTTAGACAGTCAGTTAGACAAAGACAGTCGCCTCTTAGATACTTATCAATCAGAATTCGATAAGCTAGAAAATGGTGAAATGCTAGATTTTGCTAATGAAAAAGAAGCCCGTGCACGGCTACTATCTCTATCTGATGAGATTCGCGATACCAAACGCCGTATCCGAATAACACAGCAGCAATTAGATTCATTGAACCAATCCAGTAATTTTTACGAATGACTGGGATGCGAAGCTATCGCAATGCAAGTTTTACGTTCTAAAGCACGCTCTAACTCTGAAAATGGTACTTGATAACTATGGATAAGAAAATCATCAATACGGCAAGTACTCCAACTGACAAACCTGACTTTCCATCATCGAATGCTCAATCATCGAACGCTTATCAGCGTCATGGACGTACCACTGCTATCGATGACCATAGCGATTTGCAGGTTTTAAAACGCATTAAACGTTATCTATTGCCAAAAGATTTTACGATATCGCCTGCTCTACTTGATGAAATCGTGGCAGGTTATGACATTGGCGATCCACTCGCAGACGCGCTAGCAACTCAAAGCATAAAATTTGCAAAGCCCTTACAGCATATTATTCTTGGCGATAGTCCAAACAATAAACTTACGAACAACGACCTTGCAACCAACCCATTATTTAGCGCGCTCACTGAACAATTTAGCAGCCACCCTGACTGGTTCGACCCAAAGCTTGCTCAGATAGGTGCGGTTGCCTATCGGCGCTATCCACTCATGCTCATTTGGCTACTGCGTAATGTTGCTCTGATGGCTGGCTATAGCATCCCTGCACTCTCGCTACCGCTCATTCAGACGGGCGCACTGATGCACGATGCGCTACCGCGATTGATGCGTACTTATGCCTATATCTTGGCCGTGTCTGAACACCCCTCATCTAATATGAGCACACGCAATCAAAACAAACCTATTGATCAAGTATTGGCCATTGGCTCTGAGGGCTGGCGACAATCGATCCAAGTACGTCAAATACATACTTTGGTACGGCAAAACTTACTCAAAGGGAAAGGCAATGCTGCTACAGGCGTGATACCAAACGCCGAGCAACATCATAACCCTGACGGCAGTTGGAATACTGACTATTGGGGCATCCCTATCAATCAAACCGATATGATTGCCACCCACTTACAGTTCTCATTACTTATTATGCGCGGTCTACGATTACTGGGCGCACGTATTAGTACAGAAGAAGCTGAAGGTATCTTACATTTATGGAACCTTGCTAGTTATTGGATGGGGGTTGATTTAGATCGCTTACCAAAAGATGAGGCCGCATATTGGGAATGGCTCTATACCTATCTATCGATACAGCAGCTAGACTTTAAGATGGGTCAGCCATTGGCAAAAGCATTGCATGATTTACCGCGTCAGCTCATGGGTGAAGACAATCGCCGTGGACGTTTTGTGGAAATGGTCAACGCAAGTGTCACTCGCACTTTGGTCGGTGATGATATAGGCGATGGGCTAGACTTACCAAAATCAAAGATACGCTTTGGCGTGTTGTCTTCTGTACCGATTCTTTTTGCGCTCGATACTGCACGGCAGCATAATGCGTCCGTAGCCCACAAGCTAGAAGCATTCCGTGCCAAGCGCCAAGACAATATGAACTGGTGGCTTAAAAAGAACGATGATTATTATAAGTAGATGACCATAGTCATTCCACTATAAAATCATTACTGCGTTAACCTCGTTTGAAGTATCACATATACATCTACACTCGGTTGCCTTGTACTACTTTTAAATTGAATCGACTATATTATTAATAGATGACATTTATTAGCGTTTATTTTCTACGCGGTAATACCATTCGAGCTGTCGATCAAACCCTGTTTCTAATAGGTTAGCAATTACCCGTCCTGTTAGTCCCCATACTGTCTCACCATCGACCTGCCAGCTCGGCGTCAGTATGGTAGCCATTTGCTCTTGCATTTTATACTCAATTTCATACTCTACCGTTGGTTGAGTGACTAATGACTCTAAGTCTGCCCAAAAGATACGTGATATTTCTCCCGCTTCAGGTACGAGCACCAAGCCAGGAGCAATGAGTGCCACGATTGGGCGTACGCTCATACCACTTTTTGAAGTTTGGATCGGTAGCTGACCAAGCAACTGGACTTTATTAGGTGGTAGTGCTGTTTCTTCGCAGGCTTCACGCAATGCGGTAACGACATTATTGCCATCGCCTCGATCATGTTTACCACCCACACAAGACACTTCACCCGCATGACTGTTCATGTGGGCGGCGCGGCGTGTTAATAATAGTTTAGGTCTGCGCTCATGAGTAATAGCGACCAGTATTGATGCATCGGCAATCGGTGTCTGATATAGGCTATCTAAAACGCGGCTACTATGAGAGGCATTATGAGTCTCGTACATCGCTGGACTTGTCAGCGCATTTAAGGTCTCATGTTGCACTCGCTCAGCTAATTGACGAAGCGTCGGATGACGAATAAAAGTAGGTACAGCAACTGACAGGTTATCGAAACTTACAGCCTCCGGTGGGAATAACATTATAATTGCCCTATATTTTTATCGTTATTAAGCGGTACAAACAGCATCTTTCTTGTTTTCTATTATTAAAATCGCGACTAGTAAATAAAACCAACAATCTATTTATCTATCTATCTATTGTTTTCGGTCACTCGTTTTGTTAGCGGCTTTGATATCAATAATTACTGAACACTCACTAGACTAGCGCAATATAATAGTGGCTGCATGCTATTTATGTGACTGATTCATTGCTTATCAATGCTCAATAACGGCCTTGTTGACCAATAACAGTAAGCCTATCTGTGAAATGATGCGTTACTGTTATCGTGATTCTGTCCGTCGATAATATGTGCTATCTTAAGATGATAGCTGCTCTTTAGAATCATATTTTATATAGTCGATCTTATATAAGTCAGGTACATTTAAGTTAGATTTATTGTCAGGTCTACGCAGTTTACTGCTTGTGGTACTTGTCTCACCGTCCTTGTATCTAACTTATCTCGAAACGATGACAGCAGCACTTCAAAATGTAGGTCTTATAACCTATAAAAAACATCATACACAATAACTTTTATAACAAGGTAGTTGATATGCGCTATTGCCTCCAATGCGGTCATGAAGCAGAACGAAAAATCCCACCTACGGACAATATGCCGCGTTTGGTATGCCCCAATTGCCACTATATCCACTACGAAAACCCAAAAGTTATCTGTGGCTCGCTGGTGGTACACGAAGACAGAGTGCTACTCTGCCGCCGAGCCATTGAGCCCCAGTACGGCCTATGGACGATACCTGCAGGTTTTATGGAAAATGGCGAGACCATGGCTGAAGGCGCAGCACGCGAGAGCTACGAAGAGGCTGATGCCATCGTACTGAATCCGCATCTATACTGCATTTATGACTTGCCAGATATTGGGCAGATCTACTCTATCTATCTGGCCGATCTAAAAGATGGCGCGTATGGTATTGGCTCAGAAAGTCTCGACTGTGCACTGTTTAGCGAAGAAGATATCCCATGGGATACACTGGCGTTTGAAGCCATTCGTCGTACTTTAAAAAGCTACTTTGCTGATCGTAAGCAGTTCAGTGAATTGTCAGAATTTCCGATTCATCAAGACAAAATTGGCAAAGATTTGAGTATCAAGCGCTATTAGTCAATTACCTAACCGCAAAAAGCCAAGCATAATGCTTGGCTTTTTTGTGCTTAACTTTTAATCAAGAACAAACCTACTTGTCTTAGCTCTTTATTCTACAAACCTCAAAGCCAAGACCTTTTACTGCCTCTTCTTTGTCGTAAGGCGCTAGCACTGCACGTACATGCTTTTGACCTTGCAGATATTGCTTGGCAACGCGCTGCAAATCAGCAACCGTGACGGCTAATATCGACGCACGCATTTTACGCTGCCAGTCGACACCGCGATGATGTAGATTTGCAAAGCAGGCTTTGATTGCTTCGCCTGCAGGAGAGCCCGGTTTATCCATACCTGAGATGATACCTAAGATAGCTTCTTCTAATTGCTCATCGGTCTGTGGCTCGTTTAATAACCACTCGATACTGGCGTCAAAGTGAGCAAAGGTCTCAGCGCACTGTGGATCACGATAGCTAAAGAACTTAAAAGCACAAGCGTTGGCATCGTAACCTGCACCGCCGCCATAGGCACCGCCGCGCTCACGAATCGCACTGTGCAAATAGCCGTTACGTAAGTAAGGCGCCAATACCATGAGTGCAGCGGTATCAGGATGGTCAGCAGCAGGTACGGTATAAGCACTGGCGTTATGATAGACGTTGGTTGGTACTAGCCAAGCTAGATCTGCAACCTCGAGCGCCGCCCCATTTTCTAATGCTTTGACTGTATCAGTCGCACCATTTAACGCAGTATCTAATTGCAGGTTTGCAAACTCACTTGGGATATTTGCTGCTACCTTGGTTAAATCATTAGAAGAGGTCGTCGCTCGGCTGTCTTTCCAGCTATCGACGATTAAGCTGCTTAAACGTTCGGTTTGCTCTGCTTCACAGATAATAACGGCATGCTTAGGCAAACTGATCAGACGTTGATGTAAATCCATCAAGCTCGTAGCCAATTGATCCCATTGAATATCATCTGTACTAGCATGTACCAAGAAATCTTTAAGTGCGTTCAATGCCGGTAGGCCGCTGCGCACATATTCCAACTGCGCTTGGCGACTCATACCACGACTGGCCGTTTGCATGGCATAAGAATGCCCTGAGCCCGCTAGGTTTGACTGCCAACCTGCTTGACGCTGTTGCAAGATTTCTTTGATACGGTCATGCTCAGAGAAGATACTATGCTCCATGACTTCTTTGAGCAAATCAATCGCTTCAGGCTTGCGATTTAGCGCACGCGTTGCCACTACAAAATAACTGCTAATCGCTTGGCTATCATCGACGTTGGTACGCTGACTAATACGAGCGGTCACACCAGAAGAGTGCGCGGCCTGCTTGGCCTGCATCTCATGAGCGCTGAGCGAGTCCGTACCTAGCTCAGACAATAGACTTAAATAGATAGGCAGCAATGGATGATTAATTACATCATTAACTGGTAGTTCATCTGCGCTCGCATTACCGATGGCCTCAGTAAGCGGAACAATCACTTGATAGTAATAAATGCCATTAGTGCCAGCTTCATATTCAAATAGCGTGCTGTCTTGCCCGCTCAAACGCACCTGCTTTTGCGTGCCTTCTTTAAAGCTGATATCGGTTGGGACGTCTTCTAGACCTACTTTTGGTAATAAGCTTAAATCATCTGGCGCAGCTTGACGTGCAGCCAAATCTAAGGCTTGTTGCTTCAAAATAGCCTTGTCATCAGCGGTCAAATCCATCGCGATAGTATCCAAACGAGTCTGCTCAGCTGCTGCCAAACGGGCTGTTTTTTCGCTATCAGGCGTCATCGTTACGCGTACACGATGCTGATTGTCCAATAGATGCGTCTTAATCAAGTTCGGTAGCCACTGTGGATCGACGACTTGCTCACGTAGCCACTGTAGGTGCTCGTCTACTTCCCAAACGTCGATAGGATTGCCATCATGAATGGCGGTACTAAAGCCTTCTAGCATAAGATTTAGACCATAAGGAATGCTATCGCCACCAATATGACGCTGATCAATTTCAATCTGATGCAGAATGGTTTCGATTGTCTCATCATCGACTGGTGAATTGGCTACTTCGGTCAGTAAGTCGATAATACCTTGCTCAACCGCTTCGGCATGTTCAGGGTTAGAGCCGCGCAGTCCCGTATAAAAGACCATCTCATAATGACTGTCATCAAGACCCAATAGCGGACTTGGCGCTTTACCTAGTGGATGGCTGTCAAGATAAGCACGCAATGGCGAGCCTGCATGCTCAATCAATACGCCTTCTAATAGACGCAATGCTAAGCGCTGCTTAGGATCGGTAATCGATGGTAGCAACCAAGCAACCACATGATGCGTCTGATCTGGGCCAGCTTCGTCAGCAGTATAAGTATCCACCGCACTGATTGGTGCAGACAAACGTTGCTCTGGACGCGATACATGCTTCTTGCCTGCTTCAAATTGAATCAAAGCATCTTCGTGTATTTTCGCTTGCGTCTCGGCAACAGGAATATTACCAAAACTCATGATGACACTGTTTGACGGATGATAATGGCTCTGGTGAAACTCGGTCAGCTCAGTGTGCGTCAAGTCAGGAATATCAGCAGGATCTCCGCCTGAATTATAGTGATAGGTCGTCGTTGGGAACAGATGATGGGCAACCGTATGATATAGCTGATCAATCTCGCCACTCATCGCGCCTTTCATTTCATTAAAAACGATACCCTTAAACTGCGGCTTATCATTTTCATCAAGCTCCACACGGATGCCTTCTTGGGCAAAATCGAGCGGATGGATATTGGGGAAAAACGACGCATCTAGATAGACAGCGAGCAAGTTAAAATAGTCGTTTTTGTTTTGCGTCGCGTACGGATAGGCCGTCCAATCGGCTGCGGTCATCGCATTCATAAACGTATTTAACGAGCGTTTAATCATCGAAAAGAATGGATCACGTACTGGGAATTTATTCGAACCACATAATGCCACGTGTTCTAAAACATGCGCCTCGCCTTTTGAGTCCATTGGCTGGGTGCGAAAACCGACCAAAAACGCATTTTCATCACTTGGGTGTGCCAAATGATAATGCATCGCTCCTGTTTTTACATGCTGACTGATCAGCACATCCATCGATAGCGCCTCAATATGGCGATGCTCAATCAGCTCAAATGCTGGATGCAAGGTTAAATCAGCAGTAAATGGCGTGTCCGTCATAGTTATCCTTATCGCTTATTATGCGTATAGTGCCCTGACTGTCAGGGAAAATAGAGTAATAAATTGGCTAAAAAAGAGTTGGCTTAGCGCTATTAGTGGGGCTGCGACATGGATAAGTCAAGGCAACAGCCATGCAATAATCCACCACATAATCTACGCGGCTATCAACTTTAACTATTAATCCCTTATAGTTACAAATTCATCAATATCCACAATTTTATTATGGATTTATCACTTAACAAAGACAGCCTGCGCTGCTACTATAAAGTTAACTATTAACAGGAGTGGAGTATTTTATGAGCTACCAACACGTTTTACTGGTCACTGACTTGCTGTCTGATGCGGACAAAGTGGCGCTAAAAGCCAAGCGTATTCTCGCAGGCTCTCCTGAAGCCAGACTGTCTGTCTTGCATATAGTCAAGGATGACATGGTTCGCTTCGGTTACGAGCTCGTGCCGTCCTCTAGCCTCTCGGGTGATGTCGATAGTGAAAAGTGGCAAGAAGCACGGGCTAAGCTAGCGCAATTTTTGGCACGTAACGAGCTAGAAGCGATCAACTCTGAGGTCACCGCTGCCATCTCTAATAGCAAAGGTATCATTAACTATTGCCGTGAAAAAGACGTCGATTTACTTATCATTGGACGCCATGAGCGCCATGGTATCGCTGCTTGGTTGGTTGGAGCCACTGCCGATAGTATCTTGCCAAATGTCCCTTGCGACAGCTTAGTGGTGAAACTTGATCAGCCTGTCTTGGAATAATTGGCATCGCTCCCATCCGCTGTTAAAGACGACAAGCTTTACTTAACAGCGCCCTAGAGTAGTGCTATAGTAAATACTATCTGACATGAGGAAGACGCTATGAGTTACGAACATATTTTACTGGTCACCGACTTACTCTCTGATGCAGATATAGTCGCCCAAAAGGCCAAGCGCATCGTCGAAAACCGTCCAGGCTCTAAGCTATCTGTTTTGCATATTGTCAAAGACACCATGGTTGGCTTCGGCTATGAGCTGGTGCCTGCCTCTAGCCTATACGATGAGATTGATGATGAACGCTGCCAAGAAGCACGTGCAAAGCTGGCGCAATTCCTTGAACGCAATCAGCTAAATGCAGCAACGTCGGAAGTCACGACGGCCATTTCTAGCAGTGAAGGTATCGTCAGCTACTGTCATAAACACGATGTCGATCTATTGGTCATCGGACGTCATAAGCGTACTGGTATCGCTGCATGGATCAGTGGCGCGACAGCAGATAATATCTTGCCCAATGTACCTTGCGATAGCTTCGTAGTGCGACTGGACAAGCCTGTTTCAGCATAACAATACGCTTTGATTGTCTTATGTCATCTAGAGCATATCCTAAACAAAAAAGCGCAGCGTAAACTACAACGCTGCGCTTTTTTATGGCTAATAGATTTTAGGTTCATACAATCTCATCATTTAATCTTGTTGAATAATATCTATAAAGGTTTGCCAAATGGGGCTCTGGTGCCGAGCTTTGTGCCAGACCAGCCACCATGTACGCGATAAATCAATTCCCGCTACATTTACTTGTACCAGCTCACCTGTCGCCAATTCCGTCTCAATCACATGCTGCGATAGACAACCAAGACCGATATCTGCACTCACCATGTGTTTGATGGCCTCGGATTGATGTATGGCCTTTACCACTTCTACATTGGGTAGATACTTTAGTAATTGCTCATCGATGATTTGCCGCGTACCTGAGCCTGCCTCTCGTACCAATAATGGTAATCGTGCCAGTTGTTCGATACTAAGCTCGTAACACTTATTCGCATCATTATAGGCCGCGATATCTATCAGCCACTTGCTATCGCGCTTGGCAAATACCACTAGCGTATCGGTACGCCATTCACGCTGCTCAATGGCTTTCATATCTACTGGACGCGGCATTCCTTCTACCAGCGCGATATCGATATTTAGTTGTTCAACCTCGCTCACTACCTCTTGCGTATTGGCAATATACATATCGACATTGGCATCGGGCAGCGCCTCATACAGCTTACCAAGTAAAGATGGCAGCACGTAGTTGCCGATAGTGGTACTGGCACCGATGTGAATCTGTCCTGCTTGATACTGATGATAATGCTCAAGCGTGAGCGACTGCCCCAAAATAGCCTGTGCCTGTATATAAATGGGATGGGCATTGGGGTGTTGATTGAGCCTGCGACCGACGCGCTCAAATAGCGGCATCTGTAGTCTAGACTCTAACTCTGTCAGTGCGCTGCTAACTGCTGATTGTGATAAATGTAGCTCCTCACTGGCGCGACTGGTGCTGCCTGTCTGATAAATACTGACAAAAACAGCAAGCTGCTTAAGCGTAATCTTTGGCATTGTCTGCACAGATTTTTTCATAATATTAATAATGCCCTATGTTGCTTTATGTCAGTTTTTAGCCTGTCTTATTCACTATGCGTATCTTTCTTCGCTACTCATGTGCGGTATATCTATTTCTATAATAGACACTAACCTAAAAAATCGATAGTTTATATCTTATTAATCTGTTTTTATTATAAATGTGGCGGGCATATACTGTCTATTCATAAGCTTATCTTAATATAAGTAATAGGATGCCGCGTCATGCACACACTCGTCCAATCAGTCAGCAACTCCGTTCACAACTATACCCCCAATCAACGTCACTTAACGGGATTGGTAGTTGTTCTGATTGGTAGTTTGTTTTGCTTATGGTTGGACAACAGTTTGGATATCTGGTCAAACGGCCGTATCGTTGGACTATCCTCTTTAACGCTAGCGATTTTGCTAGGCATGATATTAGGCAATACCATCTATCCCAAATTCACTGAGCGTTTAAACGGCGGCGTTTGCTTTGCCAAAGGTCAAATATTGCGCTTAGCCATTATGTTTTATGGGTTTAAGCTGACGATGACGCAAGTGGCTAGCGTGGGTATGCCAGCAATTATGACTGACGCGCTCGTATTGACGTCAACCTTTTTGCTGACCTATTGGTTAGGTACTAGATGGTTAAAAGTCGATAAAGAAACGGTTATTTTGATTGGCTCAGGCGCGAGTATTTGCGGTGCTGCTGCCGTCATTGCTGCAGAGCCAGTTGTCAACGCGCAAGCTCACAAAGTCACTATTGCCGTGGCAACCGTAGTGGTTTTTGGCACTATCGCAATGCTGCTATATCCTTTTTTATATCATCTTGGTTGGTTACAGCCTTGGCTAAGCGCCCAGCAGTACGGCATGTATACTGGCTCAACCGTCCATGAAGTAGCGCAAGTCGTGGTCGCGGGCAATGCAATCAATACCGAGATTGGCGATACTGCTGTCGTGACCAAGATGATACGCGTTATGATGCTCGCGCCTTTCCTGCTTGTGTTATCGTTTGCGCTAACCAAAGAGCGCACCGTAGATAGTGCAGCTGTAGAAGAAGATAATAAAGACGAGACAGAGTCATTTATGACTCGGGTCAAACAAGTCAAAGTGCCATGGTTCGCGTTTATCTTTATCGGCATTGTGTTGATACATACTTGGGTGCCGATGTCTGAGAGTGTCGTACGCAATATGGTGATTCTAGATGATGTATTACTGACGATGGCTATGTTTGCATTAGGTTTGACCACTCATCTAAGTGCGATCAAGCAAGCTGGCGTTAGACCGCTTATCTTGGGTGCTATTATGTTTGGCTGGTTAATACTGGGCGGTGGTCTGATTAATATCGGCATTAGCTTTATGTAGTAATCCGAATTTTTATTTTTAGCTTCTTACTTCACTGCATAATATAAAAGGCCTCCAACTATCTATAGTCGGAGGCCTTTTTGCATTGGTCGCGGTCTAATATGATTAATTAAAACCTTTCAAATAAGACTTCTACTCGCTTAAGTACTCATATCTTAAATATTAAATAGCAGACGAAAAAAAACGAACCCGAAGGTTCGCTTTTCTACATCTATTCATCTATCTGTCTATAAAGACAAATTAGATAGCAACGATGTTATGTGCTTGTGGGCCTTTTTGGCCTTGAGTTACAGTGAACTCAACTTCTTGGCCTTCAGCCAAAGTTTTGAAACCTGAACCAGTGATTTCGCTGTAATGAGCAAAAACGTCTGCGCCAGTTTCTGGAGCGATAAAACCAAAGCCTTTAGCTTCGTTGAACCACTTAACTGTACCTTTTTGAACGTCTGACATAGTATAATCCTACTTTTAAATTTATTAATGGTCTAGTGACCGGTAACGCTTGCAAATAGCTACTGAACGATAAATATTAAAACGAAGGATTATAACTAATACTACGAGGTAATGATTTGGTGCAGAACTGCTCTTAAGCTTGGGCGTATTATAAGGGGTACATCCCAGTATCGCAAGTCTTATCTCATGTTTCGTGTAACCAGAGCCGTTTATTGACCGATTTTGGCGCAAATTGCAACGGATTTAAGCATTTGGTAAACGGAACAAATATATCGCTACCCCACTACAGACAGCGGCTACCGCCCATGCCACCCACATCATATCGGCAGGTAAACGATAAAATAACATAATTGTTGATGCTGCCATCATAATCGTCGCTAAACACTTAGCATAAAGCGGAACGGCATGACTCTCTTCCCAATCACGGACAAATTTGCCAAAATATTTATGATTAATCAGCCAAAAATGAAAGCGTCGAGAACTACGTGCCCAACAACCTGCTGCTAGCAAAATAAAAGGCGCGGTGGGCATCACTGGCAACAATATACCGATAATACCTAAGATAAAAAACAGCCAACCAAGCGTCACAAAGGTCCAACGCAGCATAGGGCTGTTGGATTGATCGGTCTTAGGTCGGTAATAGAACGCTTTTTTATTGTCGGTCATATAAGTTGTCGGTCGTATAAGTTGTCAGTTATGCCAAATGTCGATTGTCTAGAATAGCGCCTATTAGATAAGCAGCGGCATAGAAGGCTAATCATGCAACATCGCCCGTCTGTGCACAAGACTGTTTATATAAGGTTTTTGCTATTGATAGGTGTGTTTGGTTAGTAATTGGGTAAGTACCAATAATAAATGCTGTACTCTTCTATTAACACGTCGATTGAAAGCGCTTATAAAAAGCCGTGATAAGCAACAGCTGTTATAAAGCACGACTATCGAACATCAGTCATCACCTGCCATCGTCTTTCCCGATACGCTTGCATCCCATCTTGTAAGTCGTCTATGATGACGCAGTAGCTATCGATAATAGCCATTAGCAGTACGGATACATTAGCAGTACTGATCAAAAACAATGCAATACCAATCAATCTTGTCGGGGTGCTTTGATTTAACGCTGTAGATACAGCCCACATCATCGCTGAGACATACCCGTGAACCTGAAGCAGTTAGCACTGACGTAGGAAACAAGCGTGACACGCCCTCAGAGGTCTATAAATAAGCGCAGTCTATATACGATGTACTGGTGATAACCATATCAAACGCCGAGCATCTGACAGTTAGCATCGAGACTTCACCTTTCTTATTTGGCCTTTCTTGTTTTACTTAATCGTATCAGTCTGATTGTTTTCTATACTTAAAAAGGAAACAACCATGCAGCCGACTACCAAACTTACACTGACCCTCGAATGGTTTTTAAACCCTGATCATCTGCCCTTTATCGCTGGTGTGACCACGGGCGCATATGAGCAAGCAGGGCTTGATATTACTATCATCGAGCCAGATGACCACTATGATGGCTTTGCCGAACTACAGAACCAGAGCATCGATCTGCATGTCAATGAGCCTATCCATCTGTTTGAACATTACGCGCCTAATCTACGTGCGCTAGGCTGCTTTTTTGAGACCGATGGCGGCATATTAATGCAACGCGCTAGCATGAATAAATTAAAAAACAATCAGCCGATTCGCATCTGCACCCCTGCTGCTGAAGAAAAAACCAATCGTATTGGCTTTGAGATATTGGCGCGCTATGCCAAAAAAAATGGCTTTAGTATCAGCCGTGATAATGTGAGCTTTGTGCAAAAAGACTTTTATCATATAAAAAATCTGCAAGAAGACCCAAGCCTAGATGGTGCATGGTTATGCTTTTATAACTTTGAGGGTGTTGAGGCAACTCATGAGGGTTTAGACTTTACCTTTATCGATCAGCATCTGTCACCCTATCCGAACTTTTCGGCGTTAGAGATTCTGACGACAGATGAGATCTATAGCGCGAAAAAAGACGCAATAGATACCTTTATCCAAGTGACCAATCAAATGACCGAACTGTGTAAAAATGAGCCAGCCACTGCCCACCGTATGTATTACGACTATAGTAAAACCGAAGTCGATGCGCTGATGGATGCCATCATTGATAATACGCTGGGTAGATTAGTCACGCCAATCAAACCAAGTGCAAGTAAGTGGGAAGAGCTGCGTGAGATGCTGGCCGAAATCGATATCGTGACCTTGACTGATGAGCAATATCAGTCGCTTTGGGCGCTATAGAGATTTTAGAAGTTACAATATTTTGAATAGTAAAAAACCGCCATCGTATTTGCTGTGGCGGTTTTTTATTGAGCTGTAATCGAATCATAAAATTATTGCTGCACGATACCCAGTTGGCGCGCTTCTTTGAGCCACATTGGGAACTCTTCTAGCATATTTTCATACAAGGCTTCTTCGCTAATGTCGTCCAAATCATCTAGTTCAAAAAAGTCGCAATTATCAATCACGCGCCCTGTCATGTCGTCTAGTTTTTTTAGAATGCCATAACCACGACCACCCAAGCCTACAAATTGCCAAAATATCGGCAGTTTCGCCGCTTCCGTCATGACTCTGGTGATACCGCGATTGTCATTTACCCCGCCATCACTGATAAATAGCACGTAGACAGGCACATCCAAGCCGTCCTTTTGATAAAACTCCGTCACGGCTTTCATGACTTCGGCTTCGTTGTTGATGCGCGGGCCAAGTGCCCATTTGCGCCAACCGCCATGAGCGTTGTTGATAAAACCATCATAGTTGCTCAGTCCAATCTCGCCCAAATACTGCGGATCTCGGGCAAACGCCCAGCAGTCTAACGCTTGGTCGTCATCGAAGTTCACTGCCAATGGCAATATGCGGTTGACTACCTCTTGCACGCGGCCTTTTTTGTACTGTCTGTTCATTGAGCCTGAGGCATCTAACACCAATGCTACCTTTGCGGTTAATTGCTGCAATTGGCGTTTCTCAAGCGATATCGTGGCTTTTTTGGCCAGATTGACCAGTTTTGGCGCTTTATCTAGCATGACCTTCTCTAACGACGGTTTTGCTTGAACTGGCGTGGCGGTCGGCTCGAGTACTTGTGGGCTGCTCTCTTCTACATCGCCACCGAAATGCTGGACGATAGCGGCAAGTCCACCATTAAAGCCTTGCGCGACGTTAGATACTCGCCAAACCCCACTCTTACGATAAAGCTGCATCAACATACTGGCTTGCTGCTGGGCAAAGTCTGCTGCTTGATATTCTGCCTGCGCTTTTTGCGACTGCTGCCAAATGCCAATCTCTAACGATTGAATTTGATTCAGCGGCGTGTCGGCTGATAACACAAAAAACAAGCTGTCTATATTCGCATCCAGTTTGGATAAATTAACCTCAAACTCGGCTTGGATGCCTTTATTTGCCGTTGGCTGTGACTCGTAATGGGTAAGCTTGATTTGCCCGCAAGGTGAGGTTGGCTGATTATAAAACACCATGTAATCATCATTGATCAGCTTGCCCGCTGCATCTAAGGCAAAGCAGCTGATATCCATCTCTATTGGGCTTTGGCGAGTGAACTTAAGCGTGATGGGCGCGGTGTCGTCAATAGCAAGATTACTTAAAGGCGCGCGTTGTCCAACGGTGAGGTGGTTCATGGTGTCATCCCAATCTTATTTAATGTTGCGTATTTCGTTTAACAGCAATAATGATTTGCCATGTGAGTATGCCGAACCATATAAAAAACAGTAGGCTGATAAATTCTATACCGCTTTTCTTTTCAAGTGCCTTACTGAATAGAGGAACATTGGCGGCACAAGCATTTAAAAGTTTTGATAGAAATATAAACCAGTCTTGTGTTACAAAATTTCTAAGTGATACAACATACCTTGCTATAGGTTCCTCACTAAAAATATATTTATGTACTTCTAAGATACCAGTGTAAACACCTATCGAAGATAAGAATATTATAAAAGGCTGAATATAGCTTTCACCAAATCTAGAGATATAATAATTAGCACATAATACAAAATAGCTTGAGAAATCATCTAAAGAGAAAAATGCTATTAATGTAACAATAAACAAAAGCAAGAAGATTACTAGCGAAGCCATCCACATTTTTATAGAAATCAATAATACTATCGTTAATATGATAACTAACAAGATGATCTTAGCGCGATAAAAAAAAGGAATTTTATCAGAAATGTTACTCTTAATATTTATTTTATAATATTTCATTTCAGATATAAAAAATTTATTTGCTTCTATCTTATTATTTACTTTTTCGAATGAGTTTTTTATTATTCTTAAGGTCTCTCTATCCGTATACTTTGTATTTATATCAGCATTCAAAAAATTAGGCTCTTGCTTTGTGTTTGCCTGAGAAAACCTCAATCCTGAGGTGAAGTTAGCTTCTCTAAAGCTAGAAAACTCTTTGAAGGTAGTGTTTGTAAAATCTGTTATATTTTTCTCAGTATCGTCTCCAAAATATACGTTACTAAAACTGCAAACTCTTCAAATATACTTTTATAAAAATTAGCTTTTTTTATACGACACTCGCTTATATCAAAAATACCCTCTACATTAGAATCATAAAACTCCATTTTTTCCAATGTAGCATTTTTTACTTCAAACTTACTTTTAAACTTAGTATCTTCTATCTTAAGACTTTTTATTTCTAGACTAGGTATATGTAGACTATCACCTCCTCTATTTTTACTTTGTAAATACTTTTTCTTATCGTATTTTCCTATACCATTTATTTTGAATTTGTAAAAAAACTCACACTCATATATACTTATTTTTTTGAAGGTAAATATATTATTTATCTCTTCCTTTTCTTTATAATCAGCTACTTCATACTCTTCAATAATCCTGCCTTCTTTTTTATACTCAGGAATATTCAAAAATATTTTAGCTACTTTTACTTTCTTTATAGATACATCTTTTTTAAATTCACACCTATCAAATATATTATAAGTTATCAGGTTTATATTTTTATAATTTTCTATACTTACATCTTTATTAAAAACACATCTATTGTATCTATAATCTCTATCACCTGCATTTACTTTCAAAGAAAATTCATCATTTTCATTGAAAATCGAGTCTGCATATATATTTAACTTATCCAGAAATAAGCAATATTCGTAAAAAATATTACTATCTTCGCTTTTACAGATATTATAAAATTTACATTTTTTAAAAAAAACTTTTCCTACATTTTTTAGCACATAGCCGTATCCACATAAATATTCATCTATAAAAACGGGAAACTCTATATTTTCTATACATACTTCATTATCTTCTAAAATCTTATTTAGTTCAATATTTTGATCAATAAATCCTTTATTTATATTTTTAATATTATTAATTATTCCATTTCTTATCTTTTTCTCTTCTTCACTATTTTCTTCTTTATGTCTATTGAATTTTTTTATTTTATTTAATATATACTGATGAAACTCCTTTCTAAAAGTTGATTCATAATCTAAATATTTTCTTATATTAATATCATTATAAGAACAGTGCAACGCACACTTATCTAAATTTTCAAATGTTTCATTTTTACAATCTGGCATGCTGCACGTCATATACATTGACCTTGAAAAAGTAATAATGAAGTATAAAATATAGTCGAATAATACCACACAATTATTTATCTAATTATTAAAAAACCAACTACCAATCCAAAAAAAACGCCTCCATTACGGAGGCGTTTTTTACCATTATCAGATTATTACAACCGTTTCATTACAACGCCTTCAACTGCTCCATCTGCGCCGTCATCGCCGTCAACTGCCCTTCTAGCTCAGCCAGTTTCGCCTTCTCAGCATCGACTACTTCCGCAGGTGCTTTACTGACAAAGCCTTCATTGCCTAGCTTACGCGCGATACCATCGGCTTGCTTTTGCAGTTTTTCATGCGCTTTGTCCAGACGTGCTAGCTCAGCTGTTGGATCGATTAGCCCCTTCATCGGTACGAGTACACGTAGCTGACCGACCATACTTGATGACGATAGCGGCACTTCATCGCCTTCTTTGACAATCTCTAGGCTCTCGACTTTGGCAAGCGCTTTAAACTGGTTTTTGATACGTGACAGACGCGCATCTTCATCGCTAGAGACGTTTTGTAGTAGCACTGGCAGACGTACCGCATTGCCCAATTTCATCTCACCACGGATGTTACGGACGCTCGCGATTAGCTCTTGTAGCCACGCCATATCCGCCTCAACCTGCTCACTGATTTGGCTGGCATCGGTCTGTGGATAGTCAGCGACCACGATGCTGTCGGTGTTTTTACGACCCAGTAGCGGCGCGATGGTCTGCCAGATTTGCTCAGTCAGATACGGCATGATTGGATGGGTGAAGCGTAGCGCAGTCTCTAGTACATGTAGCAGCACATAGCGAATTTGCGCTTTACGCTCGTCAGACACCGAGTCATCATTTAGACTGGCTTTGGCAAGCTCAACGTACCAATCACAGTACTCATTCCAGATGAACTCATAGATATCTTGGCTGACCATATCGAGACGATACTGAGCAAAATGCTGATGAATGTCTTTGATGCTAGAGTTCAAACGACTCATGATCCATTTTTCTGGTAATTCCCATACGTCAGGGTTCGCCGCTTGGTCGATAGGCTTAGCACTGCCTTCACCATCCACACAGTTCATCAGGACAAAACGGCTAGCGTTCCAGATTTTATTACAGAAGTTACGATAGCCCTCAACACGCTTTAGATCAAAGTTGATATCGCGGCCAGTACTGGCCAATGAGGTAAAGGTAAAGCGCAGCGCATCGGTACCATACGCTGGGATACCCTCTGGGAACTCTTTACGCGTTTGCTTTTCGATTTTGGCCGCGTCTTTTGGATTCATCATATTGCTGGTGCGTTTTTCGACCAGTGCTTCTAGCTCAATACCGTCGATTAGATCAATCGGATCTAAGACGTTACCTTTTGATTTTGACATTTTTTGACCGTTGCCATCACGTACCAGACCATGCACATAGACGGTCTTAAACGGTACTTGCGGCGTGCCATCTTCGTTTTTCACGAAGTGCATGGTCATCATGATCATGCGAGCAACCCAAAAGAAGATAATATCAAAACCTGTCACCAACACGCTGGTTGGGTGGAAAGTGTCCATCACGCGTGGATCGGCGTTGACGTCTGCCCAGTCAAGCGTACTGAATGTCCATAGACCAGAGCTGAACCACGTATCGAGTACGTCATCGTCTTGGCGCAGTTTTACATCGTCGCTTAGGTTGTATTTAGTGCGTACTTCAGCTTCGTCACGGGCGACATAGATTTCACCTGTCGCATCGTCATACCATGCAGGGATACGATGTCCCCACCAGAGCTGACGGCTGATGCACCAATCTTGCAGATCGGTCATCCACGCCATATACATGTTTTTGTACTGCGCAGGAACGAACTCAATGCTGCCGTCTTCTACTGCGTCAATCGCAGGCTTGGCAAGTTCTTTGACCGCGACATACCACTGATCGGTCAACCACGGCTCAACAATCGTGCCACCACGCTCAGCACGCGGGGCTTTTAGTGCATAGTCTTCGATATCTTCTAGCCATCCTTGCTCACCTGCCTGCTCTACAAGGAACTTACGCGCAGCAAAACGCTCAAGTCCTGCGTATTCGCTCGGCGTGGTCTCTAGCTCTGGCTCACGTGTTTGCAAGTCAGGATAAACTTCCATCGCTGGCAAAATATTGGCGCGCTCATCAAGGATGTTAATCAATGGCAAGCTATGGCGACGACCCAATTCATAATCGTTAAAATCATGCGCTGGGGTGATTTTGACACAACCCGTACCGAAGTCTTTTTCGACATAATCATCGGCGACGATAGGCACGACACGGCCCGTAATCGGCAAAGTAATGGTTTTACCGACTAAATGCGCGTAACGCTCATCGCTAGGATTAACGGCGACAGCGGTATCACCGAGTAAAGTCTCAGGACGCGTGGTGGCAACGACAAGATAGTTTTTACCATCTTGAGTAGTTAGTTCTGTATCCGTGAAATGGTAGCGGAAATGCCATAGGCTACCTTTTTCATCATGGTTTTCTACTTCTAAATCAGATAGCGCAGTTTGGAACTTTGGATCCCAGTTCACCAAACGCTTACCACGATAAATAAGTCCATCGTCAAACAGGCGTACGAACACTTCTTTTACCGCATTGGATAGACCATCATCCATGGTAAAGCGCTCACGCGACCAGTCAACCGAGCTACCCAAACGGCGAATTTGGCTAGTGATATTGCCGCCCGACTCTTCTTTCCATTCCCATACTTTATCGATGAAATCTGCACGTGTCATATCACGGCGCTTGATACCTTGCGCTTCTAATCGACGCTCAACGACCATCTGGGTTGCGATACCCGCATGATCCGTACCTGGTTGCCATAGCGTATTGTCACCATCCATGCGGTGATAACGGGTGAGCGCATCCATAATAGCGTTATTAAAACCATGACCCATGTGTAGCGAGCCAGTGACGTTCGGCGGTGGCAGCGCGATAGAAAACGACTCGTCTTTATCAAAAGTCGGCTGAAAATAGCCGCTTTCTTCCCAGCCTTGATACATACCTGCTTCGACTTCCGCAGGGTTATAGGCGCTCTCTAATTGGCTTAGCGCCGCTTGGATCGACTGGGTCAGATTGTTTTTCGCATTGCTATCAATGCTGGTATCGGTATTAGGATTGCTCATAATAGGGTGATCTTATTGTTGATAATGAATGTGGTCAAAATGAGATAGCGTAAAACGCTATAAAAACAGGAAAAATAGTTGATAGTGTGATTTTAACGCAGATAGGCAGATTTTGTTAGATGGTAAGGCAATTTATAAAGCCTGAAGGCGATTTATTACTCAAATTGTTAATCAATTAACAACAGCAATCAGAAGAATGGGAAATATAATAGAGATTACTTATGCAGCAAAATCATTAGCCTATAACGAGCGAGCCAACCGTGTCCCAAGATACCGAGCATGACCATGATTCTCAGGCTAATCTATCAGACAGCGAGCGTCTGAGCGTGAACACTACCCCTCCTATGCCTAAAGATAATCATACGTTAGAAGAAAGCAGCCCTTCTAAAAACATTGAGGTAGATAAGGACGCAGACGACACTACAGACAGTCATGCAAACGAAACTTCAGATGGCGACGTAGACGAACCTATCAAAGCCACTGAAGACTTAGAAAACGATGACCTGCCAAAAGAAATCAGCGACGAAGACAAAGAAACCATCAAAAAGGTTGCCAGCGACGACAATCTAAGCCAAGCAAAAAGCTACGCCAGCATCTTAGTCGAGCAAGTTATCCACGCAAAAGAAACTTTTGAGCGCTCACTTGGCTCGCTATTTACCAGTGCCTTTACGGCTGGGCTAGAGATTGGTATCAGCTTTTTTATGATTTTATCAGCGTTTGCCTTGCTCAATGACGTGATACCAAGTCGCTATGCCATGGTGCTGTCGTCGTTACTGTATCCGATCGGCTTTATTATCGTGGTGATTGGTCAATCGTTATTATTCACAGAACAGACTTCCCTCTTGAGCTTGCCTGTCTTAAATAAAATTGAGCCGCTGCACAAACTTCTGCGGCTATGGGGCATTGTCATCGCTGGTAATATCGTTGGCGGTTGTATATTTGCAGCATTAATGATTGGTTTAGGGCTGCATATGCATCTGTTTACAGACCATGCTATCGATGTCTATGCCGAGCATATTTTGGGCTTTGAGTGGTGGGTTATCTTTGGCAGCGCGGTACTGGCAGGCTGGATGATGGGCGTGGCCGCATGGCTGGTGACCTCTGCACGAGATACGCTTAGTCGTATCGTACTGGTGACGCTTATCACTGGTAGTATTGGATTTTTAGGTTTGCATCATAGTATCGTGGGCAATATCGAGGTGTTTTCAGCATTACTGTACGGCAATACCGTCAGTCTTTGGCGCTATTTGGTATTTTTAGTCGTGGTACTGGTGGGCAATACGGTCGGCGGCGTGGTATTCGTCGCGGTGCTTAAAAACCGCACATTCTTATTTGAAATTGAAAAAGTCAAAGAGCAAGCTGCCGAGGCAAGAGCGAAAATGGACAGACGAAGATTCTAGATTTAAGCCAAAACTGGTTTGAGTTAGAACTAACACTAAACACAAAAGCCCATAACACGCTTGATTATAAAAAGCGGATTATGGGCTTTTTTACTAAACCATACATTGTTGATTTTTGCCAAGTACTGTCTCAACGGGCGCAACAATGCGTTACTACGGTTATCCTAAACCTCTTACATTCTACGTGCTGCCAATACACTGTTTTCTATCTCGGTTCTTTTGGCTTTATTATGCTGGGCAGTGAATACTCTGACCATGATACCCGCGGTCAAGAACATGATTAGCGTATAAATGGCTGGCGTCATCGACATCTTATAGTTAGCCAATAGCGTCAGTGCCATAAACATTGAAAGCGTACTGTTTTGTAGGCCGACTTCCATAGTAATCGAGCGTCTTTGCGCAGGATTTAGACCGAACCATTTACTGGTGTAATAACCAAGCGCCATCGTCGATACGTTCAATATCAATGCCACAGGGCCAGTAGCGATTAATGCTTCAACGATAATGTCTCGTTGCACATAGCTTAAGAAAAGTACCAAGAAGCTCAAAAATATCACGCCAAAACGAGACACCATCACCTGTCCCTTATCTGCCGCGTTAGGGGCATAGCGTTTGATCAACATACCAATACTGACGGGTAAGATAGTCAGAGCAATTAGGCTGATCATGGTCTTGACCACTGGCAACTGAAACTCACTACCCGCACCCATGAAGTATACAAGCGAAAAACTGAGGACGATAGGAATGGTAAATACGGTAATGACACTAGCAATAGCGGTCATGGTGACCGAAAGTGCGACGTCACCTTTGGCTAAATAGGTAAATAGATTTGATGTCGTGCCACCAGGACACAATACCAGCAACATGACCCCAACGGCATACTCTGGCTCGAGAGACATGGTGGTTGCCAAAGCAAAACCTACGAGCGGTAAGAATATTAGCTGATTGGTCAAGCCTATGGCGACTGCTTTAGGGTATTTGACGACTCTCTTAAAATCATTGGTAACTAAGGACAATCCCATTCCCATCATAATCAAAAAGATACTAATAGGAATGACTTTTGCATTTACAAACGTGACTAACTCAACACCTTCCATAACTACATCCTTGTAGATAGTGCCCTTACACGGGCAGGTTTATGACAACCTCGTCATGCTCAATCAGCCAATCCTGCTGATATCTTGGGTAAAAGCCACCGACGTTGTCAGCTCTTTATATGACACTTTTCCATACAGTCGTGTTTTTTAAACCGACAATTTTTGATAAAACTGGTTACTACGAACCGAAATAATAACGGAACGGCAAAATTCAGTATATCGTTGTAAAAGTGCATGGTTTTGATTTTTCTGACTACTCGTCAGTCAATTATAGGTTTTTACACTTGAAAATAACGTAGAAATGATTTAAGCGAAGGTTTTGTGATTTACAGCAGATGTAGAGTGAATATGGTCGATACTGATAACAGCTGTACCGTAGGCGATGGCTTCGACCATACTGCCTAATTGGTTGACATTGGTTACCTCAAGACGTAACCCGTAGATATGCGTGTAGCCTTTGGCTTTTGCCTCAGTCCGCATACGAACGATGGCCTCGCGGCGGGCACGATCTAGCAAAGTCTCATAGGTGGTTAAGTTTTTGCCAAAGACGCTTAGTACGCGAGCGATGATCATTTTGAAGTAATCTTGAGCGATGACGACACTACCAAGCACTAGCTCACCTTCACTACCCGCTGCTAACTTGGGACGGTATAGACGTTCGCTTGAGACAGTGATATCGCCCAATGCTTGCTCTGCTACTGTTAGCTGTGCCAAATGCTGACGCTCATGGCGTGATCCGAAGAACCAGCCAGCCGCGAATAAGAAGACAAACGGCCCGTAATTGATGAGCATTTGCGTGAGTGAATCATTCATAGCACGTTTCTCATCATAAAAAGCATCGGTGCTTTTAGCATTATAGGATTAACCAAAAGGATTGAAGCGCGGTAAATCATCGGGTGCGACTTGGGTCTGAGTACTCACATTTTGACTAGAATGGTTGTAACCATCGCTTGGTGGGTTTTGATATTGCTGCTGTGATATCGGCGCGACCTTGACCGCCGTACCATAGACAAACAACTCTGAGGCACCTTGGGCAATACTAGAAGTCGAAAAACGCAGACCGACCACTGCATCAGCCCCTAGCGCCTCTGCTTTGACAATCATGCGATCGATTGCTTCTTGGCGTGACTCTTCTAATAGCTCGGTATAAGCCGTCAGCTCGCCGCCAACGATATTTTTCAACCCAGCGAACAGATCCTTACCGACGTGCTTTGAACGCACGGTACTACCGTACACCACGTCTAGGCGTTCCGTGATTTGATAGTTAGGTAGGTGCTCAAGATTGGAGAGTTGCACAGTCATAGGATGACCTTATCGGTGACTTATAAAATATATAGTAAATCAAAGCGCTGCGATACAGTATAAACAAAACAAGACAGAAACAGCACTACTAGCAGCGCTGTTTCTTAGCATTACTAATCGTTGGTATGAAATAGTAAGAATAATTCAGTCAAATTGCCTTCGATGCTATTGGCCATCTGTACCATTTTGTCTTCGTCTTTACGCATCTCAGACAGCTCTGGATCTTCATCATCGATACCGCTAAGTACGATCATTGGCAAGGTCAATACTGCAACGTCTTCTGCCGTTTCTTGATCTTCAAACCAGTCGCTTGCTTCATCACCATACATGGCATCGACAAAACCAATTGACCAAGCAACGATGTCTGACTCGTCAGAGAAATCAACTGCCACTTCTTCGTTACCAGCATCTTCACCAAATGGTAATTCGATCGGCGTCTCGTTTTTTAGCTCAGCCATGATCGAATCGCGCCAGCGTTTGATACCGTCGATGACGTTTTCTGGAATCTCACTTACGTGACCTTCGAACAGGGCATCCATCCAGTTAGGCAATGGACGACCGATGACCGTCGCTGTCAAAAAACCATGCGCTGCAACACTATCTAGCACGAACTGGCTTTCTTGATTGTCCAAATAGTCTAGTAATTCATCAAAACTTAGTTGGTTACTCATAATTTGGTTTTCCTTAGCAGATAGATGTCATCAATCGCAGTGGGCGATCGGTTAAATAAAAGAGGACGAGTACTTAAGTAGAGACTAAAGGCTGCTTAATTAATGAAACTCAAGCAACCTCTATCAGGTAAGTATTATCGAGATGAATGGGTTGCGAGCAACCATAGAAAGTTAGAAAAGTAGCAAACAGAAGGCAACCAACTTGACTGGTTAAATGATTTTAGTCATTAAAATAGCCACTACCATAAAAGTAGCCACTAAAGCACTTTAGTCCACTGAAACGACTGATGCTGACAAATTAAAAATCGTCATCATCCCAATCATCGCCGTCTTCATCGAAGTTGTCTATGTCGTCTAGATCGTCTTTTAACTCTTTAGCCAAACGCTTTTCTTCTAGCAAATTATCGATTAGCCGACGTTTTTCAAGACTACTTAAACGTGTACGTACGCTCGTCTCAGCTTCTTCAACCATCTTTGCATCATCATCGTCGACAAAATCATCATCAAAATCGTCGTCAATATCAGCGTCACTCATGACAAACTCCTATCATTTTTAGGCAAGGGTATTAAGAATACATCAATATATATATGCCTTATAAAGTCTCTATTGAATGTTGTCAATCCTTTTTCGCAATATGGTACATTTCAACTCTACGATTAAGATAGTCCAGTAGGCTATATAACAGACAATTGTAATATAAATGACCAAATACAGTCGGCATTAAATGTGTAGCTCATCCTCATCTTCAATCATTAGAACTGCGTTGCGCACATCAGCCAAACGCTGAATCAATGAGTCGTTAGCACCATCAAATATCGCACACTCGCGCTCATAGACAGTGGTTGGGCGCATGATGTTATGTACTTGTACATGATTGCTGATTTGCTTGAGACCGGCATTTGGCAATAGTATTAATAGCTGCTCTTTTTTGCCGATACTCTGGAGCAAATGGGTCATTGGCTCTGACTGCGCGTCATCACTCACGCCCGCTTTCGCTGGCAAAGCAAAGCGCGACAGCTCAATGTGCTTATCGTGGATAATTTTGTTGAGCATTAAATATAGCTTGGCAAGCATCACGCCTGCGAGTGCCACTTTTGCATGGCTATTATCAGCCTTTAGTACCACACTTGCGCCATTATCTTCGAAGTGAGCTTCATTCATCGCACTCACACCTAGTAGCAATGGTTGTCTTAGCAACTCAGTCACGGCCTGATTCAGCAGCTGAGTGCAGAGCGCTAAATACGGAAGACGCTGCGCAGGTGCAAGGCGTTCAAGCATATTGAACTCATCATGGAATACGATTTGAACTTTGACGCTATCAACAGACCGTGTGGCAGATAACTTAGACGTATGGCTGGTAGCTTGAGAAGCAACACCGTCTGTATCTGCTATTTCGCTTTCGCTACCTTCACTCGCACTCGCTAGATTGTCAGTATCGCTACCTGTCTCTTGGTTTTGCTGAGTTCTAAGATACTCGTTCACTTCATTATGCACATTAAACTTGCGGGCATTAGTCACTTCGTCATTTGTGACATTAGCCGTATTATCTGTCGCTACTTGACTGTTTGCTAAATGAGACGCTGATTGACCCGTTGACTGGCGCTCAAGCTCACGGTCGTAGCCACGTTGATCGACTGGTCTATATTGGTCACGATACAGCTCTTGGATATCTCGACTTAACGCATTGATTTGCTCTTTGGTCGGACGAGCGAGGTAACCATAAATCAGCCACAGTAGTAAATGTAGCAGCATAGTACCGATGACAAACGGCCATTGCATGGCGATGATCTCGCCTTTGCTGACGTCTTTTAAGGTCAGTGCAACGCTACCGATGACTGCATCGCCATTGGTGGCGATTTGACGAATGGTGTCACCTTGCTGCATCGGCGCATTGCCTACTGGCACCAAGATATCATCGTTGTTGTCTTTAATCAGTATCCGTGTGACGTCTTGCTCGCTAGTATAGCGATTGGCAATAACGCTTAAGCTCACACGGTCTTTATTTTCTAAAGACAACCTTGCTTCATCAATCAGCTGGGCGACCATCTGCTCGCCTTTTAACGCACGACTATTGCTCAGCTGTTGGTCAGTACTAATGACCAATAACAGCGTCTGCAAACAAAAACTAACCAGAAGAATAATGGCAAACAACCCTTGCCGCGGCGCTAAATACGTCATGATATGTTAAACTTTTTTGGAGAGAAGAAATTAAAAAACGAGGCTATTGCTCATTTTTTGGCTAATTTTTAAACAATTGTGATGCGCGCCAATGGTAGTACACACATAGTGATAAAGCAGTACTGATTATTAACGACTATCAACAGCACTATCACATCTGAGATACTGTTTCACTCAAAGCACTACTGTGCAAAATAGCATCTATATATTAGTGCAGGTTCCGAACGATGACATTGATGCTAACAATACCGGCAATACAGTTGCCAACATTACTACCTTGTACCTTGCAATCTTTTGCGAAGGCATCGTTAATAAGAAAGCACCTTTGATAAACAGCCAGCTTATCTCATCTACTATATCACCATAATAAGCCTTATAGCGTGAGCACTTTATAAATTTATCATAATAACTTTATTGCATTTTCTATGGCTTCTTACGCCATAAAATCTGTTTTTTAGCATCATTGTTACTTTGCGCGTCATCTATAGGCGCTGCCCAGTAAAACTGTTATTATTCCTAATCTTATATGAGCATACAAGGGACAATTGAGCCATGCCAAAAAATACATCTTATTCGTTACCAAAAGACAGCAAAGCATGGCAACAAGCCGTTGATTCTATTGCGGCATTATTACCCGAAGATACCAATTTGCAAGACTTTGATGCGCTACAGTCGCTACCTGTTTTTGCGCTCATCGTAGTACTGCCGACTCAGGTGTCCGCATTAGATATTCATCAATACGTTCAGTCGTGGGTCGATGAACAGCCAAGTTGGCATCTAGTGACCGTTGCCGAAGATACTGACGCTAGCTTCGTCAATATCACGGTGTCTGATACAGAACCTACAGCAGCAGACGCACAGCGCCTACCCTTTACCCATACTCAGGTGTACCGTTATCTGCTGGTACCAGTCACTGACACACTGATGCACCCTGGTAAAAAAACCGCAGCCGCTCACATTATTGATGATCAGCTGACCGCTCGCCTGCGTCGTGACCTAACTGAAGAATATAACAATATACGCAGTGCCGACAGCGCCGATAACCTAAATGTCGTGGACTGTCATATCCTGTCTGTCGGTCATATGCTACGGACACACAAGCTTGCCTGCTTTGACATGGATTCAACCCTGATCGAGCAAGAAGTCATCGTAGAGCTGGCAAAAACGGCTGGAATTGGCGAAGAAGTTGAAGCCATCACTGAAGCCGCAATGCGCGGTGAAATTGATTTTGATGAATCGTTTGCTCAGCGTGTGGCTTTGCTAAAAGGCACCTCTACCGATGTGCTTGATGATATCTGTAACCGCTTAACGTTATCGACTGGTGCGCGCACGACGATCAGTGCGCTAAAAGCACTGGGCTATCATACGGTGTTAGTTTCAGGAGGCTTTACTTATTTTGCACGTTATATCGCCGAGCAGCTAGGTATCGATGAAGTACATGCCAACGCTCTAGATATCGAGGAAGGTGAAGTGACTGGTCATGTACAGTGGCCTATTGTCAACGGTGCCAAAAAAGCCGCTATCGTCGAGCATACTGCTGAGCGCTTAGGCATTGAGATGTCACAAGTGGTCTGTGTCGGTGACGGTGCTAATGACTTACCAATGATGGCACTGGCCGATCTTGGTGTGGCCTATCATGCCAAACCAATCGTCCAAGCACGTGCTGATGCCGCTATCAACGTGACAGGGCTTGAAGGTACTTTATATGCATTGGGCTATCCTGCACTGGCGCCTACTGAGTAATTGCAGAACGCTTTACGCCATTCAATAAGCTAGGTTAATGTTTTGTCATTAATCTGGCTTTTATGCTTTAGAGCGTGGCTTAACCAAGAAAAGTAGCGTAGATAGTATCAGTATATTAACCAGCTATTTGACGATATTTGACAAGATTTAGCCATTTTCAGACCAGTTAGATGACTATTAAGTGAATGGAAGACATGCATTAGTACGTGATGATAATTAATAAAATCTGCTATGCACACTGATGTTTAGCTAACGCCTGTTTTTAGCCAATGCTTACTTTCAGATAACACTTATTTTTAAATGATAAAGGAATACCCATGACGGCACCACAATCTCCGCGGCCAACTCAGCCGTCAGCGCCAATAGAACAAGATACGGCACCTGTACGTACCGATAGTCCAAAACAGTTGGTAGGTATTTATGTCAGAGGTATGGCCATGGGAGCAGCTGATATCGTACCTGGCGTCTCTGGTGGCACTATTGCGTTGATTGCAGGGATTTACGAGCGTTTGATTAACGCACTTGGTAGTATCGGCCCCAATCTTTGGACGATCTTTCGACAAGAAGGTGGCATCAAAGGATTCGCGGCGATTTGGCGACAAGTAGACGCGACGTTTCTATTGTGTTTGCTACTGGGTATTGCCACTAGCTTTGCGACCTTAGCCGGTATCATTAAGCATTTATTGGACAATCAACCATTGCTTATTTGGTCGTTCTTTTTTGGACTGGTCGTCGCAACGGTGTTTATCTTACTTAGTGAAATTAAGCGCTGGAATATAGGACGTGTCGCACTGTTTGCGACTGGGCTTATTGTCGCCGTAGTCATCAGTAGTATGCCGTTGCTTACGACCACGCCTAGCTTACCGTATCTGTTTTTTGCAGGGGCAATTGCTATTTGTGCCATGATCCTACCGGGAATATCAGGGTCGTTTATTTTGCTATTGCTAGGCGCTTACGATGCAGTATTAGAAGCAGTCGATACGATGAATCTGAGTGCCATTTTCACAGTCATTGCGGGTATGGCGACTGGGCTATTGCTATTCACGCGTGCACTTAAGTGGCTGCTCTCACATTATTATCAGGCTACCTTAGCATTGCTGACAGGCTTTATTGCAGGCTCTTTAATAAAAGTCTGGCCATGGAAAGTAGATGCGCTAGGCTCGCTAAACACTGAAGCCGTCCATAATGTCATGCCATGGCAATACCCTACTGGCGCACAGTGGTCAACGACAGTAGGACTTATGCTACTCGGTGCTATTCTAGTTTCGCTATTATCTTGGTGGGGTAATCGTACCAATCGAGTCTAAGTATTTAGCAAACTGTCAATCCTGTTTTCTAGTTTGGCTTGGTTTGCCAGCTAATAAACGCCTTCCTAGACTAGAAAAATCGTTTCCATATTCCTCAAAATAAGCGCCATTCCTTACGGCGCTTAGCCTAGCATCTAGACATCAAATATCGCAAAAACGAGCCAAAAAACCAAACGTCAACGGTTGTCGCAAAGTCGCCTGTACCCTCTTCAGCTTTACTCAATAACCTCTCATAATAGTCTCATTGGAATTCACCTTATGAATAGCGAGATGAATGATGTTAGTGACTATATTTTCTTTTATCGGTGTAGAGGCATGGAGCGGCGCGGCATGGTTTGGTTATGGACTGCTAGCCAGTTTAGTAGTGGTGCTTGCCTTATCGTCGTATCGTTGGCTACTGCTATATCTGTTTGGCGGTATGGCCTACTGGTTCACCGTTGAGTTGATTCAAAATATATTAGCCGGTCGCCCTATGTTGATGGAGCTATCGTCATGGCATCGCTATATCATCGCTATGGGCATCAGTTGGTTACCGTTGGCAGCTTGGGTATTGTATCGGGCATTACGCTATGATGATGTGAGCCAAACAGTTAGTCAGCAACGTGAGCTAGAAGCCGCACGCTATATCGAACACACTCCTGTCTATGATGATAACTATCAGCCACGTTTCCGTTAAAACTGTCCTATTTATACCTCTGTTTGTCTATATCAATACCTTGCTTACGTCAGTGACATCGAATGTTACAAGATACTTAACGCTCTCTACTTAACTCCTAAAGAGTTGACACCCTGTGATAGTTTATAATCCAGTTATATATTTGTCATAAAAACTGGTATAAAGTACGCTTTATTGTTATGCCTCATTTCTTTAGGAGTTCTGCTATGTTTACTGTTCCTGTATTAGATATCAAATCTGATCCATTAGATGCTTTATTAGCTGTCGTTGGCTATCGTTTGTCTATGTTAGCTGATAGCGATAATGAAGACGTCAAAGCGTTATTCGCTGATCGTCAAGTTACGATTGAATTTGCTAGTACTGAGTCTAATATCGCCCGTTCTTTTAGTTTTGACAATGGACAGTTCAGTCAACAAAGCGGCCATGCAAAAGAAGCCGATTTGACCATCACTTTTAAAGATTCTATGACTGGCGTTAGACTGCTAACAAAAGGTAGCTTGCCTGCCTTTATGACTGCTGTACAAGAAGGCAACTTGAGCATTGAAGGCGACTATAGCCTAATGATGTGGTTCAACAAACTTGCTAAGCATATCGTTCCAGCTATTCCAGAAGAGTGCAAACCATATATCCAAAAAGCCAAACCTTACGCTTATAAAGCACAGAAATTTGCTGAGCATTGGGTTGGTATCGCCAAGCACAAACTTGGTAAATAAAAAGAATGGTGCACTGAGCGGTAGTCATTGGTAGAATGGATGATATAGAACTAAATAGCCAAACGTATAGTTACTATTTATATGCGCTACTGTGACAATTATACATACTGTCTAGCAGTGTTCTGGTTTTCTAAAAAGGTTGCGGTATACTATACGGCAACCTTTTTTGTTACCTTATAAATGACAATAGATAAAAACATTGGTTTTATTCAATACCCTCTCATTCTTATAAAAGGACTTACCTTATGGCAGGATTGCTTAGCATTTCCGAACCTGACGCCACCCAGCCAACTGATGTAGCCACTCAGCCAGATACGACCAACAGTGATTTTTTGGCCAATCTAGCCACAGACGCGACTCAAACCGATAGTAAAGTAGCTACGACATATAGCCGTGAAGAAATCGCGCAACTGTTTGACTTACCTCTAATGGACTTGCTATTACAAGCACAGACTATCCATAGAAAGCATTTCACTGCCAATGAAGTGCAAATCAGCACGCTACTCTCTATCAAAACGGGCAACTGCCCTGAAGATTGCGGCTACTGCTCACAGTCAGGTCACCATCGCGACACAACCAAACTACAAGCAGAAAAGCGCATAGAAGTTGATAAAGTCATCGCTGCGGCCAAGCGTGCCAAAAACAGTGGCTCATCGCGCTTCTGCATGGGTGCCGCGTGGAAACATCCAAGTGCCAAAGACATGCCTTATGTGGTTGAGCTGATCAAAGAAGTCAAAGCATTGGGACTTGAGACTTGCATGACACTGGGTATGCTCGATACCAATCAAGCAACACAGTTGGCCGATGCAGGGTTGGATTACTACAACCATAACCTAGATACTTCGCGTAGCTACTATGAGCAAGTCGTTAGCACGCGTAGCTATGATGAGCGTTTAGATACGATAGAAAACGTGCGTAACTCTGGCATTAATGTCTGTAGTGGTAATATCGTTGGTATGGGTGAAAGCCGTGATGATCGCATCGATTGGGTACTTGAGCTGCTAAAAATGCCTAAAGCGCCTGAATCAATTCCAGTCAACTTACTGGTGCCTATTGCAGGGACACCAATTGGTGACAAAGTATTAGCTGAAGGTCAGCTGTCTGTACTTGAATGGATTCGTACTATTGCGGTCGCCCGTATTTGCTGCCCGACTAGCTACGTGCGTCTATCTGCTGGCCGCGAAAGCCTGTCAGATTCTGAGCAGGCGTTGGCATTTATGGCAGGTGCTAACTCATTCTTTTATGGTGACAAACTTCTTACCACCGGTAACGCCAGCCAGTCAGGCGACGACAGACTCATGCGTGAGCTTGGCCTAACCAAACAGTTTGCCGCACCAAGAGCACCTAAAGTACTGCCTGTAATGGATGCGATGAATGGTCATCAAACACAAGTTGTATTGGCAGATTAAGCCGAAGCTAAAAAATACAAGTTAAGCAAGAGAAACTACAATGGCAGATTATTTTAACTGGATTAAAGCGGCACACATTATCTCGATGGTCTGCTGGTTTGCGGCGATATTTTATTTGCCGCGCCTGTTTGTCTATCATGCGATGAGTGACGATAGCATCAGCCATGAGCGCTTTGCCATTATGGAGCGCAAGCTGTATCGCGGCATCATGACCCCATCGATGATAGCGACATGGATCTTTGGTCTATGGATGTTAGGGTTGGGCTGGGATGTCTATAAAACCCAAGGCTGGCTACACGTCAAATTGCTATTAGTAGTGTTGCTGTCAGGCTATCATGGCGCTTGCGGCTTTTATCGTAAAAAGCTGATAGATAATCCACATTATAAAACGCATAAATTCTGGCGATGGTTTAATGAAGTGCCTGTCTTAGCCTTAGTGATTATCGTCATTCTCGTTGTGGTAAAACCGTTTTAGCATAAGAAAACCAATTAGACATGCAAAATAAAAGCGTCCGTAACTTCAATGAGTTACGGACGCTTTTTTATTCACTTATAGACCGTGTTATCAAACTGGAAATATCAGACACTAAACACTAGGGCGCATAATTTGATAAACATTGCTTAAGTCATAAACGCGATAACGAGCTGGTTCACGGCGATTTTCACCAGCATAGCTTAATATCAATGCTTGCTTGGCACGCTCATCGACCCAACCGACGAACAGTCCACTATGCTCAACGCCATTGTAGCCATGATTGATATAATAGAGCCAGTCGCCTGCTTCAATCTCGCTGCTACTAGCATAGGGCCCTTGCGCATAAGTGCCTTTATGTATGGTATTACGCGATACCCCTGCCCGATTGAATACAGCATTTAAATAGTCCCAGCAGCCACCTTGAATAATCGTGCGCTCGTTAAGTGCCATCTTGCGGGCAGTACTGACCACCTCGCGCGCTGCCATACTACTCTGCGTCTCTGCATTACTAAGCAGCGGGAGATACTCGCTATCGACATTGTCATAGTTGCCTGATAAAAACGCTGGTAAGACTGTAGGTGCTGAACGCTGTACCTCAGGATAACGATAGGATGTATTCGTCGTTGGTTGAATAGATTTTTGGGCGATAAGCATACTCATACTATCTGCATGGGCTTGCCCTACCATGCTGCAGGTAAATAGTAAAAAACCGCACGACGCGGCGACTGACGGTATAGACAAACGCGACATGACTAACTCCTTGTCAACTAAATCTCAATGACAGTATCAATAATAAGAAAGACAAATTTTATAATCCTACTTATAAACCATTTAGCCACAAATCTGCAAGCACTATTCGCCTGCGATAGGTGATAGACGGTATAAATATACTGATAGATGACAATATTGGAGAGGCACGTCGAGTGAAATTTAAAATGACACTTGAGTTAGGAGTTTAGATAATATGAAGACAATAGCTATGCTTTGGTAAAGTATGAAATTAAGAAAAGATATTAATTACTCTTCATTTTAATATTTACATGGCGTTTCGTTAGCGCTTGCCCTTCTAAGATAGCTTTAGCAGCTTTTGCTTCTTGAGCACTCTCGAAACCAGTAATACGATATTTGCGAACGTCACTGCTATCGACAATCTGTAATTGCTCGCCAATCAGCGTTATCTTATCGCCATCCGTTAAATGAATATGTTCACGCTTACCTAGATTGTCATGTACCAGCTCGCCAGCCCTTACCCACAATGTGCCACTGCTAATCATACCGCTCATGGCTTTTTTATGCTGTTGGCGCTTTTTATTAAAAATAAAGCTACCAATGATAAGCAGTGCAAGTGCACCGATGGCTAAACGCTCAGGCAACAAGCTCATCGCCATGGCGACTGCGACTGCCCCTATCAATAATGCAGAACCAAACCAAAACATGCCATTATCAGCAGCATTTGCTTGCCCTTGTAAGGTGATTTTGGCGCCATCATCAGTTAGCTTGAGCATGTGTTGTTACCTATTACGTAATGTACGAATATTTTCTATTAAAAAACTGCCTATTAGCAGCTAACAGGCAGTTATTGACACTAAAAACAAAGACAGTGTGTTGTATCTAAATGGTAGTCTACCAGCCAAGCGCCGTCTGTTGCATTTCAATCAATTCAGCGATGCCTTTTTCAGCTAATGACAGCATAGCATCTGCTTGAGCACGAGTGAACGGCTTTTCTTCAGCAGTACCCTGCAGCTCAATGTACTCACCTTTTTGGGTCATCACAACGTTCAAGTCGGTATCGCAGCTAGAGTCTTCTTCGTAGTTTAGGTCAAGATATGCTTCGCCATCTTTCATACCAACAGAAACCGCAGCAACCAATCCGATTAGTGGATCTGCTTTAAGTTTCTTGGCCTTTTGGATACTCTCTAGCGCATCGATAAGTGCAATTGCAGCACCAGTGATACTCGCCGTACGAGTACCACCATCCGCTTGCAACACATCGCAATCTAGATAGATAGTGTTTTCACCAAGCTTACTCAGATCAATCATGGCACGTAAGCTACGACCAATCAAACGCTGAATCTCTTGCGTACGACCTGACTGTTTGCCGCGAGCCGCTTCACGCTGATTGCGCGTGTTGGTCGCGCGTGGCAACATACCATACTCAGCTGTGATCCAACCTTTGCCTTTACCTTTGAGCCAGCGCGGCACACCAGATTCTACACTGGCAGTACATAGTACTTTGGTATCGCCAAAACTTACCAGTACTGACCCTTCAGCATGCTTCGTATAATGGCGCTCAAAGCTGATCGAGCGAAGTTGGTCAAGCTCACGATTGTCAATACGCATAAAAATTCCTAGTACAATGTTATAAAAGCAGTGTCATAAAAATACCTATCAGTCGTTAGTAAACACATTGATAGATATGTAGTCGACTAAAATCTTAAGATATCCTAACGTGACAACGGCGCAATAGCAAGATTCGCACCTGCCATTACGCCACCGTTATCAACAGAATGTCAGATATAAACTATTCTAACCCTTCCATCTTACGCAATTCCTTACGTAGGATTTTGCCAACGTTCGACTTTGGTAATTCGTCAACGAACTGTATATGACGTGGGCGCTTATAGCCAGTCAGTTGTTTTTTGCCATATTCTAGTAGCTCTTTTTCAGTCACGTCGCCTTTTTTGACCACAAACAGTTTTGGTTCTTCGCCGCGATCATCGTTCGGAACACCAATAGCACCGCATTCTACGACTGCTGGATGCTCACTCATCGCTTCTTCGATTTCGTTTGGATAGACGTTGAAACCAGATACCAAAATCATGTCTTTTTTGCGATCGACAATTTTGATAAAGCCTTTTTCGTCCATGATGCCGATATCGCCCGTTTTTAAGTAACCGCTAGCCGTAAAGGATTCAGCAGTTTCTTTCGGACGATTCTGATAACCAATCATAACCTGTGGACCTTTGACGCAGATTTCACCGCGATCGCCCATGGCTACTATATTTTCGTCATCATCAATGAGTACGATATCGGTACTAGGCGCAGGAATACCGATTTTTCCGGTAAACTCTGCAATAGTCATCGGATTAAATGCTACGACAGGTGAAGTCTCTGACAAGCCATAGCCTTCAACGATAGGCAGGCCAGTGATTTTGTGCCACTCTTTCGCTACGCTAGGCAATACTGACATACCGCCGCCGATAGACGCTTTTAGATTAGAAAAGTCCAAATCAGCAAAGTTATCTTTGTGTACTAAGCCGTTAAACAAAGTATTCACCGCAGGAATAAACGCTGGCTTGTACTTGGCCATCTCTTTGATAAGTCCATCAAGATCGCGCGGATTCGGAATGAGTAGCGAGGCATAACCTTGATACATACTACACATACCGCAGACCATAAATGAGAATACGTGATATAGCGGCAGTGCGGTCAAAATCACATCTCTACCATCTATATCATCATCAAATGCACTGTTCATCAGCGCGCTGACCTGTAACATGTTGGCGACTAAATTGCCGTGAGACAGCATCGCGCCTTTCGCTACTCCTGTCGTACCACCAGTATATTGCAGCAAGGCCACATCGCTTAAGTTTAACTCAGGGCGCTGGTACTTACTGGCTGACTCAGCATTCAGAGCATGCTTGAAGCTCACACTATTCGGT
Source organism: Psychrobacter nivimaris (assembly GCF_043419765.1). Lineage (NCBI taxonomy): Bacteria > Pseudomonadati > Pseudomonadota > Gammaproteobacteria > Moraxellales > Moraxellaceae > Psychrobacter > Psychrobacter nivimaris. Next base: position 48,799 of record NZ_JBHOFX010000004.1, on the reverse strand, counting down.
ATGCTATAAGCAGGAATCATCTTTTTGACATGACGAGCCACGAGGTTGACCACGGCTCCTTTAATCGTACCTAGCATATCGCCAATGGTACACACGACTACATGCTCTACCTGACCTTTGTCTTCGGCCTCTTGATAGGTTTTGGCAAAGTTTTCTACGATAAATAGTGCTTTAGCACCACTGTCATGCAATTGATGTGACAGCTCACGACTGGTGTATAGAGGATTTACATTGACCAACACCATCCCTGCTCGAATGATACCCAAAGCGACCACTGGATACTGCAAGACGTTGGGCATCATTACCCCAACTTTATCGCCTGCGACCAGTCCTATTGACTGCAAATAGCTAGCAATCTGGCGACTATATAGATCTAATTGCTTAAAAGTAATCGATGAGCCCATGCAGATATAGGCAGGTTTTTGGCCATAACGGCTAAAATTGCGCTCGAACACATCAAGTAGAGAGGTATTGTCTTCTGGCATCTCGATAGTAGCATCGATGCTATAGCGCTCATAAGCGCTCAGCCACGGACTATCGCTGTCGATGGTCGGCATAGTAGGAAACGCATTGCTTTGATAAACGTCGTTAGTAGTATTGGCTTTATCGTCAGTTGCAGCGCTATTATCTGTCGTTTTTTTATTAATATTATCCGTCATAATTTTCCCTAAATGTTACTGTTAAAAACATTGAATATGCTAATGGAAACACCATTTTTTATGATTATTGCTGACAGCAGAAGCTTATGAATAAGAAATAGATAAGTATGATCGGGTTTGTCATTCATAAGCTTTGCAAATTAAAGTGTGTTACTGGGTCTATGATAAATAATACTACCACTCAGCACGACCAAGTCGAAAACGATATTTACTACCATGATTTCACTAGTTGTCTTAAGCAAAACCAGTACGATTTTTTGGACAAAAACAAAAATACGTCGATGGGCACTATAGCAGTTTTAATAGATATTCTCTATTAATAGTAGCTGTCATCCGCAAATGTCAAAAGCGATAAAGACAAAAAAATGATAAGACAGCATGGTTGCAGCCTTATCATTTTTGGTTACTACTTTAGTTACTACAGTATCTAATCGAGCGATACTTTCACAAGTATCTTTAGTTAATACACGCAGCTATCAAACAATTTTCTAGGTGCGTGTATCAGCAAATTAACCGTGGTTTTTTTCTTCAAGTACGCGTAAATCTTTGCGCAAAATCTTACCAACGTTCGATTTTGGTAGCTCGTCAATAAACTCAACACGACGAGGACGCTTATAACCTGTTAGGTTCTCTTTACCGTACTCAAGAACTTCTTCGGTAGTCAGACTTGGATCGTTACGGACAACATAGATCTTAGGAATCTCACCGCTTTTCTCGTCTTCGATACCGATGACGCCACATTCTAAAATCTTAGGATGGCCAGCCATGACTTCTTCGACTTCGTTCGGATAAACGTTAAAACCAGACACCAAAATCATATCTTTTTTGCGGTCAACGATGGTCACATATCCGTTGTCAGCCATGATACCGATATCACCAGTACGGAAGAATCCATCTGCTGTCATGACTTCGGCAGTAGCATCTTCACGGTTCCAGTAACCTTTCATGACCTGTGGACCACGAACACTAATCTCACCGCGCTCACCAAGTGCTACTTCATTACCTGCATCATCCAAAATTGCCACATCTGTTGCTGGCATCGGTACACCAATGGTACCTGTGAATGTTTTGCTGTTACTAGGGTTAGAAGTCGCTACTGGTGCTGTTTCAGACAGGCCGTAACCTTGAATGATAATATTACCAGTTACTTGACGCCATTTTTCTGCTGTTGGGCTCAGTACTGCCATGCCGCCGCCCATCGATTGACGCAGCTTGCTATGATCCATCGCGATAAATTCTTCGTTATTGGCAAGTGCGTTGAATAACGTGTTGACCGCTGGGAAGAACGCTGGTGGATTGGCTTTATATGCTTTTAACAAGCTATCAAGATCGCGTGGATTTGGTACTAATAATACAACACAACCGCGATACAGACCGAACATACCACATACGGTGAATGAGAAAATATGATACATCGGCAATGCCGTCATAATTACAGGTTGCTCACCTCTTTGATCGAAATCATCAAAAGCGGTGCCCAAAAAGGTATTAGACTGAATTAAGTTTGCCACCAAGTTTTTGTGCGTTAGCATCGCACCTTTCGCCACACCTGTCGTACCACCGGTATACTGTAAGACAGCGATATCATCAAGCGTGATATTGGTTGGGCGCTTATATTTACTAGCCGTGACTTGCTTTAATGCACTTTTAAAACTAACGCTATTAGAAATACTGTAGTCTGGTACCATTTTCTTGACATGGCGGACGACCGTATTAACCATAAAGCCTTTGAGCGTACCCATTAAATCGCCCATACCCGTAATCACGACTTTATCGACCACATTGCGACCGATGTCTTGATAGGTTTTGGCAAAGTTTTCGACCATGATCAGTACTTTGGCTTCTGAATCGGTCAATTGATGCTCAAGCTCTCTGGTAGTGTACAGAGGGTTGACGTTAACTAAGGTAAAGCCTGCACGTAGTACAGCGATGACAGAGATTGGTAACTGCAAAATGTTGGGCATCATGACCGCAACTTTATCGCCTTTGACCAATCCTAATGACTGTAGATAAGCGGCCATTTGACGGCTGTATAAATCTACTTCTTGGAAGCTTAACGATGAACCCATGCAGATATAGGCAGTTTTATCAGCATTTTCAGCGAAGCTTTTTTCGAAAATATCGATAAGTGACGTATTGTCGGCTGGCAACTCAATGTCATACTCCAGACCAAGTTCTTCATACGTTTTTAGCCAAACTTTATCGTCACGACGGGTTAAGTTTCCTTGATTTTCCATAATCTTTTCTCTCCTAGTAATAATACATTACCGTCAACCCACGCCAATCACAGTGTGATAAATATACAAAACGTCAGAGTCTTGCCTATCGTTATGATAAAAAGCAAGGCTGCGACATATTTGTATAGTGCTGAGCGAACAATATAGCGGTAAATAGCCCTTTGTTCATTAACATACACACTTTATACATAGTACTCAATACAAAAGATTGCTATACCAGTTCTCAAATAGGCTTGACGCTCAATATATCTATAAATATCAATATATTAGATATAAAATATCAGTCAAGCTATTAGAAAATATGACCCTTGACTTCTGCTCCCTAATGACCATCCCGACACGATAACTGTTCACTATCGGCTATTTTTTAGCGCACTCGCCAGCTCAGTCAACGTCACAAAGTTGCGACGAGTACCATCAGTATCGCTACTTGGACTATCTGCGATACTACTTTTGGCAAGCTTAGTGCTATCACTGTATTGCCAGTCATTAACATAATCGCTTTGAGTCAAGCGTTGGCCGAATCCTGCTACTGCCATCGCAAACTGAGTATCGATACTGGCTTTATTTAAAGCGCGGCTAACTTTATTAATCGGTTGGCTAATCAGTTTGGAGCTATCACCTGTCGGTGCTTTATAACGAATTTTTAGATAGCCAAGCTCATTAGAGTTCTGTTTATTATTCGAACTAGTACTAGCATTGCTAGCAGCATAACGGCGATCGCTATATAACCCTTTTTGACCTTTTGGTGTCACTTCAAACAAAGCGATAACTGCTTTACCTGCCCCAAGCTCACCTGCATCAATTTTGTCATTATTGAAGTCTTCTTCAGCCAGTACGCGATTTTCATAACCAATCAAGCGCCACTCACTCACCACATCAGGATTAAATTCAACTTGGACTTTTACGTCTTTAGCGACGGTGTTAAATGTCGCGGCTAATTCATCCCCAAAGACTTTTTTTGCTTCAGTTAAGCTGTCAATATAGCTGTAATTACCATTGCCGTTGTCCGCCATCTGTTCCATCATGTGATCATTCAGATTACCACGACCGAAGCCAACGGTAGACAAAGAGATACCGCGATCGCGATTGGCTTTGACCAAATCCATCATATCATCGACATCACTAATACCAACGTTAAAATCGCCATCCGTTAACATCATGATTCGATTGATACCGTTCTTTTTTAGTCCTTGTTCAGCTTGCCTGTAGGCCAATTTCAGAGCGTCTTCCCCATTGGTTGAGCCTGAGGCATTCAACTCCTCGATAGCAGCCAATATTTTTGCTTTTTGGTCACCATTGGTCCCAGGCAACGCCACACTAGTACGACCTGAATAGGTCACGATACTGATGCTGTCTTGGGCGCGCATCTGCTCTGTCAACAGCTTAAGCGAAGACTGTGCCAGTGGCAGCTTATCGCGCGACGACATAGAGCCTGAGACATCTACTAAAAATACGAGATTGGCAGGTGGCATAGATTGCTTGTCTGTTTTTTGCGACCAGCTACCATCAACGGCTTTGATACCGACTTTGACGATTTTATTATCCTGATCTGCTCTATCCCAAGGTGAGTCTACTACCTCAGTTGACACAATAAACGGGGCACTACCTAAGCGTTTGCCATCATCAAATTGATAGTTAAAATAATTAATCAATTCCTCTACCCGTACGGCATTAACAGGTGGTAGTTGACCCTCGTTTAGGTAGCGGCGCACATTGGCGTAGCTGCCCGTATCGGTATCGATAGACAAAGTGGATACCGCCATATCCGTAGTTCGACGTACAGGATTGGCTGCGTTTTTTTGATAGTTGTCTTTTGCTTTTGGCGTGACTATGATGCTCGGTAATGGGCGTACGATACCTGTCTGCGCCGCAGAACGTATCATCATTTGTTGGCTGATGACTGAGGGCTTAACACTGGGTGACGCCATGATAGACTCTGACACCACTGCTGCATCTTGATTGACTGTGCTGCTTGTCTCGGCTGGTAGCGTTTTGCTCATTTGTGAGGGGCTACAGGCTGTCAATCCTAGACTGGCTATAGCAGTAATCAACAGCACATTTCTAGTAGCGTTTTTCCCTAGGTGCTTATTTTCATTTCTTAGTATGGTAGAGGCTGAAGTTTTAGATAAAGAGTCAAATGACATAACAGAAATTCCTTATTGTAAGATAATTCAGTAGCGACTTGTCCGTGTCAATATATGGTTAACGCTATTTAAATAGGCAAATCAGTCGCCTTATTTAGTCTATTAGCTGTCATACTTTCAACCATTAATTTTGAAGTAAAACTATTTTGAACCTACTGTTTTTAGACTAATGACAGACAAGATATCCTAAATAAAAATGATTCAATCTTAAGATATTTATTAACCATATAAAAAACAAATATTAGATTTACTATACTTAATTTAATCTATAAAAGCTATGAATCACCACAGTAGAAAAAACTCCTATAAGCGCTTGTTTTAAGCACGTCACGAGATGTCGTATATTCTGACATACGTCTTTTTAATTGGTGCAATATCCTTTACGATAGCACTATCCTATTTGTATGCTTGAACCAATTATCTATACCTATTAAAACTGATAAGTGAATCCTATTTTATGTCTGATGTTATTGATCATACGATCGCCCCAATTATTCCCAATGAGCCGATGGATACTCGTTCAGTCGCAGAGTTCACTGAACAAGCCTATCTCAACTATGCCATGTACGTCATCATGGATCGGGCGTTGCCAAATATCGCTGACGGTCTAAAACCTGTCCAGCGTCGCATCGTCTATGCCATGAGCGAGCTTGGGCTAAAGTCATCTGCTAAGGCAAAAAAGTCTGCACGTACGGTCGGTGACGTATTGGGTAAATATCATCCGCATGGTGATAGTGCATGTTATGAAGCGATGGTACTGATGGCTCAGCCGTTCAGCTATCGCTATCCACTCATCACTGGTCAAGGTAACTGGGGTAGCCCAGATGATCCGAAATCTTTTGCCGCGATGCGTTATACCGAAGCCAAAATGTCAGCTTATGCCAATACGTTGCTGGCAGAATTGGGTCAAGGCACGGTCGATTGGCAAGATAACTTCGATGGTACGATGCAAGAGCCAACTACCCTACCTGCCCGCCTGCCTAATATTTTATTAAACGGTACGACAGGTATCGCGGTTGGTATGGCAACGGATATTCCGCCGCATAACCTTAATGAAGTGGTACGCGCGGCTATTCGATTGCTTAAAAATCCTGAACTATCGATCAAGCAGCTTACCCAATCGATACCCGCACCTGACCTACCGACACCAGCGGAAATCATCACCAGCAAAAAAGATTTGCAAGCGATGTACGAGACTGGACGCGGCAGTTATAAGATGCGCGCCACCTTTCATGTTGACTCTAAAGAAAAGAATCTCGTCATCATTGATGCGCTTCCTTACCAAGTTTCAGGCAACAAAATCCAAGAGCAAATTGCTAAGCTTATGACTGATAAGAAGCTGCCTTGGGTGACCGACATTCACGATGAATCAGATCACGAAAACGCTTGTCGTATCGTCCTTGAGTTGCGCTCAACGCGAGTCGATGTCGATCGTGTCATGAGTCATCTATTTGCCAGTACTGACCTAGAAAGCAATTACCGCGTCAATATGAATATGATTGGCTTAAATGGTAAGCCGCAGGTAAAAAACTTAAAGGAAGTCTTGGAAGAATGGTTAATCTGTCGCCGTTCAGTAGTCACACGCCGTCTGCAGTATCGCCTAGATAAAATTGATAAACGCTTGCATATCTTGGCGGGCTTGCTGATTGCTTATCTGAATATTGATGAAGTGATTCGCATCATTCGTGAAGAGGACGATCCAAAAGCGACCTTGATGCAGGACTATGACCTGACTGACATTCAAGCCAATGCTATCTTGGATATTCGTTTGCGTCAGTTGGCAAAATTAGAGGAAATTGAGCTGCGTCGCGAGCAAGATGAACTCGCTGCCGAACGTGCCATCATTCAAGAGTACTTAGACAATCCAGACAGTCTAACCAATCTGATGATCGATGAGCTTACCGCCGATATGAAAGAACACGGTAATGAGCGTGTGTCGCCATTAGCAGAACGCGAAGAAGCTCAGGCACTAAAAGAGTCAGACCTCGTACCGAGTGAGCCGGTCACTGCCATCTTATCAAAGGCAGGTTGGATTCGTGCCGCCAAGGGCCATGATGTCGATGCCGCTGGTATGAGTTACCGCTCAGGTGACAGCTATCAAGCGCACGTGCGCGGCAAATCAAACGAAAGGATTTACGTACTCGATAGTACGGGACGCAGCTATAGTATCGATGCGCATAACTTAGCATCTGCACGTGGTCAAGGTGATCCGCTAACCAGTGTGTTAAAGCCGCCAGCAGGCGCTAGCTTTGAGCAGCTACTAACGGGTGATAACGATCAACGTATTATCCTTGCCAGCTCAGCAGGTTATGGTTTTATCAATACCATTGGCAATCTCGATAGTAATCAAAAAGCAGGTAAAAACGTTATTAACCTAGCATCTGACAGTCGACTGCTCCCTGTCGCACGTATCGATGCGCCAGTAGAGACGGCCGCTAATACAGAAGGTGAAAATAGCAATGTGCGTGTGACACCTGATTATGTTGCTGTCGCGACCAATGCAGGGTATCTACTGATATTTGCCCTTGATGATTTGCCTGAACAAGCTCGCGGTAAAGGGAATAAACTTATCAAACTGAAAAAGGGTGAGGAAGTGCTCGCTATCACACCACTTAGTCAGCAAGATAGCCTTGTCATTACTGCTGGCAAACGCCATGTGACACTCAAGCCAAATGATCTGGCTAACTATACGGGTGTTCGTGGTAATCGTGGTGGTCAATTGCCAAGAGGCTTTCAGAATGTGACGAGTGTTGAAGTTGGGTAGTTTGACTAGTTAAATTTTGGAAATCCTAGTTCAAAATTTAGCTGATAAAATTAAATAGCTCCTATCAAAAAGCCGCCCATACACAGTATAGGCGGCTTTTCTACGCTACTCAAAATAGAGAAATTATTTAAGAATTATTAGATACAGCATCCTCAAAGATCACTTTCAGGAAGCTTGTAATCTGAGTACTTTTCATTAGATAAGGATTAAAGTCAGCACCTGCTGAAAAGCTTTTTAGAATATATTCTTCGTCTTCTGCACTGGATGTTAAATATTTTATTAAAAATCCATCCCACCTACGTTCCTCTACTTCCTCAATCTCACTGAGTTGGGGTACTAGGTAAGAATACTCATTGATCAATTTAACTAGTATTTCATTGATAATAAATCTTGGACCTTCAATATTTTGAATAAAGTAATTGTCATTCACGACAAGCGCCGAGGTTACACCACTTTTTTCATTATTCCTTCGCCATTCCTCAAGAAGACGAGCCAACTCTATTCCATTATTACTGTCACTATTTCTGCCAATATAGGTTAGGCTGAGAATAATATGCCCACCGTGTCTTTTTCTATCTTCTAAAGGTTGGCTGGTAGTGATACGCATAAGAAACCTTATTTATAAAAAATTATCTAAATCAAAAGATACTTTATAGACGGCTTTTTTACGCCAATTAAAATAGATGACTCTGATGATATGTAAATGCTACTCATCTAAAACCTATCGGATTCAGCACCTTCAAATATCGCTGTCAAAAAGCTTTCAATCTGAGTACTTTTCATTAGATAAGGATTGAAATCAAAACCTGCTGAGAAACTTTTTAAGGCATACTCCTCATCTTCGGCACTTTCCGTCAGGTGTTTGGTTACGAACCCATCCCACCGAAGCGCTTCTATTTCTTCAACCTTGACAACATTAGGAATAATCTTGAAATGCTCATCAATTATCTTCGCTAGAGCAGCGTTAACCGCCGGTCTTGAACCTTGAATGTTTTGAACAAAGTAACCGTCATTGATCACAAGCGCTGCAACTAACCCACTTTCCTCAAAGTATCTTCGCCACTGTTCAAGAGCACGAGTCAACTCTATACCTGTTTTCATTTCGATATTTTTACCGATATACGTTAGGCTAATCAGCAGATGCTCGCCATGTCTTTTCCTATTTTCTGAAGTTTGACTTGTCGTTATTTGCATAAGAAAATCCATTTATATAATAGGTATATAAATTAATATACACTTTATCATAAAGTATAATCAATAAAACTCTTGGTAATTGACCAGTTTCTTATCATTCATACCTTAAAATAACATGACAAAAACAGATATCACTAGGTAATTTTTAGTAGTTAAATCCTGCAAGAGTCAGGTATGAATAGTCACTTATGAACATCCGCCAATATTCTGTCCAATTGCTAAGAAAACATCCTGTACCGATACTGCTAACTTGCTTTCAATAAAAAGCCGCCTATACAAACGTATGGACGGCTTTTCTATTCTAGCTAGGGCAAGTGCTACTAACAACTATAAGAGGCAAATATTCAAGAAATAAATGCCACTCATTTAAAATTAATTAGATTCCGCATCTTCAAATATCGCTTTCAAAAAGCTTTCAATCTGAGAGCTTTTCATTAGGTAAGGATTGTAGTCAGAGCCTGCTGAAAAGTTCTTTAGGGCATGCTCTTCATCTTCAACGCTTGAGGTTAGATGTTTAACTAAGAACCCATTCCATTGGCGCGATTCTATTTCCTCTATATTCACAATATTAGGGACAATGGTGGAATGCTCGTCAAGTATCTTTTCCAAGGCAGTATTGATAGCAGGTCTTGTTCCTTGAAAACTTTGAACGAAATAACCTTCACTAATGACTAAAGCTGAAACGATATCGTTTTCTTCAAAATATCTGCGCCAGTACTCAAGTGCGCGAGTCAGCTCAATCCCAGAATCTAGATCGACATTTTTGGCGATATATGTCATGTGGATAAGAATATGTTCGCCATGCCTTTTTCTATCTTCTGAAGGTTGGCTTGTCGTTATGTTCATAAGAAACCTTATTTATAAAAATTCACTTAAATCAAGGTATACTTTAAGATAAAGTATAATTAATAACGTTTTTTATCATTTGCTATGATTTTTTTAGATTTATAACATAGAAGTTTCAATGATATAGCATACCGATATCCATAGTAGTAAAATTATACTACAAAGTTGTCACGTTCAGTATCTTGGCATTATTCCAATAGTTAACAAGCCTAATCTATATTCTCCTATAGCCCTGCCTCAACGCCCTTATATGACTAAGTCATGTTTACTTATAGACTAAACTCTACAAGCATTTATCAGGGTCTATCATGTTTATTAAATTAGCGTATTTATAGGTATATCAAACATAACCTGCCCTCAATAAAAAGCCATCTACGCTATGTATAAACAGTTTTGTATAGACGGCTTTGTTGCATACTAATTGTTGCATATTAATTGAATAGCTAACGTATCAATAACGACCCATCTCAACTGTTGTTTCAGCAAGTACCGAATCGCCCTGCCATGCTTGTACATCTACCGTATACAGATGGTTCTTGCCGCCAGAGCAAGGCGGCTTATATGCACCGCCCGCCTCACCTTTGCGGTTACGGTATTCTGCGACCATCTCAATACCTACTGGTACTTCGTAAGTATGACCAAATACTCGTGGCACTTCTGCGCTCGTAGCACCCTCTGGTAGTGCAAACTCGACAATGCCATGGCCACCATGCTGCATACGTTTGTTACTTACATCGTTGTAGACGAGCACCAAGCTTTCCGCGCCTGCCGGAATGTTTGAAACAGTCATGCTAGGTGTGGCTGGGCTTTTACCCTCATAATTCAGACATTGCTGCCCCTCAGGTATTTTCTTGCCATCCCAAGCAGCATCATTAAATTTAACATCCATTGCAAAAGCGTTAGCAGATAAAGCTACTGTTGCCAAAACTGTAACCGATTTTAAGGTGAAAAAGTTCATACTTGTTCCTTTAGATAGCTGATGCATTAATAACGATAGTCCATCTTATTTCGTAGATTAGTTTTGATAATTGAATATAACTTTATAATAAATAAACACGGTTAAGTTAATCATATCGTTTAGCATTTTTGTTAATCCTCTGGACAAGCAATGAGCGGTTCTACAGGCTACATGCAAATACTGTCTCAATAAGCGTATTTGTAGCATCGTAGGTTACTCGATAGGTATTTATCTGATTGGGTATGTTGTAGTAATATCTGAATCATTGTATCTACACGATTAAAAATAATAGGATCATCATGTTTATCGAAGATAAGATTGCCAAAGAAAGTATGACTACTAAGATCTCGACCCCAAAAATCATCTTTTTTGACATCGATGATACCTTGAGCCGTAACGGCATTATCGCTGAACACAATAAAACGACGCTTGAGCAGCTTGCAGATACCGATATTAAACTAGTGATTTCGACTGGCCGCTCTAAAGCCATATTGCCTGAAGACATTTTAGCGTTGCTTGATGCAGATATATTGGACGCCATTATTTGTATGAATGGACAATACAGTTTTGATAAAAGCGGCCGAATCAGCCACTACCCTTTAACTGCTGAACAGACAGATAAAATCGTACGCCTGTGCCAACAGAGTGATTTGATTCATAAGTTTGACTCTGCCACTCATATCGCTTGGTCAGGTGAAAATGAACGTTTACGCGAGTTCAATGCTGTCACGCCCAATTCGATCCTTGACCCTGAGTACTACAAAACAAATACCGTCTATCAGTGCTCGGTATTTTTTAACAATCAGCAAGAAAAAATGCAGGACATCGACTTTGCTCAGTATGATTTAAAGCTGGTACATTGGCATCAGATTGGTGCCGATATATTGCCAGTAGATGCGTCAAAAGCGCGCGGTATCAAAGATGTATGCGAGTACTATGCGGTAGATGCAAGCGAGTGTATGGCATTTGGTGATGGTATGAATGATCTAGAAATGTTCGACTTGGTTGGATTTGCTGTGGCCATGGGAGATGCGCAGCCAGCTTTAATAGAACGTGCTGACTTCGTCACTGGGACGATTGAAGAGTATGGTATCCAAACCGTGCTTAATCAGTTAGCAATGAAGTCGTAAGACTGTTCAGGCACATAAAGCCATTAATATTTATTTAAAAAAAGCCCCTACTAACCGAGTAGTAAGGGCTTTTTGCTATGGGCTAATTTTATATAAACGATTCAAATAAAAACTGTAGCGGTGATGACTCCAATACCTTGACGATCATTTTTTCTTCTACAAATCCAATAGAGCATTAAGGCATCAGTTAAGGCCTCAATTAAGGCATCGTCAAGCCACCATCAACAGCGATAGACTGTCCAGTAATAGCCATGCTCAAATCAGATGCCATGAGCAATACTGAATTGGCAAAGTCAGCTACTGAAGTCGCTTGGCGCAGCGGTGTTGTAGTCGCGATATAATCAAATACCTCTTCAGTGGTTAAGCTGCTTGCGTCGGTGGTTTTTAATAAGCCACCTGCTAGCAAATTAACCCGAATACCATACTGTCCAAGTTCGCTCGCGAGATTGCGCGTTAGCCCAATTAATGCTGATTTAGCCGTGGTGTAATCATAATAGGTAACCACTGGGTTGTAGACAAGATTGGTTGAGATATTAATAATTTTACCTACTTGCTGCGCTTTCATTTGCGGAAGCACTGCTTGCACCATATTGACCGCACCTTTAACAATACCGTCCATTTGTTGCGAAAAGTGCGACCACTTTACGGTCTCAATACTGGTGTACGCAGCGCTTGGATTAAACTGATAATTCGGCAATGCATTATTGACCAATATATCAATACGACCATAACGAGTGATGACTTCAGTTGCCATGGCTTGTACTTGCTCAAGCTCGGTGACATTCGCCTGATAAGCAAATGCTTGACCGCCTGTCTCTATGATATCAGCCACTACTGCCTCAGCAGCCTGTTTACTATTGAGGTAGTTAACGCAAACGATAGCACCTGCTGCTGCCATTTGCTGTGCAATCTGTGCACCAAGTCCACGACTGGCACCAGTGACTATGGCGACTTTATCCGTAAGCAATGCCGGTATAACTGAGCGGCTTTGATTCAAAGCGTTTTGAGTTGAGGTACTTTCGGTCATTGTGCTGTATCCTTTATTATTATGGTATGGTTGGTGTCTTAGAGCCAAAGGCTGATATCTGCTTAGATGATGTTCGTCATACTTTCGGCCTGCACCAATCATAGCATGGTTATATGCTATCTTTTTTCGATTCGACGTTAGCAGCTCGCTAGCAATTCTACCCAAAATTAGCTGTCATTAAATTAGTTTTGCTACTCATCTCATTAGCCCAACTGGCTATTTTTATTAGTATTGTTGAGTATTACCTTAATAACAACCCTTTAAATTGCATAAATTAATGACCATAATAGTTTTATTGGCCATGTTAGGCTTGTATCTTTTTGGCTTTTTTATTGAATTTTTCTGATTTGCATTATCTTTATTTAGGAGAGATATTTTGACCCATTTATCGTCGTCCCATCCAACTACTCACACTTCGGCTAGTGTCGGTCGCATAGTGCCAAAAGCATTATTAGCGGCGGCTGTCGGCTTGGTGCTTGCCAGCTGTAGCAACTCTGATAATGCAGCGGATGGCAGCGCTGCGGCGAGCAATGAGACGCTGAACCTTTACAACTGGTCAGAATATATGCCGCAAGAGATTTTAGATGGTTTTGAAGAAGAGACTGGCATCTCAGTTAATTACACCACGTTTGACTCCAACGAAGCGATGTATGCCAAGCTCAAACTACTCGATGATTCGAGCCAGTATGACTTAGCCATTCCATCAACTTATTATGTTGAAAAGATGGCGAAAGAAGGACTACTACAAGAGCTAGACAAATCTAAATTGAGCAATTTCAAAAACCTTGATACCTCATTTACCAATACCAAAGTCGATCCTGACAACAAATACTCTATTCCTTATATGTGGGGCAGCACTGGTCTAGCCATTAACGGTGACAGTGTCGATCCGAAAACTGTCAATAGCTGGAATGACCTATGGGATCCTAAGTATAAGGGTCAGGTGATGCTGACTAACGACGTGCGCGAAGTCTTTGGTATGGCACTGCTGACCCTTGGCTACTCAGGTAATAGTAGCAATCCTGAAGAAATCGAAGCCGCTTACGATAAGCTCACCACGTTGATGCCAAACGTCAAAACTTTTAACTCTGATGCGACGCGTATGCCATATATCGAAGGTGAGACTGCGCTTGGTATGACATGGAATGGTGAAGCAGTCATGGCCAATGACGAAGGTTTGACTAGCTTGGTTTATAAGTATCCAACCGAAGGCGCTATCTTATGGATGGACAACTTTGTCATTCCAAAAAATGCCAAGCAAGTTGATGCAGCACATAAATTTATTGATTACTTATTACGTCCTGAAAATGCAAAAATTGTCAGCGAAGAGATCGGCTACGCATCACCAAATATAGCAGCGCGTGAGCTGATGGATGAGAGTGTCCAAAACAACCCAACGATTTATCCTTCCAAAGAAGTACTGGCAAAAGCTGAGTTCCAAGAAGATGTGGGCGACGAAGCGTTGCAAGTGTATCAACAGTATTGGGATAAGCTAAAGACTGGTCGTTAATAGTTTTGATTTAGCACTTTAAAATTAAAGTAGTCTTCTAAAGTAAAAACGCTGATCCTAAATGGTCAGCGTTTTTTTGTTCGTTATAAATGTAAATCTGTTTCGCCGCCCTGCTCTTTCATCCGGCGCTGCTCGCGGCGCTGATAGCCTAGACCAGATGCAGCAAACCAATGCGGCTTCGATGTTTGTAATAAATCACTCAGCTGCTGCAACTGAGTCTGCAAGGTTTGTGTCAACCAAAAATAGCCCTGCCACTCAAATGCTAGGTGCTGTACGCTTGGATACTCCGAGACAGCAATACGGGTAATGGGCCGGAATACTTCGTCACTTGGACTACGTAATACCGCTGCCATATGCTGCATCGCTTGGGTTAGCTCATGCTGATAATGTACCAATAAAACATGATTTTCTTCATCAATTTCGATATTTGCCAAGCGCGGTGCCGCACTTAGTAGTAAATCAATCGTCCCGATAATATTACGGTGGGTACGTTGAATCGTCTCTAACGTTTCTTTTTCGATACCTGACTCACTGGCTGTCGCAGCGATATGGGGTCGCACGGCTAGCAAGCGTTTATTGATCTGCTGTAACGCTGTGACCAATGCCCTATCAACGGGTACTTCCTTAACAGGAAAAGCCACGGGGTTTAACTTTTGAACAGAGTCGTCCACCACTCCATCCGTTGCGTCAATATGATGACCTACGCCTGCATAGAGACTACTACAAGCGTCAAGGTTACTACTCAATAAGAACCGCCACATCAACGTTGATTTGAGCGGTAAAATCAGCGTCACTGCTACCGAAACGCCTGTCCCCAGTAAGATATTTAACGCGCGGTAGATACCATCTTGACCAATGCTGTTATTGCCTAAATCAGAGACAATCATCAACATAGTGATACCCGTTAACAGTCCTGTATACCCAAGCTGTCTGACGGCTAGATAGCCAATAATGCCACTGAGCAGACCAATGAGGGCATAATCCACCCATAGCCATGCACCTGCATTTTGATTAAACCATAACACCCCAAGCGCAGTACCAATACCTAACAAAGTACCGATTACGCGCTCTTTCGCCTTAGTATAAATAGCGCCTTGGTATTGCAATAACCCTAGAATGATAAATACGGTAATAGTCGTCCATTCACCGTGCGGAAGATTGGTGATTTTATTGACCAATAGGGCCAATATCACAGCTGTACCTAGGCGGGTGGCATGTAGGATATCTGCATGTTGGTAGCGAACATAAGGTTCGACAAATGGAGCAGTAATACGCTGATAAAGGGTGGGTTTCACGCAAGGCTACTCTTTTTGGGTGGAATATTTAGGTGAGATATTTTAGTAAAGGATTATTAAAATATCTCAATAACTAAGGGTAAGTATAAATGGATATTCTATCAGCAAAATGACGGGCAAAAAATAACGCCTTTTACCCATTATTCACAGGTAAAAGGCGTTATAAAAAATATCCTAGCACACTATATTGAAATCTACGCTATTGAAGATTATTTATCAAATGACTCAACAAATTGTTCATTGAGAACTGCATCAGTGTGAATGAGTAATAGTCTATTGCGCTAGCGTATTATACTTCTAGGTAGTCTAAAATACCTTCCGCAGCTTCACGACCTTCCCAAATCGCGGTCACAACCAAGTCAGAACCGCGCACCATATCGCCACCAGCGAAGATTTTAGGATTTTGAGTCTGGAATTTGAAGGTTTGCTTTTCGGCTGCTAATACGCGACCAGAGCTGTCCATCCCCACTTGCTGAGACTCAAACCAATCAGCAGGACTTGGTCTAAAACCAAAGGCCATGATGACTGCATCACATGGGATGATCTCTTCAGAATTAGGAATTGGCTCAGGGCGTTGACGACCACGGTTGTCTGGTGCGCCTAACTGAGTAGTAACAACTTTTACGCCGTTAACTTTACCGTTTAAGCCAATGATTTCGGTTGGCTGACGATTAAATAAGAACTCGACGCCTTCCTCGCGAGCATTGACCACTTCGCGGCGTGAACCCGGCATGTTTTCTTCGTCACGGCGATAGGCACAAACTACTTTTTCGGCGCCTTGACGGATACTGGTACGGTTACAGTCCATTGCTGTATCGCCGCCACCAAGTACCACCACCTTTTTACCTTTAAAGTCGATGTACTCTTCAGCGTCTTTTTCCCAGTCATTGCAACGGTTCACGTTGGCAATCAGGTAATCTAACGCATCGTAGACGCCTGTCAGCTCTTCACCAGCGAAGCCGCCACGCATATAGGTGTATGTACCCATACCCATAAATACCGCGTCATACTCAGCCAATAGCTCATCAATCATGACGTCTGTACCAATCTCTGTCTCTAAACGGAATTCGATACCCATGTCTTCAAAGATCACACGGCGATTGCGCATGACGTCTTTTTCCATTTTGAATTCAGGAATACCGAATGTCAGTAAGCCACCAATCTCAGGGCGCTTATCAAAGACAACTGGTTTGACGCCATTTCTAACCAAGATATCCGCGCAACCCAGACCTGCTGGTCCTGCACCAATGATAGCGACTTTTTTATCTGTCCAAACGACTTCAGACATATCTGGACGCCAACCAAGTGCAAACGCAGTATCGTTGATATATTTTTCAACATTACCAATGGTCACTGCACCAAAACCATCATTTAACGTACAAGCGCCTTCACATAGACGATCTTGTGGGCAAACTCGTCCGCACACTTCAGGCAAGGTATTGGTACGGTGGCACAATTCAGCTGCCTGAAATATCTGGCCTTCTGTGGCCAGTTTTAGCCAGTTAGGAATATAGTTGTGTACTGGACATTTCCATTCGCAGTACGGGTTGCCACACTCAAGACAACGATGCGCTTGCTGAGCAACGGCTTCGTTTTCGAAAGGTTTATAAATTTCAACAAACTCTGTTGAACGCGTTGCAATGTCTTTTTTGGTTGGATCAAATCTTGGTACATCTAAAAACTGGAAGTTATTTTCTAAGCGTTTTGCCATGGTGCTATCTCTTTTATATAAGGCTCTTTTGCAGTGGGTGGCGACAGTCAGCGATGTTTGGTTTGTCTAAAATTTAAGACATATATCGCTGCTGTCACGTACCTGCTGAAAACCTGTGAGTTAAAACGTTTCTAAAAACGGAACGCTGGCTAACCTGATTAAAGCGACTGCCGATCCATCAATACAATCCATCAATGCATTCCATTGATACGATAGGCAGTCATGTATCGGCTATTGTGGGTCGGCCATGGTAGTTTTAAGAAGGCTTGCAATGTTCGCCGCTTTTGGCTTAACCAAATAGAACTTACGAACATAGTGCTCAAAGTCGTTCAGAATTGTCTGACCCCATGCACTGCCTGTTTTATCTACATGAGCTTCAATCACTTGTTGCAAATGAATGCGATGCTCTTCTGTTTGCTCGCTTGAAATACGGTTTAGATCGATTAGCTCATGGTTGCAACGGTCAAAAAAGTCGCCTTCCATATCGAGTACATACGCAAAACCACCCGTCATACCAGCACCGAAGTTAAGTCCAGTACGGCCAAGAATCGTAACGATACCGCCAGTCATATATTCACAGCAATGATCGCCTGTGCCTTCGATGACTGCATGTGCGCCAGAGTTACGGACGCCAAAACGCTCACCTGCTGTACCAGCAGCATATAGCTTACCGCCAGTTGCACCATAGAGACAGGTATTACCGATGATGGCCGTTTCTTGTGCTACAAAGTTTGAGTCTTTCGGTGGATAAATAACAATCTCACCGCCTGCCATACCTTTGCCCACATAGTCGTTGGCATCGCCTTCAAGCTCGATATTTAGGCCGCCAGCATTCCATACGCCTAGGCTTTGCCCTGCAGTACCAGTTAGACGAAGCTTAATTGGCATATCGCTCATGCCAAGGTTGCCCCAGACTTGCGCAATCTCACCAGAAATACGCGCACCGATAGAGCGATCACAGTTACCAACAAAATAGCTATAGTCGCCGCCTGCCCCTTTGCGAATATTCACAAGCATGTCGCTAATCATTTGCTCAGCAAGCAAGCCTTTATCAAACGGCTCATTACGCTCAACCTGACAAGTTTGTGCTTTGCCCACACTGGCTGGGTGACTAAATAGCAATGGCGTTAAATCAAGATGACGTTGCTTATCAGTATTGCCCTCTAGGATGTCAAGCAAGTCAGTACGACCGACCAGCTCCTCCATACTACGAACACCTAGCGCTGCCAACCATTCACGTGTCTCGGTCGCAACAAACTTAAAGAAGTTAATCAACATTTCTGCTTCGCCAATGAAATGCTCATCACGCAGCTTGGCTTTTTGAGTAGCAACACCTGTCGGACAGTTGTTCAAGTGACAGATACGTAGGTACTTACAACCAACTGCAATCATCGGCGTGGTACCAAAACCAAAGCTCTCTGCACCCAAGATAGCAGCTTTTACTACATCTAGCCCTGTTTTTAGACCACCGTCAGTCTGGACACGTACCTTATCACGTAACCCATTCACTCGTAGAGACTGGTGAGTCTCAGCCAAACCTAGCTCCCATGGCGAGCCTGCATGATGGATAGACGATAGCGGAGACGCTGCTGTACCACCGTCATAACCTGAGATAGTAATCAAGTCGGCGTAGGCTTTTGCAACGCCTGTCGCGATCGTACCAACACCTGGACGTGAAACCAACTTAACCGATACCAGTGCATCTGGATTGACTTGCTTCAAATCAAAAATCAGCTGTGCCAAATCTTCGATAGAATAAATATCATGATGCGGCGGCGGTGAAATCAAGGTCACACCTGGCACCGAATAACGCAAACGTGCAATCAGCGCGTTGACTTTACCACCAGGTAGCTGTCCACCTTCACCAGGCTTGGCACCTTGTGCTACTTTAATCTGCATGACTTCAGCGGAACGAAGGTAGGCAGGCGTTACCCCAAAACGACCAGACGCAATTTGCTTAATCTTTGAGTTGCGCAATGTGCCATAACGTGCAGGATCTTCACCGCCTTCACCAGAGTTTGAACGACCACCGATGGTATTCATAGCCATCGCAATCGACTCATGCGCTTCAGGAGATAGCGCGCCTAGTGACATGCCAGCTGAGTCAAAACGCGTCAAGATTTCAGAAATATCTTCCACTTCATTGACATCGATACTGTTGTCAGTTTTCAGTTGCAATAAATCACGTAAGGTCGCAACCGGACGGCTATTAACTAGATCGGCATAATTACGGTAATTATCATAATCACCTGTACGTACCGCGGTATGCAAGCTGTTAATCACATCAGGGTTAAAGGCATGGTACTCTTTGTTGAAGACGAACTTAAGCAGACCGCCTTGATCTAGAGGGGCACGACGCTTAAACGCATTGGCAGCCAATTGTGCTTGATCAGCAGCAAGGTCTGCAAAGGTAGCGCCTTTGATACGACTTTGTACGCCTTTAAAGCATAAATTGACGACTTCTTCTGATAGGCCTACTGCTTCAAACAACTGCGCGCCACGATAAGAAACAATGGTAGAGATACCCATTTTTGATAAGATTTTTAGCAAACCTTTATCCAAGCCTTTGCGGAAATTAACACGGGCTTGAATCGGATCACCAAGTAGCTCACCAGTAGCGACCAAATCATCAATGACATCATATGCCAGATATGGATACACACAAGTTGCACCAAAGCCAATCAATACCGCTATTTGATGCGAGTCACGAGCAAGACCTGTCTCAATGATTAAATTAGCATCGGTACGGATACCTTGCGCGATTAGATAATGATGCACAGCACCAGTAACCATAATGGCATTGGCGGGTACTTTGTCTGCATCGATATCTTTATCAGACAAGACAATCAACGTATTACCCGAGCGAATGTTATCTGCCACCTGCTCACAAATAGCCACGATAGCATCAGATAGTTCTAAAGTACGGTCATAGTTTAGATCAATACGAGCCATCTTGAACGCTGGATCATCCAAGGTTTCAAGCTGCTGCATCTTGCTGGCTGACAATACTGGCGATGACAAAATAATACGATGAGCGTCTCTCGCAGATGGCGCAAACACGTTAGTTTCAGCGCCTAGACAAGTCTGCAACGACATCACGATTGATTCACGTAATGGATCGATTGGCGGATTGGTTACCTGTGCAAACTGCTGGCGGAAGAAGTCACCGACATGGCGGATTTGCTGCGACAGTACAGCCATTGGCGTATCGTCACCCATTGAGCCGACTGGTTCTTGACCATTTTCAGCATTAGGGCGAATGATTTCTGTACGCTCTTCATTGGTGATGTGATATATCTTTTGTAGCGCTTTAAGCTTATCACCGCGGCACGCTTGCGTTGCCAACGTTTCTTCTAGACGTTCATCATCACGAACACGCGTTGCTTCTTCACGCAACCATTTACGATATGGATGCGCCGTTTTTAGTAAAGTTGCAATAGCGGTCGTATCTAGAATTTGACCAGTCAACGTATCAATAACCAACATTTGACCAGGTCCAACACGACCTTTTGCCAATACGTCTTGAGGCTCATAATCCCAAACGCCCACTTCTGATGCAACAGTGATATAGCCGTTCTTAGTGGTTACCCAACGTGACGGGCGCAGACCGTTTCTATCGAGCATACAGACCGCATAGCGTCCATCTTGAATGACTAGACCTGCTGGACCGTCCCACGCTTCCATATGCTGTGAGTAAAACTCATAAAACGCACGCAGATCCATGTCCATGCTATCCACATTCTGCCACGCTGGCGGTACCAAGATAGACATTGCATGGAACAGGTTCATACCGCCAGACATAAGCACTTCGAGCATGTTATCTAAGCTAGATGAATCTGAACCTGTACTATTTACAAGTGGTGTCAGCTCATTCAAGTTAGGCAGTTTGTCTGATTTTAGCTTTGGCGTACGGGCTTTAGACCAGTTGCGGTTGCCTGTAATGGTATTTAACTCACCGTTGTGCGCAAGATAACGGAATGGCTGTGCCAGTGGCCAGCGCGGTAACGTATTGGTTGAGAAACGCTGATGGAATACTACGATATGTGATGCCAAACGCTCATCTTGCAAATCCAAGAAAAACGCTGGTAAATCTGAAGGCATTACCAAGCCTTTATAAATAATGGTCTGACAACTCAATGAGCATACATAGAATAGCTCATCATCCGTCAAACGCTGCTCTGCTTTTTTACGTGCAACAAACAGCTTACGGTTGAAATCATCAGCAGCTAGATCATCTGGCGCATTAACGAACACTTGCTTAAAGTCTGGCAATGTCTCACGACCAATCTCACCAACAATACTCAAGTCAAGTGGTACATCACGCCAGCCAGCCACTTCTAATCCTTGGGCTGTAATCTCATCACTTAATACTTGCTGGCTATGCTTGGCTTTATCGCTATCTAAATTCACGAACACCATACCGACAGCAAAGTTGTCCGTAATGGCAAATTGCTGCTCGTCAGCAATCTGTTTAAAGAAATCGGTAGGCGTCGCTAATAGTAAGCCACAACCATCACCAGTTCTACCGTCAGCAGCAACACCGCCGCGATGTGTCATACAACTTAAACTATGAATGGCAGTTTTCACCAAATCATGGCTTGCTTCACCCTCAATATGGGCAATTAGGCCAAAACCGCAATTATCAGAAAAATCATCTGGCGTAGCCAGGTGTGTTTGTGAGGAAATCATTGACATAGCTTGTCCTTTTAAGTAGACGGGCAACTTACATTTCCAATGCGGAGTATAAGTTGGTACCCGTAAGCAGAACGGGCTGATAGTGGATATTCGTGTGTTCGAATTGGCAAATAGTGCAATGCTCGATAGACATCATACTCTAAGAGAAAGTGAAACCCTTGACCCTCCTGGTCATTAGCTGATGTCTTGACATATGGTCCGTGTATCAAAAGATAGTAAGTAGCAGCCCTTGGCAACGGGAGAATCTACACCCCTAAATGCCAGTTACTCAATCAGTGATATCTAATGCCATTCATTTAAGCATTATTTGTTATGTTGTCATGTCTAGCATTTAGAGCTAAGCATACAACAACTTAATAACGGTGCACTTGTTTATCTTGAATATCTGACGCTCTGTATTCAAGCACTTTGTTTACCCTAAAAAGAGTGACAATAAGAGAGGTTGCGTCACCTACGATAACCTTATTATGGATAGTAAGTAACCGCGCTTGAGACAATAATATTTAGTAAAGAACTCTAAAAACTAAGAAAAAACCACTAAATAGTTGTTAAATAGACATTTTTTACGATAACTATACAGAACGTCGCCCACAGTTATATTAGTTAATGATTGTCGAAAAATCTAGTCTTTTCTATCGATTCATCAGCCATAAATTGTAAGAGGACTTATTACTATTGGTTATGAGACAAATAAAACTGCTATTAAAATTTTAATGCAAACCGTATAGATGACATTTAGCAAAAGGCTTTGATAATACTTAGCAGTAGTAGCTTGCCGTTTACTGTGACGATAAAACTATTTTGTATAGTGCTAAAAAAACCCACTAACCAAATAGCTAGTGGGTTTTTTTAATTAAGCAAAAATTAATTACTCTTATCTTCTATTAGCGCTTTTATACTGTCGCTATTATTTTTGGGAGGATTAGCGTTAGCACTTTTGCCATTAGCATTTGAATTATTGTTCGTGCTGCTAGGGGGCTTAGGCGTTGGTACTACTGGTGGTTTCTTACTAGTAGAGTTCTCCGCCGGTACCGCAGGCTTTTTGTTTTCTGGCGCGGGTTTACTTACGTTGTTTTCGTCTTTTGGCGATGTTTCAGATATTGTCTGCGTCTCACCACCAACTGTACGCTCTTCACTAACAGATAACGTGGCAGAGGTATCTACCGACTGACGAATACTCTCTTGAGTGCTGCTACTATTAGCGCTTTCTTGGTTACCTCGATTATTATTAGCACTGGCTGCTTGAGCAGCGGCGTCATCTGCTTCTTCTTGCAAACGAGCTGGCACTTCGCGCTTAGTAGGTTTCAAATCGACGGCACGTGTACGTTTTGTACTCAAATCTTTTACTGGATCAGGACGCTCATAATTATCAATGATACTGACATACCGATTAATCTCTTCTGGCAGTACACGTACGTTTGTAGGTAACTTAAAGTCTATTAGCTTTGCGGCTCCTACTGCTTCTTGCGGGCTACTCATAATCCCATAAGTCAGCATATAACGGACTTGTTTTTCATCATCAAGATAACGGAAATAAGCAAATTTATCGCGATCTTGACGACCTTCTAGGTAACTAACAATCACATCGTTTTCGGCAACATTCATTACTTGAACAGTCCACTTGCCTTTATTAGCCAGCAGATAACGCTTGTCTTTAAACTCATCGGGATAGTCACGCAAATCTCGAATCGTTGCATCAAAGTTAATCGGTTGTACATCCGTATCTAACTCATGTAATGATTCGACTTTTAATGGTTGCTCAAACTCTTCATTCAAAATCTCTGGCGCTGATATCGGTGCATTTTCAATTTTGGCACCCATGGCTGGCGTTTGACTAAACATCCATACTAACGCTGTGACCACCCCTAAGAGCAAGGTCACTATTAGCCAAATCAGTGCTTGACGACTGTATGATTGACTAGCAGTACGCGTTTTTGTTTTTGATGTTGCCATGAGGCGGTCCTTGGTAAACACATGTTTTACAGCATGATATAAATGCTTATTCAAACAGAGGTACAGCTAACCAGTCGGCTATAAGTACGAGATTTTAGTATAAATATATAAGCGATAATTTATGAGATATTACGCGCTATGTTTTGACAAAACTTCATGCAATAGTTCGCCGTCAAACTCATTAGTCATTACCGCATCGCCTATTGATTTTAACAAAATTAGGCGGATTTGTCCGTGTTTCACTTTTTTATCGTGTCCCATTAAATCTAAAGCAGTGTATACATCGATAGCTGGTGGCGTAATAGGTAAGTTTGCCAATTCTAAAACACGTTTAATACGTACAACTTCATCATCAGTTAACCAGCCAATTTTTTGCGATAGCTCAGCTGCTTGTACCATACCAGCCGCCACTGCTTCGCCATGCAACCAATTGCCATAGCCTTCATGCGTTTCAATCACATGACCAAAAGTATGACCAAAGTTCAATAACGCGCGCACACCTGACTCTCTTTCGTCTTGTGCCACTACATCGGCTTTGTATTGACAGCAGCGCTTTACAGCTTCACCAAGTACTGCCAAATCAAGCGCCATCATTGCAGGCAAGTTTGCCTCAAGCCACGTTAGAAACGCCTCATCCATGATAAGGGCATATTTAATAATCTCAGCCACTCCAGCCGATAGCTCACGTGCAGGCAGTGTCTTAAGCGTACTCATATCAGCAAGCACCATTTGCGGCTGCCAAAAAGCACCAATCATATTTTTACCTTGCGGATGATTGATACCCGTTTTACCACCAACACTAGAATCTACTTGTGACAGTAGCGTCGTTGGAATTTGAATAAAATTGACACCGCGCATAAAACTGGCAGCAGCAAAGCCAGTCATATCTCCGATTACACCACCGCCAAGGGCAATAAGTGTCACATCACGATTGAAGTGTTCTGTCATTAGCGCATCATAAATCTGATCAATACTTGCCTGATTTTTGTATTGTTCTCCATCTGGCAGTACGCACACCTTTACCACAAACTGCTCTGCTAGCTCATCTTCTAATACTTTTAAGTATAAAGGTGCCACAGTGTCATTAGTGACGATCAAAACCTGACGACCACTGACATAAGGCGCGATTTGCTTCGCCATACTGCTATGTTCAGTCGTAGATTTTTCAGTAATGACAATAGGATAATCATGACTTTGCGTATGAACTATTAGGCCATCATGAAACGGCATTACCATGTGATACTCCTAAAGCATTTCTAATGAGGTAAAAGTAATTGAGTCTGCATATCAATCGTAGTTGCCAGTCTATTACTCGTCTTCTTGGTGCGCCGATGAGTCCGTAGTGCAATCGACGAATGATTCTAGCTGCTGCATCAATTGATTGACCATATGGCGTGGGTACGTGTGACCAGTAGGCATAATAATATGGGCGACTTGGCGATAGAGTGGATCGCGCGCACTGTATAACTCTTGCAATATTTTTCTAGGATTAGGCTGCTGTAATAATGGTCGAGACTTGTCTTTAGAGGTACGTGCCAGCTGCACCTCGACAGGTGCATTAAGATAAACGACGATGCCACGCTGTTTTAGGAACTCTCGGTTTTCAGCACACATGACTGCACCGCCACCGGTCGCTAATACGATTTGAGAGTTTTGGGTCAATTCATCAATGGCACGCGTTTCACGCTCACGGAAACCTGCCTCACCTTCTTTGGCAAATATCCAAGCAATGTCGGCACCCGTCTGCGATTCAATATACCAATCACTGTCTACAAAAGTGCGACCTAACTGCTTGGCAAGCAGTTTTCCGATTGTCGTCTTCCCTGCTCCCATCGGACCCACTAAAAACACCGACGGTAATTCCTGCCCCATAATACTTACTCAGCTAAATTAGGTATGATACAACGTCATTGTTATTCTGGCTAGTAATGAGCCGTGATTATTGTGAGTAAAATTTAGAGCACACCATTCATCAGTGCCTACATAAATATTGCAACGCTAAAACCACTAATTTCGCGCATAAAAAAAGCAAGCACTATGGCTTGCTTTTTCAATGAAAGATTAGAAAAACTAAATCAGTTAATACGGCTAGTACCATCATTAATAAGCTTTGGAGTCACAAAGATAAGTAGCTCTTCTTTAGTGTTGCTTCGTACATCTTTACGGAAGGCACGACCGATATAAGGCAAATCACCTAAGAAAGGGACCTTAGTTACTTCGTTATTGGTACGGTTCTTGAAAACTCCACCTAACACGACAGTTTGACCATCTTCAATAATGACGTTGGTTGAAATAGAATCCTGAGAAATTGCAACCTGACTATTAATAATAGTCGGAGTACCATTTGTGATTACCAACTTTAAACCAATTTTACCATCTGGCGTTATATTTGGTGTAGCCTCTAAACTTAACGCAGCCTCTTTGAAGCTAGTCGTTGTTGCACCACTTGCTGAGGCTTCTTGATAAGCAATCTGAGTACCAGAAGAAACCTTCGCTGTCTGCTTATCCGCGGTCAGAATCTTTGGTGTAGAAATAACTTCACCACGGTTATCCGCTTGTAGCGCTGACAACTCAAGATCAAGCATTACATCAGACATACTGAGCAAACCAAAAGCGATACTACCTGCTGGGTTGGAAACGCCTAAGTCGACGTTTAAGTTATCAGGACGACTAATGTCATACGAAGGATAAGAAACTGTTTGACCATTGACCGTCGTTGTTTCTACATCGAAATCTTTTAGATCCCATAGGGTTTGATCGCTACCACCAACCAATAAACTACGGTTGTTGGCTGCACCGTTTGATAATATACCCCAACGTACACCAATTTCTTTACTAAAGGTATCAGACGCGCTAACGATACGTGCTTCGATCATAACTTGGCGAACAGGAATATCAATTTTACTGATTAGTTTGTGGATATTTTCAATGCTGTCAGCCACGTCTTTAATAATCAAAGTATTGGTGCGTTCATCAATCGTTACCGTACCACGATTAGATAATAACGTATTGTTATCGTCAGCACTGTTGGAGTTATTGCCGCTATTACTAGATGATCCACTGCCTTGAGAAATAAGAGTCAATACATCTTGTGCTTTCGCGTAGTTCAGACGAATATATTCATTGCGTAAAGGCGCATACGAATCAACAGCTTGCTGCGCTTCAAGCTCGCGAGCCTCTTGCTCAGCAAGTTCAGTAGAAGGCGCAACCAAAATCACATTACCATTTTCACGTTTGCCAAGATTTTTACTTTTCAAGATAATATCAAGCGCTTGATCCCAAGGAACATTGATCAAACGCAAAGTGATGTTGCCAGCAACAGAATCACTCGCAACGATATTCATCTCAGTAAACTGTGCCAAAATATCTAAGACACTACGGATCTCAACATCTTGGAACTCCATCGATAAGGGTTCGCCACTATAGACTCTTTCTTCAAGCGTTGGCTCACGTAACAATTCAGGTTTCTTGATACTGATATTTAACTGGTTACCTGATTGATAAGCCTGATACTCGTAGTCATCCGTCATATTGATGGTGACGACACCGTTTTGACCCTGATTCTTAGTATCAACACTATCAACAAGACCACTATTAATATTCAAACGACGTAATAAATTTCTCGGAACTGTGCTACCAGTCAAACGTATGACAAGCTTTTTACCTTGGCGCTGTACATCTACTGGGATGGCTTCGTTAGCAAGTACAACACTTACATTGCCACCTCCATCACTACCTGCCGAAAAATTGACTGCACTTAGTCCATCATAGCTATACTGTTTGCTTACCTGTGAAGCAGCGAGTTGCGGATTTAATAGTGGGTTTACTCTCACTACCATCGTATCAGCTGGCACTTCATTTTTTACTACTGCCTTGCTCGTAGTACGTACAGGTGCCACTGGTACAGTAGAGGTCTCAACAATAGGCGTAACGACTGCGGTCGTTGTCATACTATTATTGTTATTAAGTACATCTTGAATCGGGTCGCTAGTAATAACTGGACGATTAGGATCAGTAATTGTCAGTAATAAATCATTGCCTTCAATCGCTGTCGTATAGTTTCCTGACTCTTTTAAACCGACAATGAGACGTGTGGTACTATCGCTACTTAGCGTAGTCACATCATTGATTGCACCGACGTTATATTCGTTGAAGCGGCTAGCAAGCCCATTCTGTACTTGTTCGAAATCTAGGACTAAGCGACTAGGATCATCAAGCTGATAGGCTGCAGGCAATACTGGCAATCCTGTAAATCCCAAACGCATTTGAGTCACTGCAGGTGCAGTCTGTACTACAGAAACACTATCAATGCGCTGTGCAGCATAAGCACTATTAGTCACAGCCACCATACTGACTGCCAGTGCTGAAATAGCAAAAGCAGAAGAAACGCGGTTGCTCATCATCATTACCTTGTTATTGCGTACTGTCATTATTTATTCCTCAAAAAATCTGCCGACTTAGCTTATAGGGGATACCAGCGACTGGGGTTTTTCTACAAACCCTGCGCGGCTATCTGGCACAATTTCAATCAAGTTAATCTGGGTCGGCGTGATTTCAACAATACGGCCGTCGTTCATTCCAAGATAATCGCCTACTTTAACACTGGCAACTGAACCGTCGGGACGTTGTACTAACGCATATCGCTGACCTTCAGGCGAAATTACTACACCTCGAAAAATCAGTTGCGACAGTTCGTACTGCTCAAGTGGTTCTTTTATTCTGTTAATATCAGGACGTACACCTTCAATAGAGGTTCTAGCCCCTTGCACACTGACCAAGCTTGGCGGTAAAAAAGGACTACGCTGCGAACTAGCGCTATAAACAAAATCCTCTACTAGTTCAGCTTTGGGTGGCGGCTCAATAGGCTGTGCAGGCTGATTACGGATATCAGTCATTGACTGCTCTGCCATACCTATACGGTCACTACACCCTGTCATAGATAAAACAGCAATACTTAAAGCCAATAGCATGGGCATTTTTTGAATACTCATTAGTTGCCTCCTGCGTTTGCATCAGTAGCAACGGCTTCATCACCTTCAGGAGCCGCTTCTTTAGAGCGATAAGTCTTAGTTTGCAAGACTAAGTTAAGCTCTGGTAAAACATCCAAAGTAGGCTGCGGGTTACTGACTTCAAAATCATGCATCGTAATAATTCGAGGAAGTGCGGCAAGACCACTAATAAAGCTACCAAACTGATGATATTCACCTAACGCAGCAATACGTATTGGTTGCTCAATAAAGAATTCATTTTCAATCTCAGGCTCTACTGAAATATCTTGAAAACGGATATTACTACCAACGCCTGTCATGTTTATGCCTTCTACCAATTCTGACACACGAGTATCTTTTGGCAACTGATCTAATAAAGTATTAAACTCAGTTTCCATTTGAACCACTTGCGCCTGATAAGCTTTTAAATGACGAGCGCGCGACTCTTTTTCACGATAGCTATCAAGTAAGGTTCGTTGTTGAGCCTCAGCAGCATTAATTGCATCAATTTTGCTGCTAATCGGTAAGGCCCATGACAAAGCTGCGATAAAGATAATAATAAGGCCAATTACTGTCACTTTTACTGGTAATGGCCAACTGCCATAATTTTCTGAATCTAACGACTCAAAGCTACGGCGAAACTCATTTAAATCAAATTGCTTTTTCGGTTTTAAAGCAGATTTTTTGGTTTTAGTGAGGCTTTTTTTACGGATAAGCTTCATAACTCACCTCCAAGACTAGCACTAGTATCAGCGTCATCAGGGTTAGGTGTCTCTGACTGGACTTTAGTCGTCACTATAAACTGTACGTAACTGTCTTCAGGATACACAGGACGTGGCTGTTCACCTGTCTCAACTGTATTATTGAGAGCTGGTGCAGCTTGATAAGCAGTAATATTCTGTTGAATGTTACTTACTGCTGAGTTACCCATCCATTTGCTACTATCAAGGTTACGGATTAAGCTTGATACAATATTTGGATTATCTGCTAAACCTGTTAAAGTTAAGACATCGCCTTCACGTTTAAGGTTATTTAGATATAGCGCTGGTGGAATAGCTTTAGCAAGATCATCCCATAGGCGTACAGGGACAGGACGTCGACCTTGTAAATCTTGAATAACTTGCATGCGTGAAATAATATCGTCACGACGCTGTTCTAAACTATCAATTTCAGTCAATGCGGTGTCTAAGCGAGTGTTTTCTTGTTCGATCAAAGCGTTGGCATCAAGCTGTTCATCAAGCTCATTGTTAAAATAACTCCATGAAGCAAAGGCTGCCAATAAAGTTAGCAATGTAACTGCAACTACTAAAGTGATGAACTCTTTGTTGCGACGTTCACGTTCTTCTTGTCGCCAAGGTAAAAGGTTAATACGAGCCATTAGTCAAAGCTCCTCAACGCAAGACCGCATGCAGCCATCAAACTTGGAGCATCAATAGCCAATTGCTCATTATCAATATTTGGTGCAATAGTCATATTAGTAAATGGATTAGCAACACTGACAGTTACACCTAGCTTTTGTTGTGCCATACCAGCGAGACCTGCAATGGAACTACTTCCCCCTGCGAGCACCACATGATCGATGCTGCTATATTGGCTTGATGAGAAGTAAAACTGTAGAGAGCGAGTGATTTGCTGAATAGTGTTTTCTATAAAGGGTGTCAAAACTTCAGGATAATAATCATCAGGTAAGGTGCGTTCGCGCTTACTCAGCGTCGCCTCTTCTGCCGATAAGCCATAGCGGTTTTGTATGGCTTCTGTTAATTGAACACCTCCAAATAACTGTTCCCGACTATAGATAAACTCACCATTTTTGGCGATATATAAGGTAGTTTGATTATGACCTATGTCTATCAAAGCCACCAGTTCTGGTACATTTGGGAGACTATCCACCATCAATCCAAACGCACGCTCAATTGCATGCGATTCGATATCCATGACTTTCGTTTGCATCCCACCGAACGCTAAAGCATCTACACGTTGGTCAACATTTTCCGAGCGAGAAGCAGCAAGCAATACCTGAACCATATCTTCGCTAACTAAAGATGGTCCTAATACTTCAAAGTCTAAGTTGACATCTTCTAATGGATAAGGCACATATTGGTCAGCATCTAGACGTATCTGAGCCTCACGCTCAACATCGCTAAGTGCCATATCCATATCAATGATTTTAGTGATCACTGCAGACCCTGAGACCGCAGTTGCAGCACTACTACCCGATACTTGGCAACGTTTTGCCAAACTCATTATAATGTTGCCAACTGCCTCTGTATCTGCTAGAAGCTTATCAATGACGACACCTTCTGGTAGCCTTTCAATACCATAAGATTTTAGGTGGAACATGCCTTGTTGGCGCTGTATGTCAACCAACTTTACTGAGGTGGCACAAATATCCACACCAATCAAATGTCGACTTTTCGAAGTAAATAGCCTCACAAACTCTATACCTTATATTAAGTGTACAATCTGATAGTTATTTGTAATAATTGAATACAATACTTTACTTAATTGATAGATTCAAGCATTTAAAAATATATTAAGGCTAACTTACACATTTATTATTACCTGCTCATTTTGTTCAAGGTATAATAATATTGTCTGCTACAAATTCTAACTAATAAGTCTTATTATGGCCAAGAAAAATGCTACTGCTCGTCTCATTCGTTTTTTAGTGGGACTTTTTATCGCTTGCCTAGCATTGGCAGTTGTTCTAGCACTTGCTGTACCTATTGGTTTCTATGGGATGGCAATGTATTTGTCACCAACCCTACCTAGTACGCAAGAAATTAAAACAGCCAAACTAGAAATGCCATTACAGATTTATAGTAGTGATGATAAATTAATCGGCCAATATGGCAATCGTTTATCGTTACCAGTTAGTTTTGATGAGATTCCTGAAGATTTAACTCATGCCTTTTTAGCAGCCGAAGATGCTTCTTTCTTTCAGCATAGCGGAATTAGTATTAAAGGTCTTGGTCGCGCTGTCACCGAAGCAGTCACTGATGACGATGGTCAAACCGGTGGCTCTACCATTACGATGCAGGTCGCTAAAAACTATTTTTTAAGTCCAGAACGTACTTTAAACCGCAAACTAACAGAGTTGTTTTTGGCGCGGAAGATCGAAGACGAACTGAGCAAAAATGACATCTTGACACTATATGTCAATAAGATCTATCTAGGTGAAGGCGCCTATGGCATCCGCGCTGCAGCCAAAAAATATTATAGTAAGTCATTAGACAATCTAACTATTGCTGAAATGGCGATGTTAGCAGGTCTACCAAAAGCCCCTTCTAAGTATAACCCTGTTGCCAATCCTAGCCGCGCATTGACTCGCCGTAACTGGATTATTGGACGCATGCATGAGCTTGGCTATATTACCAAAGCTCAGTACGATGAAGCGGTCAACTCTCCTATAGGTATCAACCTATATAAAGAAAAGCTCGATGTAAATATGCCTTATTTAGCAGAAATGACACGCGCTGCTTTAGTCGAACGTTATGGCGATCAAGTTATGCACGGTGGATGGCGCGTACGTCTCACAGTAGATAGTAAAGCACAAACAGATGCAGAAGCAGCAGTAGTAACAGGATTAATTGCCTACGAGCATCGCCATGGTTGGCGCGGGGCTGAAGCAAACGATGAGCCTCTCGAAAACTTCCGACGCTACAGCAATATGTCTCCTGCCAAGGTGACTAAAGTCAATTCTCGTAGTTTTAATGCGGTTCTACAATCTGGTGAAGAAGTGACCGTTAATTGGTCTGGTATGAAATGGGCACGTAAATATATTTCTGCTGACCGTATTGGTTATTACCCTAGCAATGCCAGTCAAGTTGTTAAGAAAAATGATATCGTTCGTGTGATACCTACTTCAAATGGCAACTGGCAATTAGGTCAAATACCTAAAATTCAAGGCAGTTTGGTCTCGTTGAATCCAGAGACTGGTGCTGTAAATGCATTGGTTGGTGGCTTTGATTTTAACCACAGTAAATTCAACCGTGCCTTGCAAGGATGGCGTCAACCTGGCTCTATCATTAAGCCACTTGTTTATACCGCTGCTTTAGAGAAAGGTTATCGCCCAGATACCATAGTGTCTGATAAAGCTATCCAAGTAGGTGACTGGAAACCTAAAAACTCTGATGAACGTTTCTTAGGTGATATCACTTTACGTCGTGGTTTATATTTATCCCGTAACCTCGTATCTATTCGCTTGTTACAAGCTATCGGTATCTCAAGTACGCGCAACCTATTAGATGAATTCGGTCTTGATAAAGAAAAGCTACCAACAACCTTGTCATTAGCACTTGGAGCAGGACAAGCCACACCATTACAAATGGCCACGGCTTACTCAACCTTCGCGAATGGTGGTCATCGTGTCCAACCTTACTTTATTGAACAAATTTACAATTATAAAAACGAGCTGTTGTTTCAGGCAAATCCACGTCAAGCATGTGCACTATGCTTTAACGAAAAACTTGAAAAGGTTAATAGCAGCTTAGTTGAAGAGTATGAGAAGTCAATTGAAGCGCTTGATGATGGCACTAATGAAATAACTACCGATAATTCATCATCGAAAAGTAATGATGATAGCGAAACAACAGATAAAGAGCTTGATTTAAAGGTATATAACGCAGGTCCACAATCAGACCGCCTGAAAGCACCTGCCGTACAATATGTAAGAGCCAAACAAGCACCGCGTATACTGCAACCTAGAGTGGCTTTTGAGATGGCAGATATATTACAAGATGTTGTACAGCTTGGGACTGCGCGGAGAGCAAAAGCGTTGGGCCGTGATGATATTGGCGGAAAAACTGGTACCACCAATAAAGCTAAAGATGCTTGGTTTGCAGGCTTTCACCCTACCAATGCGACAGTAGTATGGATGGGCTTTGATCAACCAGCGACTATGGGTCGCCGTGAATATGGTGGTGTGGCAGCGCTGCCAGTCTGGATGGACTTTATGAAAGCTCAGCTAAAAGACACGCCAAGCCAATGGGTATCTATCAATAACCGCTCAAAATCCAGAAAGCAACAGCAAAGTATCATAGAGATGACTGATGATGGCATCCTAGTTGATGATGACGCCAAGAAATCAGCCAAGCCAGTTAAGACTCAAACTCAGCAGCGTAAGCCTTCGGCTCCAGAGCCTACTGAAAATACCCGTACTCCACCATCAACGAAACCAAGCAACAATCGTAGTGATGATAGCGTACCGGAAAATCCATTGACAGTGACGCCCGTTGAAAGTATGCCACCGATGCCAGAGTAACAAACAAGACAATTCTTAATCAATAAAAAAAGGCTTATTCAGTAATGACTGAATAAGCCTTTTTTATGTGCTTTAGACTATGGCCTACCCTACTTAATCATACTTTCAAATTGTTCAATAAATAGCTATCAAGAATAAATTTGCTAGTTTACTTCCTATTAGAATTCAACCATACCTGCACGCAGTTGTTCAATCAACTCTAAAAGCTGATTACGCCATTCTCGTATTGTGGTCTCATCAGGCAGCCATTGGTTAGATAAAGTGACGACATTGACAATCAAGTCTGGCGACGCTAAATGGCTGCTTGGCGCTTCATCGACGATAGTATCTGGCGGTACTGCATAAAGACAACGCTGATAAGCACGTTCTATATTGGCAATAAAACCTTGCTGCTGTAATTGCTGCAAACGCTGAATCTCAGGAGATACTTGGGTACGCTCGCTCAGTGCTTGCTCAATATCGAGCAAAGTTGGCGCCGTCATATTTAGGCTATAGAAATGACCGAGCTCCTGAATAAATGCTAGCAAAGCACCATGCAAGTGAAAAATAGCAGTCTCACAGTGTGCTTGGTATAACTGCTTATCATTGGTACTTCCTGCAGATTGGCAAGATAAACGACAAAAATATAACTTTTGATTGGTCCGATCTGCTTGATATTTGGCGACGCGAGTTTTACCTGCCATTTGCTAATTATCCTTTTGTGAATAGTGAATTAGAGCATATTTCCAGTGTACTATTTTTTTAGATAATAGCACCATGCCTTTCTCAGTTTTTTATACGCACAAAAAAGCCAGCAACTTAGGCTGGCTTTTTTATCAAATTAAGAATGAATCAAAATACTTAATACGATTAATTATCTTGATTTAACTCTTGAGCAAATGCTTCGTCGAAGCTTGCAAAGTCTTTGCTATCAGTGCTTGCAGTCATATCAAACGCT
Organism: Psychrobacter nivimaris; assembly: GCF_043419765.1. Lineage (NCBI taxonomy): Bacteria > Pseudomonadati > Pseudomonadota > Gammaproteobacteria > Moraxellales > Moraxellaceae > Psychrobacter > Psychrobacter nivimaris. Next base: position 13,485 of record NZ_JBHOFX010000004.1, on the reverse strand, counting down.
GCATTCAAATCTTTATCTTGTAGTTTCTGATCTGCTTTTTCTTTACGTGCTTTATGATAAGCAAGACCAGTACCTGCAGGAATCAAGCGACCAACAACCACGTTTTCTTTCAGACCACGTAGCTCATCTACTTTACCAGTCACAGCAGCCGCAGTTAGTACACGGGTTGTTTCCTGGAAAGAAGCCGCTGAAATAAAGCTTTCAGTTGCTAGACTTGCTTTGGTGATACCTAGTAATTGACGCTCAAACTGTACTGGGAATTTATCTTCCGCTTCTAGCTTAGCATTCAATGCTTTGATATCTGCATACTCGACCTGATCACCTTTGAAGTGACTTGAATCGCCGCCGTCAGTGATTTCAACTTTACGCAACATCTGACGAATGATAACTTCGATGTGCTTGTCGTTGATTTTTACACCCTGCAAGCGATAAACGTCCTGTACTTCGTTGACGATATAATCAGCAAGTGCAGTCTGACCTTTCAAACGTAAGATATCATGTGGGTTCTGTGGACCATCAGCGATCACTTCACCACGTGCTACCGTCTCGTTTTCAAAGACGTTGATTTGACGCCATTTCGGGATTAGCTCTTCATGTACTTCACCATCTTCATTAGTAATAATGAAGCGGTTCTTACCTTTAGTCTCTTTACCAAAGCTAACCACACCAGTCATTTCTGCCATAATGGCGTGATCTTTTGGACGACGTGCTTCGAACAAGTCAGCAACACGTGGTAGACCACCGGTAATATCTTTTGTACCAGAAGACGCTTGTGGTACACGGCCTAGAATCGAACCTGCTGCTACTTTTTCACCATCGCTCACGCGGATGATAGTTTCAGCTGGTAAGAAGTAAACCACTTCTTTGCCTTCGTCAGTGTTCAAGATAATCGCAGGACGTAAGTCTTTTGCTGAACTTGAACGGTCACGAGTAGCTAGAATCTCAAATGAGCTCATACCAGTCGCATCATCAACTTTTACTGTTGCAGTCATACCGTCAGTGATGTCACTGAAGCGTGCTGTACCAGCAAATTCTGTGATGATTGGATGCGTATGCGGATCCCATTTAGCGATAGTTTGACCGCCTTCAACCTGCTCTTCGTCTTTCACAAGTACGCTTGAACCGTACGGTACTTTATAGCGCTCACGCTCACGGCCAAGCTCATCGGTCAATGCGATTTCAGCTGAACGCGATACAATGACTAAGTGACCATCGGTATGCTGTACTGTTTTCATGTTTTCAAAGTGCGCTTGACCAGCATTACGTACAGAGATGCTGTTGTCTACAGAGGCTGAGCTCGCGGCCCCGCCCACGTGGAACGTACGCATGGTTAACTGAGTACCTGGCTCACCAATAGACTGAGCTGCCATAACACCGACTGATTCGCCGATATTCACTTTATGACCACGTGCAAGGTCACGACCATAACACTGTGAACATACGCCATGTTCGATATCACAAGTAATTACTGAACGTACCCAGATATCATCGATTGCGTTGTTATCAAGGACGTTAACCCAGTACTCATCGATCAATGTACCAGCTGGAATCAATACTTTATCAGCATCGTCATTATAAGTAACGTCACGAGCAGTCACACGACCCAGTACTAGCTCACCTAGCTTCTCAATGATTTCACCACCTTGAATATGTGGTTTCATGAGTAGGCCTTCTTCAGTACCACAATCATCGCTAGTGATAACCAAATCTTGTGCCACATCAACTAGACGACGAGTTAGGTAACCTGAGTTAGCTGTTTTCAGTGCTGTATCTGCTAGACCTTTACGTGCACCGTGAGTTGAGATGAAGTACTGTAGTACCGTCAAACCTTCACGGAAGTTAGCTTTAATCGGCGTCTCAATGATTGAGCCATCTGGTTTCGCCATCAAACCACGCATACCAGCCAACTGACGAATCTGTGCCGCACTACCACGAGCACCAGAATCTGACATGATAAAGATAGAGTTGAATGACTTCTGCTCGTCTTCTTCACCTTTTGCGTTGATAACTTTATCTGTTGCCAAGTTGTCCATCATCGCTTTAGCGACTTTGTCATTGGTACGTGACCAGATATCAACTACTTTGTTATAGCGCTCACCAGCAGTTACAAAGCCTTGCTCGAACTGATCTTCGATTTCGCGAACTTCGCCTTCTGCCACTTCGATGATTTGCTTCTTAAGTGGTGGAATGACCATGTCGTCGATACCGATAGACACGCCAGATAGTGTTGCTTGAGCAAAACCAAGATACATCAATTGGTCAGCAAACATAACACTTTCTTTTACGCCAACTTTACGGTAGCAAGAGTTGATCAAACGAGAGATGTTTTTCTTCGTCATCTCTTGGTTACACTCATCAAACGTCATACCTTTAGGCATGATGTTCCAGATAAGTAGACGACCAGCAACCGTATCTTTGATACTGATTTCTTTAGTCTCGTTACCGTCTTCGTCAATTTGCGTCTCAGTAACACGCACTTTGATCTTGGCGTTTACATGTAGATCGTTTGAACCAATCGCACGCAATGCTTCATTAACGGTAGCAAAAATCATGCTCTCGCCTTTGGCATTGATAGACGAGCGACTGATGTAATATAGACCTAGCACAACATCCTGAGATGGTACGATGATCGGATCACCGTTCGCAGGTGACAAGATGTTGTTGGTAGACATCATCAAGGCACGTGATTCAAGCTGTGCTTCTAGCGTCAATGGCACGTGAACGGCCATTTGGTCACCATCGAAATCGGCGTTGAATGCAGTACAAACAAGCGGATGCAACTGGATGGCTTTACCTTCGATCAATACTGGCTCAAATGCCTGTAGACCCAAACGGTGAAGTGTTGGCGCACGGTTAAGAAGTACTGGATGCTCACGGATAACCATGGCCAGCATATCCCATACTTGTGGCTCTTCACGCTCTACCATCTTTTTGGCAGCTTTAATCGTAGTCGCTAAACCATGAGACAATAGTTTGTTATAAGTAAATGGCTTGAATAATTCTAGTGCCATTTTCTTAGGTAGACCACACTGATGTAGACGTAGTGTTGGACCTACAACGATAACCGAACGACCAGAGTAATCGACACGCTTACCAAGTAAGTTCTGACGGAAACGACCTTGCTTACCTTTGATCATATCTGCCAAAGATTTCAATGGACGCTTGTTACTACCAGTGATGGCACGACCGCGACGACCGTTATCAAGCAACGCATCTACTGACTCTTGCAACATACGTTTTTCGTTACGCACGATGATGTCAGGTGCGCTTAGCTCAAGCAGACGCTTAAGACGGTTGTTACGGTTGATCACACGGCGATATAGATCGTTTAGATCTGACGTCGCAAAACGGCCGCCTTCTAGCGGTACTAGAGGACGCAAATCTGGTGGTAGTACTGGCAAGATGTTCATTACCATCCACTCAGGCTTGTTATTAGAATCACGGAATGCTTCTAATAATTTGAGACGCTTAGACATCTTCTTAAGCTTAGTCTCAGAACCAGTTTGTGGAATCGCTTCACGTAGTTCATCAATTTCAAGATCGATATCGATGTCTTTTAATAGGTCTTGAACGGCTTCAGCACCCATCTTGGCTGTGAATTCATCACCAAACTCTTCAAGCGCTTTGTAATAATCTTCATCATCAAGCAACTGGTACTTTTCTAAGCTAGTTAGACCAGGCTCAGTAACGATGTAGCTTTCAAAATATAGAACGCGCTCGATATCACGTAGCGTCATGTCTAGCAATAAACCGATACGGCTTGGTAATGATTTTAGGAACCAAATATGCGCAACTGGACTGGCTAGGTCGATATGACCCATGCGATCACGACGAACTTTAGCAGTGGTAACTTCAACACCACATTTTTCACAGATAACGCCTTGGAACTTACGGCGCTTATACTTACCACATAAACATTCGAAGTCTTTTACTGGGCCAAAAATTTTGGCACAAAAAAGACCATCACGCTCAGGCTTGAACGTGCGATAGTTGATGGTTTCAGGCTTTTTTACTTCGCCGTGCGACCATGACTTAATAACGTCAGGTGAGGCTAAAGTAATTTGAATGCTATCAAACTCTTGGTTACCGTTGCCGGTAGGGCTTTGCATGATATCGAGTAAATCTTTCAAGTTGCTTCTCCGTTATCTTTATAATCATCTGACAGCGTACCATTGACGCAGATAAGATGAATGAAGGCAATGAATAGGGTTGAGACAAATCACTAAAAGCAGCAGCAATAAAGCAGACTGCCTTTAGTGGACAACTAAGTTAAACAACGGGCTAGTTGCTTTGTTTTAACTCAATATTAATACCCAGTGATTTGATTTCTTTGGTCAGTACGTTAAACGACTCAGGCATGCCTGGATCCATATACTGCTCACCATCAACGATGTTTTTGTACATACGAGTACGACCTTCAACGTCATCCGACTTCACTGTTAGCATTTCTTGCAAGGTGTAAGTCGCGCCGTATGCTTCTAGTGCCCACACTTCCATCTCACCGAAGCGCTGACCACCAAACTGAGCTTTACCACCCAATGGCTGCTGCGTTACTAGAGAATAAGAACCGGTTGAACGCGCATGCATTTTGTCATCAACCAAATGGTTAAGCTTGAGCATGTACATGTAACCAACGGTTACTTTACGGTCAAACTTCTGACCTGTACGACCATCATATAACGTCTGCTGACCATCGCGATCCATACCAGCAAGCTCGAGCAAGTCTTTAACTTGGCTTTCTCTTGCGCCGTCAAATACTGCTGTGCCCATCGGTACACCGCCACGTAAGTTGTCTGCTAGCGCCATGATGTCATCATCACTCAAGCTATCAAGATCAACTTGCTCACCGCCTACTTGGTTATAGATTTTGTCCAAGAAGTCACGTAGCTCTTTGATTGCTGCTTGCGATTTGAGCATACCGTCAATCTTCTCGCCCAAACCTTTCGCTGCCATACCCAAATGTGTCTCTAGAACCTGACCGATGTTCATACGAGATGGTACACCAAGTGGGTTCAATACGATGTCAACGGTATTACCATTTTCATCATAAGGCATGTCTTCAACTGGCATGATGCGCGATACCACACCTTTGTTACCATGACGACCAGCCATCTTATCACCAGGCTGAATACGACGCTTAACCGCTAGATATACTTTAACGATTTTCTGTACGCCATGTTGTAAGTCATCACCAGCAGTCAATTTGCGTTTTTTCTCAGCAAACTTCACATCGATGTCTTTTTGCTTATCAACTAAGTAATCAGCGATTTGCGTTAGACGCTCAGAGATTTCTTCTTCTACTGGTTGGATATCAAGCAACGTCTCAAGGCTCATATCTTTCATATCAGCCAATGCCATAACTGTACCAGCTTTTAGACCAGCACCGCCGCTGACTTTTTGGCCATCTAATAGATTACCAATACGACCACGTGCTGCTTCTTCAAAGATACGTAGCTCTTCTTTCAAATCTTTGCGATAGCTATCAAGCTGCGATTTTTCAATCGCTCTTGCGCGTGCGTCTTTTTCAACGCCATCACGGGTGAATACCTGTACATCAATAACCGTACCTTTACTTGAAGTCGGTACACGTAGTGAAGTGTCTTTCACATCAGCCGCTTTTTCGCCAAAGATAGCCCGTAGTAGTTTCTCTTCTGGCGTTAGTTGTGTTTCACCTTTTGGCGTCACTTTACCAACTAGGATATCACCAGCATCAACTTCAGCACCGATATAGACGATACCTGCTTCATCCAGACTTGATAATGCTGCTTCACCAACGTTTGGAATATCAGCAGTAATCTCTTCTGTACCTAGCTTGGTATCACGAGCCACACAAGTCAATTCTTGGATATGAATCGTAGTGAAACGATCTTCTTTAACTACTTTTTCAGATAACAAGATTGAATCTTCGAAGTTGTAACCATTCCACGGCATAAATGCGATGCGGATGTTCTGGCCTAGTGCTAGCTCACCAAGATCCGTTGATGGACCATCAGCCAAGATATCACCCAAAGCAATCTCGTCACCTTGGTTAACGATGATACGTTGGTTGATACAAGTGTTCTGGTTAGAACGCGTGTATTTGATCAAGTTATAGATATCGATACCCGCTTCACCAGCAGTCATCTCGTCTTCGTTTACACGAACAACGATACGTGATGCATCAACATCTTCAATTACACCGCCACGCTTAGCGATAACACAAACACCAGAGTCACGAGCAACGTGACGCTCCATACCAGTACCTACTAACGGCTTATCAGCACGTAGCGTAGGAACAGCCTGACGCTGCATGTTCGAGCCCATCAAGGCACGGTTAGCATCATCATGCTCTAGGAACGGAATCAGACCTGCTGCAACCGACACTACCTGGCTTGGCGATACATCCATATGCGTCACTTTTTCTGGCGGCATACGAACAAATTCACCATAGCTACGTACACTGACCATCTCGTCAGATAACGCGCCATCTTCAGTCATTGGAGAATCAGCCTGTGCAATGACAGTGCCTACTTCTTCGATTGCTGATAGATACTCAATAACGTCAGTCACTTTACCATCAACCACACGGCGATATGGCGTTTCTAAGAAACCAAAGCTGTTGGTTTTAGCAAAAGTCGCTAGTGAGTTGATCAGACCAATGTTTGGACCTTCAGGAGTCTCAATAGGACATACACGGCCATAATGGGTATCATGTACGTCACGTACTTCAAAGCCTGCACGTTCACGAGTTAGACCACCAGGTCCTAACGCTGATACGCGGCGCTTATGGGTAACTTCAGACAACGGGTTGTTCTGATCCATAAACTGTGACAACTGACTTGAACCAAAGAATTCTTTAACCGCAGCCGCTACTGGCTTAGAGTTAATCAAATCTTGTGGTGACAAGTTGTCTGACTCTGCTGAGCTTAAACGCTCTTTTACGGCACGCTCAACACGTACTAGACCAACACGGAATTGGTTTTCTGCCATCTCGCCCACTGAACGAATACGACGGTTACCAAGATGGTCAATATCATCGACATCGCCACGACCATTACGAATCTCGATAAGTTCTTTTAGAACATTAACGATATCATCGTTGGTCAATACACTGCGTTCGCGCTGGATATCAGGATCATCAGTATTATCAAATTCTAAACCAAGACGACGGTTGAATTTCATACGACCGACGTTTGATAAGTCATAACGATCTGCGTTAAAGAACATGCTCTCAAACAGTTTCTCAGCAGTTTCGACCGTTGGTGGCTCACCTGGACGCATTACTTTGTAGATTTCGATCAACGCTTCTTCACGGCTTGAGGTACTATCAGCACGTAGCGTATCGGCAATATAACTACCTTGGTCGATATCGTTCGTGAATAGAATGCTGAACTCTTTGATAGCACCACTGGCTTCAAATGAGTTCAATTTAACCAATAACTCGTGGTCGATTGGCGTGTTTGCTTTAGCGATGACTTCATCATTAACGACGATATCTTCTGCTAAGATACGCTCGTATAGATACTCATCAGGCACAGCAATTTTCGTCATACCTGCTTCTTCAAGCTGACGGATACGGCGTGCGTTAATGCGTTTGCCCTGCTCTACAATAACGTCACCTTCAGGTGATACGATATCGAACTGAGCCATCTCGCCACGTAGACGATCAGCAACTAGATCAATTTCAAACGTCTCTTCAGCTTTATAAACAGCGACTTTATCAAAGAATAAATCTAGGATTTCAGAAGTTGTTAGACCAAGTGCGCGTAGAATAATTGATGCAAGTAGCTTACGGCGACGATCAATACGAGCAAATACTAAATCTTTTGCATCAAATTCAAAGTCTAACCATGAACCACGGTAAGGGATAATACGTGCGTTATAAAGCACTTTACCACTTGAATGCGACTTACCTTTATCATGGTCAAAGAACACACCAGGTGAACGATGTAGCTGAGATACGATAACACGCTCAGTACCATTGATAATGAAAGTACCGTTAGCAGTCATCAAAGGCATCTCGCCCATGTAAACGCTTTGCTCACGGATATCTTTGATAGCAGCTTTGCTATCTTTGTCTTTGCTGTCTTTATCTTTGATGATCAAACGGATTTTGACACGCATAGGCGCAGCAAACGTTGAACCACGTAAGATACACTCACGCTCATCAAATTCAGGCGTGCCTAAATAGTACTCAACAAATTGTAGCTCTGCGTTACCAGAGTGACTCTCAATTGGGAAAATAGAGGAATACGCAGCTTGCAAACCAGTATTCTCACGAGCTTTCGGCTTTTTGTGCTCTTGCAAAAATTGCTCGTAAGAATCTACTTGAATAGACAGTAAATAGGGAATGTCCATTACAGTGGGCAATTCAGCAAAACTTTTGCGAATACGCTTTTTTTCAGTATAAGAATATGCCATCGAGAGTCCTTACAGTAAACGTGGAAACAAATTAAAAGCGTGGTCAGCATGCATAAATACGATGCAAACGTGACGACGTAAACGATAATATAAAACGGGTTTTCGTGTTCAGTTCATGTCTTTTCTGTCAATTACTACTTTACTCTTCAGTGCTTACCTAGCACACTTCACTTAATCTCGTCGTTGCTTGCTAGATTCATGGTAAGTGAATCAGTCTATATGACTGTTGCAACCAAAAAATTCAATATTATATAATCTATAACGCATTGCCTATCAGGCTTACTTTACAAATACATTGCTAGGAAATAATGTCTATTAAGATTGCATCCATACCACTTGCCATCTAGACTACTTATTACCGAACCATGTTCCCTACACATACAAACTGTCTATGAGACTGAATATCGACAGTCATGCCACACCAAGTAGGCAACTTATGATCAACAGCTTTTTTAAGAATACCGCTTTTTTCAGGATTAATAATCGGGGTAACTATAACTTTTAGAATCAGTATAAACTATAGTGTTGATAGGAAAGCATGCAGACACAAAAAAATGCCAAACATCTACAGACGTTTAGCTCATATTAACTGATTTCAAAAACTGGCATGTGTGCTTGCATGTATATCGTCTGTCCTTTTGATGGGTATCCACCGTGATGTTGCATACGTATGTTGGCAGACACAAAAGGTCAAGCTACGAATTATAGTAAAAAAAAGCTGGCAATGCAAGGCATTACCAGCTTTTTTTCGTACAGTGTTAAACTTATTTTAGTTCAACAGTTGCACCAGCTTCTTCAAGTTTCTTTTTCAACTCTTCAGCTTCAGCTTTAGATGCGCCTTCTTTGATTGGAGCTGGAGCGCTTTCAACCAAATCTTTCGCTTCTTTTAGGCCAAGACCAGTAGCTTCACGTACGGCTTTAATTACGCCAACTTTCTTCTCGCCAAAGCTGGCAAGAACTACGTCAAACTCGTCTTTTTCTTCAGCAGCAGCAGCAGCAGGACCAGCAGCAGCAGGTGCAGCAGCAACAGCAGCTGTTACGCCGAATTTTTCTTCCATGTCGCTGATTAACTCAACGATATCCATTACTGACATTTCAGCGATTGCATTTAACACGTCATCTTTAGATAGTGCCATGAGAACTCTCCGTTATCTGATAAAAATTAATTGATTCTAATATCGCCTTGATTGCTTGCCTAATATGACAATAAAATGCAACCAAAATTAGCGATGTTAAAGTTACGTTAAAACAAGCAATTAAGCAGCTTCTTTTGCGTCTTTGATTGCCGCTACAGTGCGAACGAACTTGCCAGGAACAGCGTTCATAGTCTGGACAAGCTTGGTCACTGGTGCATTCATAGTAGCCATCAAGATAGAGATTGCTTCGTCGCGAGTTGGTAGCTTCGATACGCGCTCTAGCTCTTCTGGACCATAAACTTCACCACCGACTGATACTAATTTGGTCTCTAAAGCTTTGTTATCTTTGCTGAAGTCGAAAACGACTCGAGCAGCAGATCCCAAATCTTCCATAGAGAAAGCCAAAAGTAGTGGACCAGTCATACGGTCTGACATGCTCTCAAACTTAGTGCCTTCAAAAGCGCGTTTTGCTAGTGTATTTTTTACCACTTTTAAAACGACACCTTTATCACGAGCTTGTTCGCGCAGCTTAGTAAGCTGTGCAACACCAATACCGTGATATTCGGCAGCTACTGCTGAGTAAGCATTAGCAGCAACTTCAGACACTTCAGCCACAACTTGTTGTTTTTGTTCTAGCGTTAATGCCATAAGTTGACTCCTTTAATCTTATCAATCGACTTATAATAAAAGTGCCAAAAACAAGGTTTTTATGCGCTCAAACTGTAAGCTAAGACTGACTTGATACGACACATTACCAGCGGATTCAATTAATAAAAAAAGCACCTACTGGTAACGACTGATTACGGCACCGTTATCAGAATGACGTTGAGTAATAGTTTGAAGATTATAAATAATCTTATCGCCCTATTCGCTCGTGTCTTAAACTGTGTGGGCCACCGTCTGCGTAGGACAACTAAGATTTTCATCTGTCGTCGATTAACAAAAGTGACTTATTGTCATAAGCAACTATCCGAAGATCGCTAACTATGACTCTAAACTACTCTCTACCTACGGTCTTAGACAGCGTAGCAAATACTACGCTGACCTAATTCTTTAAAAACTGTTTGTGTTTATCATTCAAAATATTTGAAGATAAAAACTTTAATTATTTAGCAGTACGATAAGGAACAGCGTCGATCGTTAGACCTGGACCCATCGTGCTAGACAAGGTAATTTTCTTAATGAAAGTACCTTTAGAAGTAGCAGGCTTAGCACGCTTTAGATCAGAAAGAATCGCTTGCGCGTTTTGCTCGATTTGATCAGCAGTGAAACCAACTTGGCCGATAGTTGCATGGATGATACCAGCTTTATCAACACGGTACTGAGCCTGACCAGCTTTCGCATTAGTCACAGCTTCAGCAACGTTTGGCGTTACTGTACCAACTTTAGGGTTAGGCATTAGACCACGTGGGCCTAGGATAGTACCTAACTGACCAACAACACGCATAGCATCTGGAGCTGCGATAACAACATCAAAGTCCATGTTACCGGCTTTGATTTGCTCTGCTAGGTCTTCAAAACCAACGATGTCTGCACCAGCTTCTTTAGCGGCTTCAGCAGCAGCGCCTTGAGCAAATACAGCAACGCGTTTGGTTTTACCAGTACCAGCAGGCAGGTTGGTTGCACCACGAACTACTTGATCAGATTTACGTGGGTCAACGCCCAAGTTTACTGCGATATCGATAGACTCTTTGAATTTTAGCGCTGGCAAATCGTTTAGGATTTGAACCGCTTCTTCAATAGTGTACTGTTTTTCGTTATCAATACGGCTTTGAATTTCTTTTTGACGTTTGGTTAGCTTAGACATTATACACCCTCCACGGTAATACCCATTGAACGTGCAGTACCAGCGATGGTACGAACAGCAGCGTCAAGATCAGCTGCAGTTAAATCTGCATTCTTAGTCTTAACGATGTCTTCTAGTTGTGCACGGTCAACTTTACCAACTTTAGCAGTGTTCGGTGTACCTGAACCTTTAGCAATACCAGCAGCCTTACGTAGTAAGTATGCAGCTGGTGGTGACTTCATGATGAAGGTAAAAGATTTGTCGCTGTATACTGTGATCTCAGTTGGGATCGGTAGACCTGGCTCTTGGCCTGAGGTCGCAGCGTTAAATTCTTTACAGAACGCCATGATGTTCACGCCTTTTTGACCCAAAGCTGGACCAATAGGTGGTGAAGGATTTGCTTTGCCTGCAGGCACTTGCAGTTTGATGTAACCATCAATCTTCTTAGCCATGATACTCTCCTAAATGGGTAATAGCGCCAAATCAACATGGTATATACCTAATTGACTAACAGCTCCCCGGTTGATGAACTTTTTGCTCGTTTAGTCTAGTTTTTCAACTTTACTAAATTCAAGCTCAACCTGTGTAGGTCGATTAAATACGTTTACCGTTAGATGTAGTTTAGACTTCTCATAATCCACTTTTTCTACCAACCCTTTAAAGTCAGTAAATGGACCATCGATAACCAACAACTCTTCGCCCGGCTCAAATAGAGTCTTAGGACGTGGGTCAGTCTCAGTCTGGTTCAAACGGTTTAAAATGCGATCAGCTTCTACTTGCGTAATCGGTGCAGGCATCTCAGGCGTACCACCGATGAAGCCCATAATACGAGGGCAGTCTTTTACGATGTGCCAAGTATTGTCGTTCATTTCCATTTGGATCAATACATATCCAGGAAAGAACTTGCGCTCACTCTTACGTTTTTTGCCGTCTTTCATTTCGACGACTTCTTCAGTAGGAACCAATACATCACCGAATGACTCAGCAAAGTCACTACGGTTAATACGATCAGTTAATGAACGTTGTACTTGTTTTTCATATCCTGAAAACGCTTGGACAATATACCAACGCATATCACGCTCCTGATCATTATAAATAAGTCGTTATGAGTAAATATCTCGCTAATAGTCACTAATACGTGCTATTAACCGATAAAGATACCAACGAACCAATTAAAAAAGTTATCCAATAACCAAATAAAGAAACCGGCAATCGCAATCACGACAATCACTTGCCATGTGTACTGAAAGGTTTCGTCTTTACCTGGCCATGTCACTCGGCGAAGCTCAACGGCAGCGTCTTTTAACAATATTTTAAAAGCACGGCCTTGATGCGTTAGCGCCAAACAGACTAATGCAAATACAACAAGTGCGACAATAATACCAATACGTACCCAAACGTCGTTGGCAGGTTGCCAATAGCCCGGTAAGTATTGATTTACTAGAGTCGCACCGATTAATACAGCTGCGGCAAGTAGCCACAAAATCAAATCTTTTATTGAGCCAGTCTTAGCCACTTCAACAGCAGTAGTACCGCTAGCTGAAACATGCTTGTTTTTAGACAGCATTCCACCAGCAACCGCCTTGGCATCAGATAACTTAGTCTCGAGGTTATCTTGATCATTGCTCATAAAGAACTCGCTTCGGAGGTGGTGGGGTACAACAAAGATGTGATAAGAAGATGGCAGGCGATGTAGGACTCGAACCTACAACCCTCGGTTTTGGAGACCGATGCTCTACCAATTGAGCCAATCGCCTATGGGTGTAAAGGACAGCATTATACAATATTTAGCATAGAATGCAAGCCCTTGACGGCAAAATTATTAATTTTACCTGATTTTGCACTGCCGCAATCTAAAACAGCTGCTAGCGTTAAGTGCAGCGATAATATAACAAGCTATGCCGTAGATTACAATATGCTATCTAACAAATAATTATCTCTATCTCACATATCGTGAGTTATTATTTCGCTAAAGCTCTTATTCTATTTTTAGTAATGATTTACTTCCACCAATAAAAAAAGGCCACCCTAAATAGGATGGCCTTTTTTATGACTAATTCATAAGCTCATTACTGAGACTTAAGTCTTAGTTCAATACGTTAGCAACAACACCAGCGCCTACAGTACGGCCGCCTTCACGAATAGCGAAGCGAAGACCTTTGT